>NZ_JAYSAH010000045.1:0-10694 GCF_041916015.1 Sphingopyxis sp. | reverse complement strand
GCAGCAGGGCCGATCCGCGCCCCGCCATGCCGCCGGCGATCGCGCGCGCCTGATCGCCCGCGCCCCAGAAGCTGTCGAAGCGGTTCGCGCCCTTGATCGCGCCGCCGGTATCCTGCGCGATCCACAGCCCGTTCGGCTCGGCGCGATCGAGCGAGAGGAAGACGGGCGCGCCGAGCGGCACATATTTGGGGTCGGCGGCGAGGCTTGCGCGGGGCGTTACCGGCACGCCCAATGCACCGAGCGGGCCCGGCCCGGTGAGCTCGCGGAAGAAGACCCAGCTCGGATTCTCGTTCATCACCGCCGCGCCGCGCACCGGGTCGGCGCGGAGATAATCGAGAATCCCCTGCATCGACGCCTGCCCGCGCTGCAACTCGCCGCGGTCGAGCAGCAGCTTGCCGATGCCGACATAATCGCGGCCGTTCTGCGAATCATAACCGATCCGCATGATCGCGCCGTCGGGCAGGCGGAGACGGCCCGAACCCTGCACCTGCAGGAAAAAGAACTCGGCGGCGTCGGCCGCCCAGGCGATTTCGAGCCCGCGCCCCGCGAGCGCCCCGCTCTCGATCGTCTTGCGGTCGTAATAGGGAATGAAATTGCTGCCCTCGACGCGGCCGCGGATCTTCTTGCCCTGCAAATCCTTCGAGAAGGCGCCGAGATCGACATCGACCAGATCGGCCGGACGGCGATAGATCGGCACGTCATAGCCCGGACGCCTGTCGCGCGAGGCCGCGATCTCGGGCTCGTAATAGCCGGTGACGAAGGCGGTCCCCGCGCCGATCTGCACCGTGCCGAAATAGCGGCTGAAGAAATTGGTCGCGTCGCGGTCGGCCCAGTCCTTCGCGGCAGTGCAGCTTTCGGTCCATTCGCCGTTCTGCGTGAGCCCGCTCGCATCGGCGCGGCGAAGCAGCGCGGGGCAGCTCAGCCGAAATGCCTTCAGCGCGGCGGTCGCCTGCTCGGCGGCGACGCCGAGTTCGTTAAATTCGGGACCGGCGGTCACCCCTGCCTCGGCGGCGGTCGTCGCGGTCGCGGGCGGTGCCGGGGCGGGGAGCGGCGGATTTGGCGTTGCTGGAACCGGCTGCGCCGCGACGCTGCCCGTTTCCGAAGGACGCGGTGTATAAGGCCGCGGCGCGCCGGTCGGCGGCGGCGATGGCTGGGTGGAAGGCGGTGTTGCGCCGGAGCGCGGTCCACCCGCTTCGGGGATCACCGATGCGCAGGCGGAGAGCAGTGGCAGGATCAGCGCCAGCCCGAGAGCCGAACGAGCATCCTCCCGCATCGGATTTTTCGGGTTCACGCGAAGACGCGAAGACGCGAAGAGGTTGCCAATCGACGCTTCGCTCTTCGGCTCTTTGCGCGTAGCGCCTTTTATATCCGCCTGCGGCGGCAAGCCGTCTCCGGCGATCGCGCACGACCTCTTCGCGTCTTCGCGTCTTCGCGTGAACCAGAATCGCACGACGCCAGACTTCTGTGCCACCCGTGCTTCCCGCACGAGAATCAGGCGGCTTCGACTTCGTCGAGCAGCCAGTTCGGATCGCTGCTGCCGATCTGGCGGCGGAAGGTCCAGAGGTCGTCGGCCTGCGCCGCATCGCTCATCGATCCCGCGATCATCTTGCCCTCGGCATCGCGCGTCACCGCGCTGATATCGGCCTGATAGCGGACGGTGATACGCGCCTCACGGCGGCTCAGCTCGACCGCAGTGATCTTCGCCGAATCGATCCCGATCAGGCGGTTGTCGAGTGTCTCGCCGCGCGCGTCGCGCGCCTCGATCGCCGCGACGAAGGCTTCGTAGCTGTCGTCGTCGCAAAGATCGCGCAGCGTATCGCGGTCGCCCGACCAGAACGCCTCGAGGATCATGCGATACGCCGTCTCGGCCCCCTCGACGAAGCGCCCGGCATCGAAATGGCGGTCGGCAGCGAGCAGCTGGCGGAGGCCGGCTTCGGCAGCAGGCTCATAAACGAGCCCCGAGCTCCCCGGCAGCCCCGCCGGAAGCGACGCAGGCGCGTCGCCATCGTCGAGGCGGACGGGCGCCGGAGCGGGCGCGGCGCGCTCATCGCGGCGCGGCAGCACGGGTTCCTGTTCATGCCCGGTCCGCTTGCCGAGCACCGAATAGAGCCGCATGCCGAGGAAGGCAGCGATCATGGCGAGCAGGACGATCGAAAA
This sequence comes from Sphingopyxis sp., assembly GCF_041916015.1. Taxonomy (GTDB): domain Bacteria; phylum Pseudomonadota; class Alphaproteobacteria; order Sphingomonadales; family Sphingomonadaceae; genus Sphingopyxis. The sequence continues at coordinate 8,537 of NZ_JAYSAH010000045.1, read as the reverse complement.
AGCGGTCACAGGCAAAATCCGATAAGGAACAACAAAGGCATTGGCCGTTACATAGGCGATCCGCGGCCATGATTCAAATCACCATGGCCCCGGCCGGACGGCAGGTCAACGATTCAGCGCCGCGCGCTGTCCTCCGCGAACCCCCTTCGCACCATTGTACTCGCCCGCCGCCGCTGCTAAGCGCCGCCGCAACCTTCCGCCCTGCGGCGGACCCTTCCGTCATCCTATAGTGAAAGCGTTACCATCATGGCTGATGAAACCGGCACCGACTTCAACCCCGCCCCGCAGGCGAACGGCGAGGACACCGCGCCCGCGATCGGTCTGATCTCGCAATATGTGAAGGATCTGTCGTTCGAGAATCCGAACGCCCCCGCCGCCTATCAGTGGCAGTCGGCGCCGCAGATCGACGTCCAGTTCAACATCGGCGCTGACAATGTCGGCGAGAATCTCTATGAAGTGTCGCTGAAGATCGACATCAGCTCGAAGGCCGACGAAGGCACGATGTTCGTCGTCGACCTCAAATATGCCGGCCTGTTCGGGGTCCGCAACGTCCCCGACGACCAGCTCCAGCCCTTCTTCCTCGCCGAAGCGCCGCGCATCCTCTTCCCCTTCGCGCGCCGCGTCGTCGCCGACGTCGTCCGCGACGGCGGCTTCCCGCCGCTGCTGCTCGAGCCGATCGATTTCCACGGCCTGTTCATGCAGCAGGCGCAGGCGCAGGCCGAACAGGTGGGCGACATGGCGCCGGCCGGTCAGGCCTGATCTGACTTGAAAACCTCGTCATTGCGAGCGAAGCGAAGCAATCCAGGGCGGTTTACGCACACTCTGGATTGCTTCGCTTCGCTCGCAATGACGATGGTGATTGAAAAAGAGGCCGCATGACCAGCCTCGTCAGAAGCGTCGGGACGATCGGCGGGCTGACGATGGTCAGCCGCATCTTCGGCTTCGCGCGCGACATGCTGCTCGCGCGCGTGCTCGGCGCGGGGCTCGCGGCCGACGCCTTCCAGCTCGCCTTCACGCTGCCGAACACCTTCCGCCGCCTGTTCGCGGAGGGCGCCTTCTCGGTCGCCTTCGTGCCCATGTACAGCCGCGCGCTGCACGGCGGCGGCGAAGCGGGTGAGGATGGCGAGGCCGCCGCGGCGAAGTTCGCCGACGATGTGCTGTCGGTGTTCCTGTGGGTGCTGCTCGCCTTCTCCGCGATCATGATGATCGTGATGCCGGCTATCGTCTGGATTCTCGCGCGCGATTTTCAGGAGGTGCCGGGCAAGTTCGACTTCGCGGTCTTCCTGAGCCGCGTGACCTTCCCCTATCTCGCGCTCGTCAGCCTCGTCGCGATGCTGTCGGGCCTGCTCAACGCGCGCTCGCGCTTTGCGCCGGGGGCCTTTGCGCCGGTGCTGCTCAACATCGTGCTGATCGGCGGCATCATCACCGGCTGGTGGCTGCGCGGACCGCAAGGCGACGACCGGATCGTCGCGACCGCGCTCGCGGTCGCGGTCAGCATCGCGGGGGTCGTCCAGCTTGCCTATCTCTGGTGGGCGGTGCGCCGCGCGGGCCTGAAGCTCCACTGGCGCTTTCCGACATTCACGCCCGAGGTAAAGCGCCTCGGCATGCTGATCCTGCCCGCCACCTTCGGCGCTGGAATCTATCAGGTCAGCCAGTTCGTCGATACCTTCTTCGCGACCTCGCTGCCGCAAGGCTCGCTGACCCTGCTGAAGCTCGCCGACCGGCTCAACCAACTCCCGCTCGGCATCGTCGGCATCGCGCTCGGCACCGCGATCCTGCCGATGCTGTCGCGACATATCCACAGCGGCGACGCCGCCGAGGCGCAGCGGCTGCAAGCCAATGCCTTCGAAACGGCGACGCTGCTCACGCTGCCCGCCGCCGCCGCGCTCGCCATCTGCGCCCCCGCCTTCACCACCGCCTTCTTCGTCGGCGGCAAGTTCACCGCGGGCGACGGCGCGATCATGGCGCAGATCGTCGTCGCGCTGATCTGCGGGCTTCCGGCCTATGTGATCGTCAAGATCCTCAATCCGGGCTTCTTCGCGCGCGAGGATACGCGAACGCCGGTGTGGACCGCGCTCGCCTCGCTGATCATCAATGTCGCGATCAACCTCTATGTCGTCGAGCGCTACGGCATCGTCGGGCTCGCCGGGGCGACCGCGGTGTCAGCGTCGGTCAACTGCCTGCTGCTCTATATCATCCTGCACCGCCGCGGCTGGTTCCATTTCACTGCGAAGCTGGCGGGCAAGATCGCGCGCCAGCTGGTTGCGGTCGCGGTCATGGCGGCGCTGCTCTGGTACATGATGCCGCTGATGCAGCCCTATTATGGCGGCAGCGCATTCCAGCGGATCTGGTCGCTCGCGATCCTCTGCGGCGCCGGCGGCGCGGCCTTCTTTGCCGCCGCCTTCCTCGTGGGCGCGCTTGACAAGGATCTGCTTGCCATGCTGACGCGGCGCCGCCGCAATGGCGCGGCAACCACGAAGGAATAAGACATGCGGACGCTATCGGGCATCCAGCCCACCGGAAATTTGCACCTCGGCAATTATCTGGGCGCGATCCGCAACTGGGTGCGGATGCAGGACGAGATGGAGGGCGACAAGCTCTATTTCCTCGCCGACCTCCATGCGATCTCGATGCCGCACATCCCCGCCGAGCTCACCGCCAACACCCGCGCGATGACCGCCGCGCTCGTCGCCTGCGGCATCGACACCGATCGCTCCGTCCTCTTCAATCAGGCGCGCGTCCCCGCGCATGCCGAACTGCAATGGCTGCTGAACGGGACCGCGCGGCTCGGCTGGCTGAACCGGATGACGCAGTTCAAGGACAAATCGGGCAAGAATCGCGAAAGCGCATCGGCGGCGCTCTACACCTACCCCGTACTGCAGGCGGCCGACGTGTTGCTCTATCAGACGACGCACGTCCCGGTCGGCGAGGACCAGAAGCAACATCTCGAACTGGCGCGCGACGTCGCGCAGAAATTCAACAATGATTATGCCAGCGAAGAGGTGCCCGTCTTCACCCTGCCCGAACCGATCATCCCGGCGGGAATGGCACGCATCATGAGCCTGCGCGACGGCGCTGCGAAAATGTCGAAGTCCGACCCGTCGGACATGAGCCGCATCAATCTGACCGATGACGCCGACACGATGATGCAGAAGGTCAAAAAGGCGAAAACCGATCCCGAGGTGCTGCCGTCCGAAGCCGCCGGGCTGGCGGACCGCCCCGAGGCGCGCAACCTCGTCGGCATCTATGCCGCGCTCGCCGATACGAGCATCGATGCGGTGCTGCGCGACTATGCGGGGCAAGGGTTCGGCGCGTTCAAGCCCGCGCTCGGCGAACTGCTGATCGAAACGCTCGGTCCGATCAACGCGCGCTACGTCGCGTTGAAGGACGATGTCGCGGCGCTCGACGCGATACTCGACAAGGGGGCGGAAAAGGCTCGCATTCTCGCGAAACCGACGCTCGATGCCGCTTATGCCGCGCTCGGCCTCTGCCGTTGACCAGGCCGCTTCGGCCAAAGGAAATTCTTGTTTCTCGCCGCCCCGCCCCCATATTGGAGCGAGGTGCCATCATGCGGCGAAGCGGGTTCAACCAAGGTTAAGTCGCATCGGCGTAGTCATGTTAACAAAGGCGTCCTGCAAGCGTCTTTCCGAATCACGGAGCATGGTATGAGCAAGATGATTTCCCGCCGCCTCGGCCTCGCCGCAATCGCCGGCGCCGCGCTGGCGCTCGCTGGCTGCGCGACCCCCTTCAAGGCCGACGTTGCGCGCTTCCAGACCCAGCTTCCCGCGCCGCAGGGCCAGAGCTTCGCGATCGAGGCCGGCAATCCGGCGCTGCAGGGCGGCATCGAGTTCGGCCAATATGCCAATCTCGTCGCCGGCGAGCTGACCCGCTACGGCTATCGCCCCGCCGCGAACGGCGAACGCCCCGACCTGGTCGTCCGCATGGATTATGGCGTCGACAAGGGCCGCGAGCGCGTCGTCTCGAGCCCCGGCTTCGGTGATCCCTGGTACGGCGGCTTCGGCCCGTCCTACTACCGCCCGGTGATCGTGCGTGGGCACGGCGGCCGCCGCTTCGTCTATGGCTATCGCGACCCCTTCCTGTGGGGCGGCTTCGGCCCGGGCTGGGGCTATAATGACGTGTCGAGCTACACCGTCTACACCAGCGGCCTCAATCTCCAGATCAACCGCGCCGCCGACGGCTATCGCCTGTTCGAGGGCCATGCCGAGGCGCAGTCGCGCGACAACAACCTGCAGGCACTCGTCCCGAATCTGGTCGAGGCGATGTTCACCGGCTTCCCCGGCAATTCGGGCGAGCGGGTGCGCATCACGGTGGCGCCCCCCGAAAAGGGGTAGGCCCGCTTCCCGAAGCTTACAAAAAGCCCGCTTTCCCTCTGAAAGCGGGCTTTTTGTTATGGAGCGGATGAACGCGGCTTTCGGCCGGGAGTTGCCGCACTCTCTCCCTTCGTCATTCCCGCGAAAGCGGGAACCCAGGGATGGGTATGCGGACGGACGCTCTGGGTCCCCGCTTTCGCGGGGATGACGAAGTAAAGAAAGGGCAGCGCCCGCTTCCCACCCCAAAACCGCCGCCGACCACTCCGGAAAAAATCGCTGTCCTACTTTATCGTCCCGTGCCAGCCTCGACGCCGCTCTTTGACATCACCGGCTTTCGCGAACCCTCCCTAAAGCGACAAAGGAGACAGTTTCGGCGTGCACATCGGTATCCTTTGTCGCTTTAAGCCGGCTGCGAACACCACAAGGAGGCGCTCGAAGCCACAAAGGGCACAAAACCACCGGGCGCATGCGGGGCTTTCGTGGCTTTGCGGCGAGCCGGGTCCATCGGGCTCTGGATATATGGGACGGCGCAGTATAGGGCCCGCCGGCTTTCAGGGAGTTATGACGTGCAGATTGCGGTGCTGACCTTCGACGGTTTCAACGAGCTCGACAGCTTCGTTGCCGCCGCGATCCTCAACCGGCTGCGCGAACGGGGCTGGGAAGCGCATATCACCTCGCCGACGCCGCAGGTCACCTCGATGAACGGGGTGACGATCGAGCGGCAGCAGCCGCTCGACTTCGCGGCCAAGGCCGATGCGGTAATCGTCGGCAGCGGCATCCGGACGCGCGAGATCGCCGCCGATCCGCTGATGCTCGGCCGCATCCGGCTCGACCCGGCGCGCCAGCTCATCGGCGCGCAATGTTCGGGAACGCTGCTGCTCGCAAAGCTGGGACTGATCGGCGATCTTCCCGCCTGCACCGACCTCACCACCAAGCCCTGGGTCGTCGAGGCGGGGGTGGAAGTGCTCGACGCGCCCTTCGTCGCGCACGGCAATGTCGCGACCGCCGGGGGCTGCCTCGCCTCGCAATATCTCGCGGCATGGATTATCGCGCGGCTGGCAGGCACCGAAGCGGCCGGGGAAGCGCTGCACTATGTCGCGCCGGTCGGCGAGAAGGCCGATTATGTCGCGCGCGCGCTGGCGGCGGTGCAGCCGTTCCTGCCGGTGGATGCCGTGGCGCGCAGCGCATAGGCCCTCGTGCTGGCGATCCCGTACAATACAGCTTGCGTCTCGCGCCTGTAAGCCGCCATTTGTGGATAGGGGCAGGCAGGGGGCAGGCTATGGCGGCACCGTTCAATTTCGGGCAGCTCAAATTTCTGAAGGCGCTGACCGAGGCGCTGTTCCACGGCGCCCCCATGGCGATCACGCCCGATCAGGTGGTCGCGAACGTTGTCGATCTGTTCGCGAAGGTCGGGGGAACGAAGCTCGACGAGATACGCCTGTCGCTGACCGCGACCGAGATCGTGCTCGGCCCGCTGTTCGCCGAGGTCGGCGTCGAAACACGCGCCGAACGGATCGCCGGCCGCCTCCAGAACAGCCGGATCGACCTTTTTCAGGACATGGCGCGGCTGCGCGGCGTCATCTACGGATGCTATTATGGGCATTGGCAGGCGGGGATCGAGCCCGGCGATCAGGACGCCAATGCCGCCAACCCGGTGCATCGCCAGATCGGCTTCACCCTGCCCAAGTTCCGCACGCGCGGTGCCGGCGAGATGCCGATCGAGCGCGTTGACGGGCGCGAGATCGATCCCGCGCATATCCTCGATGCTTCAACTCTTGCGGACGAATATGACGTGATCGTCATCGGGTCGGGAGCGGGCGGCGCGGTCGCAGCCTATCATATGGTGCACGACCATCGCTACAAGGTGCTGATCGTCGAGGCCGGGCCCTTCTATCCCTCGCCGCGGATCAATCATCACGAGCTCGACATGGTCGCGAACCTGTTCAAGCACGGCGCGCTCCAGACCTCGACCAACCGCGATTTCGTCGTCTTTCAGGGGCGCTGCGTCGGCGGCTCGTCGACGATCAACAACGGCATTTGCCTGCGCGTCAACGAGACGGGGCGCACGCACCCCGACGCGGTCGATGTGTTCGCGAAATGGAACAGCATCGGCGCGCCGGTCGATGCCGCGGCGTTCCACCAAAGCTATGACGCGATCAAGGCGCGGCTCGGCATCGACACGATCGAACCGCGCAGCGGGCGCCACAACGGCCCGCACCTGATCAACGGCTGGCACGCCTATGCCGCGACCTCGACCGATCCCAAGGACAGCCGCGCCGTCGCCGACTGGTTCGCGAAGAATTTCGGGCCGCCGAACACGCCGACGGCGTGCGCCTATTGCGGATATTGCAACGCGGGCTGCGCCTATGGCCGGCGGATGGGGATGGCGCAGACCTACCTGCCCGAAGCCTGCCGCGAAGGCGCGCGCATCCTGCCCGGCACCAAGGCTGAACGCATTCTCTGGCAGACCGCGATCGACGGCCGGCGCGAGGCCGAGGGGGTGAAGCTGGTCCTCCCCGACGGGTCGAAGACGCTCGTCCGCGCCCGTGTCGGCGTGATCGTCGCAGCCGGCACGATCGCCTCGTCGAAGCTGCTCAGCCGCAGCGACATCGACAGCACCGGCTATCAGGTCTCGCTCAACATCGCCTCGCCTGTCGTCGCGCTGATGCCGCCGGGGGTCGGCGGCGACGCGTGGGACGAGGACCAGATGGCAAGCTATGTCGATTGCGGCGACTTCCTCCTCGAAAGCCATTTCCAGCCGCCGATGGCGATGGCGTCGCTGATGCCCGGCTGGTTCGCCGACCATGCCGCGCGGATGCGGAATTTCGGCCGCGTCCATTCGGCGGGTATCCTCTTCCCCGCCGACCGGCTCGGGCGGATGAAGGACGGCAAGCTCGCCTTCAAGCTCGATACCGACGATGATCTCCCCGTGCTGCGCCGCGCGATGGCGACGCTGACCAAGGTGCATTTCGCGGCGGGCGCGCTCGAATGCTATCCGGCGCTGACCAGGGGACAGGCGGTGACGCCGGGCATGGACATCGACGCCTTCTTCGAGGATGCGATCCGCGAATCCGACGATGTCACCCTGTCGAGCAGCCACCCGCACGGCGGCAATGCGATTAACGAGGACCCGCAATATGGCGTCGTCGATCCCGAATGCCGCGTTCACGGGACGACCAATGTGCTGGTGACCGACGCCAGCGTCTTCCCGACCTGCATCCGCGTCAATGCGCAATGGACCACGATGGCGATGGCGCATTATGCGACCGCGCGGCGCGATCCCTTTCGCTAGCCCCTTTCGTCATTGCGGCCGCCTTCGGCTCCTCGCAATGACGACGGCTTTTGTTTATGGGGCGCCGCTATGTCCTTCACCGTCGCCGCCCTCTATCGTTTCGCGCCCTTCGAAGACCCCGCCGCGCTGCGCCAGCCGTTGCTCGACCTCTGCGCGGCGCACGGGGTGAAGGGAACGTTGCTCCTCGCCCGCGAGGGGGTGAACGGGACGATCGCCGGAAGCGCCGACGGCATCGCTGCAGCCATTGCCCACATCCGCGCGCTTCCCGATTGCGCCGACCTCGACGTCAAATATTCGACCGCCGCCGGGATGCCGTTCCAGCGCCTCAAGGTGCGGCTGAAAAAGGAAATCGTGACGATGAAGGTGCCGGGCCTCGATCCGGCGCGCGATGCGGCGCCCTATATCGACCCCGCCGACTGGAACGCGCTCGTCGACGATCCGGACACGGTGCTGATCGACACGCGCAACGATTTCGAGGTCGGTTACGGCAGCTTTGCCGGCGCGATCAACCCGCATACCAAGAGTTTCGGCGATTTCCCCGGCTGGTGGCGCGACCATGCCGCCGAGTTCGCGGGCAAGCGCGTCGCCATGTTCTGCACCGGCGGCATCCGCTGCGAAAAATCAACCGCTTTCCTGCGGAGCGAGGGGGTTGCGGACGTGGTGCACCTGAAAGGCGGCATCCTCGCTTATCTGGAACAGGTGGCAGAGGCGAATACCCGTTGGCACGGAAGCTGTTTCGTCTTCGACGAGCGGGTGAGCGTAGGGCATGGGTTGGTCGAGAAGGGGGAGAAACAATAGCGGTTTGATGACGTCGGCATTGGGGTGGGTAGCGGACCGCCCTCTATTTCCGTTCGTGTCGAGCGAAGTCGAGACACGCTTGGGAAGTGCCAGCCTTCGCGTGTCTCGACTTCGCT
>NZ_JAYSAH010000044.1:0-19003 GCF_041916015.1 Sphingopyxis sp. | reverse complement strand
CGCCTTTCGAACTTGAATTTGAGCACGCCCCCCTCGCATGCCGTAATCGAGGGCGATGATTCGTTTTTGACTTTCGGAAAGCTCTGGATGTGGCCCTATTTCCAGCGTGATAAGCTCGTTCCAGTCGGCATCATCCTCGGGCGACACCTCGCTCGGGCAAGTTGATCTGACCTCTATGATCCGCGACAGCAAAAAGTCCTTGAACGACCTGCTGACCTCACAAAAGGCGCGGGTGTGCCACCGAAATCCATCGAAGCCGATTGCATGCGGGGCGATCCATCTCCACCGCGGATCATCACTGGAGAGCGATTGATATTTGATCTCGACCGCTTGGTTCTGCCGGATCGCTGCAAGCATCGTTCGCAGCGTATCGTTGTTGACGCCGCGGGCCGGTACAGGCGGTCCAGCATAAGGAGGAGAATGAGCAATCCAGGATTCGGAGGGGGCCAGGATACCTTCGGCGACGGAGCGAAGCTGGTTGAGGTACTGTCCGGCATCTGGTTTTAGAAAGCAGGGCTGGAACTCATTGCTCGCGATATAGCGCTTAGCGCTCTTGTCGTAGATGGCGTTCTGTGGCGCGCGTTCCTGATACAGCGTCAAATCTTTCGACGCCTGTGGCACGGACACGTCGAACGCTTCGATGATGTCCGAACGATTCAAGCCGCCTTCCCAGTAAAGACGGAACTCGATGAATTCGAGCCGGCGCTCGACGCCCCATTTCAATGCCGCAGCGGCCTCTGGCATTGCTTTCTTGCCTCCGCGCGTCGATGGGGATAAAAACTATATGGACATATCGGCGCGATCCGTTTAGTTATTATTCCCATCGGGGGCGATCCGTCAATGGCGATTGACTGGATAGCTTTGGGGTGGGGCAAGACATGCGGAAACGCAGCTCAAAAATTGAGATCACCAGCGAGCAGGCGGCCGGCGCCGCCGCCGCCAATGGCGCTGCGCAACCCCAACGGCAGCAAGTCGCGAAGATGGTAGCCGCATCGGCGCCGACCCAGCGGCTCAACAACAAGTAGTGCCTGGAAGGAGAGCGGCCATGATCATCGCGAGTCGATCCACCCTGGTCGTTCACGGCCGCCTCGCTATGCGGGAGAGCCGGCTGGCGGCGGGCCGCGACGGTCGTCACGGCCTCCAGATCATGTCCTTCGAACAGGCCGCCGTCCGTCTGGCCGGCGGCTTCGCCCGCCCTATCGACGACGAGAGCCTGCGCGCGGCCATCCAGGCGGTCCTGCCCACAACGCCGATGGACGGTTTGGAGAGCATCAAGGCTCTTCCCGGCATGATCAACGCGGCGGCTGACACACTCCACAAAGCCTGGCGTGCGGGCATCGATCTGGCCGCACACGCGGCCGATCATCCGCGTCTCGGCGCCATCGCGCGCCTGGAAGCAGCCGTCCTCGACCAGCTTCCGTTCGGCATGATGCGGCCCCTCGACATCGTGGCAGCCGCGACCGCCCGCATCGGTCATGCGCCGGCGGTCCTCGGTCCGATGGAGATCGCTGGCCTCACCGAACTCTCGCCCTGCTGGAGACCGCTGCTCAAGGCCCTCACCGCACATATCCCCGTGCAATGGACGGCCGGCCCGAGGAGCGTTCCCGCATGGCTGGACGGCACCAGCGTCACGGTCACACGCGCACCGGCGCAAGAGCCGGGGATCAGCGCGGTCAGCGCAGCGACGGCCTATCATGAGGCTATCGAGGCGATGCGCTGGGCGCGAAGCCTGCTCGCCTCGGGCGTCTCGCCCTCGGACATCGCCATCGCGACCGCCTCGCCCGCCGACTATGACGATCATTTCCTGGCCCTGCGCGCCGACGCCAATATCGACCTGCGCTTCATCCACGGCGTCCGCACTGTCACCACCCGCGAGGGCCAAGCGGCCGCCGCACTGGCCGACATCGTGGTCCAGGGCCTGTCGCAGTCGCGGCTGCGGCGCCTCGCGGCGTTCTGCCGGGATAGCGGGCCTTTCGAGACCCTGCCCGAAGGCTGGCTGCGGATCCTGCCGACCGATGCACCGCTTTCGACACCGGGCGCATGGAACCGTCTGCTGGCCCGGTTGACGCCGGAAGATTGGCCCGACGGTGCCGACCATGTTCCCGCGCTCCGCACAGCGGTCGACACTCTGGCGAAAGGATCGGACGCCGCCAGCGAGATCGGAGAAGCCTTCCTTAAGGGCCGCGCGCTCGCAATCTGGCGCAAGGCACTGCTCGCCGGCCCTGCCGCCTCGATCGATGCGACGCTGGAAACCCTGAAGCAGGACGACGGACTGGAGGCGTGCGTCTGCGCCGCCTGGATGCCAGCCAGCGCACTCGCCGCGTCGCCCCGCCGTTTCGTGCGGCTCCTCGGGCTCAATTCCTCGCGCTGGCCGCGTGGGATCGCCGAGGACCGGCTGATCCCGGACCATATCATCCCGACCCCGATGCTCGATCCGCTGCCGGTCAATCTCGCCGACCGCCGCGATTTCGAGACGATCATCGCCACGACGGCCGATACCGTCGTTCTCTCGCGCGCCCGACGCGACAGCGACGGGCGTCTTCTGGGACGCAGCCCCCTGCTCGCAGGGCGGGGCGACGAAACCTATCTACGCCGCAACGCGACGCCGGCGCACGCTTTCAGCGAGACCGACCGCCTCATGGCCCGGCCCCAGGAGTTCGCGGCCGATCCGCAAGCGGTCGGCGCGCAGGGCTGCTGGCGCGACTGGCGGCGGGCCGAGATCACTCCCCATGACGGGCTCGTGCGGGCGGATCACCCGCTCGTGCTCGCCATCCTCGGCCGCACCCAGTCGGCCAGCTCGTTGCGCCGCCTGCTGCGCAATCCGCTCAGCTTCGTGTGGGTCTATGCGTTCGGATGGCGTGAACCGCAGAGTAGCGCCGAACCGCTCGTCCTCGACGCGCTCGGGATCGGCGATCTCGTCCACATGGTTCTCGACCGCGCCTTGCGCGACCTCGAAACCGGCGGCGGCCTTGCTTCCGCCGACACGAAGAGCATCGAGGCGGCGGTGGCTCGGGCCGCGCAAGCCGTCGCCGGCGATTGGGAGAGCGAGCGCCCGGTTCCGCCGTCCGTCATCTGGGGGCGCACCCTCGACGATGCCCGCGTGATGGCGGGGCGCGCCCTTTCTTATGGCGATGAGATCCTGCCCGGCGCGCGCGCCTTTGGCGAAGTGCCGTTCGGCGGCTTGGAGCCGAAATCCGACGCCGAGACGCCTTGGGATGCGAGCACGCCGGTCACGATTCCCGACACGGGCTTCAGCATCGCCGGCTATATCGACCGGCTCGACATCTCGGGCGACGGTAAGCGCGCGCTCGTGCGCGACTACAAGACCGGCCGACCGCCGCGGGGCGAGATCCGGCTGAACGGCGGACGCGAGCTTCAACGCTGCCTCTATGCCTTCGCGGTGAAGGCGCTCCTCGGCGACGACGTCGCCATCAGCGCCTCGCTGCTCTACCCGCGCGAGCCCGTCGATCTTCAGCTCGACGATCCCGAGGCCGTGCTCGCGGAGATCACGGGCTATCTCCGCGCGGCAAGGATGAGCCTCGCAAGCGGCGCGGCCCTGCCTGGTCCGGATACCGGCGGCGATTATGACGACCTCGCCTTCGCTCTGCCTGCCAATGCCAGTGCCACCTATTGCAAACGCAAAATGCCGGCCGCGACGGAGCGGCTGGGCGAAGTCGCTCAGGTCTGGGAGGCGGAATGATGAGCAGCATGTCCAAGGTGCTGAATGACGACGGCGCCCGCCGCGATGCAATCAGCCTCCACGATCGCTCGATCCTGGTCGAGGCCGGCGCGGGTTCGGGCAAGACCGCCGTCATGGCCGGCCGCATTGCCGCCATGCTGGCCGAAGGCGTCGCGCCGCGTTCCATCGCCGCCGTCACCTTCACCGAACTCGCCGCGAGCGAGTTGCTGTCCCGTGTGCGCGAGTTCGTCGCCGACCTCTCGGTCGGCACGATTGCGACCGAACTGCGCGTGGCGCTGCCCGATGGGCTCACCCAGACCCATCGTGACAATCTCGCCGCCGCCAGCGCTGCGATCGACGAAATCACCTGCTCGACCATCCACGGCTTCTGCCAGCGCCTGATCAAGCCCTATCCGGCGGAAGCCGACATCGATCCCGGCGCCGGCGTTATGGACCGCAACCACGCCGATCTCACTTTCCTTGAGATCGTCGATGGCTGGCTGCGCGAACGCCTGTCCGGCGGCCAGGGCGGCATCTTGGCCGAGATGGTGCTGCACAGCCCCAGCGAGACCGTGGCGCTCATCCATAAGATCGCCGAGAATCTGCGCCGCCGCCCCACGCTCGCGGCCCCGCCCGTCTCCCCGCTCGACGGGTGCCTGACGGCGTTCCGGCAGGCCGCCGCGAATTTCGCGGGCTTCATGGATGGCGCGGCGGCGGCCGAACCCGAAACGGTGACGATCGTCGAGCGCCTAGCCGAAATGGCGACGGCCGCGGCGAACGGTCCCGATCCCGCGACGCCGGCGGGCCTCGTTCGCCCACTGACCGCGCGTCCCCACCCGGACCTTTGCACCAAGGCCGGCGCCTTCGCCTCCTACCGCAAGAAGGGCAAATGGGCCGCCGCGGCCAAGGAGGCTGGTCTTTCCAAGGCTGACGGTGATCGGCTGAATGACGCCGCGGAAACCCATTACACCGCTTGCTGCGACGCCTGGGTCGCGCTCGTGCAAGCGGCCGCCGGCCATGCCCTGGCGGCGCTGATCGACGAAGCGCGTCCGATCCTGCAACGCTATCGCGACCACAAGCGCGCCAGCGCCCAGCTCGATTTCGACGATCTGATTTTCGCCGCGCGCGATTTGCTGCGCGACCACGATGCCGTGCGCCGAGCACTGGGGCAGCGTTTCGCCCATGTCCTCGTCGACGAGTTCCAGGACACCGATCCCCTGCAAACCGAAATCTTCTGGCGACTCTGCGGCGAGCCGGTCGATGGCGATGACGACTGGACTCGGTTCCAAATCCGGCCGGGCGCGCTCTTCCTGGTCGGCGACCCCAAGCAGGCGATCTATCGCTTCCGGGGCGCCGATGTCGGCGCCTATGTGCAGGCGCGCGACGCCTTCCGCGCCCAGGACCCCGACAGCCTCCTGTCGATCTCCACCAATTTCCGCTCCTGCGCCTCGATCCTCACCTTCGTCAACGAGCGCTTCGAGGCCGTGCTCTCGGCCGATGGGCAGCCGGGCTTCACCGCTCTCGACCCGTTTCATGATGACCGGGGCGGCCTGTGCGTGGCGGCCCTCGACATCGCCGTGGCCGACGAAAACGGCAAGGCCAGCGCCGAGCGGCAGCGTGACGCCGAAGCCGACGCCATCGCCGAGCTGTGCGCGCGGCTGATCGAAAGTCACCCCATCGTCGACCGTCGCAGCGGCTCGGAACGTCCCTGCCAGCCGGGCGACATCGCCTTGCTGGCGCCGACCGGCGCGGAGCTGTGGCGCTACGAGGAGGCCCTTGAGCGCCGCGGAATCCCCGTGGCGACCCAGGCCGGCAAGGGGCTGTTCCGCCGCCAGGAAATCCAGGATCTCATCGCCCTGACCCGCGTCCTGGCCGATCGCCGCGACACGCTCGCGCTCGGCGCGCTGCTGCGCGGGCCTCTGGTCGGCCTCACCGAGGAAGAGCTTCTGGACATCATCTGGGGGCTGCCGCGCTCAGAGGAACGGCCGGATCGGATTCCGCGCCTTGATCTCAGCATCGACCCCGCTGTCATCGCGCACCCGCTAGCTCGCGAGGTCTTCGAGCGGCTGCAATCGCTCTCCCGGCGCGGTAACAGCACGACCCCGCATGAGCTGCTCTCGCATGCCGTGGACGTGATGCGCGTCCGCCCGCTCCTCCTCGAGCGCCATCGCGGCCAAGCCGAGCGCGCGCTCGCCAATATCGATCTCTATCTCAGCCTGTCGACCGGCTACGCCGTGCGCGGCCTGCGCGCCTTCGCCGAGGCGATGACAGCGGCGTGGTCCGACGAGGCGCGCGCCGTCGAGGGCCGACCCGATGCGCAGGAGGAAGCGGTCGCGCTCTTCACCATGCACGCGGCCAAGGGGTTGGAATGGCCGATCGTCATTCCAGTCAACACCATGACTGGTGTCATGGCGCCCGATAACGCGGTCGTCGACCGCCAGACGGAAACCTTCTTCTGCCCGGTCCTGGGCATCCCGCCTGAGGGATATGAGACGGCGCGTGAGGCGGAAAAGGACGAACTGGATCGCGAACGTATCCGCCTCTGGTACGTCGCGGCCACCCGCGCCCGCGAACTCCTCGTCCTCCCCCGGCTCGACACCACGCCCTCGAAATCCGCCTGGATCGGTCTCGTCGATCTGTCGCTCGCCGAACTGCCCGGCTTGGACGTCTCCCACCTGCCTGCTGGCCTCACGGCCACTGGAGCGGGTGTGGGCAACACCCAGACGCGCGCGAGCTTCGCCGCCGAAGCCGAAACCATCGCCGCCGCGCAGACGCGGCTGACCTGGCTTGCGCCCAGCCGCGACGAAAACGCCGCAGGGACTGTGCTGCGGGAAGAAGAAGCCGCGCTCTGGACGGGATCAGCCGACGACCAGCCTCCCGAGCTGGAAGCAGCCGCTTTCGTGCAGGGCGGCCGGGAACGCGGGCTGATCCTCCACAAATTGATGGAAGAGGTGCTGACCGGCGAAACCCTAGAGGCGGAAGCCGCCCTGACCGAACGGGCGGCGGACCTCATCCGCGCCCTCGGCCGGTCTTCGGTCGCCGACCCGGCGACGGGGCTGTCGGCTCAGGAACTGGCGGCCTGTGTCGCCCGGACCCTGGCCCTGCCCGACATCGCAGCCCTGCGGCCGGGTCTTCTGGCCGAATTTCCCGTCTATGCCGCACAGGCGGCCGACGGCGTGGAAACCGCAACGGCCGGGATCGCCGACGCCCTGACCCTTACGACCGAGGGCCGCCCCGCCGTCGTTGTGGACTGGAAGAGCGATGTGACGCCGGCACTGGGGACACTCGATCACTATCGCGCGCAGGTGCGAGCCTATCTCGACATGACCGGCGCCGAGCGCGGACTGATCGTGCTGATGACCTCCGGCTCCGTCATTCCCGTCCTGCCGACGAAGCCGACCGAGAGTGAGGCAGCCTGAGCCCATGTCGTCTCTTGCCTGGATCGATTTCGATGAAGCTGAGCGGCAGCGTGCGCAACGCATCATGGCGCTCTTTCAGGAGCGCGAGACCCGCGACGAACTGGGGCTGGGGGCGATCCGCGATTCCATCGCCGATCACCTCTTTCCGGGCACGAGCACGATCCAGACGCGCCTGCGATACATGCTGTTCATCCCCTGGCTCTATCGGGCGCTGGAGAAACGCGAAGTCCCCGAGGCGCAGCTCCGCGCCGAGGCGCGCGACACCGAAATCCGGCTTGCCGACGCCTTGAAAGCCGGTGGCGAGTCCACCGGCATTATCGGCCGCGATGCGGGACCGCGGCTCCAACGACTGCCGAGTTCCGTCTATTGGGCCGGGCTCGGCGCGTGGGGCATCCGGGTCTTTCCCGGCTCGCTCGACAGCTTGTTCGTCACCTTACGGGGCCGTGGCCGTTCGCGCGGCGCATCCGGCGGCGAAGACGCCCTGGCCGGCGCGCAGGTGCCCGCCGTCTGGAATCCGGCCTTGCCGCAGATGCCCGGCGACCTGCTCGAACGCGCCATCTTCCGCCTGACCGCGGACGAGGCGCAATTCCTGATCGACCGCCTGGTCGCCAGCCAGCCCACCGCGCTGCTCACGATGCTCGCGCGCGAAGGCATCGACGCGGACTGCGACTATATCTGGACGCATCCCCATCTGTCGGCGTTTCCACCTGCCGCGCGCCGCCTCGTCCAGCATGGGGAAATCTTCTCCCATGTGATGCACGGCGCAGCGCTGCTCTACAACCTCGCGCTCAGTGAACTGCGCCAGCGCGACGACTGGATCGACGACTATCGCGGTCGGCTTGATGCCTGGAGCGACGAGCTCGATGCCGGCGCCGTCCGCGCGTGGTCGCTCGATGATTTCTGGAGCGTCGTGGAGCACCCGGCGCACGCCGTCCGACCGGCCGCCAAGCGCTTCGTGACCGAGTGGCGTGAGCTGGTTCTTGCCGGGACGGAGCAGGTGCTCTCAGCGCCCACGGCGCGGCAGCTCGTCGAGGAGCGAGAACGCCGGCTCAAGACCAGTCAGTCCCGCTACGCCAATCACGCTGTCCGCGACCGCTGGACCGGCGCATCGGGCGCCGACCGCCTCAGCTTCCGCTGGGCGCAAGCCAAATCCCACCTGCGGGACCTCGCCCATGCTGAATAGGCGCAGCCTCGATCCCGAACAGCGAACGCTCTACGGCGCCAATCTTCAGCCACCGGCGGGCTACGTCTTCGACGCGGCGGTCGCTACGACCTTCTCGCTCGACTTCGAGACCACGCTCGCCGTGCCGGTCAGTCTGGCGCTCTTCGCCGCCGAGAACCGCGACGACATTCTCTCTCACCCTCTGGCGCTGCTGGAAGGGGCCGAGCGCATCGCCGGTCGCCTCGTCGTCTTTACCGACGCCGGCCATATCCAGGCGAGCGCGCGGCCGCATTCCCGCCTTTGCTCGTTGCTCGAACGCATCATCGTCGAGGTCGCCGCCCCTCAAGGCGGGGCCTTCCATCCCAAGATGTGGGCGCTACGCTTCACGCCGCTGCGGCCCGAAGACCCGGCGCGCCTGCGCCTGCTCATCCTCTCCCGAAACCTGACGCGCGACCGCTCCTGGGATATTGCCGCCACCCTCGACGGCGTGATCACCAAACAGCCCAAAGCCATCAACCGCCCGGTCGCCGACTTCCTTCGCCAGCTCCCCGACCTCGCGACCGTCGGCGCTCCCGATGGAACGAAGACCCTCGTCGATGAACTGGCCGAAGACATGCGGCGCGCCGAATGGAGCCTGCCCGAGCCGTTCCAGAGCGTCTCCTTCGCGGTCAACGGCCTCGGCGGCAAGCCATGGCGCCCGGAATCCTGCGCTCGGCTGGGCGTGGTGTCACCGTTCTGCGACGATCAGACCCTGTCGATGCTCGCTGGCCTAGCCAGCGCCGAAAAGCCCATTTTCATCGGGCGATCCGACGAAATCGCCCAGGTGCCCGGCGCCACGCTGGATGGCTTTGCCCGCGTCGCCGTGCTCGACGAGATGGCTGCCACGGAAGATGGCGAGGAGGAGGACGCGGCGGCCCTGCAAGGGCTCCACGCCAAGGCATTCATTGCCGAGCGCGGCTGGGACACCGCGATCACGGTCGGCTCAGGAAACGCCACCCGGCCGGCGCTGCTGACCGGCAGCAATGTCGAGATCTTCACGACCCTGACCGGCAAGCGGTCGCGGGTCGGAAGCGTCGAGGAAATCCTTGGCGACAAAGGATTCGGCCGGCTGACGCGGCCGTTTGTCCGGGACGAGACGAGCGCCGCCGATGCCGCGCAACGAGCCGCCGAGGCGCGTTTGGACCAAGCCCGGCGCGAGATTTGCCGCAGCGGCCTCAAGCTCTGTTGTGAGCGTGGCGAGCCCGCCGCCGATGGCGCGCCAGTCTGGCGGGTCTGGCTGGTCCCGTCCGAACCGCTTTCGCTTGCCGGAGTCGGCGCCTTGCGTGTTTGGCCAATCACGCGGGGCGAAGGCCATGCGCGCGATGTGCTGGAGCCGCTTCGGCAAGGACAGCCCGCCGCCCTTGGCGCGATGCCCTTGGTCGATCTCACGCGCTTCCTCGCTTGTCACCTGACGGACGAGACGGAAGACGTCTCGATCCTGTTCAGCACCGGGCTCATGTTGGAGGGACTGCCCGCGGAGCGTCACGCCGCCATCCTGCGCTGGGTGATCGACAGCAAGGACGCCTTCTTTCGCTATCTCCGGCTGCTCCTCTCCGAATTGGGCGACCCCTTCGCAGCCGCCCTTGCGGCGCAGGACGGGGCGGGTCAGGGCGCCTGGCGCGCGGCAAGCGACGACGCGCCAATCCTCGAGGAGATGGTTCGGGCCTTCTGCCGGGGCGGCGACCAGCTCCGCGCTATCGAACGGCTGATCGCGCGCCTGGAAACCGGCGATGGCGCCGATACCGATCCGATTCCGGCCGAGTTCCGCGCGCTCTGGAACACATTCCGAATTGCGCTCGCCACGCAGGATGCCGCGCATGCCGAATAAACGGTTCCGCGCCGATGCGGCGCTCGCTCCTCTCAAGGCATTTCAGCGGCGCACCGTCGATTATGTCTTCGATCGGCTCTACGGCCAAGACGATCCAGTCCGCCAGTTCCTGGTCGCCGACGAAGTCGGCCTCGGTAAGACGATGGTGGCGCGCGGGGTCATCGCCCGCATGATCGAGCACCTGTGGGACACCACCAAACGGATCGACATCCTCTACATCTGCTCGAACCAGGCGATCGCCGCCCAGAACCTCAACCGCTTGAACGTCCTTGGGCGGCGCGAGCTGGCCCTGCCAACCCGCATGACCCTCGTTCCCCTGCAACTGCGCGACCAGGTGGGCCTCGACGCCAACAAGGTGAACTTCATCAGCCTGACGCCGGGCACGACCTTCGATCTGCGCTCCGCGACGGGCGTGACCCAGGAACGCGCCCTGCTGTGCCATCTTCTGCGCGATCTCGTGACGCGCCCGCGGGGCCTGCACAACCTGTTGCAGGTCACAGCCGGCGTCGACGGCTGGAACCGCGCCGTGGACAATCTCAACCTCGAAGGCGTCGACAAGCGCATCATCGAGCGCTTCCGCCGCGACGTGCAGGCGGATCGCGACCTCTTCGAGGAACTAGAACGGGTTTGCGAACTCTTCCCGCGCCGCCGGGACACCTATCCCCCGGAGATGACGCAGCCCCGCAATAGCCTGGTCGCCCGACTCCGCGCCAAACTGTCCCATGCCTGCGTCGACGCGCTGCAACCCGACCTCATCATCATGGACGAGTTCCAGCGGTTTCGGGATCTGCTGCACGGCGACAGCGACGCGGCAATCCTCGCGCGCGAACTGTTCGACTATTCAGGAGGCGACGGGCACGCCGCCCGCACCCTGCTGCTCTCCGCCACGCCCTATCGAATGCTCACGCTCGCCGGCGACGAGCCCGACGAAGGCGATCACTATCAGGACTTCCTTGAGACACTGAGCTTCCTCTACGGCCGGGAAAAAGGGCCGGAGGTGACGGCCACGCTGGCGCGCGAAATGCGCACCTTCCGCAGTCTCCTGCATGCCTTGCCGCAGTCACACGCCTCAGCGGTCGAGACGCGCCAGACCATCGAACGGCGCCTGCGCCGGGTGATCGCGCGAACCGAACGGGTCGCGTCCACGGTCGAGCGCGACTCCATGATGAGCGAGCCCGCCGTTACAGTCTCGGTCGCGCCCGCCGACCTCGCGCAGGCATCGGCCGTTTCCCAGGTGGCGCGCACGCTCGATGCCCCCGAGATCATCGAATACTGGAAATCCTCGCCCTACCTGCTCAACTTCATGCGCCACTACAGCCTGAAACGGCTGCTGGAAGACCAGGCCAACGCTCCTTCGGGCGCGCTCCGCACCGCAATCCAGGCGGCTCGACCGGCCATGCTCGATCACGACGCCATCGACGCCTACGCGCCGCTGGACCCGGCCAATGGCCGCATGCGCGCGATCATGGACGACATCTTCGGCCAGCACCTCGAACAAAATCTCTGGCTGCCTGCCGCTATGCCCTACTACGGCGACCCGAGATCCGGGGCGCCGCTGACCAAGGCGCTGATATTTTCGTCCTGGTCCATGGTGCCCGACGCGGTCGCAGCCCTCCTGTCCTACGAAGCCGAACGGCGCATGGGCGTCGGCGAATCCGGCCGACGCTATTTCGAGCAGCATCGCCTGCGCCCCTTGCAGTTTCGGCAGGATCACGGTCGGCTCGCGGGTCTGCGCGCGCTGCTGCTGATCTATCCTTCGCCGGCCTTAGCCGAACTCGCCGATCCGCTGGGAGTGTTCAGCGAAACCGAGACCGCCTTGTCACTGGAGGGAATGCGCGCCGCTATAGGTGACCGCCTCAAGCCTGCGCTCGGTGCTTTGCAGGAGGGAGCGGTATCGCATCAGGACGCAAACAGCGCCGAGTGGGCCGCCCCCGCCGTGATCGATGACCTGCTGGGCGCGCGCTCTCGCGCCTGGCTGGAGACGCCCCAAGGCATGCGCGCCCTGGCGAGCGAAGACGCCTTCCAGGATCATGTCGCCGAACTAGCGGCAGCGGTGAAGACCCGCGACATTGGCGCTCCGTCCGCTGATCTATCGGACCTGCTGGTTGACGTCGCGCTCGGCAGTCCGGCCATCTGCGCGCTTCGCGCTCTCAAACGGATCGCGCCCGAGCTGGCTTGGGACGACCCGCGCATGCTCAGCGCCGCCGCCGAAGTCGCCTGGTCGTTCCGCACGCTGTTCAATCAGCACGACGCGGTCGCCCTGCTGCGGCGGGATACCGACGATCACTACTGGCGCCGCGTGCTGGTCTATTGCGCGCATTACAATCTCCAGGCCGTCCTGGACGAATACGCCCACTACCTCGTCGACGCCGAAGGTCTTGGCGTCCGTCCGGCCGAGGAGCGCGCAATCGGTGTCGCCCGCGCCATGGCCCAGGCCCTGGCCATCCGCCCGTCACAGATCGACGTCGATGACGTGCATGTCGATGGAGAGGCCCTCGCCATCAGCAAATTCCAGATGCGCGGACGCTTCGCGATGCGGCTCGCGGACTACAAGAACGAAGACGGCGCCGTCTCACGGCTCGGAGGCGTGCGCGATGCGTTCAACTCACCGTTCCGGCCGTTCGTTCTCGCCACCACGTCGGTCGGCCAGGAAGGGCTGGATTTCCATCCCTATTGCTACCGCGTCTATCACTGGAACCTGCCGGGCAACCCAGTGGACCTCGAACAGCGCGAAGGCCGCGTCCACCGCTTCAAGGGCCATGCCGTGCGCCTCAACCTGGCGGAGCGCCAGGCTGCCGTCGTCAGGGGCCGTGGACAGGCCCCTGACGATCCATGGAAGCTCATGTTCGAGCGTGCGCGCTCGGAGGCGTCGGTCGACACCGATCTCATCCCCTACTGGATCTACGAAGGTTCCGTGCGCGTCGAACGGCGCGTGCCGATGCTGCCGTTCAGTCGGGAAGGCACGCGACTCGCTTGGCTCAAACGCAGCCTAACGGTCTATCGTCTGGCCTTCGGGCAACCACGACAGGACGATCTGCTCGACTACCTGCAAACTCTGGCCGGCGATGGCATGGACTCCAACCTGCTTGCCGACCTGCAAATTCGGCTCGAGCCCGAGGTTTCCGACAGGTCAGCGTGATGACCTCACCGCACCTTGCCCAAATGGCGGGCGTGCCGGTTGGCGCTCCCGACACGCCCGCCTGCCTTCAGTTCATGCGAGGCAAACCACCCCTCATGCGGCTGGACCATATGACGGCCAGCCTGGTGGGCCTCATGCGGGTTCGCCGCCATTCCCACCACCATGCTTGATCCGCCCCATAGTGCGGCTTCTCCCATGGTCCCCGCGCTTATCGGGTCCGGGTCCCCATTCTCCGTTCAGACCGCCGGCGGTTCTGCCGCCGGGCCGAGCGTGTCGATCTCGGCGATCTTCTGAAACTCGCTGAGATAGTCCTGCTGGTAGGTGGCCAGCCAGCGAACCACTCGGTTGTTAGCGAGGAGCTTAGCGATGTATCCGCGCGCAACGGTCAGATGCAGGTTGTCGATACCGTAGGTTTCCTCGACCGATTTCACCTGAGTTTGAAGCGTCGCCAGCTCGCGCTCCATACGGGCAATCTGTTGACCCGAAGGCGTCGGCTTCCCGGCGCCCTTGCCCTTCTTGGTCGTAGCGAGCTGGTTCTCGGAGGTGGCTGCGCGCAGAGCGCGGGCAAACATGACCGTGAAATTGTTCTGACCGATCATCAGATCGGCGGCTTCGATCTGCCTGACCGCCGTCATTTGACGCAGAATGTCGAACACCTTCATCGAGCAAGGCGTGTCCTTCAGCATCTCTGCGGCCTCCGGGCTGATCCCCTCCAGAAGCCGGAAACGCCGCAGCACGGACTCGACCTGAAGGTTCAGGGCGGCAGCGATGTCGGCGGATGACACGCCCCGATCCATCGCGCGCGCGATCATCCGATGTTCCTGGATCGGAGGGATGCGGTTGACGCGCTTGTTATAGGTATAGGTGTCGTCGTCAGCGGCAAGCAGGCATTCAACCTCGGCGATGCCGAGTTCTTTCAGTGCCTCCAGCCGCAGATGGCCGTCCAGAAGGAACCAGGTTCCGGCGTTCTTTGCGTCCGCCATGACGACGGGCGCTTCGATCAGGCCGATCGCCTTGATCGAGCTCAGCACCTGCGAATAGGACCGGCTCGCCCGGGCGCCATCCGGCAACGCCTTGAGCGGAATGATCGCCGCGACGGGAATCGTCAGAAAATCCCGGTCGAAGGCGAGGTGAATACGACCGTCCTCCCGGTCTTTCGGTTCATCAGCCATGTTCGTCGCCCGATACGCGGGCTTTGAGCGCCCGCGGCATGGTCGCCAACCCCTCCGCCCTCAGCAGATTGATGAAGCCATCATTGGCGAGCAGATCCTTCAGCGCCTCGACAACGAACAGCAGCCGGATCTGGGTGAAATCCGACTTCTTGACGAGGAGACGCTGCTTTTCGGCTTCGCGTTGATAGACCTGCATGAGATCGGCGGCCGTCATTCGTCGACTGCTCGTCTTCCGGCCCAAACGTCCGACAGGCAATCCTCCCTTGCGCTGACTCCGCATACGCATGTCGAGCAGGCGGCGGACGGCGGCGAGCTTCTTGCCCCTGAGTTTCCCGGTCTCATAGGCGTCGAGAAGCAGATTCTGCGCCTCTTCCGTCTCGGCCTTGGAAATCTCCATCGCCAAGGTGATCGGAATGAGTCCGGTTTCGACCGCGGCCACCAGCCGCTCCTCGCCGCGCTCAAGGAGCGAAGCAATCATGTTTACCCAAGATGCCCCGACGCCGATCTTCTCGGCGATGGTCGCATCGCTATAGCCGCGGGCCCGTAGAGCACCGATTTCACGCATAAGGTCGATGGGGCGCGGCGTGCGTCGTGCGATATTCTCGACCAGGCTCATCACGAGGCATTCGCTCTCGCTGGCCTCGATCACCACGGCCGGAATCTCGGTCTGGCCCAGCATCTGGAAGGCTTCCAGCCGGCCTTCACCGCAGACCAGATCATATCTTGGGCCGCCAGCCCCATCACGGCGGCTCACCGTGATCGGCCGCTTGAGGCCGATGGCCTCGATGTTGTTCACGATCTCCCGATGCTGGCGCTTGTTTCGCGCGCGTGGGTTCAGAACCGTGATCCGGGAGATGGGGATCATTTCGATCCGGTTCGGTCGAACGGCAGGCATCAGGCAGCCTCCGCAAGAGGAATGGGCGTAGCGATGTCGTAGAGAAGGTCGAGGCCGTCGAAGCGGTAGGCATCGAGCCCGAGCGCATTGTCCTCTCCCAGCCGCAGCTTTTCGGAGAGCATGTCGATGCGCGGGAACAGGTAGTAATCGAGCGGCGCGCGATTGGCGCTGTCCATCCGAACGACGATCGTGATGTCGGGCGCGAGCGAGGTATCGAAGCGCAACTGCCAGCGCAAAAGCCCGGTTGGCGTCTCGATGCACCGGGCCACCACCACGGAAAGGCTGAACTCGCCGTTGACGATCACCCGGTCGGTCTCAAGATCCTGCCAGGCAGCGCTGCCCGTAGCCTGCAACCCGTCGAGCACCTCTCGGAGAATGCCGGGATGGAGCTTACGCAGCTCGCGGTTGATTTCGACGTAGCGGTAATCGCGATCCGGCGTAAAACCTACGAGGCTGTAGGCGCGAAGTAAGCTGCCAAAGCGGGAGCTGTAGGCGCTGCTGGATGGCATCCCATCGCATTCGTCGATGACGATGCCGGATAGCAAACCCCTTTGTTGGTACAGCTTCCTCAGAGATTGCAGCATCTCCTCGTCGCTCAAACGAAAGGAGCGCGCGCCGATGATGGTCCTTGCCGCCTCGAACAGTTCGCGCTCGACGACGGCCGCGAAAGCATCCTGCGCCCTGATCCACATCTCCGGATCGTTCTGGACGCGCTTTTTCTTCAGCTTGAAGGACCGGCGATTCCATACGTTGTCGCCGACATATTTCTCATTGATCAGAATCTGGTGGACGGTCCCCCTGGTCCAGGGGCGTCCGAGATCGGTCGGAATGCCCCGTTCATTGAGATCAGCCGCAATTTCCCGCTCGCTGTATCCCTGATGGACGAAGGCCCGGTAGATGCCGCGCACCAGATCGACTTCTTCCGCCGGGCCAAGCGTTAGGATCACCCGATCGGTCTGGATGCTCTTTTGCTCACCCCGTTCGAGGAGGCCCTTGGTGGCGCCATGCTCGTCGATCAGGGTCCGTCGCAGGCCGAATCCTGCCGGCCCACCCTGACGATAGCCCTTCTCGATCAGCCGGCCCTGACCCGCGAACACCTTGGTTGAGAGTTCACGGCTGTATTCGCCGGCCATCGCGCGCTTGACGCCTTTGACGATGGTGGAGATCGGGCTGCCATCGTTGTCGAATTGCTCGGCGCAATACTCCACGGCGATGCCGGCGCGTCGGCAGATATATTCGTAATAGGCGCTCTCGTCGGCATCCTGAAAACGGCCCCAACGGCTGACGTCATAGACGAGCACCAATGTGAAATCAGTGCTTCCGGACTGCACGTCCTCGATGAGCTGCCTGAGCGCATCGCGCCCCTCAATCTTCAGGCCGCTCTTTCCCGCGTCCGCATAGGTCCGGACGATCTCTATCCCACGAGCTTCGGCATATTGCTTGATCGCGTCGGATTGGTTTTCGGTCGAATATTTTTGATGGTCCGTCGACATGCGGACGTATTCGGCAGCCCGAAGAGGGCGTTCAGGCTGCCCGGACCGATCGTCGTCGTGAAGTCTCCGGCTCGTCACATCACGCCCTCCTGAAATCGACTGCGGCGGTCCGGGCGACCTACCGCCGCAGCGCATGACGGGCCTCAGCCGTCACTCCGCACTGAAACCAGTGTAACTGCGGAGAAAACGGAAGATGTTGCCGAAAAAGGGCAGGAAATTACCCCTATGGACGGGCGTCCTCGCGGGGCGAGAAATCTACGCGCAGACCATCGCGGAGCTGCTGCGCAAGGAGCATGGCGACAGCCATCGCGCGATCAAGCAGCTCATGCGCCAGACCGAGGCGAGTGAGAGGACCGTCAAGCATTGGCTCTCAGGGCAACACGGGCCGGATACGGTCTATTTCCTCCGTCTCGTGGTTTCGTCGCCGGTCATCAGGGCCTTCGTTCTCGGCCTGATCGAAGGACCTGCGGCAACCCCGCTGACAGATCCGGTGGATCGCATTTCGCTCGCAAGAGCCCGGGAAGCCTATGAGGCCGGCGAAGCCGCTGGCGGAAGGCCAGCAACAGGCGCGCAACTTAATGACCCTGATCGTGTCCCTGAACGCGACCCTATAAATGTCCCTGATCGGGCGGAACTCAACGAGCGACAACGCTGGTTCCTGGACCGAGTCGCGGACGGCCGGTGCGGCGCCAACGATATCGTGGCGGCCTGGACGGTGAGCCTGAAAACTGCGCGCCGGGACATCGCCATCCTCAAAGCAGCGGACCTCATCAGCTATATCGGATCGCGGCGGAAGGGACGGTATCGTAGGACGCCACGATAGCAGGAGCCGCATTCAGGGACGGTTGCTGGACGACTGCCAGGAAGAGATGCTGTCGCCGTGCTCCTCGGGCTTGTCCGATTTGCACGCCACGATACGACGCGCTGCTACGCCCGGATATTCGAGCTTCCATTCAGCATCATCTATCGCCTTCTATCCGCTTAGAGAGGCGACCGAAGGAATTTGGCATGAGGCAGCAAGTCGAGCCCATCATGAAGCGCACCATCCGGCGGCATCAACTCCGGGAAATGGTCCCTCTCGCCGACACCACGATCTATGACATGGAACAGCGCGGCGAATTTCCCCAGCGCTTCTATCTCACGTCCCGCTGCGTGGTCTGGGATCTAACCGAGGTCGAAGCCTGGTTGGAAGAACGGCGCCGAGCTTCACGCGCCAAGGCGGTGAAGCGTGCGCCCATTCCGGACGTCCAGCTCCGCAAGACCCGCCCCATCAAACATCCGGCTCGGGCGTAAGCAGGTCCATCGTCGGCGGATAGAGGGTCGGCGTGTATTTTTGGCCGGCAACCCAGGCGTCCACCAGGTTGGACCATTCCTGCATCATATGCCGGCGCTGATGCTCGTATTCCGCCTTGTTGTAGATGCCCCGTGAGGATCGCCCGTCCTCATGCGCCAGACACTTCTCGATCCAGTCGCTGTTGAAGCCCAACTCGTTCAGCAGGGTCGAGCCGGTGCGCCGGAGATCGTGAACCGTAAAGGACTCCAGCGGCAGCCCTTCCTTCTTGGCCCGCTCCACCACCGCCGTCGTGATCCGATTGAACGTCGCCCGCGACATGGGCGCGTCGGCGTCATAGCGCGACGGCAGGACGTATTTGGAATTGCCGGCGCAGGTCTTGAGAGCGATGAAGATGTCGAGCATCTGCTGAGACAGATAAACGTTGTGCGCTTTCGAGCGCTTCATCCGCTCCTTGGGAATCGACCAGACGGCGTTCTCGAAATCGACCTCATCCCAAACCGCGTCCTGCAATTCGCTCTTTCGTACCATCGACAGCAGGATCAGCTTTATCCCGAGCCGGATCGTCGGCAGCGTCGCCACATGCTCGATCTGGCTGAGCATGATGCGGATCTCCGCCGGAGACAGGGATCGGTCCTTCGGCACGAAGGTCGCGATCGACGCCGGGCCAACTTCGTCGGCCGGGTTAGCGACCTTCTCGCCATGCAGGATGGCGAAGGCGAAGACCAGCTTCACGATGTCCCTGACGTGGACCGCCGTTGCCGGAGCTCCACGCTCCTTCACCTTCGCACACAGCCCGCGCAGATCCTCCGGCAGGATCTCCGGCAGCAGCCGGTTGCGAAACGCCGGAAGAATGTCGCGCTCGAAGATTGATCGACGCATGGCG
>NZ_JAYSAH010000043.1:0-7087 GCF_041916015.1 Sphingopyxis sp. | reverse complement strand
GCGCTGCGCGCGCCTCCGGTCGGGCTACGCCCGCCCTCCGCCGCACGCAGCGCAAGGCCATCTTCAACAAACCAACATCATATCCGAAAAGGGGTCCCTCTTCGACGCCGATCGGGGGTCCCTTTTGAACGCCGTTTGACAACTTCGCTCGACACGAACGGGAGTATAGCTTTGGCTTGTCCCCTGCCGGTCGCTAACCGCCATCCGCTCCCCGTTATTTCTTCTCGACCAGCTCCATCGTCAGGAACGCATGCAGCATCGCCGCGCGGACCGCGTCCTCGGCATGGTCGGCGCCGACCGAATGGCCGCCCTCCAGATATTCGTGATAATAGACGCGGTCGCCGTTCTCCTGCAGCCTTGCCGCGAACTTGCGCGCGTGGCCGGGGTGGACGCGGTCGTCCTTGGTCGAGAGATAGAGGAAGATCGGCGGGTATTTCACGCCCTTGCGGATGTTCTGATAGGGCGAGTATTTCGACATGAACGTCCAGTCGGCGGGATTGTCGGGATCGCCATATTCGGCGACCCACGAAGCACCCGCGAGCAGCTTGTTGTAGCGCTTCATGTCCTTGAGCGGCGAGCCGGAGATCACCGCGCCATAAAGGTCGGGGCGCTGCTCCATTGCCGCACCGACCAATACGCCGCCGTTCGAGCGGCCCGAGATCGCGATCCTGCCCTTGGCGCTGACCCCGGTCCTGACGAGATCCTCGGCGACCGCGTGCAGATCGTCGAAGCTGTTCTGGCGCTTCTCGCGCAGCGCCGCCTGATGCCAGGCGGGGCCATATTCGCCGCCGCCGCGGATGTTCGCGAGGACATAGGCATTGCCGTCCTCGACCCAGAAGAGGCCGAGCGGCCCGGCGCGATAGGGCTGGCCGGTCAGATAGGCCGGCGTCTGCGCCGAGCGGAAGCCGCCATAGGCGTGGACGAGCGCAGGGACGGGGCCGGTCGCGCCCTGCTTGCGGACGAGGAAATAGGGGATTTTCGTGCCGTCCTTCGACGTGGCGAAGCGTTTCTCGACGCTCATGTCCTTCGCGTCGAAGGTGGCGGGCAGGCTCTGCACCACCTTCGGTGCGCCGGTTTCGGCCACGGCGTAGAGCGTCGGGGGCATCAGCATCGTCTCGGCGGTGACGAAGGCGACGTCGCGGTCGTCGATGGTGCCCGCGATTCCCATCGTCGCATTGGCGGTGACCGGCACCTCCTTCTGGCTCCAGCGGCCGTTCGGCCGGTCGCGGCGGAGCGCGAAGAGCTTGCCCTCGACATCGTCGAGCGCCTTGACCCACAGGACATGCCTGCTCGCGGCGACATTCTCGATCGCCTGCGCCCTGGTCGGGGTCATCACCGGCACGAACGCCACCTGATCGCCCCGCGCCATCGCATCGAGCGGCAGCGCGAGCAGCGAACCCGCAGGGAAATCGCCGAATGCTTCGTTCAGAAAGATGATCGCCTGACCGTCGATCATGGCGCGGAGATCGGCGGTGTCGGGGATCACCGTGCGGTCATAGTCGCCGTCGGCGGGGTGGGGGAGGTAATAGTCGTTGGTGTAGAAGGTCTTGTTGCGGCTGATCACCGGCCAGCGCGTGTCGCCGTCCATGAAGGCGAAGACGTTGACGCCGACGTCGCTCGTTTCGCCTTCGACCAGCGTCTGCGCCGCCGACAAGGGCGTGCCGCGCTTCCAGCGCTTGACGATGCGCGGATAGCCCGACGCGGTCATGCTGCCCGCGCCATAGTCGGTCGCGACGAGCAGCGTGTCGGCATTTTCCCACGTCACGCTGCTCTTGGCGAGCGGCAGCGCGAAGCCGCCGTCGACGAAGCGCTTCGTCGTGCGATCCCATTCGCGGACGATGTCGGCGTCGGTGCCGCCGGGGCTCAGCGAGACGAGGCAGCGCCGATAGTCGGGGGCGAGACAGTCGGCGCCGTGCCAGACCCAGCTCTGCTTCTCGGCCTTGCCGAGCGCATCGACGTCGATGAGCGTGGTCCAGACCGGCTTGCCGGCGAGATAGGCGTCGAGCGGGCTCTGCCGCCAGACACCGCGCGGATGGCTCGCGTCGCGCCAGAAATTGGTGATCGTCGCGCCCATCACTTCGCCGGGCTCGGCGATCTGGCGGTCGTCGTCGAGGATCGCCTTGGCGCGCTGACGGTCTTGCTCGAAGCCGGGGCGGCTGCGGATCAGCTTGTCGGTGGCGGCATTTTCCTTCTTGACCCAATCGAGGGCCTTGGCGCCCTCGATATTTTCGAGCCAGAGATAAGGGTCTTTTTCGTCGGCTGCGGCGACGGCGACAGCCGCGAGCGAACAGCCGAGCGCGAGCGCGGCGAGGGTGGCGCGGATCATGTAAATCTCCCCTGGGGTGCGATGACGCTGTGCTAGCATCATCACACACCGCAAGGAAGCGTCACTGGTCGATGATCATCGTGCCGGGGTGATGCTTGTCGAGATGCTTCTTGATGATCTTGAGATTGCGCGTGTTCGAGCGGAACAGGAAGTCGAACGCGTCGCCCGCGATCGGGATCGCGCCCAGCGCGGTATCGACGCCGAGATTGCCGATCATGCGCCAGATCTTCCACTTCGGCATGCCGAGGTTGCGCGCTTCCCAGATGATATAGGCGCCCATCGTCGCGGTGATCACGTCGCCGACCACGGGGACGAGCCCGACGATCGCGTCGAGGCCGACCGGGCGGTTGATGCCGGGAATGACGAAGCTGCGTTCGAGCAGGAATTCGAGCGTCTCGATCCGCTTGCGAAGCGACGCGGGGTCGCGGCGGTTCTGGATCAGGGCATCGAAGATCGCGTCGGGATTGGGGGTCGAAGGGGCCATGCGGGTCCTTTCAATCAGCGCCGGGGGTGAGCGCCGCTGTATTAGTTAGGTAAGGCGATCAGATGATTCAATGGGTGCGCGGCGCGCGCGTTGGCGCGCAGGCCGGTAAGGCGCTGCGAGGCGACCGACCAGCGGAGCGGGGTCGCGAGCGGGATGAACGGCGCATAGCCTGCAAGCACCGCCTCGGCTTCGCCGACCTGCTGCGCGCGCTGCCCGGCGTCGATATTCGCCGCGGTCGCCTCGATCTTCGCCTGCGCCTCGCGATTGCAGAGCGTGTCACGCTGGCACGATAGGCGGCGGAGCGCCCAGAGCGGATCGTCGTTCGGCGCGACCTCGTCGATCAGGCGCAGGTCCGACGCCGCCGCCATGCCGACGCGGCGGCTTTCGAGGCCGATGCGTGCGAAGTCGGCCGAAATATAAGCGAATAGGATGCGCCCGCCCGGCGTGTCGGGCACCGCGATCCGCAGCGGATCGATCGCGCGCCCCGCCCCGCGCCACGCATCGACGACGCGCTTCGCCTGCGCGAGGCGCGAGTCATCGTCATAGTCGGCCCAGGCGGGGAGCAGCGGCGCGGGACCGCCGTCGCGGCGATAGACCGCGGGACGCAGCGTGACCTGCGGCTGCCATTCGGTGAGCCCGAAGGCGTCGACGAGCCGCTGGCGCCGGATCGCGCGCGACAGCGCCTCGCGATTGCTGTCGGAGGCGAGGAAGCCGTCGGCATGGGTGAAGGCGAGGCCGAAGAGGCCGGGCGCCGGATCGACGACGAGCCGCGAGCGGCCGATGTCCGACGCGACGAAATAGGGAAGGGTGGAGAAACGCCCGCCGAGGACGCCGTCGGCATAGCCGTTCTTGAAGCGCGCGAGCGCGCCCTGCGGCGAGGTGCCCGTCAGTTCGATCGATGCGGCGGGATCGGCAGCGGCCGCCTCCGCCGCATCGGGATCTTCGGCGAGCGGATCGGGAACGGGTGAGAGCAGGACCGCGCGGCCCAGCCTCTTCGCGCGCATCGGCCCCCAGCCCATGCCGCGATGGACGATCGCCATCGACGGCTGGGCGAGCAGTTCGAGGAGATTGGGCTGCGGCACCGACAGGCGGATTTCGATCACGCTGTCGGTCATCGCCTTGATCGTGTCGATTTCGGGAAAGTCGGTCTTGAGCACATGGCGGCTGGCGGGCGCGAGATAGGAGCGGAGCACCGCGGCGACCTCTTCCGCCGCCACCTTGCGTCCGTTCGTCCATTTTGCCTCGCGGATGCGGAAGATGTAGCTGCGCCCGTCGCCGGTTACCGTCCAGCGCTCGGCGAGCCCGACGTCGATCTGCCCTTCGCCGTCGAAGCTGACCAGCCCCTGCGCCGACGCATCGAGCAGCGCCGCATTGGCCGCCGACAATTCGCCGTTCAGCGGGCTGGCGCCGGCAGCAAGCGGGCCGATCGCGGCCACCTTGACCGGACCGCGCGCGCCGAACAGCCCGCAGCTCGCCAGCGCGAGCGAGGCGGAAGCGGCGAGCAGAAGGGCGGCGGCGGGACGAACGGAGCGCATCGCCCGCACCCTAGGACGGCGATGCGGCGAACGCCATGCCCTAGTCGCCGAAGCCCGAAGGCTGGTGCGGACGGCGGGACTTGAACCCGCATGTCACTAGGACGGCAGATTTTAAGTCTGCTGCGTCTACCGATTTCGCCACGTCCGCACGCGGGCGGCGCCGGTCAAGCCGATGGGCCGGTGGAGGTCAAGCGCTGTTTGACGCTTCACCCCGGCGGACCGCTCGGCTAGACGAGGCGCCATGGCTTCTCCAGTCCTCGAAATTTCCGGCCTCGGAAAGACGTATAAAAGCGGTCATCAGGCGCTCTCTGGCGTCGATCTGACCATCGACAAGGGCGAAATCTTCGCGCTGCTCGGCCCGAATGGTGCGGGCAAGACGACGTTGATCAGCATCGTCTGCGGTATCGTGACGCCCAGTATGGGGACGGTGACGGTCGGCGGGCGCGACCATGCCCGCGACTACCGTGCCGCGCGGTCGATGATCGGTCTCGTCCCGCAGGAACTGCACACCGATTCGTTCGAGACGGTGATCGCGACGGTGAGCTTCTCGCGCGGCCTGTTCGGCAAGCCGAAGGACCCGGCGTTCATCGAGCAGCTACTCAAGGATTTGTCGCTCTGGGACAAGCGCAATTCCAAGATCATGGAGCTGTCGGGCGGGATGAAGCGCCGGGTGATGATCGCGAAGGCGCTGAGCCACGAGCCCGAAATCCTGTTCCTCGACGAGCCGACCGCCGGCGTCGATGTCGAACTGCGCCGCGACATGTGGACCATGGTCCGCGGCCTGCGCGAGCGCGGGGTGACGATCATCCTCACCACCCATTATATCGAGGAGGCCGAGGAAATGGCCGACCGGGTGGGGGTGATCAGCAAGGGTAGGCTGATCCTGGTCGAGGAGAAGAACGCGCTGATCAAGAAGCTGGGACGCAAGACGCTGACGCTCAACCTCGCCGAGCCGCTGGATGCCGTGCCCGCGGAGCTCGCGCAGTGGAAGTTGGCGCTTGCGGGCGAGGGACACGAACTCGTCTATGAATTCGACAGCCAGGCCGAGGCGACGGGCGTGCCCTCGCTGCTGCGGCGGATGAGCGACATCGGGATCGCGTTCAAGGACCTCCATACGCGGCAAAGCTCGCTCGAGGATATTTTCGTCGGGCTGGTGCATGAAACGAAAGCGGAGCAGGCCGCATGATCCAGAATGTCCGCGGCATCCGCGCCATCTATCTGTTCGAAATGGCGCGTTTCGGGCGCACCTTCTGGACCAGCCTGATGCTGCCCGTGATCACGACGACGCTCTATTTCGTCGTCTTCGGCTCGGCGATCGGCAGCCGGATGAGCGACGTCAGCGCCGTCCCTTATGGCGCCTTCATCGTGCCGGGGCTGATGATGCTGACGATGTTCACCGAAAGCATCAGCAACGCGAGTTTCGGCATCTACATGCCCAAATGGACGGGGACGATCTATGAAATGCTGTCCTCGCCGATGTCGCCGCTCGAGCTGCTGATCGCCTATGTCGGCGCGGCGGCGACGAAATCGGTGATCATCGGGGCGATCATCTTTGCGACCGCGCACCTGTTCGTCGATATCCAGATCGCGCATCCGGTGCTGATGGTCCTCTTCATGATCCTGATGGCCGTGACCTTCTGCCTGTTCGGCTTCATCATCGGCATCTGGGCGCAGAGCTTCGAGCAGCTGCAGGTGATCCCGCTGCTCGTCGTCTATCCGCTGACCTTTCTGGGCGGCGCCTTCTATTCGCTCGACATGCTGCCCGCGGCGTGGCGCGCGGTGACCTTGTTCAATCCCGTCGTCTATCTGATCAGCGGGTTCCGCTGGACCTTCTTCGGACAGGGCGACGTCGGAATCGAGGTCAGCATGGGCGCGGTGGCGCTGTTCCTGATGCTATGCCTGACGGTGATCTTCTGGATGTTCCGGACCGGCTATCGGCTCAAGAATTGAAGGCGAAGTTCGTCATTGCGAGCGCAGCGAAGCAATCTCCAGCTATCGGGCTGGAGATTGCTTCGCTGCGCTCGCAATGACGGTTTAGAAAAATGCAGCAGGCTCAGTCGTTCAGCCGCTCGCGCATTTCCTTGCCGGGCTTGAAATAGGGAACGCTCTTCGCCTTCACCGATACCGGCGCGCCGGTGCGCGGGTTGCGGCCGGTTCGCGATTCGCGGGCGCGCGTCGAAAAGGCGCCGAAGCCGCGCAATTCGACCCGGCCGCCGGCGGCGAGCTGGTCCACGATGGAATCGAAAAAGGCATCGACGATGCGTTCCACCTCTTCGAGGCGCAAGTCGCTGTTCTCACTCGCGATCTTTTGAACCAGTTCCGACCGGATCATAAGCTTCCCCTATTATATCACGCGCGCCCTGCGAGCGCAGGCTATCCGGTCGTTGCCGGCTCCCATGGTGCGTGAGGACCCCTCCCGACGCGAAGCGGAGACTAACATGAATCGCGGTTCGGTCAAAATATATCCCTGAAAGAAAAAGGCCCGCGGAGGGACACTCCGCGGGCCTTTTCTTGTGCCTGACGGCGAAGGGCTGAAATTATCAGTCCTTCTTGCCGGCCTTCAGCGCTTCGCCGAGGATGTCGCCGAGCGAGGCACCCGAATCCGACGAACCGTACTGCGCGACGGCTTCCTTCTCTTCGGCGATCTGCATCGCCTTGACCGAGAAGCTGGGCTTCTTCGAGCGGTCGAAGCCGGTGACCATCGCGTCGAACTTCTGGCCGACCTGATAGCGCTCGGGGCGC
>NZ_JAYSAH010000042.1:0-32432 GCF_041916015.1 Sphingopyxis sp. | reverse complement strand
GACTTCGCTCGACACGAACGGGAGTATAGGCTTGGCTTGTCCCCTTCCGGTCGATAGCTGCCGTTTCCCCCATAACAAAACGCCCGCGGAAATCCGCGGGCGCCTTGTTTCAGCGATGTCGAAAGCTTCAGCCCTTGACGACCGCCGCGATGGCATTGTCGATCAGCGCCTTGTCGGCCTTTGCGTCATGCTTGTCGGCGATGAGCTTCGCCGCCGCATCGGTCGCCGCCTTCGCGGCTGCGGTGCGGACTTCGGCGAGCGCGCCGGCTTCGGCCGCTGCGATGCGGTCTTCGGCCATCTGCTTGCGCCGCGCGATCAGCGCGGTGGCGTCGTCCTTGGCCTTGGCGACCAGCGCTTCGGCTTCGGCGGTTGCGCGGTCGCGCATCTCGTCGGCTTCCTTCGCGGCGCGAGCGAGCTTGGCTTCATATTCGGCCTTGAGCGATTCGGCGTCGAGGCGAAGCTGTTCGGCTTCGCTGAGCTGCTTCGCGATCGCGGCGATCTTGCCGTCGAGCATCGCGCCGATCGCGGCGGGTGCCTTTTTCCAGATCAGGACGACGAGGAAGATGGTCATCGCGAGCGCGACCCACCAGCTCGGCGAAGACCAAAGCGCGCCCGCAGGCTCGCCGTGCGCGGCTTCGGAGAGGATCAGTTCAACCATGGAGCACCGCCTTCACCGCCGCCTTGGCATCCGCCGCCGCGACCTTCACGCCCGACAGCTTGGCGACCAGATCGGCCGAGGCTTCCGCCGCAACCGATTCGATTTCCGCCATCGCCGACTTGCGCGCCGTCGCGACATCGGCCTCGGCGGCCGCCATCTTGCCGGACAGTTCGGCGTCGATCTTCGCGAGACGCTTTTCGGCGTCGCGCGCGGCCTTGTCCTTGGCGTCCTGCACCGCCTTCTGCGCCGCGGCGCGCGCGGCGTCGCTTTGCTGGCGATACTGGCTTTCGAGGTCGTCCGCCCGCGCATGCGCCGCCTTGGCAGCCGCGAGGTCGTCGGCGACCTTGCGGTCGCGCGCATCGACCGTGGCCTCGATCTTCGGATACATGCCGAGACCGATCACCACGAAGACCGCGCCGAAAATCAGCGCGAGCCAGAAGAGCTGCGAGGCGAGATACCAGTTTTCCGCCAGCTGATTGATCTGTGGCATTCTGTTTCTTCCGATTGACGACGAACCGATGCGTACACCCCTGTCAGGCGGAGCGCATCGCGGGGACCGCCGCGCGTATCCGGCCGGATGCCGGACGCGCGCGGCGTCGGCGTCAGGCCGCCTTCAGATAGAGAAGGATGGCGATCAGGAACGACAGCAGGCCGAGAAGTTCGGCGGCGGCGAAGCCGATGAACAGGCGGCCCTGCTGGCCGTCGGCGGCGGCCGGATTGCGCAGCGCGCTTTCCAGGAAGCTGCCGAAAACATTGCCCACGCCGATGGCGGCCATGCCGGCGCCGATCGCGGCGAGACCGGCACCGATGAGCGTCGCTGCTTGTGCGTCCATGAAATTAACTCCTTGTTCTAACTATAGGATTTGAAACGATTAGTGGAGGTTGACCGCGTCGTTGATATAGAGCGAGGTCAACAGAGCGAAAACATAGGCCTGAATGCCCGCGACGAGCAGTTCGAGCGCGCTGATGCCGATCATCAGCGCCATGCTGGCGAGGCCGACCGGCAGGCCGATCGCGGCGCCGGCGCCCGAGCTCTGGACGATGAAGTTGGCGAACACTTCGAGCAGCACGTGCCCGGCGGTCATCGCGACGAACAGTCGCAGGCCGAGGCTGAACGGGCGCACCATGAACGAGACGAACTCGATCGGCGCGATGAACGGGATCATCGGCCACGGCGTGCCGTGCGGGACGAAAAGCGAGAAGAAATGCAGACCGTGGCGCCAGAAACCGACCACAAGGACGATCGCGAACGACAGGACCGCGAGAACGCCGGTGATCGTGAAGTGGCTGGTGACCGTCAGCGGGTGCATGCCGCCGAGAGCAAAAGGCACCATTCCCAGGATGTTGCAGAACAATATGAACATGAAGAGCGAGAAGACATAAGGCGTATATTTGCGCCCTTCCGACCCGATGTTCGTCGACATCATCGACGAGATGAAGCCGGTGAAGCCTTCGACCGCCATCTGCCAGCGGCCCGGAACGAGCTGCCGCTTCATGCCGCCCAGCATGAAGACCCAGAGCAGGATCGCCGCGGCGGCCATCCAGACCGCGCTCGTGGTCAGCCACACCTCGCGCCCATCGACCGCGAACAGCTTCGCGATCGGTTCGACGGTGAACTGGTGCATCGGGTCGAATTTACCGGCCTCAGCGGACACGCGCGTCACTCCAAACTATTCCCGGGGGATGCCCCGCCGGCTGAACCTGACCTATTCCGAACCGCTCTTGCCGCGTGAGGCTGCATTGGCGATCCGGAAGATGTTCCTGAAGGCGACGACGACCCCAAGGGCCAGCATCCCCAACAAACCCCAGGGTGAGGTGTCGGCGAAACGGTCGATCAGCCAGCCGATCAACGCCCCGCCAAGCAATCCGCCCAGCAATTCGGCCAACACCCGGTTGCCGAGCCGGTAATTGGCGTCGGCTTCGGGTGGATTGACCCCGCTCCGCTTCGCTTCTGCGGCTTCGGCCCGGTCCAATCGCTCTTCAAGCGAGACCAGGCGCGAATCCTCCGAAGTGTGTTCCGGATCGCTGCCATTCCCCATCATCTTGCGCCATCCTCCTGAAACGAAACCGGAATATTCCGTTTTCGCCTGCGAAAAAAGGCCCGAAAAATCGGGGGACCCCTAAGGCGCGGTCCGTTTAGGAACGCCGCCCCATTAAGTCAATGCTTGTGGCACCGGATGCAAAAATGCCGCCGCGTTTAGGGGCGCGGCGGCATGTGCGGCCCGGAAGCCGCCTTGCGAATATCTGTTACGGACAGCCGGTCGCGCGAACCGGCGGGCCGGCGTCGCGGGTCAGCCAGCGACCGTCGGGGGCCTTGTATTTCTCACCCGGCTTGGTCTTGGCGATCAGGTTGCAGCCGGTGACGAAAGCGAACTGCTCGACCGTGCTGCCCGCAGGCGCACCGCTGGTGTAGGCGGCCTTGCGCTTGATATTGATGTCGTTGACCAGGTCGCGCACCGCCGGGGTCGGAGTCGATACGAAGCCCAGATAGCCCGTGGGCTCCTCGCCGATCTGCCCTGCCGCGCGGGCGGCCTCATAGGCCGGATCGCGCTGCGCCATGGCCGAGGGCACGGCCAGCGCAACTGCCGCCGTCGCCGCAATTGCGGCCATTGCCCATCCCGCCGGTTTCCACTGTTCGATCATCGTCATTCCTATCTCGTCAGAATATTCCGCTATTCTGCTCAACGAGCTTTTTGGCATCCCCATCGAGCTTGTACAGGATTTCCTGCTTGATGTTGATATTCAGGTTGATCTCGATCGGCTTGTCGGGGGTAGCGATCTGGACGCAGCCGCCAAGCGCCGCCGCACCGATCATCGTCACCCCGCACCGAACGCCGATACCCGGCCTCCTTGCTGCATATTTCGTCGTCGTCATCGCACAGGCTCGCTTTCTGGGGGCTGAACGGGTTCGGAGGCGCCCGATGCGGCGGCTTCCTGTTCCTCGATCAGTTTCGACAAATTTTGTTCGACCCACACGGTCGGATCGTAAAACCCTTTCGCCGATGTCACCAACTGCCGGAAGGGCCCGGTGACCTTCACGTTGAACACCAACGGGATCTTCGCGATCTGTTTGGTCAGGAAATTGCGCGTCGCGCCCTCACCCTGCCCCACGCCGCCGAAGCGAATGTCGGTCACCATTTCGCCGTCGAGATTCCCGTTCAGGATGATCGTCAGGTCGTCATATTTCAGCGAGCGCAGCGCGCCAAAGGCAAAATTGGCGATCGCGCCAAGATTATGATTCGACAATTCGCCGACATAGGCGAGCGTCCCGCCGCCGCCGCGGGCATCGATGCGTCCGTTTTCGATTCGTCCGCCGAGCCCGTCGAACACCACGGGCAGCGTCCCGTCGAACTTGCCGGTGGCGTTGATATTGTCGAAGCCGAAATTCTGCAGGAATACCGCGGCCTCGACCCCGACGACATCGAAGCTGAGCCGGCGCGGCTGGTCCGCCGCGAAGTTCATCGTCGTCGGATGCAGGATGAGTTCGCCGCCCGCGAAGGGCCACCGCCCACCTTCGATACGGACGCGGTTATCGCCGAGAAGCTGATATTCGATCTGGCCATCGACGACCGGAATGCCGGGATTGATCTCCTTGATCGAAACCTTCTGGCCCGGCGCCGAATGCAGTCCGATCAGGTCGTCGAAGCTGAGCGTCGCGGTCAGACCCGTCACCGGACCGAAGGCGGCAGCAAGATCGGTGTTGGCGGTCGCGAAGGTTCCGCGGCTGGTGACCCCGCCCGGTGTCCATTCGATTCGCCCGTCGCCGACGACCGATCCCTGGACATTGGCGACGACGCCGAGCGCGAGCGGGGTCAGCATGTCGGGCTGGAAACGGTCGTCGAAGCGCAGCTCCTTGACGATGAGGTCCGCAAAGCCGGTGCCATTGCCGAGCGCGTGATGGATGACGGTATCGAGGATCTTCACGCCCTTCTCGCGCTCGCTGAACCCTGCCTTCGCGTCGACCGCACCATCGGCGAAGCGCAGACTGGCGTCGCGGCTGACGAGCGGCGCGAAGCGCGCCTCGAGGGCCGCGTCGGTCAGCAGCAGCCCGCCGTCGAGCGACAGCACGCCGCCCGCATAGCGCCATGCGCCGCCGATCTCGCTCATATGGAGCGGCACCGCACCGATCTTGCCGCTCGCGCCGGCCAGTTCACCTGCCAAGCCCTGCGGCGTCGTCCGTCCGGCGATTCGCTCCGCCGCGAAATGGGTGGCGCTCTCGCCCTCGCCCAGCCGGACGTCGGCGAGCGCGACCGTCCAGCGCATCGTGGCAAGATCGATTTCGCCATGACGCGCGTCGAAAGCGAAAGGCGAGACCCCGCTCGATCCGCGCAGCCGCATACCGGGCACGCGGATCGCGCCGCGCAATCCGCCGGGGCCGACGCTGAGCAGCGGCGCGCCGGGGCGGCTGCAGAGATCGACGGCAGTCGTGCCGATCCGGAATCTCGATACAGCGAGCCGATCGACGCCGACGCGAGTGCAGCCGCCATTGAGCGCGAATGCCCCGGTCGAGGCCAGCGCGCCGGCGAGCGGTACGCGGAGCCCTTCGACGCGCCCACCGGCGAGCGGGCCCGACATGGTGGCGGTCGTCGCAAAGCGGAGCAGGCCGCCGTTGCCCGTGAAGGATATCGGCGCGAGGGCGAGCCGCGCGCCCTTCGCATCATAAGCGTCGAGGCGAAGGCCGCCCGAAAGCGCACCATTCGCGCGCCGATCGAGTGTCAGCGCCCCAGAGGGAAGGTCGCCGCCGCCGAAGCGCCAGTCGCCGAGGATCGTTACCGCGGGCTGCGGCGTGCCATATATATAGGCGATACGGCTGTCGGCGGTGCCCGATATCCGTGCACCGCTGGCGCTCGCCAATTCGGGCGCCATGAGTTCGACCCGCGCGC
Source organism: Sphingopyxis sp. (assembly GCF_041916015.1). Classification (GTDB taxonomy): domain Bacteria; phylum Pseudomonadota; class Alphaproteobacteria; order Sphingomonadales; family Sphingomonadaceae; genus Sphingopyxis. The sequence continues at coordinate 26,891 of NZ_JAYSAH010000042.1, read as the reverse complement.
TCTGCCCTTCTCCGGCCAAAGCAAAGTCCGCCTGTCCGCCCGCACTCGCCATGACGCGAGCCAGCGCCGCTGCCGCGCGTTCGGCAACCGGCCCGATGGGGGTGCCCGCAGCGCCCTTGGCGCCGTCGATGATCGACCGGCGCAGCGCGGCGCTGCCGCTGGCTTCGGCGAAGCGGATGGTACCGTTCGCCGTCAGCGGCTTGCTCCCGGCGGCGCCCCGGGCCTTGAGGTTGACGGATCGGGCGGCGAAATCGGGTCCGCGCACACGGGCCATGTCCGCCGCGACGTCAAAGGTCGTGCGCGCGCTCGTTCCCTCGAACGAGGCTTTCACGCCCAGCCTGTCCGCCGCCACCGCGATGGCGGCAAGCTCGGCGATGCTCGCATTCGCGGTGCCGCGCCAGCTTTGCAGATTTTCGGACAGCGACAGGTCGAGCGCGACCTGCGGCGCGCTTGCCGTGACCTTTCCGTCGGCGCAGCGCAGCGAAGCCCCCCGCAGCGGGCCGGTCAGCCGCGGCCGCACATTGCGGACTTCGAGCGTGCCATAGAAGGTCGTGCCGCGCGCCGCGCAGCCCGCTGCGGCGATGTCGGGAGCCACCAGCGCAAGCTTGCCGGTGAAATCCTTGCGGAGATTGCCGCTGCCATCGAGCGCGGCGCCGACATCGCCCCACGGTGTCTCGACGCGCGCGCGCGCGTCGGCGAGCCGCATGCGAAGGTCGGGCAAGGCGAAGGGTGTCTTGTCGGTGGGGTCGCGAAACTTGTCGAGCGTGCCGAGCGACAGCCGGCCATCGACGAAGCGGCCGTAGAGTCGCACGCCTTCGGCGGTAACGCTGGAGACATAGGGGCCGGAAAGGCCATAGCCGATCGTCACTTCGACGCGCTTCGCGGTGAGATCCGGGCGCGCGGGGTCGCCAATGACGAGATTCGACAACCGTTCGGACCGGAAGCCGATCGCGTCGATCGTATAGCTCGCTGGAATGCCGCGATCGTCGAACTGGTCGCGCAGGACGCGGTCGGCGATCGGCTCGCGCGCCAACCATAGCGCGGCGGCGAGCACCGTCACCGCGCCGGCGGTCAGCCAGCGCTTCTTGAACAGGACCTTGCGGAAGCGTACCCGTGCGAGGTCGGGATCATCGGATGACGGGCTGGCGGCGGATGACGTCATGACGCTGAATTCGGTGTCCTCATCCGCTCTCTCGCAAACCGATAACGCCGAAATGGCGCAAATGGCTGCAATAATGAGGACGTTGCCATAGGCGGAGAACCTTATGGCCGTTGAGTGCGCCCCACAAGCGGGTTATGCCCTCGGGGCATTTGGGGGAATTATGGGGGAAACATCGGCGCCCGATCATGCAGGACACCGCGCGCGGCTGCGTGCCCGCCTCCTCGATGATCCCGAGGGACTGGCCGACTATGAGCTTGTCGAATATCTGCTCGCGCTCGCGATCCCACGCCGCGACACCAAGCCGCTCGCCAAGGCGCTGCTTCGCGAATTCGGATCGCTGGCGCAACTGATCGCCGCCGACCCCGAATCGCTGCGCCGTGTCGACGGCATGGGCGACGGTGCGGTCGCGGCGCTGAAGATCGTCCGGGCCGCTGGCCTGCATATGCTCAAAGGCGAATTTCGCGAAAAGCCTCTGCTGTCGAGCTGGGATGCATTGCTCGACTGGCTGCGCGCCGACATGGGGCCGATCGATGTCGAGCGCGTCCGCGTCCTCTATCTCAACTCGCGCAACATGCTGATCCGCGACGAGGTGGCGAGCGAGGGGTCGATCGATCAGTCGGCCATTTATGTTCGCGAAGTGGTAAAACGCGCGCTCGAGCTTGGCGCGGCGGCGATCATCCTCGTCCACAATCACCCGAGCGGCAATCCGGAGCCGAGCCGGCAGGACATCGCAATCACGCGCGATATCGCCGAGGCCGCGGGGAAGCTGGGTATCGTCGTCCACGACCATATCATCGTCGGCGGATCGGACTATCGCAGCCTGCGCGCGATGGGGCTCATCTAACGCGGCTTTACTTGCGGCGGCGGAGGCGACATCATCGCGCGATGCAGATTCGGCGCAGCCATCTTCGATTCCGGTTTCACGGGGGTCAGCTTCTCGCGGGCATCTAGCCCCGGGTTCCGGCGCGTCATGCCCCGAAACCCGGGGCGAAACTCCGACCCATTTCAGGGTATCGAAGCGCGCCGCGCTTCCCCTCCCCCTTTGCGGAAAGTCTGCACCATGACCACCCGAAAGCCGCGCCGCCGGCCCTCCATCCACATGATCGACGTCGAGGCCGATGCGCTCGCCGAACTCGCCGTCAGCGTCGAAAAGCGCATGCCCGACGTCGCCGCGCTGCTGACCGACGAGATATCGCGCGCCACGATCCACACCGCCGCCGCCATGCCGCGCGATATCGTCACCATGTCGAGCCGCGTCGATTTCATCGACGAGGCCAATGGCGCGGCCCGCAGCATCCAGCTCGTCTATCCGCACGATGCCGATATCGCGGCGGGACGCATATCGATCCTCACTCCGATCGGAGCCGGACTGATCGGGTTGCGGCGCGGGCAATCGATAAGCTGGCCGGATCGTGACGGGCGCGAGCGGGCCTTGTCGGTGGTCGATGTTTCGCAGCCGGCGAAGGCGGCATCCTGAAAAAAAGCAGCCGCCGGATCGCTCCGGCGGCTGCACCTTTTGTCGGAGCCAGAAATCAGGCGCCGCGCGACAGAAAGCCGGTCAATTCTTCCTTGCTGACCGCGCCCGACTTGTCGGCGTCGGCGACGGTCCAGGCCTGACCGACCCAGGTCTTCACCTGTTCCGATTCCGGGTCGATCGACGGCTCGGTCGCCGCCCGCAGCTTCTTCATCCAGGCGGCAAATTCCGCCTGGTTGAGGTCATTGCTCTTGTCCGCATCATAGGTCGCGAACTCGCGATCGACGATCTGTGCGATCTGCGCCGGGGTTGCCGCCGCGCCCGAGGGAGCGGGCTGGGCCGTTCCCGCCGGCGGCGTGCTTTCCGGCGCTGGCGCCGGTTGGCTCGTCGACGGATCGGGCTGTTCGGTCGGGGGCGGAGACGACGGTTCCGCCGGCGGCGTTTCCTGAGCGAGGGCGGGGATGCTGATAGCAGCCGCGCCGATGATAAGAAGTTGCTTCAGCATTTCTGCCTCCTGATCACTGATTACTGCGGCGACGAATCGGGCTCGGGAGCGGGCTCGTCCTTGGACGGTTCCTGCGTCGGGGCGGGCGCGCTGTCGGGCGCGGGCTGCGCCTTGTCGGTGTCGGCCTTCTTTTCCGGTGCCGGAGCCGGGTCGCTCGCGGGTTCCGACTGGGTCGGAGCGGGCTGACCGTCGGCCGGCTCGGCTGTCTGCGCGAGGGCAGGAAAGCTCACAGCCGCGGCACCGATCAAAAGCACGTATTTCAACATCAAACTACTCCTGTTTGCGGCGGCAGCACTGCTGCTCGCCACCTGTCTGGAAGGGGCATAGGAAGCAACCCGCCCGATTTGCCGAAAGTTGCGAAGGACGGACGATTGGCGAAACCGCCCGTCCCTGCTAGGGGGCGCCCCATCCCGTTTCCGAACGGATTCTGCGATGCCGCCCCGAAATTGAAAAGGAAATCCGATGGTTCCCCGCTACGCCCGACCGGAAATGACCGCGATCTGGTCGCCGGAGAATCGCTTCCGGATCTGGTTCGAGATCGAAGCGCACGCGACCGACGCGCTCGCAGAGTTCGGCACCGTGCCCAAGTCGGCGGCGAAAGCGCTGTGGGATTGGTGGGCAACCAATCCGGCGATCGACGTCGCCGCGATCGACGCGATCGAGGCGGTCACCAAGCATGACGTCATCGCCTTCCTGACCTGGGTTGCCGAGAATGTCGGCGACGAAGCGCGCTTCATGCATCAGGGCATGACGAGCAGCGACGTGCTCGACACCTGCCTTGCGGTCCAGCTCAGCCAGGCGGCCGACATCTTGCTCGCCGACCTCGATGCCTTGCTCGCGGCGATCAAGCGCCGGGCCCATGAGCACAAGCTGACCCCGACGATCGGCCGCAGCCACGGCATCCATGCGGAGCCCGTCACCTTCGGCCTGAAGCTGGCCGAAGCCTATGCCGAATTCTCGCGCTGCAAGCTCCGTCTCCAGGCCGCGCGCGCCGAGATCGCGACCTGCGCCATTTCGGGCGCGGTCGGCACCTTCGCCAATATCGACCCGCGCGTCGAGGCGCATGTTGCGGCGAAGCTGGGGCTTGCGATCGAGCCCGTCTCGACACAGGTCATCCCGCGCGACCGCCATGCGATGTTCTTCGCCGTCCTCGGCGTCATCGCCTCGTCGATCGAGCGGCTGTCTGTCGAGGTCCGCCACCTTCAGCGGACCGAAGTGCTGGAGGCCGAGGAATATTTCTCGCCCGGACAGAAGGGCTCTTCGGCGATGCCGCACAAGCGCAACCCGGTGCTCACCGAAAATCTGACCGGCCTCGCGCGCATGGTGCGCAGCGCCGTGACGCCGGCGATGGAGAATGTCGCGCTCTGGCACGAACGCGACATCAGCCATTCATCGGTCGAGCGCTTCATCGGCCCCGACGCGACGATCACCCTCGATTTCGCGCTCGCGCGGCTGACCGGGGTCGTCGACAAGCTGCTCGTTTACCCGGAGCGGATGCAGAAGAATCTCGACCGCATGGGCGGGCTCGTCCATTCGCAGCGCGTACTGCTGGCGCTGACGCAGGCGGGCGCAAGCCGCGAAGACAGCTATGCGCTCGTCCAGCGCAACGCGATGAAGGTCTGGGAGTCGGACGGCCAGCTCTCGCTGCTCGACCTGCTCAAGGATGACGCCGACGTCACGGCGCGGCTTTCGGCGGACCAACTCACCGCGCTCTTCGACCTCGGCTATCATATGAAACATGTCGACACGATCTTCGATCGCGTCTTTGGCAAGGCCTAAGGCCCGTACCTAAGGCTGGAAACGCGCGCAAATCTGTCATAGGGTCGGTGAAAGACCGACGGAGGAGCAAGGCATAGTGGGAATCCTGCGGACGATCATCTGGGTCTTGCTGACCGCCGTGCTGGTAATTTTCGCGATGGCGAACTGGCGTGTCGTGACGGTGACCATCTGGCCCGGCTGGGAAGCCGAAACCAAATTGCCGCTCGTCATCATCGCCTCCTTCCTGATCGGTGCCGTGCCGATGTGGATCGCGCTCCGCACGACGCGCTGGTCGCTGAAACGCCGCCTCGACGGCAGCGAGCGCCAGCTCGCCGACATGCGCGCGCTCGCCAACCGCCCGGTTGAGCCCACCCCCGCCTCCGCGCCGGCGGGCGACGTGCCGCCGGCCCCGACCGACCTCTTCTCGACGGACAAACCATGACCTCGCCCATCTATCTCGCCATTGATACCCCGCACCTCGACGCCGCGCTGACGCTGGCGCAGAAGGTACGGCACCATGTCGGCGGGCTGAAGCTGGGGCTCGAATTCTTCTGCGCCAACGGGCATCACGGGGTGCATGAGATGGCGAAGTTCGGCCTGCCGATCTTCCTCGATCTGAAGCTGCACGACATTCCGAACACCGTCGCCAAGGCGATCCAGGCGCTGCGCCCGCTCGAACCCGCGGTGCTGACCGTCCATGCCGCGGGCGGCCGCGCGATGATGGAAGAAGCGAAAGCGGCGGCCGGGACAGCTACCAAGGTCGTCGGCGTGACCGTGCTGACCAGCCTCGACGCGCCCGACCTTGAAGACATCGGCGTCGGCGGCACGCCGCACGACCAGGTCGTCCGCCTTGCCGCGCTCGCTCGCGAATCCGGGCTCGACGGCATCGTCTGCTCGGGTCAGGAAGTGAAGGCGGCGCGCAAGGCCTGGCCCGGCGGCTTCTTCGTCGTCCCCGGCGTCCGCCCCGCGAACGGCAAGGCTGGCGACCAGAAACGCATCGTGACGCCCGCGCAGGCGATGACCGACGGCGCCTCGATCCTCGTCGTCGGCCGCCCGATCAGTCAGTCGATGGACCCCGACCTTGCGGCGCGCGAGATAGAGGCGACGCTTTAAGGCCTCCCATGCGTTGACAGAGCAACATGTCCCCGCGAAGGCGGGCCCCATCTCCGGTCGGCTCGAAATGGCGCTGGCAGGAGATGGGCTCCCGCCTTCGCGGGAGCACACAGATCGAGATAGATTAGAGAAATATGCCCCCATTTGTCAAAATCTGCGGCCTCTCGACGCCCGAGTCCCTCGATGCCGCCATCCGTCTCGGCGCGACGCACATCGGCCTCGTCCACTACGAGCCAAGCCCGCGCCACATCGACCTCAAGACCGCGGCCGAACTTCGCCAGCGCGCCGAGGGCAAGGTGAAGGTCGCGTTGCTGCTCGTGAACGCCTCGCAACAGGTGACCGGCGAGGCACTGAGCAAGGTGCGGCCTGACATCATCCAGTTCCACGGCAACGAGACCCCCGAATGGCTCGCGCGGGTGAAGCAGCTTGTGCCTGCCGAAGTCTGGAAAGCCGTCGGGCTCAAGGACGCCGGGACGCTCGAACGTATCCGGCAGTATGAAGGCGCCGCCGACCGCATCTTGTTCGACGCGCCCGCAGCGGCGCTGCCCGGCGGCACGGGCGCGCGTTTCGACTGGTCGCTGCTCAGGAACCATCGGCACAGCATGGACTGGGGCGTTGCGGGGGGGCTGACCCCGGCCAATGTCGCGCAGGCGATCGCCGAGACCGGCGCGCCGCTCGTCGATGTCTCGTCGGGGGTCGAAAGCGCGCCGGGCGTGAAGGATGTGGACAAGATCGCCGCTTTCCTTAAAGCCGCCGGTCGATGACCCAGCTTCCCAACAGCCTTCGCACCGGCCCCGACGAACGCGGGCATTTCGGCCAGTTCGGCGGCCGCTATGTCGCCGAGACGCTGATGCCGCTGATCCTCGACCTCGAACGCCACTATCGCGCCGCGCAGGCCGACCCGGCGTTCAAGGCCGAGTTCGACTATCTGCTCAAACATTATGTCGGCCGCCCGAGCCCGCTATGGTTTGCCGAACGGCTGACCGAGCATCTCGGCGGCGCGAAAATCTATCTGAAGCGCGAAGACCTCAATCACACCGGCGCGCACAAGATCAACAATTGCATCGGTCAGATCCTGCTCGCGAAGCGCATGGGCAAGACGAAGATCATCGCCGAAACCGGCGCCGGCCAGCATGGCGTCGCGACCGCGACCGTCGCGGCGCTCTTCGGCCTGCCCTGCACCATCTTCATGGGCGCGGTCGACGTCGCGCGGCAGCAGCCGAACGTGTTCCGCATGAAGCTGCTCGGCGCCGAGGTGGTCGCGGTCGAGAGCGGCGCGAAGACGCTGAAGGACGCAATGAACGAGGCGCTGCGCCACTGGGTCGCGAACGTCCACGACACCTTCTACATCATCGGCACCGTTGCGGGTCCGCATCCCTACCCCGAGCTCGTCCGCGATTTCCAGTCGGTGATCGGCGACGAAGCGAAGGCGCAGATTCTCGAAGCCGAAGGCCGCCTTCCCGACATGCTGATCGCCCCGGTCGGCGGCGGCTCGAACGCGATCGGGCTGTTCCACCCCTTCCTTGACGACGAAGGCGTCGAGATCGTCGGGGTCGAAGCCGCGGGCGAAGGGCTGGACGGCAAGCACGCCGCGAGCCTCGCGGGCGGACGCCCCGGCATCCTCCACGGCAACAAGACCTACCTGCTGCAGGACGAGGACGGCCAGATCACCGAGGCGCACAGCATCTCGGCGGGTCTCGACTATCCGGGCATCGGGCCCGAACATAGCTGGCTCCACGAAATCGGCCGCGTCCGCTATGAACCCGTCACCGACGCCGAGGCGCTGGCGAGCTTCCAGAAGCTGACGGAGCTCGAAGGCATCATCCCCGCGTTGGAATCCGCCCACGCGATCGCCGCTGCCGAACGCATCGCGCCGACACTGGGCAAGGACAAGATCATCATCGTCAACTGCTCGGGCCGCGGCGACAAGGACATCTTCACCGTGGCCGACGCGCTGGGGGTGGCGCTGTGACCCGCTTCGCCGCCACCTTCGCCAAGCCGCGCCCCGCACTCGTCGCTTTCATCACCGGCGGCGACGGCGATACCGCCGCGAACCTCGACGCGCTCGTTGCGGGGGGGGCCGACGTGATCGAGCTTGGGATGCCGTTCACCGATCCGATGGCCGACGGCCCCGCAATCCAGGCCGCCAATTTGCGCAGCCTCGCCAAGGGCACGACAACCGCCGATCTGTTCGCACTCGCTGCCGCCTTTCGCCAGCGCCACCGCGACGTTCCGCTCGTGCTGATGGGCTATGCCAATCCGATGACGGTCCGCGGCGGTGACTGGTTCGCCACCCAATGCGCGGAAGCGGGCGTCGATGGGGTAATCTGCGTCGACATTCCATCGGAAGAGGATGCCGAGCTCGGGCCGAGCCTGCGCGCCGCGGGCGTCGATCTCATTCGTCTCGCAACGCCCACGACCGATGCCGCGCGCCTGCCCGACGTGCTGAATGGCGCGGGCGGCTTCCTTTATTATGTCTCGGTTGCCGGGATCACCGGGCTGCAGCAGGCCGCGCAGGCGAGTATCGAGGATGCGGTGGCACGGCTCAAGGCCGCGACCGACCTGCCCGTCGCGGTCGGCTTCGGCGTCCGCACCCCCGAACAGGCCGCCGCCATTGCGCGCGTCGCCGACGGCGTGGTCGTCGGATCGGCCTTCATCGACATCATCGCCGAGCATGGCGACGCCGCTGCGCCGCATGTCGAAGCCTTCACCCGCAGCCTCGCCGATGCTATCCACGGCGCAAAGGAGATCGCCGCATGAGCTGGATCGACCGCGTCCGCAACGCCCTGCCCTTCACGGCGAAGCGCGATACCGCCGACAATCTCTGGCACAAATGCCGTCAATGTCAGCAGATGGTGTTCGTCAAGGAGTGGGAAGACAATCTGAACGTCTGCCCGCGCTGCGACCATCACGACCGCATCGGCGCCAAGGAGCGCTTCGCGCAGCTGTTCGACGGCGGCGTCCACGAGCTGATCGCCGCACCCGCGGCGCCCGAGGACCCGCTCAAATTCCGTGACACCAAAAAATATGTCGATCGCATCAAGGCGGCGCGCGCGCAGACCGGCGACCGCGACGCCTATCAGAACGCGTTCGGGCGCATTTCGGGCAAGGGTGCCGTCGTCGGCGTCCAGGATTTCGCCTTCATGGGCGGGTCGATGGGGGTCGCGGTCGGCGAAGCCTTCGTTGCCGGGGTCGAGCAGGCGATCAAGCGCGGCGTGCCCTATATCGCGATCACCGCCGCGGGCGGTGCGCGGATGCAGGAAGGCACGCTGTCGCTGATGCAGATGCCGCGCGCGACCGTCGCGCTCGCGCGCCTGCGCCGCGCCGGCCTGCCCTATATCGTGCTGCTCACCGATCCGACCACGGGCGGCGTCACCGCGAGCTATGCGATGCTCGGCGATGTCCAGATCAGCGAGCCCAAGGCGCTGATCGGCTTCGCGGGCCAGCGCGTGATCGAGAACACGATCCGCGAAAAGCTGCCCGAGGGCTTCCAGCGTGCCGAATATCTGCTCGATCACGGGATGATCGACATGGTGGTGCACCGCAAGGAATTGCCCGAGACGTTGGGGCGCCTGATCGGTTATCTGGCGCCCGAAAAGGCGGCCTGATTTTTCATTCCCGTCATTGCGAGCGGAGCAAAGCAATCCAGAGCGATTTACGCACACTCTGGATTGCTTCGCTCCGCTCGCAATGACGAAATGATGTAAGGGATCCCATGCCCGACCACGCGCACAGCTCCAACCCCGCCGTGCAGGCGCAGCTCGATCGCCTGGCGGCGCTATCGCCGGGACGGGATATTCTCGGTCTCGAACGCATCGCCGAACTCTGCCGCCGTCTTGACAATCCGCAGGACAAGCTGCCGCCGGTGCTCCACGTCGCGGGCACCAACGGCAAGGGCTCGACCTGCGCCTTCCTGCGCGCGGCCGTCGAGGCGGCGGGGCTCAAGGCGCATGTCTATTCCAGCCCGCATCTCGTGCGGTTCAACGAGCGTATCCGGCTCGCCGGCGAATTGATCGACGACGCGCTGCTCGCAGCGCTGCTCGGCGAAGTGCTCGACGTCGCCGAGGGGCTGCAGGCGAGCTTCTTCGAGGTCACGACCGCCGCGGCTTTCCTGGCCTTTGCCCGGACGCCCGCCGATGCCTGCATAATCGAGGTCGGGCTCGGCGGACGGCTCGACGCAACCAATATCATCGCAAAGCCGCTCGTTTGCGGTATCGCGTCGCTCGGCATCGATCATGAAGCCTTTCTCCTTGCCCCCGAGGATGATGTGCCGGCGGTCCCGATCGACCGCATCGCCTTCGAAAAGGCGGGAATCGCGAAGGCCGGGGTTCCGCTGGTGACGCAGGCCTATCCGTCCTCGGCGCGCGCCGAGGTGGCGAAGCAGGCGAACAGGGCCGGAGCGATCCTTTACGACCGCGGCGGCGCATGGGATGCCATCGTTCATGAGGACGGCATCCGCTACCGCGACGCGCGCGGCGCGCTCGACCTGCCCCTGCCCGCGATGATCGGGGCGCATCAGGCCGACAATGCGGCGCTGGCTGTCGCGATTCTCCGGCATCAGACCGCGCTCGCCATTCCCGACAGCGCTTGTGCCGTGGCGATGGCCCGTGCGCACTGGCCCGCGCGGATGCAACGGCTTGGCGCGGGGCCGCTGACCGCGATGCTGCCGCCCGGAGCCGCGCTATGGCTCGACGGCGGCCATAATCCCGACGCGGGCGTGGCGCTCGCGAAGGCCCTCGCCGACCGCGCGCCGCTGCACATTGTTTGCGGTCTGCTCGCCAACAAGGATGCCATCGGCTTTCTGCGGCCGTTCGCCGACAAGATCGCCTCGTTTCAGGCCGTGCCGATTCCGGGGCACGAACATCATGCACCGACGGAGCTTTGCCAGCAGGTGCAGAGCGAATTGGGGATTCGCGGTGTCGAGCCATGCGCCGATGTTACGGCGGCGCTCGCCGTCGTCCGCGATCGCCGGGGTGCCGACGTGCTGATCTGCGGTTCGCTCTATCTCGCAGGCGAAGTGCTCAGAGCCAACGGGCAGTCCCCGACCTGATCCTCAGCCGGAAGCTTCCTTCTGGCCCGAATCCCCGGTCTTTCCCGCCGAACCGACCGACAGATCGACGAGCCCCGTCCGCATCATCCACCAGAAGAGCAGAATGCCCGGAACCGCCGCCGCGGTGGTGAGCAGGTAGAATTGGACATAGCCGAAGGTCTCGATCAGCGCCCCCGCGGTCGTGCCGGTGACGAAACGCCCGACGATGCTCGCCGCCGAGGAAATCAGCGCATAATGCGCAGCAGTGAAGCGGAGGTCGCAGAGCGCCGAGAAATAGGCGACGACCACGACGCCGCCGATCCCGCTCGCAAAATTCTCGAACCCGATCGCGCCCGCCATGCCGAGATTGCTCTTGCCCGTCGCGGCAAGCAGCGCGAAGCTGAAATTCGATACGGCCATCAGGATCAGGCTGACGAGCACCGAGCGCTTCATTCCCATCCGCGCGTACATGATGCCGCCGATGAAGATGCCGATCAGATAGGCCCAGAAACCGATGCCGACGTCATAGATGGCGATCTCGTCATTGGTGTAGCCCAGATCGTCGAACAGCAGGCGGAAGGTCAGGTTGGCAAGGGTGTCGCCGATCTTGTGGACGAGAATGAAGAGCAGGACGAGCAGCGCTCCCTGCCGCTGGAAGAATTCGACGAACGGACCGACGATCGACTGGAGGATCGCGCCGCCGCCCTTGCGCTGCGCGGGATCGCGGTGCCGCTCGGGCTCGCCGAGCCACAGCGCCGCGACGACCGCGGGAAGCGCGAAGAGCGCGCAGGCGAGATAGGCCGCCTCCCATCCGTGCCGCGCCGCGAGGTAGAGCGCGAGTGCGCCCGCGCCCGCCGATCCGATGCGCCAGCCATATTGGCTCATCCCCGATCCGATGCCGAGCTGCTCGGGCTTCAGCGTTTCGATGCGATAGGCGTCGATGACGATGTCGAAGGTCGCCCCCGCGAGGCCGACGAGAATCGCGGCCACCGCGGTCTGATAGATGTCGGCCTTCGGGTCCTGCAGCGCGAGATTGGCGACCGCAGCCATGACCAGCACCGCGGCGAGGATCATCCACGACACGCGCTGCCCCATCCGGCCCAATATCGGCAAGCGGACGCCATCGACGATCCACGACCAGAGCGGCTTGAGATTGTAGACGAGGAAGGCGAGCGTGAAGGCCGTCACCGTCTTCTTGTCGATGCCGTCCTGCGCGAGGCGCGTCGTCAGGGTCGCGCCGATCATCGCGTAGGGGAAACCGGAAGACACCCCCAGGAGGAAGGCCGCCAGAGGCGCGCGTTCCAGATAAGGCCGGACGCTGTCCCACCAGCCTTGCGGCGCCGGCGTCACGCTCTCTGCTTGCAAATTCGGCTCTCCCCCATCGCATCCTGAAGCGGATGCGCGACCTGATGGTGTCATGGCCTAAAGCGTCGGGAACAAATTGGAAGCGGCTAATTCTTCACAGCGCGCCGAAGCGCCGCCGCGTCACGCCGCTTCGGGCCGCCAGAAGGTGCGCAGCCCGCTGACCTTGCGCGGGGCCTGGTTCTTGCAGGTCATCGTCTCGACCGCCTTCAGCGCTGACACGAGTTGCGAAGCGCTGTGCGGTTTGCCGAGGCAGGCAACAGCGAGATCTTCGGCGTCGGCGGGGCATTGTGCGGTTACAAGCAGCACCGCGATGCCGCGGTCGTGCGCGAGGCGGGCCACCTCACGCCCCGACATGTGACCAGCGAGCCCAAGGTCGAGAACGATCGCATCGATCTCGCCGGCGGCGATCACCGGCACCGCGGCCTCGCCCGAATCGACCGTCGCGACGACATCATAGCCGCCGTGTTTCAGCGTCCGCTCGTTGTCGAACGCGACCAGCGGATCATCCTCGATGATCAGCAGGCGCTTGATGCACGACGGGCGGGACGCGAAGAGCATATATACTCCCTTTAACGGCGCCATGACTCGCTCTTGCCCTTCCTGCAATATCGCTTCTGCTTGCCATCGACGAAGCGACCCATTTCGGGCTATGAGCGTGATCACAAAGGCACACTCTTGTGACCAAAAACGACAAGAAAGCCGCATCCGTTCCCATGAACAGCCGCCGTCCACCCCGCAGCGCGCCCCGCCCGGCGCCGTCCGATGCTCCGCGCGGCCGCCGTGCCGCGCGCGGAGCCGCCGCGCCGCGCAAGCCCCAACCCGAAACCGAACGCGACGAGGACGGGCCGCAGCGGATCGCGAAGCTGCTCGCGCGCGCCGGAGTCGGCTCGCGCCGCGACGTCGAGCGGATGATCGAGGAAGGGCGGATCGCGCTGAACGGCGAAACGATCGCGCAGCCCGCGCCGCTGCTCGCTTCGCTCGAAGGCCTGACGGTCGACGGCAATCCGGTCGCCAAGCCCGTCTCGACGCGGCTCTATCGCTTCTACAAGCCCGTGGGCTGCCTGACCGCGGCGCGCGATCCGAAAGGTCGCAAGACGATCTATGACGTGTTGCCCAAAGGGCTGCCACGGCTGATGCCGGTGGGCCGCCTCGATTATAACACCGAGGGGCTGCTGCTGCTGACCAACGACGGCGAATTCAAGCGCCAGCTCGAACTGCCCGCGAGCGGGGTCGAGCGCACCTATCGCGCGCGCGCCTTCGGCGACATCAGCCAGGAACAGCTCGAGGAGCTGGTGATGGGGGTCGAGATCGACGGCGTCCGCTATGGCAAGATCGACGCCAACCTCGAGCGCCGCACGGGCCGCAACCAGTGGATCGAGATGACGCTGACCGAGGGTAAGAACCGCGAGGTCCGCCGCGTGCTCGAACATCTCGGGTTGCAGGTCAGCCGGCTGATCCGCACCCGCTACGGCCAGTTCACCGTCGAGGCGCTCGACGTCGGCGCGGTCGAGATCGTGCCGCGCGACGAACTGTTCCAGTTCCGGCGGCGGCTCGGCTGATGCGGGTCATCGCGGGGGAATGGCGCGGGCGCAAGCTGCTCGCGCCGAAGAATGACGCGACCCGTCCGACAGCCGACCGGACGCGCGAGACCCTGTTCTCGATGCTCGCGAGCCGGCTCGGCAGCTTCGAGGGACTCCATGTCGCCGACCTGTTCGCCGGGTCGGGCGCGCTCGGGATCGAGGCGTTGTCGCGCGGCGCCGAACATTGCCTGTTCGGCGAGCAGGACCGCGACGCGCTCGATGCGCTCAGGAAAAATCTGGCTACGCTGGGCGCCGCATCGCGCGCCGATGTGCGGGCCGGATCGGTGCTTGGGCTCGGCCCGGGGCGCCGGACGTTCGACCTGCTGCTGTTCGACGCGCCATACGATACCGGCGCGGGCAGCGTCGCGCTCGACAAGCTGAACCGGCTCGGCTGGGTCGGCGCCGACAGCCTGATCTCGATCGAAACCTCGCACAAGGAAAGTGTCGAGGTCGCGGGGTTCGAGATCGATGCCGAACGCAAGGTCGGCAAGGCGAAGCTGACCTTGCTCAGGCTGGCCTAGTCTTACGCACCATCATCAGCCCGACCCAGCTCACCACGCCCGCCAGCGCCAGATAGAGGCCGACCATGTTCGTGCCGCCGCGGTCGCCCAGCCATTGCGCGGCGATCGGTGCCGCGGCGCCGCCCAATATGCCGCCGACGTTGAACGCGACCGACGCCCCCGTATAGCGCACCCGCACCGGAAACAGCGCGGTGAGCCAGCTACCGAGCGGGCCGTAGACGAGGCCCATCACGAACAGCGACGCCGCGAGGCCGAGGAAGATGAGGAACCAGCTTCCCGATCCCAATGACGGCCCGAACAGGATACCCGCAAGGATCGTCGCGCCGCAGCCCCAGGTCAGGACGCGCTGCGAGCTCGACGCATCGCTGACATAGCCCGCGAAAATAATGCCGCCGGCCATGAACAGGATCGCGCCAAGCTGGATCAGCAGGAACTGCTCCTTCGGATAGCCAAGCTCCTTCGTCCCGTGCGACAGCGCGAAGGAGGTCGCGAGATAGAAGATCGCGAAACAGGCGACGACCGCAAAGGTGCCCGCGAGCGTCGCGACGAGGTGATTGCGAAACAGTTCGCCGATCGGGACCGGCGCCGGCTTGTCCTCTTCGAGCGCGGCGGCGAAATCGGGCGTCTCGCCGATCTTGAGCCGCACCCACAGGCCGAGACCGACAAGCAGCGCCGAGAAGAGGAAAGGAATGCGCCAGCCCCAGGCGGCAAAATCGGCATCGCTGAGGCCGAGCCCGAGCAGCAGGAACAGCCCGTTCGCGGCGAGGAAGCCGACCGGCGCGCCGAGCTGCGGAAACATGCCGAAGCGCGATTTCCAGCCCGGCGGCGCATTCTCGACCGCGAGCAGCGCCGCCCCGCCCCATTCGCCGCCGAGCCCGAAGCCTTGGCCGAAGCGCAGGATACAGAGCAGCAGCGGCGCGATCCATCCGGCCATCGCATAGGTCGGCAGGAAGGCGATGAGCAGCGTCGATCCGCCCATCAGCATCAGCGAGGCGACGAGCGTCGACTTGCGTCCGATCCGGTCGCCATAATGACCGAAGACGATGGCCCCGACGGGACGCGCGAAAAAGGCGAGCCCGAAGCTCATGAAGGCGAGCATCTGCTGCGCCGAGGCCGATTCGGCGGGAAAGAAAAGCGGGCCGAAGACGAGCGCGGCGGCGGTCCCGTAAATGTAGAAATCATAGAATTCGACCGCGGTGCCGACGAGGCTCGCGGTCAGAATGCGCCGATGCGCGCGATAGGGTGCCAGATCCACGGGCAATGCCCCTCCCCTGTTTGTCCGGCGGACGCTTTGGACGCGAGGGGGCGGGTTATGCAAGGCGGAATGCGGGGGTTACGGCATTGGGGTGGGGAACTGCCGTTCTTTCTCCCCTCCCGCTTGCGGGAGGGGTCGGGAGAGGGGCAGCGGCGGTGCGAGAACCCTCCCCGCTGCGGCTAGCCAGCAAGCTGGCAAGCCTCGCTGCCCCTCCCGCAAGCGGGAGGGGAGATCAGGTCGCCTATCGGTCGCAAACCGACCCTTCCACGCCCCAATTATTGGCGAAGCGCACCCGCACGCGCTACACGCCGCCCATGACGATATTCCGACAAGTCGGCATTATCGGCTCGGGCCGGGTCGCGCAGGCGCTTGTGCTCGGGCTGGCGCCGCATTCGGGCGCTCCGGTCCTTCTGTGGGGACGGTCGCCGGACAGGGCCGGCGCAGCCGCCGCGCGGGTTCGAGCCATCGCTGCGCACGGCCTCGCTCCTGTAGCGAAGGATTGCGACCTGATCGCGATCGCGGTTTCGGACGACGCCGTGGCGACCGTCGCGGCTGAACTTGCCGAGGCGGTGTCGAAGAATTGCGCAGCTTTTGCCTTCCATGTCAGCGGCCGCAGCGGGGCGTCGCTTCTCGGCCCTCTGCAAACCGCGGGAATGCTGACCGGCGCGATCCATCCTGCGATGACTTTTACCGGCGATCCACAAGCCGAAGTCCGGCGAATGACGGAAGCGCGCTTCGCCGTTACCGGCTCCTCGCCGGCAGCGGAAGAGCGAGCGCGGCAGGTCGTCGCCCTGCTCGGTGGGATCGCCGTCCACATTTCCGAGGGCGGCCGCCCACTCTATCATGCGGCGCTCTGTCACGCGTCGAACCACCTCGTGACGCTGCTGGCCGGGGCCTCGCACGCGCTGCGAAATGCCGGTGTCGACGATCCGGCGGCCCTGATCGCGCCGCTGGTCCGGGCGGCGCTGGAGAACAGTCTCGATCGCGGCTTTGCGGCGCTATCGGGGCCGTTGCTGCGCGGCGATGACCATACGATCGAGGGGCATCTGGAGGCGCTTGCGGCCGCATGCCCCGACCTGCTTCCTGCCTATCGCGCAATGGCGCTCGCGACGCTCGACGAATTGGGACGGAAGGAGCGCTCGGCGCTTCGCCGCGCACTGGACAGCGGGGGCGCTGTTCCCTAATCGTTCGCGCGTGACCGATCTTCCCTCTCTCCATCCGGACGCTTCCGATCCTCCCTATCTGCAGGGCCTCAACGGCCCGCAGCGTCAGGCGGTGCTCACCACCGAAGGGCCGGTGCTGATGCTCGCGGGCGCGGGCACCGGAAAGACTGCGGCGCTGACCGCGCGGCTCGCGCATATCATCGCGACGCGGCGCGCATGGCCCTCGGAAATCCTCGCCGTTACCTTCACCAACAAGGCCGCGCGCGAGATGCGCGAGCGGATCGGGAGGATGATCGGAGATGCCGTCGAGGGAATGCCCTGGCTCGGCACCTTCCATAGCATTTGTGCGAAGATGCTGCGCCGCCATGTCGAACTGGTGGGGCTGCAAAGCAACTTCACCATCCTCGATACCGACGACCAGCTTCGGGTCCTCAAGCAACTCATCCAGGCCGAAGGGCTTGACGAGAAGCGCTGGCCGGCACGCCAGCTCGCGGGGTTGATCGACAAGTGGAAGAACCGCGGCCTCACCCCCGCCGATCTCGATGCGGCCGACAAGGAGGCTTATGCCGACGGCAAGGGCCAGCATTTCTATGCGCTCTATCAGGCGCGGCTGAAAACGCTGAATGCCTGCGACTTCGGCGACCTGCTGCTCCACATGCTCGTGATATTGAGGACGCACCGCGACGTGCTCGAATACTATCAGCAGCGGTTCAAATATGTCCTCGTCGACGAATATCAGGACACCAACGCGAGCCAATATCTCTGGCTGCGGCTGCTCGCGCAGGCGCGAAAGAATATCTGCTGCGTCGGCGACGACGACCAGTCCATCTATTCGTGGCGCGGCGCCGAGGTCGCGAACATCCTGCGCTTCGAGAAGGATTTTCCGGGCGCGACGGTGATCCGTCTCGAGCAGAATTACCGCTCGACGCCGCAGATATTGGCGGCCGCGTCGGCGCTGATCGCGCAAAACAGCGACCGGCTCGGCAAGACGCTGTGGACCGAGCTCGACGCGGGCGACAAGGTTCGCGTCGTCGGCGTGTGGGACGGCCCCGAGGAGGCGCGGCGGATCGGTGAAGAGTTGGAGACGCTCCAGCATCGCCGTGTCAGCCTCGACCGTGCCGCGATCCTCGTCCGCGCGCAGTTCCAGACGCGCGAGTTCGAGGACCGCTTCATCGCGATCGGCATGCCCTACCGGATCGTCGGCGGCTTCCGTTTCTACGAGCGCGCCGAAATTCGCGATGCGCTTGCCTATCTGCGTCTCGTCCAGTCGAGCGCGGACGATCTGGCGTTCGAGCGTATCGTCAACGTACCCAAGCGGGGGCTCGGCGACAAGGCGCTCGCGCGCATCCACCAGTTTGCGCGGATCGAACGCGCGCCGCTGTTTCACGCCGCGTCGCGGATCACCGAGACCGACGAGCTCACACCGCAGGCGCGGCGTCAGCTTGCGAACTTCGTTGCGCAGATGCGGAGCTGGCAGGGCAAGGCGAACGAACTGTCGCATCCCGAACTGACCCAGCTCATCCTCGACGAGTCAGGCTACACCGCGATGCTGCAGGCCGATCGCAGCGCCGAGGCAGCGGGGCGGCTCGAAAACCTCTCCGAACTCGTCCGCGCGATGGAGGAATATGACTCGCTCGAAGCGTTCCTCGAGCATGTCAGCCTCGTCATGGACCGCGACAACGACGATCAGACCGAGACGGTGACGATCATGACGATCCACGCCGCCAAAGGCCTCGAATTCGACCATGTTTTCCTTGCCGGATGGGAGGACGGTGTGTTCCCGTCGCAGCGTTCGATGGACGAAGGCGGCACCGCGAGCCTCGAGGAGGAGCGCCGTCTCGCCTATGTCGCGATCACCCGCGCCCGCCAGCGCGCGAGCATCTATCACGCCGCGAACCGCCGCATCTATGGCCAGTGGATGAGCAGCATCCCGAGCCGCTTCATCGGCGAAATTCCCGCCGAGCATGTCGAGAGCGAGAATAGTTTCGGCGGCGGACAGAGCCTGTGGCGCGCGAACTGGTCGGCGCAGGGCGACCCCTTCGCCCATGTCGCCGAGCGCAACCCCGCGCGCACGATGACGCGCGGTCCGGCGTGGCAGCGCGCGGTCGCCGGGTCCTCGACAATCACCCGCGCTCCCGCCCCGTCGGAGCGCGCGTCCGCCGCTTCGGTCGGCGCCAAGCCGCGATCCGACCTCGCGATCGGGATGCGCGTGTTCCACGAAAAGTTCGGCTATGGCGAGATCATCGACATCGACGGCAACAAGCTCGACGTCGAATTCGATCAGTCGGGCAGCAAAAAGGTCCTCGACGGTTTCGTCCGCGCAGCCTGATTCCCATTGTCTACTGCATTAGTTATGATATGCCATCTCCTGCGGCCAGCGAGTCGCGTTTTGGGAGAATCTGCATGCGAAATAAGCTCTTAGCGGGCGCGATGGCGCTCGCCCTGGTCGGCTGCGGTGAAAAGCCAGCCGACGAGGCCAGTGTTTCGACTTCCAATGCCCCCGCTGCCGAAGCGGCCGCCAGCGATGCGGCGGGCCCCGATGTGGCGCTCAATGCCGCACCGGGCGTCGCCTTCGACTATTCCTACACCTTCCGTCTCGCCGACGACCGCATCGCCAGGGTGCAGGAGGAACATGCCGCCGCCTGTGAAACGCTGGGCATCCAGCGCTGTCGCATCGTCGACGTCCGCTATCAGCTGAATGACGAAAAGCTGGTGGAGGCGCAGACGCAGTTCAAGCTCGATCCGGGCATCGCGCGCAAATTCGGCGCCAACGCGCTCGCGAGCGTCGAGAAGGCGGAGGGCGTCCTCGCCGACGCGAGCGTCAATGGCGAGGATCTCGGAAGCGAAATCCTGGCGTCGCAGCAGCGCAGCGCGGGCTCCGAAGCCGAAATCGCGCGGCTGGAAGAAAGACTGAAGCAAGGCGGCCTCGACAAGCGCGAGCGCGCCGAACTGCTTTCGCAGATCGGCACGCTGCGCGGGCAAATCGGCGACGAGCGGCAGAGCCGCCGCGCCGGGGAAGCCCGAATCGCGTGGACGAGCGTCGCGTTCAACTATGCAAGCGACGGCGGCCTTCCGGGCATCGGCCGCGAGAATCCGTTCGGCAACGCGTGGACCACCTTGCTGGGCAGCGGGGGCACCTTGCTGTCGATCATCCTCGTCGCCGGCGCCGCCGTCCTGCCATGGGCGTTGCTGGCGGCATTGATCGTCTTCCTGTGGCGCCGTTTCCGCAGTCGCCCGACCGAGCCGCCCGCACCCGCTGCTTGAGAATCAGCGATCGGGGGCAGATATTCTGTCCCCGGTCGATACGCTTTGCCAGTTTCGGAAATGGGTCGCTGGTGGAGCCGAGGGGAATCGAACCCCTGACCTCTGCAGTGCGATTGCAGCGCTCTCCCATCTGAGCTACGGCCCCGCGACCGGGCGCTCTTAACTGCACATATTGACAGTGGCAACGGCTTTTCTGACGATTGTCGCCGCTATCGGTAAAATTGGGGAGTGGGGGACTATGGCCAAGGCGTGGCATTTGATCAGCCGTCCGCACGGACGCCCGTCGCACGACAATTTGGCGCTGCGCGAAATTCCCGACGGGCCGCTCGAAGCCGACCAGCTTCGCGTTCGCAATCATTGGCTGTCGGTCGATCCCTATATGCGCGGGCGGATGAACGACGCGAAAAGCTATGCCGCGAGCTTTCAGATCGACCAGCCGATGACCGGCGGCGCGATCGGCGAGATCCTCGAAAGCCGCATGGAGGGTTTCGCACCCGGCGACCTGATTCTTCACATGGGCGGATGGCGCGACGGCGGGGTCATCGGCCTCGACATGATGCCCAACAAGCTGCCCGCCGACCTGCTGGCGGCGGGCCTTTCGCCGCAGACCTTCCTTCACAACATGGGGCTGACCGGCGGCACCGCGTGGATCGGCCTGCTTCGCATCGCGGCGGCGAAGCCGGGCGACACGGTCTTCGTTTCGGCGGCGGCAGGCGCGGTGGGATCGGCGGTGGTCCAGATCGCCAAGGCGCGCGAGATGACCGTCATCGGGTCGGCGGGCGGCGCCGAAAAATGTGCGTGGGTATCCGATCTCGGCGCCGACGCGGTGATCGATTACAAGGCGGGCCCGGTCCTGCCGCAACTCGCGCGGGCGCTCGAAGCGATCGGCAAGCCGGGGATCGACGTCTATTTCGACAATGTCGGCGGCGAGCATCTCGACGCCGCCTTTGCGGCCGCCAACGACTTTGCGCGTTTTGCGATCTGCGGGATGATCGACGTCTATAACGACGGCAAAGCGCAGGAAATGAAATATCTGATCCGGGCCATTCCGGCGCGCATCCGCATGGAGGGCTTTATCTACACCGACCAGTTCATCGACTGCGCCGACGAATTCTACGCCGACATGGCCAGCCTGATCGCGAGCGGCGCGGTGACGATGCGCGAGACGGTGCGCGACGGGCTGGAGGTGGCGCCGGACGCCTTCCTCGGCCTCTTCAGCGGCGAGAATATCGGGAAGATGCTCGTCCGGCTCTGAAGCGGGCGACCGGCGTCAGCTTCCGAAACCGACCGACAGGAAATCCGGCATCGGGCCGTTCCAGCCGTCATCGGGGCCGTCGTCGTCGTGCCGCGACGCCGGGGCCGGCTTGCGGCCCTCATCCCTTTTGGGCACGTCCCGTTTCGGCGCGGCGCGTTTGTCGTCGCTGCGCTTCGGTTGCCTGTCGGCTTTCGAGCGTCCGCCGCGCTCCGCACGGCCGCTGCGGCGCGGTTCGCGCTCTTCGGTCTCGCGTGCAGGCCTTGCGTCCACAGCGCCGGTGTCGTGCATCGGAATCTGGTAGCCGGTCAGCTTCTGGATATTGTCGAGCGCCTCGTCGTCCGATGGCGTGACCAGCGTGAAGGCCCTGCCCTTCGCGCCCGCGCGGCCGGTGCGGCCGATGCGGTGGACATAATCGTCGAGATGCCAGGGCGCGTCGAAGTTGAACACATGGCTGACGCCCTTGACGTCGAGCCCGCGCGCCGCGACGTCCGAGGCGACCAGTATGTTGATCGTCCCCGCCTTGAAGCGGTCGAGTTCGGCGATGCGGCTCGACTGGTCCATGTCACCATGAATCTCGCCCGCCTTGTAACCATGGCGCTGCAGCGACTTCGCGAGCTCGCGCACCGTCGTCTTGCGGTTGCAGAAGATGATCGCGGTGCCGATATCCTCAGCCTCGATCAGACCGCGCAGCGTGTCGCGCTTGCCGCGCTCGGAGGTCTTCACCACGAACTGCTCGATATTCTCGTTGCGGCTCGCCGGGCGCGCGACCTCGATCGTCTTCGGGTTCGACAGGAATTTGTCGGCCAGCTTTTTGATCGGCGGCGGCATCGTCGCCGAGAAGAGCAGGGTCTGCCGATTCGCCGGCAGCTTGGTGCAGATATTCTCGATGTCGGGGATAAAGCCCATGTCGAGCATGCGGTCGGCTTCGTCGATCACCAGCAGGTTGCAGCCGGTGAGCAATATCTTGCCGCGCTCGAACAGGTCCATCAGGCGGCCCGGGGTCGCGATCAGGACATCGACGCCCTTCTCCAGCGCCTTGACCTGATCGCCCATCTGGACGCCGCCGATCAGCAACGCCATCGAGAGCTTGTGATACTTGCCGTATTTCTCGAAGTTTTCCGCCACCTGCGCCGCGAGTTCGCGTGTCGGCGCGAGGATCAGCGAGCGCGGCATCCGGGCGCGCGTGCGGCCGTGCGCGAGGATGTCGATCATCGGCAGCACGAAGGACGCGGTCTTGCCCGTGCCCGTCTGGGCGATGCCGATGATGTCGCGCATCATCAGCACCGAGGGAATGACGCCCGCCTGAATCGGGGTCGGCTCGTCGTAGCCCGCTTCGGTGACTGCGCGCAAAAGTTCGTCGGAAAGGCCGAGGTCGGCAAATTTCATAAGGTCAAACTGTCCGGAAAAATGTTGCAGCATGGCGTCCCACGAGCGCCATTGCTGCCGCGGCCCTTGGGGAAGTGGGGACGAAAAGTCAAGAAAAGGCGTCGATTGACCCGATCAATCCTCGTCGCGCGGGACCGGCACCATCAGGCGGAATTTGTCGATCTGGCACTTCGCGCCGGTTCGGGCGTGAATTTCGTCGCGATCCTCGCAAAGCCGCCCGTCCTTGGTGCCCTGCATATAGAAGCCGGCGTAGAAATCGAGCGCGCGGCAGCCGCGGTTGAGCTGCGCCCGCAACCGCTGCCGCTGCCGGGTGATCAGGTCGATGCTGTCGCGCTCGGTCGCCTGCATGCCGGTGATGTCGCGCATCGCGACGCATTTCGGGGCCTTCTTTTCCTTCCACTCGATCGGAATCTGCCGCAAACGCATCTCGGGGGTCGGCGCGGCCATGAAATTGTTGATCGGCGAACGCCGCGCGGGAACCCGGATGATAAGCTGTTGTTCGATGACCACCTGCCAGAAGCCCGCGGAGGCTTCGCCGGGCGCCGGCAGCGAAATCGCGACCAGCGGTTCGGGCGGCTGCGAGGGCATCGGCGCGTCTGCGACGGGTCCCCAGATCATCGCCATCAGGGCGGCAGCCGTCAGCACGATCGCGCGGCCGTCCTTCCGGCGCCCTGACAGAAGATGATGCTCACCCGCAGCTCCCGCTTCGATGCTGGACGAAATGTCGCCTTTCGTCCATCGCCCCTTTTAATCGCCATGATTGAACATCAAATGAATTGCTGTCGAGCCCTCTGCGCCCGATCGGCGAAGATTTCCGGAGGTTTTTTGGCATGACGCGCCCGCCCTCGCCCGCCCTTCTGTCCCGGCTTGCCGATCGCCTGGGGCCGAAAGGCTTCAGTGCCGATCCCGATGTGCTGGCGCCCTGGCTGACCGACTGGCGCGGCAAATATCATGGCAAGACCGCGGCGATGCTCTCGCCCGCGACGACCGAAGAGGTCGCGGCGGTCGTTAGCCTCTGCGCCGCCGAGGGGGTGGCGCTCGTCCCGCAGGGCGGCAACAGCGGCATGGTCGGCGGAGCGACGCCCGACACGTCGGGCGACCAGCTTTTGCTGAGCCTGCGGCGGATGAACCGCATCCGTACGATCGACGAACCGGCGCGGATCATGGTCGCCGAAGCCGGTGTGATCCTCGAGCATCTGCACCATGCCGCGCTCGACAGGGGGCTGCGCTTTCCCCTGACCCTCGGCGGCAAGGGGTCCGCGACCGTCGGCGGGCTGGTTTCGACCAATGCCGGTGGAACGCAGGTCCTGCGCCACGGCACGATGCGCGCGCTCGTCGCAGGGATCGAGGCGGTGCTTCCCGATGGCCGCATCTTCGACGGTCTCGCGCCGCTCAAGAAGGACAATCGCGGCTATGACTTCCGGCACCTGTTCTGCGGCGCCGAAGGGACGCTGGGGATCGTGACGGCGGCGAGCCTGCGGCTGGTTCCGGCGGCAGCGGCGCGGCAGACGGCGTGGATCGGGCTTGCCTCGCCCGATGACGCCCTGCTGCTGCTTCGCCGCCTCGACGCCGCGCTCGGCAATAGCCTCGAAGGATTCGAGATCATCCCGCACCGCACGATCGAGGCGGTGCTGCGCCATATTCCGCAGACGCGCCTTCCCCTCGCCGAAGCGGCCCCTTGGTACGCACTCGTCGAGCTGGCGGGCGACGATGGGGAGGCACTCGGCGAGACGCTGGAAAGCGAATTGACCGCGGCGCTCGATACGGGGCTCATCCACGACGTCGCGATCGCCAAGAACGACCGCGAGAGCGAGGATTTCTGGCGCCTGCGCGACTCAATCTCCGAAGCTGAACGCGCGGAAGGCCCGGCGCTCCAGCACGACATCAGCGTCCCGGTCGACCTGATGCCCCGGTTCATCGCCGACAATCCCGCGCGTCTTGCCACCGCCTTCCCCGGTATCCGCACCATCTCTTTCGGCCATCTGGGCGACGGGAATATCCATCATCATGTTCAGCCGCCGCAGGACGCGGACGGCGCGGGCTGGCTCGCGCGCCATGGCGCGGAGGCGAGCCGGATCGTCTATACCCATGTCGTCGAACTGGGCGGGTCGATTTCAGCCGAGCATGGCATCGGCCAGATGAAGCGCGACATATTGGCGGAACTCGACAGCCCGGCGCGGCTTGCCGCGCTGCGCGCGATCAAGGCGGGGCTCGACCCCGCCGGGCTGTTCAATCCGGGTAAACTGATCGGCTGATTGCGGCGGCGGCCCGCACCATCGCCCCTTGCGCCGCGCCGCGCGTGCCAATAAGGCGCGCCTTTAGCCTTTCCGCCCCGAAACCCCGGGGCGTCCGATCCGGAGTTCTACCATGGCCACCGCGCCCGCCAACAACCTGCCGATTTTCTACAACGACCTCGTTCCGCTTTCGAGCGTCGATCACGCCGATTTCCGCGCGCGTCCGATGGACAATGCCGATTTCCTGGTCAACCAGCACGCCGTGCCGCTGACGTCGGACGAGTTCGTGCCGGCGTCGCGTTTCTATCCGATCGTCTTCTCGTCGGGCGAAAATCCCGTTCCGCTGGCGCTGATGGGCCTCAACGAAGGCGTGAACACCTTCGTCGATGCCGATGGCAAGCTGCTGAACCCCGTCTATGTCCCGGCCTATATCCGCCGTTATCCCTTCCTGCTCGCGCGGCTCAATCCCGACAGCGAAGACCTGTCGCTCTGCTTCGACCCCACCTCGGGCGCGATCGGCAAGTTCGACGAGGGCGACGCGCTGTTCGAGAACGGCCAGCCGACCGAGCCCGTCACCGGCATCCTCGAATTCTGCAAGAATTTCGAGGAATCGGGCCTGCGGACCAGCTTCTTCGTAGAGGAGCTCAAGAAGGCCGACCTGTTGATGGAAGGCGAAGTCGCGATCCAGCCCGAAGGCAGCGACAAGCCCTATATCTATCGCGGCTTCCAGATGGTCGACGAGAACAAGCTGCGCGAACTGCGCGGCGACGTGCTCCGCAAGATGAACCAGAACGGCCTGCTCGCGCTGATCTATGCCCATCTCTTCTCGCTGCAGCTGATGCGCGAAGTCTTCGCCGAGCAGGTGAAGGCGGGTAAAGTCCCCGAACTGATGCAGGTTCCCGCAGCCTGAGAGGACTAGATATGGCCACCCTCGTCGATACCGGAACGACCGCCGATCCGCGTTATACGAAGGTGGCCATATGGCTCCACTGGCTGATCGGCCTCGCCGTCATCACCAATATCGGTCTCGTCATGCTGACCGAAGGCCTGCCGCGCGAGACGCATCGCGCCGCGATGAGCCTCCACAAGGCGCTCGGCATCACGATCCTCCTGCTGACCTTGCTGCGCCTCCTGTGGCGCCTCGGCCACCGGACTCCGCCGCTTCCGGTGGGCACGCCGGACTGGGAGAAATGGGCGACCCGGATCGTCCATTTTCTCTTCTATGCGCTGCTGATCCTGTTGCCGCTCTCGGGATGGGTGTGGATGTCGGCGGCCGACCGCCCGATCGATGTCTTCGGTTTGTTCACGCTTCCGTCGATCGTCGCGCCCGACAAGGCGCTGGGCGACGTGATGCACGAACGGCACGAGGCGATGGGCCTGACGATGCTCGCGCTCGTCATCATTCATCTGCTTGCGGTGGCAAAGCACCAGTTCATCGACCGCAACCGGCAGCTTTCGCGGATGAATCCCTTTTGAGACGCGGCGCGCCGATCTCAAAAGTCGATCGCGAGGCCCTTCAGTTCCCAGTCGCCATAGCGCACCGGGTCGCGCCCGCCGGGCTGGTCCTCGGCCTTGTCGACGCGGATCGGCGCGGGCGACGGCAGCGGGCTGTTCGTCCAGTGCGCGGGCGGCTGCAGATGCGCCGGGCGCTTGGTCGCACGGGGCGTGCCGCCCATATCGTTCGTTTCGCAGTTATCGGCCATGATTGGTCCAACATAGGATATCGCGTGTCCCTCGCCAAGCACCTCCATGGCTGATCGCCGCCCTCGCCGCGGACGTGGCCCCGCCGAAGCCGACCCGCCGGGCACCGCGCCGCGGCGCGCCGCG
>NZ_JAYSAH010000041.1:0-4770 GCF_041916015.1 Sphingopyxis sp. | reverse complement strand
GAAGCACTCGCTCTGGCTGCGTAACCGATAAGCCTCACGGCCTAAGGTTATTCAAATAGAACGCGGTTCGGACCGAACCGGGCAACAGAATCGGATACCAGCGGCTGGGGACGAGCCGGGCAACAGAATCGTCCCACCTTTCCTCAATCTCCACCTTCGTCATTCCCGCGAAAGCGGGAACCCAGTTGCGACGGTTGCTAGCTGGGTTCCCGCTTTCGCGGGAATGACGAGCGAGAAGGCTTAATGCGCGCCCTCGCATTGCCCATGATCCCCCAGCGCCTCGATCACCCGGCAGTCACCCGCGAGCCCGCCGCGGCAGCGGCCGACGATGCGGGCGAGTTCGTCGCGCAGCGTGGCGAGCTGCGCGATCTTTTCCTCGACCTGCGCTAGGTGCGCGGCGGCGATGCGATCGGCGTCGGCGCAGTCGCGGTCGGGATGATCGGAGAGGTCGAGGAGTGAGCGGATTTCGTCGATCGTGAAGCCGAGATCGCGCGAATGCCGCACGAAGCTGAGCCGGGCGCGATGCTCGCCGCCATAGCTGCGATAATTCGCCCCGGTGCGCGCGGGCGCGGGGAGGAGGCCGATCCGCTCATAATAGCGGATGGTTTCGATGTTGGTGCCGGTGGCACGCGACAGTTCGCCGATTTTCATCGCTTGACCCTGTAGTGGCTACAGGCTGCATATAGGGAGCCGACTCGACGATAAAAGGAGGCTCCGGCGATGGCCGATCAATGCTGTGCGGGCAAAAGCGGCAAGAGTGCGCTCAACGATCCCAAGTGGCGGCGCGTGCTGTGGATCGCGCTGATCATCAACGCGGCGATGTTCGGGGTCGAGATCGTCGCGGGGGTCGCGGCGGATTCGCGAGCGTTGCAGGCCGACGCGCTCGATTTCCTGGGCGACAGCGCCAATTATGCGATCAGCCTGGGCGTCGCCGGCATGGCGATCGCCTGGCGCGCCCGCGCCGCGCTGCTCAAGGCGGCGACGATGCTCGCCTTCGGGTTGTGGGTCTTCGCCTCGGCGGTCTGGGGATTTGTCGCGGGCACCGCGCCCGAGGCCGCGACGATGGGAATTATCGGCGCGCTGGCGCTCGTTTCGAACGTCGTCGTTGCGCTGATGCTCTATCGCTGGCGGACGGGCGACGCGAACATGCGATCGGTGTGGATCTGCTCGCGCAACGACGCGATCGGCAATCTCGCGGTGATGGCCGCGGCGCTCGGCGTGTTCGGGACCGGGCAGGGCTGGCCCGACCTGCTCGTCGCCGCGATCATGGCAGGGCTCGCCATCTGGGGCAGCATCGACGTGTTCCGCCACGCGCGCGGCGATCTGGCCGGCGCGGCTGTTTAGGGCGCGATAGCAAAAGGGGTTTTCGCGCGCCTTCGCCGCGCATATTGTGCGGCGACGATGCTGACCGGCCCGATCCTGCAAAGCGCGCGACCCAATGGCGCTGGAGCAAAGGGCGACTCGCATGGCTGAGGTGCCGCCTGCCGCCGCGGCATCCGGCGAATATGTCTTCAAGCCGCACGAGCGGCCCTTCATGCCGGGTTCGCCGGCGTCGCCCGATCACCCCGTGCTGCGCAAGGTCGGCTATTTCCTGATCGGCGTCTATCTCGCGATCATCGGCGGCTTCACCAACGGCCTGCTGATCGCGAACCTGACCGGCTTGCAGGGGCATATGGACCTGACTCCGGCCGAGGGCGGGTGGGTGACGGTCGCTTATAATATGACGAACGCGTGCATGAGCATCCTGCTCTACAAATCGCGCCAGCAATTCGGCATCCAGCGCTTCGTGCGCGTGATCATCATCGCCTTGGTGGTCGCGAACTTCCTCCAGCTTTTCGACGCCGGCTACCGGATGGAACTCATCGCGCGCGGCGTGGCGGGGATCGCGGCGAGCGGGCTCACGACGCTCGCCGCCTTCTATCTGATGCAGGGGCTGCCGGCGGAGAAGCGGATCGCGGGGTTCCTCCTTGCGATCGGGCTGACGCAGGTCGGGACCCCGTTTGCACGCGCGATTTCGCCGCTGCTGGTTTTCGATGGCGATCTCAACCATCTGTTCCAGTTTCAGTTTGCGCTGTCGCTCGTCGCGGTCGGGCTGGTCAATATCCTGCAGGTGCCGCCCGGTGAGACGATCAAATCGTTCGAGAAGCTCGACCTGCTGACCTTTCCGATGCTCGCGGGCGGCGTCGGCTTGCTCTGCGCCTTTCTGGTGCAGGGACGCATCCAGTGGTGGACGACCCCGTGGCTCGGCGCCGCGCTCGCGGCGTCGGTCGTGCTGATCGGGGCGGCGTTCCTGATCGAGCATAATCGCAAGAACCCGATGCTCCAGACGCGCTGGATGGGAAGCGCCGCGCTCGTCCAGTTCGCGCTGACCGGCGCGCTCGTGCGCGTGCTGACGTCGGAACAGAATTTCGGCGCCTCGGGGCTCCTGTCGGCGATCGGCCTCGTCAACGACCAGCTTGTTTCCTATTATTGGGTGCTGACCGGCGCGACCTTCGCCGGAGCGATCCTGGCGATCCTGCGCCTCGACCCGATGGATTTGCGGCGGCCGGTGCTGGTGTCGCTGGCGGTGATCACGATCGGTGCGTTTCTCGACACGCATTCGGGACTGCGCACGGGACCGGTGAATCTCTATTTCTCGCAGGCGGCGATCGCCTTTGCCGCCGTCTATTTCATGGGACCGATGATGATGGAGGGGCTGCTCCGCGCCCTGACCAAGGGGCCTTCCTATCTGGTCAGCTTCGTCGGGGTGTTCAGCCTGTCGCAGACGCTGGGCGGGCTGATCGGCGTGGCCGGGCTTTCGGCCTTCCACACGCTGCGCGCCAAGTCGCACCTGATGACGCTGGGACAGAGCGTTTCGACGAACGATCCCGCGGTCGCACAGGGGATCGCCAGCCTCGCGAACGCGCTGACCGGCGACATGACCGACCCGGCGCTGCGGAGCGCCGTCGCGGGCTCGCAAGTGGTGCGCGAGGCGGCGCGCGAGGCGGCGATCCTGGCGTTCAACGACGTTTTCTTCGTCATCGGCGCGCTGTCGGCGCTGGCCTTTGCGCTGCTGTTCGCGCGCTGGGCCTATGACCGGCGGCGCGGCCATAATCCGCTGGCGAAGGAACTGGCAGCATTGCAGAAGATGAGGGCGCAAAATCAATGAGCGAAGACAAGCCGGAGACCCAGGGAACGGCAGAACCGGCCACCAAGGCGCCGTCCGCCGATGCCCCCGAGGCGCCGCCCGCCGCAGCGAAACCCGCGCCGTCGCCCGACGACCAGATCGGTCCGCCGCCCGAAGGCTGGAAGCCGCCGCAGTCGCGCGGGCGGATTATCCTGTTCGGCACGATGATCCTCGCTGGGGCCCTCGCCATTCTCTACGCCTGGGGGCTGCCGCCGTTCCGCGCCTCCAGTCAGACGACCGACAACGCCTATGTCCGCGGCCAGACGACGATCATCGCGCCGCAGGTCGGCGGCTATGTGACCGAGGTGCTGGTGCAGGATTTTCAGCGCGTCGCGGCGGGGCAGGTGCTCGCCAAGATCGACGACAGCATCTATCGCCAGCGGGTGACGCAGGGCGAGGCGAATATCGCGGCGCAGACCGCGAGCCTCAGCAACAGCCAGCAGAGCCAGCGCTCGGCCGAGGCGCAGGTGCAGTTGCAGGACGCTGCGGTCGCGAACGCGGGGGCGCAGCTTCAGCGCGCGCAGGCCGACATGCGGCGCGTCAACGAACTCGTCGATGCGGGATCGGTGTCGCTGCGCGAGCGCGACCAGACGCTCGCCGCGCTGCGCCAGGCCGAGGCGGCGGTGCGTCAGGCGCAGGCGCAGCGGCAGATCGCGCTCGAACAGGTGCGGTCGGTCACCGTCGGGCGCGGCGGACTGGAAGCGGGGGTCGAGAATGCGAAGGCGGCGCGCGGGCTTGCCGACATCGACCTCAGGCGCACGGTGATCCGCGCGCCGCGCGCGGGCAAGCTCAGCGAAGTGTCGGTGCGCGTCGGGCAACTCGTCAATCCGGGCACCCAGCTCATGTATCTGGTGCCCGAGACGCATTGGGTGGTTGCCAATTTCAAGGAATCGCAGACCGCGAACATCCGCGTCGGGCAGAAGGCGCGGCTGCGGATCGACGCGCTCGGCGGTGCCGAGATCAAGGGCACGGTCGAAAATGTCGCGCCCGCCGCGGGCAGCGAGTTCAGCGTCATCAAGCCCGACACCGGATCGGGCAATTTCGTGAAGGTGCCGCAGCGGATCGCGGTCCGCATCCGCATCGATCCGGCGCAGAAACTCGCGGCGCGACTGGGGCCGGGCATGTCGGTCGTCGCCACCGTCTATACGGACGATGATCGTTGAGACGCGTCGCGCTGATCCTGCCGCTGCTGCTCGGCGCCTGCGTGCCGGCGCTGACGCCGCGCCCTGAGGCGAGCGCCGTCGCGCCGCCCGCCGACTGGCGCACCGCGCTGCCGGGGGAGGGGGATATTGACGCCGCCTGGTGGGCGCGCTTCGGCGACCCGCAATTGACCGCGCTGGTCGAGCAGGCGCGCGCGAACAACAGCGACCTTGCGATCGCCGCGGCGCGCGTCGCCGAGGCGCGCGCGAACGAGCGGGGTGCGCGGTCGCTGCTGCTCCCGAGTCTGTCGGCCAGCGTTCCGGCCGCCGAGGCGCGCAGCGTCAACGCCTTCGGCCAGCCGAGCGAGAGCTTTTCGGCCCAGCCGGTGTTTCAGGCGGCCTATGAGGTCGATCTGTTCGGCGGCAATGCGGCGCGGCGCGATGCGGCGCGCCAGAATGCGGCGG
>NZ_JAYSAH010000040.1:0-5645 GCF_041916015.1 Sphingopyxis sp. | reverse complement strand
GCGGCGGGCAGATGAAGATGCGATCGCCAACGCCAGGATCGTGTGCCAGCGGTTCGATGCGCCACAGGCCGAGCGGATAGCTCGGGGTGAGATTGACCCGCAGGCCTGAGATGAAGCCGACGCAAGCAAACACGGCGAGCAGCACCAGCGACGTGGCGACCACGATGATCGGGTGGGCGCGATCGGTCATTTCAGCACCTGGCTCTGTCGCTGCGTCTGGCGCAACGCCTCGGTCTGCTTGAGCGCTTCCACCGTGCGTTCATGCGCTTCGAGCTGCTGCGCGGTCCGCATCGTCGGCCAGGCGGAGGCAAGCTTCTGCTGCTCGACCGGCGCCAGCCCGGCTGAGGCCGCCTTGAACGCCGGTCCGCCCGTATCCATGGCGCCGTTGCCGAGCAGGGCCCGCTCGCCGAAGCGCTGCCGGACGGCAGTGTTGAGGGCGTCGATCTCGGCCTTGACCATGCGGTCGGCGAGCGCGAAGCCGAGCGCGCCTGGCAGGTCGTTCCGGTCGATGGCATCGCGCACTTTCGCGAGCACGGTTTCAGCCGCAGGCGATAGTGCCGGGATGTCGATCGAGACCCGCTGGCGCACGCCAGCCTCTTCGGCCGTTAGGCGTTTCATCGCCTGGTCGCGCATTGTGAAGTAGCGCTCGAGGTCGCGGCGCAGCGCCGGCACGTTGGTCTCGGCGATGCGGCGATCGTTCCTGTCGGCGCTGCTGGCGAGGATGCCGGTGCGGCCGCGCAGCGGGCCGTAGCTTGCCGGCGCCTGCTCGATCTGCTGCAGGCGATCAGCGCGCGCAGTCGGATCGGAGAACGCCGCCTCGATGTGCATCGCGCGGAACGCGGTCTCGGGCTCGGCATAGATGCGACGAATGCGATCGGAGACGAGGTCCCACTGCTTGGAAACCGCCTTGTCGGATTGCAGCTTGGCCTCGGCGGCATCGCTGATCGTGAGCGCAAAGCTGGTAACGCCCTTGACCATGGGTTCGGCCTTTCGGGTTGATTGAACGGTGGAAACGTGGCGGTCGACGAGGCCGAGACGAGCGCCGAAAGTCCGTAGCTTCGCGCCGATCTCGGCGAGGCGTGCCTTCTGGCGCAGCGTCCAGTCGAGCCGATCGCGAACAAGCGTCCGGGCCACCCGCACGAGGTGAAGACCGCGGCTGTTGGCGAAGCTCAGCGCCTGCGCATAGAAGCGGCCGGCGCTGTAGTCGAGGGTAGTTTCCTTGGCGTCGCGCCGCTCCAGAACCTTGGACAGCCCGCCCGCCATGGCGAAGGATCGCTTGCCATAGTAGAGCGCCACGTCCTCGCGGTGCCGGGTCATGGCGACATAGGTCAGGTGCCGGTTCAGTGAGAGCGAGGCGAGGACCTGAACGCGATCGACGGTCGCGCCCTGCGACTTGTGGATCGTCGTGGCATACCCGTGATCGAGGTTGCGATAGAGACGCTGATCTACCAAAATCTGTCGGCGCGCATCGCCCTCGCCGAGCTCGGCGACGATGCGTCCCTGCGCCGCCTCGACCACCTTTGCCAGCATGCCGTTCTTGACGCCTAGGGTACTGTCGTTTTTGAGAAAGACGATCTGGTCGCCCGCCGCGAAATTGCGCGCGCCGTCCTCGGTCCGGAAGGCATGGCCGGTCTCGACGACGCCCCGCTTGATGAGCGCCTCGCGCGCCCGCTCGTTCAGATCGCGGACGTCGCGGCGGAGATGCGCGAGGATCAGCGTGGACTTCTCCGGATCGTAAGTGCGGTCCCAATCCTCGATCAGGCTGGTGATGGCCTCGGCTTTCAGGTTAGTGGCGATCACCAGGCCCTGGCTCGTGTAAGTCGCGATCGCCTTCTCGATCCGCCCGCGCGCCAGGTCGAGCGACGCCGCCCGCATCCAGGCTTCCTTCTGGCGATAGATGGTCTCGAGCTCGGCGTACCCGATGCGCTCGACGATTGCCCGGAAGGCGGCGCCGGCTTCGATCGGCTGAAGCTGTTCCGGATCGCCGACTAGCACGAGCTTGGCGCCAGCCTTGGTGACCGCTTCCACAAAGCCCGCCATCTGCTTGGAGGCGACCATGCCGGCTTCGTCGAGGACGAAGACCGTTTTGTCGTCGAGAAGCTCCCTGCCCTCTTTCCAGCGCAGCTCCCACGACGCCAAGGTGCGGGAGCCGATGCCGGCTTCCTTCTCCAGGCCCTCGGCCGCCTTGCCGGCAAGCGCCGCGCCGATGACCCGATAGCCGGCCAGCTCCCACGCCTCGCGGGCGGCCTTCATCATCGTCGTCTTGCCGGCGCCGGCGCGTCCCACCACGGCCGCGATCCGCGTGCCGCCGGCGACATGCTCGATCGCCGTCCGCTGCTCATCGGACAGCCGGTCATGGCGCGCGAACACCGCCGCCAGCACCTTCTCCCGAACGCCATGTGAGGGCGCCCTCGCGAGGGTTCGCGCGCGATTGACCATCTCGAATTCGAGACGGACCATCTCGCGCGTGGTGAGTCTTTGCGGAACCCGGGCGCCGGTTGCGAGATCGACGTGCTCGACGTCGAGCCGCACGCATTCGGGGCTGGCGAGAACACGGGTCAGCACACGCTGGAAGCTCCCCGCATCGTCGATGTAGCGGTGCAGCAACTTGGCCACGTCGCGCTCGTCAAAGACGCTCTTTTCGGACGTCACCATGTCGAGCACGGTCTCGGGTCGAGCCTCGATGCGCCTGGCGTTATGGCTGCGTTTCGCCTCATGCTGGGCGAGCCGTTCGAGGTCGACGGCGCGGCCCGCATCCCCGCCCTTGCGCTGCATCGCCTTGGCGGCAACGCCGATATGGGTGGTCGGAACGATGTCGATGCCACGCTCGGCATAGGAGCGGCCATCGACCCTGATCTCGAGGCCGGCGAGCGCCAGATGCTGGTTCTGCAGGTCGAGCCAGGCGTTGCGCTGCTGGAGAAACTCAGCCTTCTCACCGGCCCATAGGCGATACTGGATCTTGCCATTGGCGGTGCGGAGCGGCTGTCCGTCGGGGCCGATGACGGCGACCTTCTTCGCACCGAACCCACTCTCGGTGAGCGGGCGCAGGCTGGTCATCAGGTGGACATGCGGATTGCCCGGCTCGTCGTGATAGACCCAGTCCGCGACCTGGCCGCGGGCGAGGACTTGCTCGAACACGAACTGGCGCATCAGGGCAATGTTCTGGTCGCGGCTGAGTTCCACCGGCAGCGCGATGATGAATTCCTTGGCGAGCTGCGCATCCATCCGCTTCTCGAAGGCCTCAACCTTGTTCCAGAACGCTTCGACGGCGCCCGTGATCGAGCGGTCGGCGATGAGCGTTCGCGCCCAATCCGGTGCATCGGGCGGCAGCAGGAACTCCTCGTGGGCGAGATTGCGCTTGTTCGAATAGTCGACGGTCCGAGCCTCCGCCTCATGCTCCATCCGGGCGCAATGCCGATAGGCGGCCGACAGCACAGCGCTGCGGCCGTCGCCGCGGGAGATGAGCTGGGGCGTGAAGTGCGTGATGGCCAAGGCGAGCGACGATCCCGGTGACGGCAACAGGTCGTCCGGAGGGGAGAGCCTTGCCCGGCTGGGCCGGGCGGAGCACGTCGCGTCAGCGACGTATTACTGCGCCCTTGGACGCATTCCTTCGGAACGCTGGGATGATCCACCAAAGTGTCGGCTTCGCCGACCCGTCGAAAGTGACGGGTCGCGCTGACGCGCGTCCCGGTCGAAGCTCGTCATTGGAAAAGTCCGAATGACGAAAGGGAAGCAACCGGGATGAAGAAGCCATCGTCGAAGATCAGGGAAGAGATCGGGCGCTTGCAGGAGCAGCTCAAGCAGGCCGAGACCCGCGAGGCCGAACGCATCGGGCGGCTCGCCCTGAAGGCCGGACTCGGCGATATCGAGGTCGAGGACGGTGACTTGGTCGCGGCATTCGAGGACGTCCTGGGAGAATTTCGGAAGGGGAGCGGACGGCCCAGCCGGCAGACCGGTGGCACGGTCCCGGCTGGCGCGCCTCAGGGGTCGAGTGGCGAGGCTTGAGCGGATGCGACAGGCAAGCCAGACCGAGGCGCGCCGCAAGGACACGCGCGAGAAAATCCAGCTCGGCGGGCTGATCGCCAAGGCAGGGCTGCGCTACGAGAAGCGGGCGCTGCTTCTCGGCATTATGATCGATGCCGCCGATCGCATCAGGGGCGACGAAGCGGAACGCGCGCGGCTGATGGCGCTAGGCGAAAAGGCGTTCATCAATGACACCGACTAGGATGGTGATGCTGGTTGCTCCCGCCGTGCTGATGCTTGGGGCGCTGCTCGGTCTCAGCGGAGTAGAGCAGTGGACGGCCGCCTTCGGAACGACGCCGGATGCCCGTGTGATGCTCGGGCGGCTCGGCATTGCCCTGCCCTATGTCATCGCCGCCGCTACCGGGATCGTCTTTCTCTTTGCTGCGAGGGGCGCGGTTGCGATCCGCACGATGGCAGTCGGCGTCCTCATCGGCACCGCCGCGGTCGTCGCTGCTGCGGTTGCGCGCGAGAGCTTCCGGCTGTCGGGCTTCGCCGACAGCGTACCCGCCGGCTCGAGCCTCATGAGCTATATCGATCCTGCGACATCGATCGGCGCGACGCTCACTGCCGTCGCAGGCGTGTTCGCGCTACGCGTGGCGATGCGCGGCGACGCCGCATTCGCCTCTGCAGTGCCGCGCCGCATCCACGGCAAGCGCTCGATTCACGGCGATGCCGAATGGATGGCGATCAAGGATGCGAGACGCCTGTTCCCCGAAGCCGGCGGCATCGTCGTCGGCGAAGCCCACCGGGTCGACACGGACACGCTGGCCGAGCGCGGGTTTCGCGCCGACGACCGGGAGACCTGGGGCGTCGGCGGGAAATCACCGCTGCTGTGTTTCGATGCGTCGTTCGGATCAACACATGGCTTGGTTTTCGCGGGGTCCGGCGGCTTCAAGACGACATCGGTCACGGTTCCGACGGCGCTCAAATGGGGCGGCAGTCTCGTGGCGCTCGACCCGTCCAACGAGGTCGCGCCGATGGTCATCGAGCATCGGCGCAGGGCCGGGCGCGATGTCTTCATCCTCGACCCGCGCGAGCCATCGACCGGGTTCAACGTGCTCGACTGGATCGGCCGCTTCGGCGGCACCAAGGAAGAGGACCTGGTCGCGGTCGCCAACTGGGTAGTGACCGATACGGGCCGACAGGCTTCGATCCGCGACGACTTCTTTCGCGCGTCGGCGCTGCAGCTCATCACTGCCCTCATCGCCGATGTCTGCCTCTCCGGGCATACCGAAAAACAGCACCAGCATCTGCGGCAGATGCGAGCCAACCTCTCGGAGCCGGAGCCAAAGCTGCGCGAACGGCTCCAGGCCATCTACGACAATTCGGGATCGGAGTTTGTCAAAGAAAACGTGGCGCCGTTCATCGCCATGACGCCGGAAACCTTCTCCGGTGTCTATGCCAATGCGGTCAAGGAGACGCATTGGCTGAGCTATCCGAACTATGCCGCCTTGGTATCGGGATCGAGCTTTGCGACCGACGCGATCACTGGTGGCAAGACGGACATCTTCGTCAATCTGGACCTCAAGACACTGGAGGCGCATCCGGGTCTTGCTCGGACGATCATCGGCGCGCTGCTCAATGCCATCTACAACCGTGATGGAAAGGTTGAGGGGCGCACG
>NZ_JAYSAH010000039.1:0-37362 GCF_041916015.1 Sphingopyxis sp. | reverse complement strand
TCGAGCGAAGTCGAGACACGCGAAGGCTGGCGCTTCCCAAGCGTGTCTCGACTTCGCTCGACACGAACGGAAATAGGGGATGGTCCGCTTCCCACCCCAAAGCGGACGCTCGAAAGCCCGCGATCGCCCCTTCAAAACCGCAGCATCACCCGTCGGGCCAGCGCCGGCGAGATGCTGTGGACCATCTGTAGCAGCTTCACCATCCCCGCATTGACCTCGCGCCTGCCGGTGCGGATGCCGTGGACGATCTCGGCCGCGCAGTCGTGTGCGCTCATCTTCTTTCCCACGCGGGCCGCGGTCATATTGGTTTCGACGACGGGCGGCAGCGCCTCGATCACGCGGACACGGCTGTCCTTCAGCAGATGCCGGATCGACTGGGTATAGCTGCGCAGCCCAGCCTTGGTCGCGCAATAAACCGACCCCGTGCTCGGCGCGATCGCAAGCCCCGAAGTCACGTTGACGATCGCCGCCTCGGGCTGCGCGCGCAGCACCGGCAGCAGCCGGGTGCAAAGCGCGATCGGCGCGTCGAGATTGGTGCGGATGCAATGCGCGGCGCTCTCCAGCGTGCTGGGTTGGTCGAGGTCATAGGCACTACCGACCCCGGCATTGTTGACCAGAATCGCGAGCGGCTTGTCCGCGACCCCGTTCACCACCGCATCGATTCCCGCCGGCGTCGAAAGATCGCTCGCGATCGTCACGAAACCGAGCCCCGCCATTGCCTGCAGCTTGTCGGCCGAGCGTCCGGTGACGATCACCTCGGCGCCCGCCGCCTGCAATTGCAGCGCGATCTCGCGCCCGATCCCGTCGCTGCCGCCGGTGACCAGCGCCAGCTTTCCGCGCATATCCATAAGGGCCCCTCCGATGTTTTACCCCGCACACTATGGCGGGGCGCATCGCCTTCGCCTACATGCAAAATCATGGCCCGCCCCAACGCTCCCGACCGATTCAACGAAGAGAAATCCGCCTATGTCGTGCGCGGCGAAGGCGACGGCGCGGACAGGCCCGATCTGGAACGCGGCGCCGAAGTGATCCGCGGCGTCGTCCGCAAATTGCCGGTTCGTCCCGGCGTCTACCGGATGCTCGATGCGCGCGGCGACGTGCTCTACGTCGGAAAGGCGCGGGCGCTCAAGAACCGCGTCACCAACTACACCCAGGTCACGCGCCTCCCGCAGCGGCTTCAGCGCATGGTATCGCAAACGCGCGCGATGGAGATCGTCACCACGAACAGCGAGGCGGAAGCGCTGCTGCTCGAGGCGCAGCTGATCAAACGCTACCGCCCGCCGTACAATGTCCTGCTGCGCGACGACAAAAGCTTCCCCTTCATCCTGCTGCGCACCGACCATGATTTCCCGCGCGTCCAGAAGCACCGCGGGGCAAGGCGTGCCAAAGGACGCTATTACGGCCCCTTCGCGAGCGCCGGATCGGTGCATCGGACGCTCAACGCGCTGCAGAAAACCTTCCTGCTCAGAAGCTGCACCGACAGCTTCTTCGCCAACCGCTCGCGGCCGTGCCTTCTCTATCAGATCCGCCGCTGCTCGGCGCCGTGCGTCGATCGGATCAGCAAGGCAGATTATGCCGGGCTGGTGAGCGACGCGCAGGATTTTCTCGAAGGCCGCTCGACCGCGGTACAGAAGCGGCTCGGCGACGCGATGACCCGATCGGCCGAGGCGATGGACTTCGAGCAGGCGGCGGTGCTCCGCGACCGGCTGAAGGCGCTGACCTTCATCCAGGGCAGCCAGTCGGTCCATGCCGACGGGCT
Source organism: Sphingopyxis sp. (assembly GCF_041916015.1). Lineage (GTDB taxonomy): Bacteria > Pseudomonadota > Alphaproteobacteria > Sphingomonadales > Sphingomonadaceae > Sphingopyxis. The sequence goes on along the minus strand of NZ_JAYSAH010000039.1, from coordinate 35,603 downwards.
CGGCGATGCCGACGTCTTCGCGCTTGCGGCGAAGGGCGGGCAGCTCTGCGTCGCCGGTTTCTTCATCCGCGGCGGGCAGAATTGGGGGCATCGCAGCTTCTTTCCCGCGCATGTCGCGGGGGTGCCCGAGGACGAAGTGCTCGCCAGCTTCCTGATGCAATTCTACGAAGGCGTGCCGCCACCCAAGGCGATCCTCGTCGATCGCGAGCCCGACGAATGCGAATTGCTCGCCGAAGCGCTCGGTGAGATTGCGGGGCGCAGGGTCGAGATCAGCGTGCCGCAGCGTGGCAACCGCAAGCGGTTGCTCGAACAGGCGGTGCGCAACGCCGGGGAGGAGCTCGACCGGCGGCTCGCCGAGAGCAGCACGCAGGCGAAGCTGGGGCGCGAACTCGCCGAGATGTTCGATCTCGACGACGTGCCGCAGCGCATCGAAATCTACGACAACAGCCACATTCAGGGCACCAACGCGCTCGGCGCGATGGTCGTTGCCGGTCCCGAGGGCTGGATCAAGGGTGCCTATCGCAAGTTCAACATCAAGCGCGCCGAAACGCAGCCCGGCGACGATTTCGCGATGATGCGCGAAGTCTTCCAGCGCCGCTTCGCGCGCGCGCTGGAGGAAGACCCGGAGCGCGCCAAGGGCGAATGGCCCGACCTCGTCCTGATCGACGGCGGCAAGGGGCAGGTTTCGGCAGTCTCGGCGGTCTTCGCCGAACTCGGCATCGACGATCTTCCCTATGTCGGCGTCGCCAAGGGGCCCGACCGCAACGCCGGGCGCGAGACTTTCTATCTGCCCGACGGGCGCGAGTTCACCTTGCCGACCAACAATGCGGTACTCTTCTACATCCAGCGGCTCCGCGACGAGGCGCACCGCTTCGCGATCGGCGCGCACCGGCAGAAACGCGCCAAGGCGATGGGAGCGTCGCCGCTCGACGAGGTGCCGGGCATCGGCCCGGCGCGCAAGAAGGCCCTGCTCATGCACTTCGGCACCGCGCGCGCGATCCGCGGCGCCAGCCTCGAGGATTTGAAGAAGGCGCCGGGCGTGAGCGCCGCGGTCGCGCAAGCGGTCTATGATTTCTACAATCCTGGAAGCTGAGGAGAAGGCGATGGACTTTGCGGCCGCAATGCCGCTCGCGGGAACGCTGGGCATCACCATCCACGAAGGCACGAAGGACCGCGTCGCGGGCAGGCTCCCGGTGCGCCCGGACATCTGTACCGCGGGCAATATCGTTCACGGCGGCGCGATCATGGCTTTCGCCGACTGCCTCGGCGCAGTCGGCGCCTTCCTGACGCTACCCGAGGGCGCGAGCGGCACGACGACGATCGAGAGCAAGACCAACTTCCTCGGCGGCGGCCCGGTCGGGTCGGTGCTCGTCGGCGAAGCGACGCCGGTGAAGATCGGCAAGCGGCTGTCGGTGTGGCAGACGCGCATCCGCACCGAGGAAGGCGCCGAGGTCGCGCTCGTCACCCAGACGCAGATGGTGCTTTGGCCCTCCTGACCGCCGACGCGATCGTCTGCGCGGTGCGCGCGCACGGCGAGCATGGCGCGATCCTACGCGCCCTGACGCGGGAAGCGGGACTGGTCGCGGGCTATGTCCGCGGCGGCCGCTCGCGGCGGCTGCGCCCGATCTTGATGCCGGGCAATCGCATCGCGCTCGAACTGCGGGCGCGGACCGAGGAGCAGCTTGCCAGCGCGACGGTCGAACTGCTCGAAAGCCGCGCGCCGCTGCTCGCCGAACCGCTGGCGGCGGCGGCGATCGACTGGGCGACCAGTCTGACCGCGGCGACTTTGCCCGAAAACCAGCCTTATCCGGCGCTCTCCGGTGCGCTGTCGGCGGTTCTCGACGCGATCGGCGTGGCGTCATCGGCCCGGCAATGGGCCGCGGCGCTCGCGCGCTACGAATTGCTGTTGCTTGCCGAACTCGGTTTCGGGTTGAACCTCGACGAATGCGTCGTGACGGGTTCGACGGAGGATCTCGTCTTTGTCAGCCCCAGATCAGGCGGAGCGGTTAGCATGGCGGCGGCATCGGGTTATGAAGAGCGCCTGTTCCGTCTTCCGCCTTTCCTGTGCGGACGGGACGGCGACCCTGCGATGGCGGACATACTCGACGCGATGGCGATGATCGGCCACTTCCTCGATCGAGATGTACTCGACGGACGCAACCGGGACTTGCTCACGTCAAGGGAAAGATTGACCGATCGGCTGGGGAGGGCGGTTGCGTGACGCGCCGCTGCTGTCTAGAGCGAGCGCGTCAAACCAAGGCCATCCGCCCAAACCGTTTGTGCTGAGCTTGTCGAAGCACCGTCCTTTCGCTTGACGGCGCCGAAGAGAAGTACGGCCCCTCGACAGGCTCAGGGCGAACGGTGCATTTTGGACGGAAAGGGTGAAGAGTTGAAAATCCTGCTGCTGGCTGGCGATGGCATCGGCCCGGAGATCATGGCGGAGGCCGAGAAGGTGCTCGCCGCGCTCGCGCTTCCGGTGACGCTCGACCGCGCGCTTGTCGGCGGCGCAGCCTATGAAGCCACCGGCCATCCGTTGCCGCCCGAAACGATCGCCAAGGCCAAGGCCGCCGACGCGCTTCTGTTCGGCGCCGTCGGCGACGCGCGCTTCGACAGTGTCGAACGCCATCTGCGTCCCGAGCAGGCGATCCTCGGTCTGCGCACCGAACTCGGCCTGTTCGCCAATCTTCGCCCCGCGAAACTGTTCGCAGGGCTGGAGGACAGCTCGGCGCTGCGTCCCGAAGTGGCGTTGGCGATCGACCTGCTGATCGTCCGCGAGCTCAACGGCGATGTCTATTTCGGCGAAAAGGGCATGCGCACGACCGCGGCGGGCGAGCGCCAGGGCTATGACGTCATGTCGTACAGCGAAAGCGAGGTGCGGCGCATCGCGCATGTCGCCTTCCGCGCCGCGCAGGGCCGCAAAAAGCGGCTCTGCTCGGTCGACAAGGCGAATGTTCTCGAAACCTCGCAGCTCTGGCGCGACGTCGTGATCGAGGTCGCGAAGGACTATCCCGACGTGGCGCTCAGCCATATGTATGTCGACAATGCCGCGATGCAGCTCGTGCGCAATCCCGGCCAGTTCGACGTCGTCGTGACCGGCAATCTGTTCGGCGACATTCTCTCGGACCAGGCGTCGATGTGCGTCGGGTCGATTGGTCTGCTTGCATCGGCGTCGCTGAGCGAGGGCAAGCTGGGGCTGTATGAGCCGATCCACGGCAGCGCGCCCGATATCGCGGGGAAAGGCATCGCCAATCCGCTCGCGATGATCCTGTCGCTCGCGATGCTGCTCCGCCATTCGGGCGACGACGAGGCGAGCGCGGCGCGGATCGAGGCGGCGGTGGCCAAGGTGCTGGCTGACGGATGCCGCGGCGCCGATCTCGGAGGCGACATGGGTACGGCGGCATTGGGCGACGCGGTCGTTTCTGCTTTGAACGGACAGGATTGATGAAGAAGACGACGGGTTTCGACCGCAGCAAGACGAAGAACTGGCATCCGGCGACGCAGGCGGTGCGCGGCGGCACCTGGCGCAGCGAGCATGGTGAGACGTCCGAAGCGCTCTTCCTGACTTCAGGTTATAGCTACGACAATGCCGAGGAGGTCGCGGCGCGCTTCCGCGGCGACGAGCAGGGCATGACCTATTCGCGCCTGCAAAACCCGACCGTCGCGATGCTCGAAGAGCGGATCGCGCTGCTCGAAGGCGCCGAGGCGTGCCGCGTCCAGGCGAGCGGCATGGCGGCAATGACGACCGCGCTGCTGTGCCAATTGTCGGCGGGCGACCATATCGTGTCGGCGAAGGCGGCCTTCGGATCGTGCCGCTGGCTCGTCGATACGCTGTGCCCGCGCTTCGGGATCGAATCGACCGTCGTCGACGGGCGCGATAATGACGCGTGGGAACGCGCGATCCGCCCCAATACCAAGGTCTTTTTCTTCGAGACCCCGGCCAATCCGACGCTCGACATCGTCGATATGGCTTATGTCTGCGGCCTCGCGAAAGCGCATGGCATCACCACCGTCGTCGATAACGCCTTCGCCACCGCAACCCTCCAGCGCCCGCTCGAATATGGCGCCGATGTCGTCGCCTATTCGGCCACGAAACTGATGGAGGGGCAGGGGCGCGTCCTTGCCGGTGCGGTGTGCGGAACCGAGAAGTTCATGAACGAGGTGCTGCTGCCGTTTCAGCGCAACACCGGACCCAACCTGTCGCCGTTCAGCGCCTGGGTGGTGCTGAAGGGCCTCGAAACGCTGCAGCTGCGCGCGCAGCGCCAGTCGGATAATGCGCTCGCCGTCGGACAGGCGATCGAGAGCCGCGTCGCGCGTATCCTGCATCCGGGGCTCGCCAGCCATCCGCAGCATGAGCTCGCCATGCGCCAGATGGATGCCTGCGGTCCGATCTTCGCTTTCGAGCTGCCGGGCGGGGCCGAGCAGGCGATGGCCTTCCTCAACGCGCTCGAACTCGTCGATATCAGCAACAATATCGGCGACTCGCGCAGCCTCTGTTGCCACCCGTGGACGACGACCCATTATGGCGTCAGCCCCGACGTGCGGCTCGACATGGGGGTCAGCGAAGGGCTGCTCCGCATCAACATCGGGCTCGAAGACCCGCGCGACGTGATCGCAGACCTGGACCAGGCATTGACCAGGGTCGGGCTTTGAGCGACCTTGCGCGCGTGATGATCGACTCCTTCTTCCCTTTTTCGGCGACGACCGGACCGATCACCGTGCGCGTTTCGGTAAGCTATCTGCCCGAACAGTCGCATCCGGCACTCGGTCGCTGGTTCTGGGCCTATCATGTTCGGATCGAGAATCATGGCGATGTCGCCGCGCAATTGCTGACGCGCCACTGGCGAATCAGCGACGGCCGCGGGCAGGTGAGCGAAGTCGAGGGCGAGGGCGTCGTCGGCGAACAGCCGCTGATCGCACCCGGCGGCGCGTTCGACTATGTCTCCGGCTGTCCGCTCCCGACCGCAGAGGGATCGATGGTGGGCAGCTACACGATGGAAATGGGCGACGGATCGCAGATGCTCGTCGCCATCCCCGAATTCCCTCTCCAGGCTCCCGCGACCGCATCATGAAACGCACCCATCTGCCCCTCAACGCGCTTCGCGTTTTCGATGCCGCTGCCCGGCACCTCAGTTTCACGCGCGCCGCCGACGAGCTGGCCGTGACCCCCGCCGCGGTTGGTCAGCAGATTCGCGCGCTCGAGGATATGCTCGGCGTCGTCCTGTTTCGTCGCACCCCCAAGGGGCTCGAACTCACGGGCGAGGCCACAGCAGGGCTCGACGCACTCCGCCAGGGCTTTCTGCAATTCGAGGAATCGGTCCGCGCGATGCAGGCCGGCCAATCGTCGCAGTCGCTGACGATCGCCGCGCCGCGCGACCTCACCGCCAAGTGGCTCGCACCGCGGCTCGCGCGTTACAGCCAGCAGGCGCCCGATGTGCGCTTCACGCTCGTCTCGGCCGACGGCGGGATCGATTTCACCGAGGCGAACCTCGACCTCGCGATTTTCTGGACCGACGGTGCCGGCGAGCATGAGGGCGTTCCGCTTGCCGAACCCGCGATGGTGACCGTCGCCGGCCCCGGCAGCGAAAGCGACACGCGCATCGCCTGGCCGGGCTGTCCGGTCGAAGATGGCGAACCCGCGCTGCGGCTCGGCGATGCCGGCCTCGCGATCGATGCCGCCGCCAACGGGCTCGGCCAAGCGAACGTGCCGGCGATGCTCGCCGAAGCCGACATCGCGTCGGGCCGCGTCCGGCTGGTGCGCGAGGCTTTTGCCGTGAAGCGCGGCTATTGGCTCGTCGCGCCGACGCCGCAATGGCGGCAGGCGAAGGTCAAGGCGCTGGTGGCGGCGCTGACCGCCTGATCATTTCGCGGCGAGCGCAAGCAGCCGCGTCACCAGCCCGACGAGCCGGTCGCTTGCCAGATTGGCGTCCGGATTGTTCCAGCTCGCGGTGACGACGAACCATTTGCCGTCGGCCTTGCGCTCGCCGAGCAGGCTCATCGACAGCACGCCATTCTCCGACCCGCCCTTGTAGCCGAGATAGCGCCACGGCTCGGCCGCGACCGGCCCGACGCCGTTGTTGATCGCCATCGCCGCCATGGCCTGCGGCGATCGGCGCGCGCGAAGGTCGATCATCGCCCGCGCGACGTCGCTTGGCGAAGCGAACCACTCCAGACTGTCGATAAAGCGCGGTCCCGCGCCGAAGCTGACGCCGTCAACATTGGCGAGCGTCAGGCGATCGGCGTTAACATCGACGAGTTTTCGCTGCGCCGCGTCGTCGCCCTTGACAAAATCCCCACGCAAATCACTGAAATTATTACCCTTGAGCGCGAACGCCTCGACGGTCGTCAGAAATGGGATGTTGCGCGATGGATCACTATGCCCTGCGGAACGCATCCGTGCCTCGATCCGTTCGCGCCCGAGCAGGTGAATGAGCGTGTCGGCGGCGCCATTGTCGCTGACCGACATCATCCAGTTGGCGAGCGTCTGGAGCGTGACGGGCGTATCCTTCGGCCAGTTCGCGGTCGCGGCCGAGGAAAAGCTGAGGTGTGAGAGCGGAACGACATCGCTCCACGCCCGCTCGCTGCTCGCGATCTCGGCGGCGAGTTCGTTGAGAACGTAGAGCTTGAAGGTCGAGCCGACCGCGAATTGCCGGTCGGCGTTGGCGGCCGCTACCCGGCGGATATGATCGCCCTCGATCTCTGCCACGAGAAAGCCCGTCGTGCCCGGCAGGGCTGCGAACTCGGTCGTCACCCTGGCAAAACTGTCGTTCGCCATCACGAAGCCGGTGAAGCGGAGCCCGGTAACGCGCTCATCGGGCGGCGCTCCGACGTCGAGGAGGACGGTCGCGATACCCTTCTCGAACCGCAAATGGAGCGAGCCCGCACGTCCATCGAGCGAACGCTTGTCCTCGACCCCGAGCGCACGCCCATATTGCGCGGTCATGCCCGTGACCAGCGCCTTGAACTGCGCCTCGGGCACTGCGGCCTGAAAATGCGGCGCGAAATACGTGTCGAAGGCGATGTTTCCGTTGACAACATCGGGCAATTCCGCCGTGCGCCGGTCAAAAGCGGTGGCAGCCGGCTCAGCCTGACCCGTCGTGGTTTGCGCCGCGGTTGACAGTGGCAACATCGCCGTAATCAGCGCCGCAGCAAGGCCCCTCCGCGCTTTTGCCGCCATAACCGCCTCCTCAGGCGTCGATCGCCGCCTCGTCGAGCGTCGCGGCATTCGCCTGGATGAACTGGAAGCGATGCTCGGGGTGCTTGCCCATCAGACGATCGACCAGATCCTTGACGCCCTGCCGCTCTTCATATTCCTGCGGCAGAGTGACCTTGAGCATCGACCGCGTCGCCGGGTCCATCGTCGTTTCCTTGAGCTGGTTCGGGTTCATCTCGCCGAGCCCCTTGAAACGACCGACCTCGACGCGCTTGCCCTTGAACAGGGTGGCTTCGAGTTCGGAGCGGTGCGCGTCGTCGCGCGCATAGGCCGACGTCGCACCCGCGGTGAGCCGGTACAGCGGCGGCTGGGCGAGATAGACGTGCCCGTTCCGCACGATGTCGGGCATTTCCTGAAAGAAAAAGGTCATCAGCAAAGTCGCAATATGCGCGCCATCGACGTCGGCATCGGTCATGATGACGATCTTGTCGTAGCGCAGCCGGTCGGCGTCGCAATCCTTGCGCATCCCGCAGCCGAGCGCGAGCGCGAGATCGGCGATTTCCTGATTGGCGCGGATCTTGTCGGCGCTGGCGCTCGCGACGTTCAATATCTTGCCGCGGATCGGCAGGATCGCCTGCGTCTTGCGGTCGCGCGCCTGCTTGGCGCTACCGCCTGCGCTGTCGCCCTCGACGATAAATAATTCAGTGCCTTCCGGTCCATCATTGGCACAGTCTGTGAGCTTTCCCGGCAGGCGGAGCTTGCGGCCGCTGGTCGCGGTCTTGCGCTTGACCTCACGCTCGGCCTTGCGCTTCAGGCGCTCGTCCATCCGTTCGAGGATCAGGCCGAGCAGCGCGCGGCCGCGATCCATATTGTCGGACAAGAAATGGTCGAAATGGTCGCGCACCGCATTCTCGGTGAAACGCGCGGCCTCGGGGCTGGAAAGCCGGTCCTTGGTCTGGCTCTGGAACTGCGGGTCGCGGATGAACACTGACAGCATCATCTCGCCGCCGTTGAAGACATCCTCGGCGGTGATCTGCGCCGCCTTCTTCTGCCCGATCAATTCGCCGAACGCGCGCAGCCCCTTGGTGAGCGCCGCCCGCAGCCCCGCCTCGTGCGTGCCGCCGGCGGGGGTCGGGATGGTGTTGCAATACCAGCTATAGCTGCCGTCTGACCACAAAGGCCAGGCGATTGCCCATTCGGCGCGCCCCTGCTCGCCGGGAAACTCCTGCCGCCCGACGAAAGGCTCGGCGGTCGCGCATTCGCGCGTGCCGATCTGTTCCTTCAGATGGTCGGCGAGCCCGCCGGGAAACTGGAACACCGCCTCGGCGGGGGTGTCGTCGCCGATCAGTTCGGGCGCGCATTTCCAGCGTATCTCGACCCCGGCAAACAGATAGGCCTTCGACCGCGCCATGCGATAGAGGCGCTGCGGCTTGAAACGCCCATGCTCGCCGAAGATCGCGGGGTCGGGGATGAAGGAGACACTCGTCCCGCGCCGGTTGGGGGTCGGGCCCAGTTCTTCGAGCGGCCCCGTCGGAGTACCTTGCGAAAAACTCTGCCGATACAATATCTTCGAGCGCGCAACTTCGATGGTTGTTTCAATCGAAAGCGCGTTGACGACGCTCACCCCGACGCCGTGCAGGCCGCCCGAGGTCGCATAGGCCTTGCCCTCGAACTTGCCGCCCGAGTGGAGCATGGTCATGATGACTTCCAGCGCCGACTTGCCCGGAAATTTCGGATGCGGATCGACGGGCATACCGCGGCCGTTGTCGACCACCGTCAGGCGGTTCCCGGCGTCGAGGGTGATCTCGATCCGCGTCGCATGGCCCGCGACCGCCTCGTCCATGCTGTTGTCGATCACCTCGGCAGCGAGGTGGTGCAGCGCACGCTCGTCGGTGCCGCCGATATACATGCCCGGGCGCCGCCGTACCGGCTCGAGTCCTTCGAGCACCTCGATCTGCGAGGCGTTGTAGCTGTCGGTCGCCGGCTGGCTGCTGTCGAACAAATCGTGACTCATGGCTTGGCTATACGGGGCGGGGAAGGGCGCTGGCAAGCGCGGTTTTCAGCCCGCCGCGGCATGCGGTCCGCCGGCTCGGCTCATCCCGTTTTCGGCACAGGGAGAAACTTGCGCCATGGCCGCGGGTTTCTCCGCCGACTGCAAAGTCGTTCAAAAAGTGGAGAAATAAAATGAAATTCGCAGCTCTCCTCGCCGCTTCGGCGTCCCTGCTTACCGTTCCGGCCTTTGCGCAGGATACGGCGGGCGACCATGACAAGTCGCAGGACTTCAACGGCCTCTATGTCACGGTCGGCGGCGGCGGCACGCTTCAGGGAAGCGACCGCGGTGAAACGCTCGTCTTCGATACCGACCGGGACGGAGTCTACGGCGATCCAGTCAATATGATCGGCGGAACCGATGCCTTCGCGCCCGGATTCTGCAACGGCGCGGCCACCGGCACGGGCAACATCGGCTGCCGCAACGACAAGGACGGCCCTGAATTCTTCGGCCGTCTCGGTTACGACCGCCGCATGGGCAATGTCGTCGTCGGCGCATTGATCGAGGGCGGCCATAGCGTCGCACGCGACAGCGTCAGCGGTTTCTCAACGACGCCCGCGGCCTATACGCTGAGCCGCGAGGCCGATTATCAGGCCAGCGCCCGGCTGCGCGCGGGCTACACGCCGGGCGGCGGCGCGCTCTTCTATGTCACGGGCGGTCCGGCCTATGCGCGGCTCGACAACAAGTTCGCGACCACGAACACCGCCAACAGCTTCGCCGATAACGGCAAGACCAACGGCTGGGGCTATGCCGCCGGCGGCGGCGCCGAGATCATGGTGGCGCGCAATGTCGCGATCGGGCTGGAATATCTCTACACCGATCTCAAGGACAAGGATTATGCCGTGAATGTCGGGCCGGGCACCGCCGACCCCGCGACGAACCCGTTCCTGCTGAACGGCGGCGGGACCGATATCCAGCGCAGCGATCCGCATTTCCGCACGCACAGCGTGCGCGGAACCTTGAGCTACCGCTTCTGACCTCTTGGGAGCGGGCAGGGAGGCGTCGGGTTTCGGCCCGGCGCCTTTCGCTTATCCGGCTCTGGGCGCCGGAAAGATCGCGAAATTGCCATTGGCGCTGGCAACGAGCCGGTCGTCCTGAAACAGACGCGCGTCGATATTGGCGATACGCTTGCCGCGATGGAGCACGGTCGCGTCACAAATCAGCCGGCCTTCGCGCACGCCGACATGATAGTTGAATTTGATCTCCAGCGTCGCGCACCAGAAACCGTCATCGAGCAGGCTGGTGACCGCACCGCCCATGGCGGTGTCGGCAAGCGAATAGGCAACCCCGCCATGCGCGACACCCTGCGGATTGAAATGCCGCTCGCGCTCGATATCGATCGCCATCCGGCACCGCCCGTCGCCGCGCTCGACCATCTGGAGGCCGAGAGCGCGCGCGAATTCGAAATCCTGTCCGAAAGGCCTCAACGGACGCCCTTAACGAACGCGGGGGCCGCCGAAAGGCGGGGGAGGCGGCGGGCGACGCGTGCCGCGCGGCAGCTGCGCCTGATAAGCGCGGCCGCAATGCTCGACGCAATAGGGGAAGCCCGGGTTCACCGCTTCGCCGCAGAAATGGAAATCGGGCTCGCCAGGGTGCCCCATCGGCCAGCGGCAGATGCGGTCGTTGAGGTCGAGCAGGCTCGTCTTGTCGGCGATTTCCGGGCTCGGCTTCGCGGGCACCAGGCGGCGCGGCGGCGCGGGCGGGATCGGCGCCTGCTGGTCGCCTGGTCCCTGACGGATGAAGCCGCCGGGGCCGATCGAGACGATGCGCGGTGCATCGGGTTTCGGAGCAGCTTCGGCCGCCTCTTCGCTCGACGCATCGGCGACGGGAGGCTTGGGTTCGGGGCGCGGCGCCACCGGCGCCGGACGCGGCGCGATCGGCGCGGCCGCGCGCGGCTGGACCGGGGCTGCGGCGGGCTTTGGCGCTGCCGGGGCCTTCGCGGGCTTGGCGATCTTTTCGGTCGCTTTCACCGGCGACGGGCGCGACTTCAGGCCCAGGCGGTGCGCCTTGCCGATCACGGCATTCCGGCTCACGCCGCCGAGTTCGTCGGCGATCTGGCTGGCGGTTAGCCCCTTTTCCCACATGCTGCGCAGCTGTTCGATGCGCTCATCGGTCCATGACATCTTCTGTTCCTCATCATTCGCCGCAAGAAACGGTTCGGCGATCCGGTTGTCGGCTCCTTTAGGGAACCGGCATCGGTCGCTGCCCAGCTTGCGGTAAGATCGGGGAGGCGATAGGCGAGAACGCCATGAACGACCAGCCCCAAATTTCGCATCCCGACTCGGCCAATTCCGCCATGGTTCCAGCTTTCCCGGAACCCGGCGTCCCGCAAATCCGGGCGCTCAACGTGCCCGGCATGCAGGCCCTATATGTCAAGGAGGTGCGGCGCTTTTTCAAGGTCCAGCTCCAAACTATCTGGGCGCCGGCGATCACCACCCTCCTTTACCTCATCATTTTCACCGTCGCGCTCGGCGGCGCGGGGCGGACGGTCATCGGCGTTCCCTTCGCCGATTTCATCGCGCCGGGGCTGATCATCATGGCGATGCTGCAGAACAGCTTCGCCAACGCCAGCTTTTCGCTGCTCGTCGGCAAGATCCAGGGGACCATCGTCGATTATCTGATGCCGCCGCTCGCGGTCGGCGAACTGATTATCGCGCTGATCGGCGCCGCGGTCACCCGCGCGATCCTTGTCGGCCTCGCGCTATGGCTTGCAATGCTGCTGTGGCCAGGGGTGCATGTCGGCGCCGACCATCTCTGGGCGGTCGCGCTGTTCGGCATCCTCGGCGCGATGATGCTCGGTTTCCTCGGGCTCATCACCTCGGTCTGGGCGGAGAAGTTCGACCATGCCGCCGCGGTCACCAATTTCGTCGTGACCCCGCTCGCGCTCTTGTCGGGGACCTTCTATTCGATCGACCGCCTCGCGCCCTGGTTCCAGACGATCGCGCACGCGAATCCCGTCTATTATGCGATCATGGGCTTTCGCTACGGCTTCATCGGAACGGTCGATTCGACCATCGCCAATCCCGTGCTGACCGCCGCGCTCTTCCTCGTCGCGGTCAACGCCGTGCTCGGTGTGATCACCTATCGCTTGCTCGCCTCGGGATGGAAGCTGAAAGCCTGATCGCCCGTCTGGTCTAGTGGCGGATCGCGCGAACGCGATACCGCCCCTGGACCAGCCCGTCGAACATCGCCTCGATCTGCGGATGATCGACCGGACCCTGCTCGGCATCGCCGATCAGATTCTGCTGGCTGACATAGGCGATGTAAGAGGAATCGTCGTTCTCCGCGAGCAGATGATAAAAGGGCTGCTCCTTCGCCGGGCGGATCGCCTCGGGGATCGCCTCATACCATTCGTCGCTGTTCGAGAAGACGGGATCGACATCGAAGACGACGCCGCGAAAGTCGAACATGCGGTGCCGCACGATGTCGCCGGGCGCGAAACGCGCGCGCTCGATCAACGGCGCAGCGGCATGCGAAGGGATCGAATCCGGGACATTCGGGGAAGGTGCTGACGTCATATTGTCAATCTATGGCTATTTACGTCCGTTTCAAGCCCGTTACACTGGGGCACGACCGCGGCAGGCCGATCCGGACTGTGATCGAGGTTACAGATGCGTTGGCCGACCGGGCTAGCTTGCTCGCGGGCCATCGCGCGACCGGATCGGGTTGCGGGCCGCTTTGACAAGGGGAGACGCATTTCCATGACCGACGCACCTTCAAACAATCTGCCGCCAGCGGCTTCGGGCCTGATCCAGCGCGCGAAGGACATTTTGCTCAAGCCCAAGGAAACATGGCCGATTATTGCCGCCGAACCGGCGACGACGCAGTCGATCTATGTCCCCTATGTCGCCGCGCTGGCGGCCATCGGCCCGCTCGCGGGTCTGATCGGTGGGCAGGTCTTCGGGATCACCGTGCTAGGCGTTACCTATCATCCGCCGCTGGCCGGCGCGCTCGTGTCCGCGGTAGTCTCTTACTTCCTGTCGCTCGCGACCGTCTTCATTCTCGCGCTCGTCATTGATGGGCTTGCACCAAATTTCGGCGGGCAGAAGAATCAGATTCAGGCATTGAAGGTCGCCGCCTACACCGGCACCGCCGGATGGATCGGTGGCATCTTCGGCCTGATCCCGGCGCTGGCGCTCATTGGCGCGCTGTTTGGACTATACGGGCTGTATATCCTGTATCTCGGCCTGCCGGTGTTGATGAAGGCGCCCGAGGAAAAGGCATTCGGCTATACGGCCGTCGTGATCATCGTCGCGATCGTGCTGTTCCTCGTCGTCGGTGCGATCGTGGGCGCTCTCGCCGCACCGTCACTTCTCACCGTGCGCGGCTAAGGCTCACACGCTGCCCCGGCCGTGGGTCGGGGCGGCTGGCTATGGTCGAAAAGGGGAAAATGGAGGAGAGTGAGGGATTCGAACCCTCGGTACCGTTGCCGGCACTTCGCATTTCGAGTGCGACGCTTTCGACCACTCAGCCAACTCTCCTCGCTGAGAGGAGACGCCCCTAGCGGCGGGCCGCGAGACTTGCAACCCTCTCGTCACAAAATTGCGTCCCGTCGCTCCGGGGCGGCGATCGATCAGGGCTTGTCGGCCTCCCACCAATAGGGCTGGCGCTTGCGATCACCCGTTTCGGCCTCGTTCATCGTCAGCGGGTCATAGAGCCGCCCGCCGAGCATCACGCGGTGAATCTTTTCGGTGTTGCGAATCTCCTGCGTCGGATCGGCGTCGAGGATCAGAAGGTCGGCGAGCTTGCCCGTTTCGATCGATCCCACATCTTTCGCGTAGCCGAGGGAGGTCGCGGGCATGATCGTCGCGGCGCGGAGCGCATCGATATTGCTCCAGCCGCCGCGCACGAACGACCAGATTTCCCAATGCGCACCGAGCCCGGCCTGCTGCCCGTGCGCGCCGATCGATACCATCCGGCCCGTATCGGCGATCTTCTTCGCCTCGCGGGCATTGTCGTCGTCGACATAGTCGCTCTCGGGCGCGATCATGCGGCGCTTGTTGTTCGCCGCGAGCTCGGCGGGCGGCGCATGGCGCGACAGGATCGGATCTTCCCAGACATTGCTATGCGCGCGCCAATAGGGGTCGCCCGCCAGGCCGCCGAAAGTGACGACGAGTGTCGGTGTATAATTGACCGTCGTCTGTCCCCAGAGCTGCGCCAGATCCTTGTAGAAAGTGTGGAGCGGGATGTTGTGCTCGACGGTCGAATTGCCATCCTGGATCAGCGTCACGTCCTGGGTGAAGAGCGAGCCGCCTTCGGGCACGACCTCCATCCCCTCTTCCTGCGCGGCGCGCACGACCATCTGGCGCTGCTCGCGGCGCGGCTGGTTGTAATTCTTCACGCTGTGCGCGCCCTGCGCCTTCAAGCGGCGGACATGTGCGAGCGCGTCCTCGTAACTGTCGATTTCGGCATAGATGCCCGCCGCCTTGGCGCCATAGATAACCTCGCCGGTCGAGAAGATACGCGGCGCGAGGATCAGCCCCGCGCGCTGCATTTCGGACGAGACGAAGATTTCGGACGCCCGCGACGAGGGATTGTGGCTCGTCGTCGTGCCCATCGCCAGATTGACGATCTCCGACCAGTTCTGCTGCGGCACCAGCTCGTCGTCGCCGTGCGGGCCGTGCGCGTGCGCATCGACGAAGCCGGGGACGATCGTCTTGCCGGCAGCATCGACCGTCACCGCGCCCGCTGGAACGGTGATCGCCCCCGCAGGGCCAACCGCGACGATACGGTCGCCGTCGATGACGATCGCCCCATTGTCGATAATCCCGCCGTCCTTGTCGGCCATGGTCACGATCTTCGCGCCGGTGATCACGACGGTGCCTTTGTGCTTCGCTGCCCCCTGCACCATCGACAACGAGACGCCTTCGGTGGGCGGGGTGAACTTGACGGGCTTGTCCGCACCCGCCGGCGCCTGCGCGAACATCGCACCCAGGTCGGCGCTGAACAGCGTCGGCCCACGCGTCCAGTGGAGACGTTTGCCGCCATCGGACCAGTGCATATAGTCGGCGCCGCTGCCGCTGATCCGTGTCACCGGCATCGCGCCGGCCGACGTCGAGAGCGTCACATCCTGCCCACCGGGCATCAGCGGCGTGACATAGGCATCGTAATTCTCGCGGAATGCCAGCGTATGACCGTCGGGCGACACCTCATAGTCGCTGACCAGTTCGCCGCTGGCATGAACGCGCCTTTCCTGTCCCAGCAGGTCGGTGCTGACGAGCTGCGTCTTGCCGTCGGCCGATGCGATCATGAAGAGGCGGTCGCTGGCGCTGCCGAACTGCGGCTTCGCGCCATTGTCGCTGACGCGCTCGGAAGCGCCGCCTGTCGCAGCGATGCGATAGATGCCCGGGTTTTCTCCCCAGCGCTCGGAGCGCAGACCGCCGCCCGCGCGGCGCTCGAACGCGATGATCCTGCCGTCGGGCGAGAAGCGCGGTTCGGCATAATGGCCTGGCACCGCCGTAAGCTTCCGCGACGACCCGCCACCGGAGCCGACGACATGGATCTCGCCGAGCCCGGCATCGGTCCAGCGGACGAAGACGATCTGTTTGCCGTCGCGCGACCAACTCGGCCACAGCTCGAACGCCTCGTCCTTCGCCGCGGTCAGGCGGCGCGCCGTTCCGCCGGTCGCGGGCTTGACCCACAGCTTGCCGAGCGTCTCGAACACCACGGTGCGCCCGTCGGGCGATACTTCGGCCCAGCGCGGCATCTTCGTCTCGAAGCGGTCGGGCGCGACCTCAACCGCCGGATGCGTCGCGTCGATGACGACGCGGTCGTCGTTGATCGTGAACGGGATGATCCGCGCTTCGCCGCCATCGGCGCCGACGCGGCGGAGCTTGCCGCCCGCCCAGAAGACGATGTCGCGGCTGTCGGGCGTCCAGCTCATGTTCGGATAGACGCCGGTGACCGCCCAGGTTTCCTGCACATCCTGGTCGAGCGCGTCATAAACCTTTTTCTCGGCGCCCGAAGCGAGGTCTTTCACATAGAGCTTCGACTGCGTTCCCTCGCGGCGCACGAACGCCAGCCGCTTGCCATCGGGCGAAGGCGAAGGGCGCACCGCCCCGCCGGCGCCTGACGCGATCGTCGTGATTTCGCCGTCGTTCAGGTCGTAGCGCTCGATATGGAACAGATCGGTGTTGCTGTCCTGCGCATATTCGAAGATCGGGCCCGGCGTGACGTTGCGCGTAAAATAGACGCCCTTGCCGTCGGGTGCGAAAGTCGGCTCGCCCAGTTCCTTCTGGTGGCGTTCGTTCGGTTTCTTGACCAACGGTACGCCGCCGCCGCCCGAGATGTGATACATCCACACCTCGCCGGTGCCGAGCGAACGGCCAGTGGTGAAATGCTTCTTCGCGACGATGAACTGGCCGTCGGGGCTCCAGCTCGGCTGGTTGAGCAGGCGGAATTCTTCCTTGCTGAGCTGGCGCTTGTCGCTGCCGTCGCGGTTCATCAGCCAGATATTGTCGCCGCCGCCGCGATCGGAAACGAAGGCGATGCGCTTGCCGTCGGGCGAGAAGCGCGGCTGATGCTCATAGGCCAGCCCCTCGGCAATCCGCGTCGGCGCACCGCCCTCGATCGGCATGGTGTAGATGTCGCCGAGGAGGTCGAATGCAATGGTGCGGCCGTCGGGCGCGACATCGACGTTCATCCAGCTGCCTTCGTCAACCGCGAGCGGCACCTTGTGCGTCGTCATGCCGGGGGGCGCGTTGACGTCCCATTTTTCGGGCTTCGCTTCGGCCCCCGGTACAGGCGGGGCGGTCTGCGCCCACACCGAGGTCGAACAGGCCAGAGCCGCCGCGAGGGCGAGAGCGAAGCGCGC
Organism: Sphingopyxis sp.; assembly: GCF_041916015.1. Taxonomy (GTDB): domain Bacteria; phylum Pseudomonadota; class Alphaproteobacteria; order Sphingomonadales; family Sphingomonadaceae; genus Sphingopyxis. The sequence goes on along the minus strand of NZ_JAYSAH010000039.1, from coordinate 18,590 downwards.
CATGAAATTATCCCCTGTTGAAATTATGTAGCGACCATATGGTCTTGCGGCCGAAGAGCAAGCCGCCGCTTTGACGAAGACGCTGGCGGGATCGACGGGCGGCTGTTACCCCGCCGGGAAACAGGGAGAGACAAGGCGTGCCACTGACCGGAGTTCGCGTACTCGATTTCGGCCGCTATATCGCGGGTCCTTATTGTGCGGCGTTGCTGGCAGACTATGGCGCCGACGTCATCCGCATCGAGGCGCCCGGCGGCAACGAGGATCGCTTTTCGGTGCCGGTCGCCGCCGACGGGTCGGGCGGGATGTTCCTGCAGATGAATCGTAACAAGCGCAGCCTGACGCTAAAACCGGGCAGCGACGAAGGGCGCGAGATCGTGCGGCGGCTGGTGCGGACCGCTGATGTCGTCGTCGCCAACATGCCCGACGATGCGTTGGAAAAGCTCGGCCTCGACTATCCGACGCTTTCCGCGCAGCGTCCCGAGATCATCCTCGTCACCGCCTCGGCCTTCGGCAGCGAGGGGCCGCTCGCGCAGCATGTCGGCTTCGACGCGGTGGGGCAGGCGATGTCCGGCGCGGTGGTGATTGGCGGGCATGACGGACAGCCGTCGCGCGCGCAGGTCAATTATGTCGACTTCACGACCGCACTGCATTGCGCTTTCGGCGTCATGCTGGCGCTCCGCGAGCGCGACCGGACGGGCAGGGGGCAGCGCGTTTCGGGATCGCTGCTCGGCAGCGCGCTGGCGGTCTCGAACGGGTTGACGATCGACCATGCACTGAACGGCATCGACCGCGGCATGATGGGCAACCGCGCCTTTTCGTCCGCCCCCACCGACATTTTCGCGACCAGCGACGGCTGGGTCATGACGCAGGTGGTCGGCAACCCGATCTTCGCACGCTGGGCGCGGCTGGTGGCGAGACCCGAACTGATCGACGATCCGCGCTTCGCCTCCGACATATTGCGCGGCGAGCATGGCGCGGAATTGAGCGCGATCATGGCCGATTGGTGCGCGGGACGGACCAACGAACAGGCGCTTCGCGAACTGGGCGAAGCGCGTGTACCCGCGGGGGCGGTGCTGAAGCCCTCGGAAGCGCTCGCCCATCCCCAGGTTGCCGCGGCCGGGCTGGTCGAACCCATGACTTATCCTTCTGCTGCGTCCGCGGCACCAATTGTGCGCACGCCGATCGGCCTGTCGGCAAGCGCGAAAGCTCCGCTTGCGCCCGCACCGCAAGCAGGCGAGCATAGCGACGCGATACTCGCAGAGATCGGCTATGGCGCCGGAGCCATTTCGGCTTTGCGCGCGCAAAATATTATTTGATCCGCGGCCGCTGGACGCCGCCGCACCGGACGATTACATACCGATCAGTACAGATTGATGCAGGAGTCCTCACATGAGCGATCAGACCGAATATGTGCCGCCGAAAATCTGGACGTGGGACAAGGAAAGCGGCGGACGCTTCGCGAACATCAACCGCCCCATCGCCGGCCCCACGCACGACAAGGAGCTGCCGGTCGGCAAGCATCCGCTGCAACTCTATTCTCTCGGCACACCAAATGGGGTGAAGGTCACGGTGATGCTCGAGGAACTGCTCGCGGCGGGCCACAACGGCGCCGAATATGACGCCTGGCTGATCAACATCGGCGAGGGCGATCAATTTTCGAGCGGCTTCGTCGGCGCTAATCCGAACAGCAAGATTCCCGCACTCGTCGATCGCAGCGGCGCCGAGCCGATCCGCGTCTTCGAATCGGGCGCGATCCTGATCCATCTAGCCGAAAAATTCGGCGCTTTTCTCCCGACGGACCCTGCCAAGCGCGCCGAAACGCTGTCGTGGCTGATGTGGCAGATGGGCAGCGCACCTTTCCTCGGCGGCGGGTTCGGCCATTTCTATGCCTACGCCCCGTTCAAGCAGGAATATCCGATCAACCGCTATGCGATGGAGGTGAAGCGCCAACTCGACGTGCTCGACCGCCAGCTTGCGACAAGCGAGTATATCGCCGGCACCGACTATACGATCGCCGATATGGCGATCTGGCCCTGGTATGGCGCGCTGGCCAAGGGCCTCGTCTATGAAGCGGGCGAGTTCCTGCAGGTGCAGGGCTACAAGAACGTCCAGCGCTGGACCGACCAGATCGCCGCGCGCCCGGCGGTGAAGCGCGGCCGCATGGTCAATCGCGTGGTGGGCGATCCGGCAAGCCAGCTTCGCGAGCGCCACGACGCATCGGATTTCGACCTCCGCACGCAGGACAAGCTACAGGCCGAGGCGCCCGCCGAATAAGCGCAAATTGCATCTCTCGCCCCTGCCGCGGCCTTAACGGTCCGGCAAGGACGGGGAATTTCCGCCGGCGGCCCTCGCCGGATTTTGCGTAAAATCCGAAAAGTCGAATGCGCGCCGACTGGACCGCGCATTCATCGCCCTGCGCCATGCTTGGCACATGATGATATCCGGTTTCTCCTTGCATTCCGTCCGTTCGCTTCCTGCCGCAATGGCGCGCAGCGAACGCGCGGCGGCGATCGTCGAGATGGCGCTCGTACTGCCACTCTTCCTCGCGCTGCTGATGGGCATATTGGTCTACGGCCATTATTTCATGCTCGCCCACAGCGTGCAGCAGGCAGCGAACGACGGCGCCCGCGCCGCGATCACAGGCCTAGATGCCGCCGACCGGCGCGCGGTCGCGACGCGCGCGGTCGATCGCAGCATGAAGGCCATCGGCGGCTTCACCCCCGCGACCCGCAGCGTCGCGGTCACCGAAACGAACGAGGCGGTGACTGTCGCGGTGACCTACAGCGTGCCCCAGGGCAGCTTCATCCGCTCCTCCTTCGTGCCGTCGCCCGGCAACGTCATCCGCGCCAGCGCGACCTTCGAGCTCCCGGTGGATTGACCATGGCCCGTTGCACCAACCTGCTCCAGGACCGGCGCGGCGCCATCAGCGTCATGTCCGCGGTTGCGATGTCGATGCTGATCGGCGCCACGGCGCTCGCGGTCGATATCGGCTCCTTCTATCTCGACCGCCGCAAGCTTCAGGGCATCGCCGACGCCGCCGCGCTCGCCGCCGCCGGACGGCCGGGGCAGGAACGCGCGGCCGCCGAACGGATCATCGCCGCGAACTGCGACTGCAACATCGTCATCGCGTCGCTGACCTCCGGTACATATCAAGCCGATCCGGCGATACAGGCCGAACAGCGCTTCAGCCCCGGCAGACCGGCACAGAATGCGGTACGCATCGTCCTGACACGCGATCGCCCGATGTTCTTCGGCCGTTTCCTGACCGGGCGCGACAAGACCGTCATCGGCGTTTCGGCGACGGGCGCGCGTCAGGGCTACGCCGCCTTTTCGCTCGGCTCGCGCGTCGCGGCGCTCCATGGCGGGGTTCCGAATGCGCTGCTGTCGTCCTTAACCGGCAGTCAGGTCAATCTGTCGGTGATGGACTATAATGCGCTGGCCGGCGCCGACGTCGATCTGCTCGCTTTTTCGGACGCGCTGCGCACGCAGCTCAACGCCAATGTCCTGACTTTCGGTCAAACGCTCGACACCCAGGCGACGCTGCCGCAGGTGCTTTCGGCACTCGCGGCCTCGACCGATGGCCAGGCATCGGCGGCGCTCAGCAGATTGGCGACGGGCGCCGTACCGAAAGCGCTGTTCCCGTCGCGCGCGATCGACCTCGGCCCACGCTCGTCGAGCATTCGCGTCGATGAGGCCAACCCGGTCAAGGTCAACGCGATGAGCCTGCTCCGCTCGATGCTGTTGCTCGCCAACGCGAACCGCCAGATCGACCTGTCGGTCGCAAGCAGCCTGCCGGGCGGATCGGGGGTCAATATCGCCTTACTGGTCGGCGAACCGCCCGCGGATTCGCCACTGATCGCGATAACCGACACGGAGCAGGTGATCGTGCGGACCGCGCAAGTGCGCCTGAAACTGGCGGCGAAGGTCGCGCTGCCGCTCGCGAGCGTCGAAATCCCCGTCTATGCCGAACTGGGGTCGGCAGCGGCGCGGATCACCGACATCGATTGCACGGGCGGAAGCGGCGCGGTCACGCTCGGCGTCAAGACGTCACCCGCCACGTTGATGATCGGCAAGGTCGCAGACAGCGATTTTCAGAATATGCAGCGGCCGCTTGATCCGACGCCAGCCAAGCTCGTGAATCTCACGCTGGCCAATGTCGAGGGGAAGGCCGAGCTCGTCCTTTCCGACCTCAACGAAAAACCCGCGCGCTTCACCCGCGCCGAGATCGATCAGGGCACCGTCAAGACGGTCGAAAGCAGCGGCCTTGTCGCAGGTGCCGCCAAATCGCTGACCGACCGGATCGACCTAAAGGTCAATATTCTCGGCCTTGGTCTCGGGGTCAACGCGCTGAAGGACGTCGTCGGCGAGGCCCTCGGGCTTGCGGCGCCCGTGCTCGACGGCGTTCTCGAAAGCCTGACCGGGATACTCGGCGTTCATATCGGTGAAGCCGATGCCCGCGTGAATGCGCTACGCTGCGGCAAGGCGCGGCTCGTCTGATCCGCTGTTTTGGCGCCAAACCGGACCCGGTTCGACGCCAGCCACCGTCATATCTCCCCATAAGAATCCCAAGGGCATGAGGGGAAATGATCGTGACAAGATCGCAGGAAACACAGCGTGTCTCGGCGGCCGACTTCATCCGGGGGTTCGCCAACTGGCGATTGCAGTCCGCGCGCAAGCCGGTTGTCGTGACGCATCATGGCAAGGATGCCCATGTCCTCATTTCGCTCGACGACTATCGCCGATTGGGGGACGGCGCTCCGGGAATGGATCTGCGCAATTCGCTGGCCGGACTCGTCGAATCGATTCGCGACGCTGTCATCCTGATCGATCGCGAGCGCCGCATCGTCGCGATCAATCCGGCGGGTTCCGATATGCTGGAGATGGCGGCCGCCGACGTGATCGCCCGCCATCTTGAGGAGGTGCTGCCGGCGCTCGGCAGTCATTTGCTGTTTGCGCACGTCAATCGCCTTCTCGATCATCGCGAACGTTTCACAGGGGATGTGCCGGGCCTGCTGCACCCGCGGCAATGGCTGCGCGTCGAGCTGGTGCCGCTGCCTGTCGGCGGCGCGCTCGTGCTGCGCGATATCAGCGCATCGATGGAGGAATCGTCGGCGCTCGACGCGCGGCGGGCGCGCGTCGATGCTTTCGAAGCGCATGGCGGCATCGGCCATGCGGCAATCTCGGTGCGCGAGATGGTAGAGAGTGCCAATGGTGCGCTGACCGCGATGATCGGCGTCGATCCTGCCGCGATTCGCCGGGTCCGTTTTTCGGCGCTTGTTGCAATGCCCGAGCGTGCCGCTTTTGCTGAAGCCCTGGAAACGCTGTTTCGTACTGGCGCGCCCATACGCATCGCCTCGTCATTGGTGACGCGCGAAGGCGCCGCGCAGCCGGTGGCCCTCGCACTCGCCGAACGGCGCGGTGCCTATGCCAGCGAGGGCGCGGTCGTCATGGTGACGCGCCGCTAAAGCCTTTCGTCTTTCCCGGTCATCGATCGAACCGGCGGCTGGACAAGCCGCCGCATGCGGCGCACCTTGCCGTGGAAGGGTTGCTCCTCGCAACTTACCTTTACGTAAACGTGAGCGCCTCCTATAAGGGCGCCATGGCCCAATGGGAGAATCGATAATGGACATGGAGTTCAGCCCCGAAGACCTCGCCTTCCAGAAGGAAGTGCGCGCGTTCATCGCCGAAAATTACCCTGCCGACCTGCGCGGCAAGCAGGATGAGGGCGAGGAGCTCAGCAAGGAGGATTTCCTCGCCTGGCACAAGATTCTGTACAAGAAAGGGTGGATCGCGCCCGCTTGGCCGGTCGAATATGGCGGCACCGGCTGGACCCCGACGCAGCGCTTCATCTGGTCGGAGGAAACCGCCCGTGCCGACTGCATCCGCCTGATGCCCTTCGGTCTCGCCATGGTCGGCCCCGTCATCTACACCTTCGGCACGCCGGAGCAGAAAGCGCGCTTCCTGCCGCGCATCCTGTCGGGCGAGGATTGGTGGTGTCAGGGCTATTCGGAACCCGGTTCGGGCTCCGACCTTGCCTCGCTCCGCACCGTCGCGGTTCGGGATGGCGACGAATATGTCGTCAACGGACAAAAGACCTGGACGACGCTGGCGCAGCATGCCGACTGGGGATTCTTCCTCGTCCGCACCGACAAGGATGCCAAGCAGCAGGAAGGCATCAGCTTCCTGCTGATCGACATGAAATCGCCCGGCATCACCGTGCGTCCGATCATCACGCTCGGCGGCGAGCATGAAGTGAACGAGGTGTTCCTCGAGGACGTCCGCGTTCCCGTCGAGCAGCGCGTCTATGAGGAAAACAAGGGCTGGACCTGCGCCAAGTTCCTGCTCGCGCACGAGCGCACCGGCATCGCCGGCGTCGCGGCGTCGAAGCGCGGGATCGAAAAGGTGAAGGCGATCGCCCGCACCGAGCTCGACGGCGACAAGCCGCTGCTCGCCAACCCCTTTTTCAAGCGCAAGATGGCCGAGCTGGAGATCGACCTGACCGCGCTTGAGTTCACCGAGTTGCGCAGCCTTGCGGGTGCGAACGCGGGGAAGGGCCCCGGACCCGAATCCAGCCTGCTCAAGATCAAGGGCTCCGAAATCCAGCAGCGGCTGACCGAACTGACGCTGGAAGCGGTCGGCCATTATGGCGCCCCCTATTTCCGCGGTTTCGGGGAAGGCGACAACGAACATCCGATCGGGCCCGATTACGCCCATCGCGCGGCGCCGACCTATTTCAACATGCGCAAGACGACGATCTATGGCGGGTCGAACGAGATTCAGCGCAACATCATCGCGAAGATGGTCTTGGGATTGTGAAGGCGTCGTCCCCGCGAAGGCGGGGGCCGCCATCGGCCTGACTCAGCGCCGCAGCCTGAACCTACAGCAGCCCCCGCTTTCGCGGGGGCGACGAGGATAAGAACAATGGATTTCACTTACACCGAAACGCAGGACATGATCCGCGACACGCTGTCGCGCTTTCTGGCCGACACCTATGACTTCGAGACGCGCCAGAAGTTCATCAACAGCGATGCTGGCCGCGATCCCGCGATCTGGACCGCGCTGGCGCAGGAACTCGGCATGCTCGGCGCCGCCTTCAGCGAAGAGCAGGGCGGCCTCGGCGGCGGCGCGCTCGAAAATGCCATCATCATGGAAGAACTGGGCAAAGTCATCGGGATCGAGCCCTATCTGCCGACCGTCGTCATCGCGGGCGGCGCGCTCAAGGCCGTCGGCGGCGCGCAGGCCGAAGCGATGATCCCCGAAATCATCGCGGGCAACGCGATCGTCGCCTTCGCCTATGCCGAACCGCAGGGCCGCTACGACCTCGCCAACCTGCGCACCACCGCGAAGAAGGACGGCGCGGGCTATGTGCTGAACGGGCACAAGGGCGTCGTCTATGCGGCGCCTTGGGCTACGCACCTGCTTGTCACCGCCCGTACCGGCGGCAACCAGCGCGACAGGGACGGCGTGTCGCTGTTCCTGATCGACGCCAATCTTCCGGGCATCGTCCGCCGCGACTATCCGACCGTCGATGGCAATCGCGCCTCCGAAATCTATTTCGAGAATGTCGCGATCCCTGGCGATGCGCTGCTCGGCGGCGAGGGCGCGGGCCTCCCGCTGATCGAACAGATCGTCGATGAAGCCACCGTCGCGGTCTGCGCCGAAGCGACCGGCGTGATGCAGAAGCTCCACGAAGGCACGCTCGAATACACCCAGCAGCGCAAGCAGTTCGGGGTGCCGATCGCCAAGTTCCAGGTGCTCCAGCACCGCATGGTCGACATGTTCATGGAGGTCGAACAGGCGCGCTCGATGACGATCATGGCGACGCTGAAGCTCGACCTGCCAGCGAGCGAACGCATGGCGGCGGTGTCGGCGGCGAAGAGCAAGGTCGCGCGCGGCGCCAAGTTCGTCGGCCAGAACGCCATCCAGACCCATGGCGGCATCGGCATCACGCAGGAACTGGCGATCGGCCATTATTTCAAGCGTGCGACGATGATCGAGGGTCAGTTCGGCAGCGCCGATCACCATCTCGACCGCTACGAACGGATCATTCTGGCCGACTGATCCGGAGGACTAGCCGTCGGCGTCGCCCCTCAATAGGCGACGTCGACGGCGATCCGGAGCGTGCGCGGGCGCAAGGGGGTCAGGAAACCCTCATTCCCCTCGACGAAGGGGGTTCCGAGCGAGAAGCGGTTCCCGCGCGAATCGAACAAGTTGGTCAGCGTCAGCGACAGCCCGCGGCGTTCGTTTCCGACGCGCAGGGCAAGCCCCGTATCGACATAATCACCCTGGCGTTCGCCGAGGACCGGCCCGATGCCCAGCCGCGACGGCCCGATATAATTGGCCCAGCCGTTCACCCGGAAATCTTCGTCGCCGATGACGGTCGCGTAGCTCACCGAGCCGCGCACCGCATGGCTCGCGACGTTGGGAATACGGCCCAGCCGGGCCGGCGCAAGATCGAAGACCGGCAGAATTTGCGGCGAGAGATCATCCACCTTGCTGTGATTATAGACCGCGCCAAGTTCGAACGTCAGCGCCGAGCTTGGCCGAAGCGCAACCGCGCCCGACAGGCTGGTGATCCGGCCGTCGCCGATGTTGGCGGTGGTCGGAAAGCCGTTGCTGTCGATGAAATCGGCCTGGATATTGCGCCAGCGGCTGTATGAAACCGAAATGCTGGCGTCGAGGAGGCTTTTGCCCTTGTCACCGAAGCGCATCCCCGCCTCCCAGGTTCGGACCTGATCGTTGAGGAAACGCCGCACGAAATTGCCGTCGACCGCCAGCCCGCCGGGGCGGAAGCCCTCCTGATAGCGCGCATAGAGCCGGATATTGTCGAGCGGCGTCGCGAGCAATGAGAAGGAGGGGAGAAGGTCGGTTTCGGTCCGCGACGCGGTCGTCGCGCGATTGGCTTCCGCCAAGGCGAAGGACACGCCTTCTGCGCCGCCGTCCAGCTTCGCGTGCGACAAGCGAAGCCCGCCCGATGCCATCAGGTCGGGCATCACCTCGACGGTTGCTTCGGCATAGCCGGTGAATTCGGTGATCCGGTTGGTAACGCCGGGCAGGATCGCGCGAAGCGAGCCATAGGCATATTCGCGGTCCTGCCGCGCTCGATTGTCGATGAAGCTCGCGCCGATCACCCAGCCGAGCCCGTCATGATAGGGCCGCGACAGGCGGTTTTCGCTCACGAACATGCGCGTCTTGTTATGCTGATCCAGCACGCGCGGGACATCGTTCATCGGCACGATCTGGGCTGGCGCAAAAAGGCGCTCGACGTCGATGGCTCCTGCGGTGACGTCGGCGCCACCACCGCTCGCCGACCTCGCCGACGGCACGCTCGCGTCGAACCGTTCGAACAGACGGTGGTCGATATAGGCGTTGGACGACTGGAAATGCAGATCGTCCCAGTCCTTCATCACGACGATCGAGCCCATGCCGTAGCGCGCGGTCGCATTCTGATCGATCATCGAGCGGCGGGTGAGCGGCGGCCCGTCCTTGTCGGCATATTGCGCGTCGTCGGAGATGATTGCCTGATAAACGCCGCCGAGATCGACGGTCCAGTCGCCGCCGGCATCGAAGCGGAACGTGCCGCGGCCACCGCGGACATGGACCCTATTGACGTCCCTCTGCCCGGTCAGCGGATTATCGATATAGCCGCCATCGGAGATCATATAGCCGACGAGGCGCAACGCATGTCTGTCGCTGACCGGCACGTTCGCGATCGCAGCAATATCGCCGCCGGGATCGCCATGCTGGGTCAGCGAAAAGCCGGCGATCGCCTGCACCGAAGGGTCGTGCGGGTCCGGCGCCTTCGGAATGGTGCGGATGATACCGCCGAGCGAGCCCGCGCCGTAAAGCGTGCCCTGCGGCCCTTCGAGAATCTCGACGCTGTCGATATCGTAGAGACGAAGGTCGGGGTCCGGGGCGTTATAGCTGAGGCGGATGTCGCCGAGATATTGGCCCACGGTCGCCTGCGTCGGGCCGGTGAAGCTCGAATCGGCGATGCCGCGAATGAACAGCTTGTTGCGCCCCGAACCGAGATGGGTCGAAGATACGGTCGCAACACGCGACAGGATCGATTCGGTCCCGCGCTCGCCGCCGAACGCCAGTTCATCGCCATCCAGCCGCGTGGCGACCCCCGCGAAGCGCGAATAGGGAAGGTCGGTCTTGCTCGCGGTGACGACGATTTCGTCCTGCTCCGCAGCGACGATATCCTGTGTCTGCACCCGCGCTGGCGGAGCGGGGCGCCGCGGCGCAGGGCGGGCCAGCCGCGAGGGAGACGGACGGCGCTCGATCCGCCAGCTCGTACCATTGACCCGCACCGCGCGTGTGCCGGTGCCTGCAAGCATCCGCTTCAGCGCGTCCTCGATATCCATGCGCCCGCGCACGGGCCTGACGTCGGCCTGCCACAAGCGCCCGTCGGCGACGCTGATGCTGATGCCCGCCTGACGGCTCAATTGTGGAAGCGCGGCAGAAAGCGCGCCGCCCGATACGTTGAACGCGCGCTCTTCGGCCGCCGCGGCCTGCGCCGGCAGGCCGACAAGCGCAAGGGCCAGCAGAGACGATCCCCAGCCGCGCATGGCTAACGCGTCAGCACCCAGCCATCGCCGCGCCGCTCGGCGGTGGTGCCCGACAGGGCGGCGAGGTCGGCAATCGTGCGCGCGCGATCCTTATCGACGATGAGCGCGCCGCGGAACGATTGGCCTTCGGCCCCGGGCGCGATCGTCACATCGATGCCGGCGGTACGTTTCAGATCCTCGGCGACCACCTGGAGCGGCGCGCCATTATAGACGAGCAGCCCGGTGCGCCAGCCGCCGATATTGGCGACATCGACCGGGCGAACCACCGGCGGCTTCGCCGCGCCGTCATCGGCGTCGATTGCGTGGCCGGCTTCGATCCGGACCTTGTCGCGATCGGGATTGTAGAGCACGACGCCTTCGGACACCGCCACCGACGTCGCCCTGTCCCGGCGCACAACGTTGAACGCCGTGCCAAGATCGACAATGCGCGACGCTCCTGCTTCGACAACGAACGGATCGTCTTTGCGGTGGACGACGTGGAACATCGCTTCGCCGCCCGTCAGCCGGGCGAAGCGCGGGCGATCCTTGTCGAATTCGACCACCGACCCGCCGTTGATCTCGATCCGCGACCCGTCCGATAGCTTAACCGAACGATGCTCGCCCGCCGCGGTTTCGATCCGGTTCGGATCGCCGGACAGGTCGAGCTGCGGCACCGCGATCATCGCGACGAGCGCCGCGGCGATAGCACCGCCGAACCATATGCGACGCGATGGGCGGCCCGGACTCTCCGGGTGAATCACGACCGCGGGCCTGACCTCGGAAGGCAGCATATCGAGATCATGGTCGAGGCTCGCGAGCGCATCGTAAATCTCCACGTGCGCGGACTCTTCGGCCAGCCAGTCGGCGAACGCGTCCCAATCGGTGAAACCGGGGTCGCGCTGGCGGACGATCCAGTCGATGGCACGCGCTTCGGCGGCGGTTTTCATATCGTCATCCATCGAACTGCCTCCGCACCTTCGCGATGGCCGCGTAAACTTTGCGAAGATCGGCTTCGACCGTGCTCAGGCTGACACCCAGCTCGGCCGCGATTTCACGCTGCTGGATGCCGTCGATACGGAAACGGCGGAAGATGCGCGCGGGGCGCTCGCCGGTCGCGGTGATCGCCTGATCAAGGAGCGTCAATTGTTCGCGCGAAATGAGCGAACGCTCAGCGGAAGGCATCTCGGTCGAGACGGTTTCGGTCCACGCAGCATCGCGCAGCGCGCCCTGACGGGCCGAGCGGTAGCGGTCGAGCATCAGATTGTTCGCCGCGCGCATCGCATAGGCCAGCGGTTCGGCGACCGGACCGGTGCCGCGTTCGGTCAGGCGCATCCACAAATCCTGAAACATATCCTCGGCCGCGTCGCCCGCACCGCGCACTTCCAGAAAGCGCACGATACGGTCGCGGTTGGCAAGCAACACGCCTTCGATGCCCTGGACGGCGCCCGTTCGATCACTCGCGTCGGTCATGAATTGCTTGCCGCGGAACGCCATCTTCTGCAGGCGCGCGGCCCTTCGCGCGCCGTCCGGCCCCCTGATAGCGCCGGCATATAGCGCCAAGCGCGCGCCATGCAACCGTATCGACACGGCCGGGGCGATGTCGCGGGGAAGGATGGTCGCAGACTGCATCATCTCCTTTTGTCCTTCGGGTCTTGGCAAGGGGGAAGCGGGGTAGGGAGGAGCTTCCCCCTTGCTGCGGGCCCGCCGAGGGGGCTACAGGCCGACCCGCACGCTCGCACGGAACGCCCAGCCGATATGGCTTTGCTGTTCTTCCGCAGACACTTCGCCGGCGACCTGGAAGGCCGAATTACCTGCGATGCCACGGAAGCGGCCGACCCAGCCGCTCGTGCGATCCTCTGGAACCAGGGTGAAGGGCGTGCCATCCTTGAACGATGCGACGGTCGCGCCCAGCCCACCGCCGACGATCTGGCGGCGTCCGCCCTCGAGCTCGAAGCGCGTCCAGCCGTCATATTCGTCAGCACCTCCGAATTCGAGACCGAGCGCGACGGTGCCCGAGACCGCGAGCTCGTCGCTGCTGCGATCGAGCACGGTCAGGTCGAGCGCATCGCCGCCGCCGCTTTCGGCGTAACCGTCTTCCTTCAGCTTGTAATAATCGATGGCGACGGTCGGGCGGATCGTCAGCCCGCCGAGGCGCGCATCCTTGGCGACCGACCCCGAGGCCGAATAGAGCTGGCCGTCCCACTTGCCGCGCATCGTCTTTTCGATGTCTTCGGCGCCCGCCGTGGCGCGGAAGAAGCGCGTGCCCTTGAAGCTGATCGGAGCGCCCGAGACACGCGCGCTCGCCAGCCAGCCGTCGGACTGCAAATGCCAGTGCAGCGCACCCTCGAACTGGCTCGACGTCACTTCATTGTCGTTGCTGCTGTTGCCGTCCTTGCCATTGAGGAAGGCGATCGAGCCGCCGAAATTGCCGATGTCGCTCTTGATCTCGGCGCCGAGCGAAATGCCCCACCCGCTGACGTTATAACCCGCGGTCTGCCCGACGCCCTTCGCGGTGCCCCAGACTGCCTGGTTGATCCAGTAGCGCCACTTGCCCTCGTCCTGGAACGGCGCATTGGGGTCCTGGAGGTAGCGCGCCAGCGCGCGCGAGCCCGAGGTGACGGTCTCGAACACGCCGCCTTCATGTTCCGGGAGCATCTGGCGAAGCTGGTTATGGAACTGGGTGCCGTCGGTGATGCCGAGGAACACGCCCTCGACCTTCTGGTCGGCGGTCACGGCATCAATCACCGCGTCGAACGCGCTTGATTCCGACCGGTTGAGGCCGAGATCGGTCGTACTCTTGCGCGAGACGTTGACGATAAGCTGATTGGCGTTCGAGCTCAGCGTACCCTTGTAGAGGAAGGGCAGCAGCGTCGATTCGGCGGTCAGGTTGCTCGCGCCGGTCAGCGTGCCGGCGGTCAGCACGATATGATTGCCCTCGGCATTCTCGATGCTCGACAGCTTGAGCGCGAGCTTCGAGTCCGCGCCGAAGCTGGCGTTGCCCGCGACATTGAGCGCCGTGCCTGCGGTGCCGCCGTCGAGCGTCACCGCAAGCACGCCCTTGTTGGTCACCGCCAGCGAGGCGATCGACGCCGCGCCGCTCACATCGAAGGTGCCGCCATCGACCGCGACGGCAAGTCCCTGCGAGTTGAGGAGATTGCCCGAGAAGCGCGAAGTGCCGCCGATCGTCAGCGTATCGCTGCCGCCGCCGAAATCGGCGGTGCCGCTGAAGACCGAGGTGCCGCCAAGCACCATCGTGTCGTTGCCGCTGCCGAAGCTGGCCTTGCCCGCATAGGTCGCATCGCCCGACATCGCGAGGCGGTTGCTGCCCGCACCGAACATCGTATTGCCCTTCACCGACCCGTCGGCGATATCGAACACATCGTTGCCGCCGCCGAAGCGGACGTCACCGACAATGCTTGGCGCCGCGATGCCGCTTGCGACCGCGGTCTGCTTCACCGTAGCGCCATTGCCGTTCGCCGACAGGTCGATCGCAATATTGCGGTCCGATGTCGCGGCGGCGCCGGTCGCGCTGATCGTGCCGCTGTTCTCGATCGTTCCGACCGTCCCAGACAGATCGACGATCGCCCGCGCAGTGCCCGCATCCCCGGCCGCCTTCGCGCTGATCGTGCCGCTGTTACGGATGAGCGCGACATTGCCGCCCGCCTCGACGAGGATACCCGTCGAGATCGCGCCCGCGTCCTTGCCGCCCGATGCCTCGACCTTACCCCCCACGCGGATTTCCGGCGTCGTCGCGCCGCTGCCGACGCGGATCGCCGTCGCCGACGCCCCGTTCGAGATGGCCGAAACGCTGCCATTGACGCCAATCCCGCCAGCGATCGTCACGTTGCGGCCCATGCCGCCGAGCTGGATCGCGGTCGCGTCCTTGCCGGCATAGAGGCCGTTACCCGCGATCCCGCCGTCGATGATCAGGCCGAGGCCCGTTCCGGTTCCGGCGACCGCGCCGATCGTGATGTCCTGGCTTGCCGAACCGATGCGAAGGGCCGGGGCCGAACCATAGGACTGGATCGAACCCGATCCTTCCTTGGCATCTTCGATACCGTCCTTGTCCTCGTCCTTGTCCTCGGGCTTGGTGTCCTTCGGCGGCACGGCGACGACGATGCCGCCGGAGACATTGCCTTCGATCGACAGCGCCGGGCCGCCGATCAGCAGGTCATCGGCGTCGAGCTTCGACGGATCGCTCGGCGGCGTCGTATAACGATAGCCGGTAGCCGTGAGCGTTCCCTGCACGACGAGCGCACCATTGATATTGCCAGCAAGGCGGGCGGCGGTGGCATTCTGTCCCACGGCGCTGATCGTTCCGGCGAGGCGGACGTTGCCGTTGACGTCCTGCAGTCCGACCCCGAGCGCATTGTCGCCGAGGACCGAAATCTTGCCGTCGTTAGTGAAATTGCCGGTCAGCGGCCCGCCGAGGCGGATGCCGGCCGAATTGTTACCCTCGATCGTGATCTCGCCGCTGTTGACGATATTGCCGGTGAAGGCGCCGCCGGTCGCAATGCCCGTGCGGCCGGTGCCAACCGCATAGGGACCGTCGATGTCGCCGTCCTTGTCGATATCGGTCGGCGCATAGCTTTCGTCGATGATGATCTTGCCGGTCGCCGAATTGGTGATCCCGCCCACCGTGCCGGCGTTTGCGGAAATGCCGGTCGCACCGTCGGAATTGGTAATCTGGATCGTGCCGTCGTTGGTGACCTTGTGGTTGCTGTCGATCGTGACCGCGGTGCCGCTCGTCGGCTTGATCGAGCCCGCCGAGGTGATCTTCACATCGTCCGGCGCGCCCGATTTAACGGTCGAGGTGCGGACGGGCGTCGTGGTCGCGGTGCTGATGCTCGTTTCGGCATGAGCGGCGGTGGAAAAAACGGCGGCAAGGCAGGTTGAGGCCAGCAAGGTCGTGCGCATGAAATCCCTCTTTTGATGTCGACCGGGTACTCCCGGAACCGACCACAAGACGGAACCCGCGCTTCCTGGCCTTGAAGAAAAATGACACGGCGCTTTGATCGCAAGAAACGGAGCGGGGCAGCGCCCATCGTCCTGTTAGGAAAGCAGGATCAATCGCAGTCCGGAGCAGCCATGACGTCACCGTTCAATATAGCCGACCTCGATACCGAGGCCTTTGCCAGCAATCTCGGCGAAAAGGGCTGGCACATGCTGCCCGGTTTGTTGACGCCGGAGCAATGTTCGGACCTCCAGAAAGGCTATGACAACGCCGGTCGCTATCGCAGCACGGTATCGATGCAGCGCCATGGCTTCGGGCGCGGCGAATATCGCTATTATCGCTATCCGCTGCCCGATCTCGTCGCGGGCCTTCGCGCCGACTTCTATCCGCCGCTCGCAACGCTCGCCAACGAATGGGCGACGCAATTGGGAAGAACATCGCTCTATCCCGCCGACCATGCGACTTTTTTGGCCCAATGCGCTCTTGTAGGCCAGTCGCGCCCCACGCCGCTTATCCTCCGCTATCGATCGGGCGATTATAATTGCCTTCATCAGGACCTTTATGGGGAACTCCATTTTCCGTTCCAGATCGCGATCCTCCTGTCTCGGCCGGGCGAGGATTTCGACGGCGGCGAGTTCGTGATCACCGAACAGCGCCCGCGCATGCAGTCGCGCCCGCATGTCGTGCCGCTTGGACAGGGCGATGCGGTAATCTTCGCGGTTAACGAAGCGCCGCGTCAGGGAGGGCGCGGAACCTACCGCGTCAAATTACGCCATGGCGTCAGCGAAATCCGGCGCGGCGAGCGCTTCACGCTGGGGGTGATATTTCACGATGCGGCGTGAGGGTGGCGGACAGGGTGTCTTCATCCTCCATGTTGCCGAGCGTTGCCTCCCATAGCCACATCCGCAGAAAATCGAGCTTACTCAAAACAATATCGTTGCCGCTGATTGCCACTTGTTGCCACGCGTCGCCGCTGTTATGATGGGTGTAAAGATGGGCAATGGAGATTCCACATATGCCGAAGCAAGCTGCCATTCTTGGCCCGCTGGCCGTCAAGAACCTGAAGGAAACCGGACTGCACTTCGTCGGTGAAGTGCCCGGCCTTGCGCTTCAGGTGCTGCCGACGGGCGCGCGGACGTGGATCTTGCGCCTCACGGTTGGAAACAGACGTCGCGACATGGGGCTCGGGGGTTTTCCAGAGATATCGCTCGCCGACGCGCGCGCTATGGCTCGTCAGGCGCGGCAGCGGGTGCGGGAGGGGTTCGACCCGATCGAGGAGCGCCGGGCGCTACGCCAATCTCTCAGAGATGCGCAGGCCAATCGCATGACATTCAAGGAAGCGGCCGAGGCCTATGTCTCCTCGAAGCGCGACGGATGGAAAAGCGATAAGCACGCCGCGCAGTGGTCAGCGACCCTCAAAAACTATGCTTATCCGGAGATCGGAGAAAAGCCGATCGCCGAGATCGAACTTCCAGAAATTCTCAAGGTGCTCGAACCGATTTGGAGCGAGAAGCCGGAAACAGCCAGCCGCCTTCGCGGTCGGATGGAGAATGTGTTGGACTGGGCAAAAACTCGCGGCCACCGGGAAGGGCTCAACCCCGCTCGTTGGCGCGGTCATCTCGACAATCAGCTCGCCAAGCCCGGGAAGCTCAAAGAGGCGAAGAATCGGCGCCTTGGCAAAGACGGGCATTTCGCGGCGATGCCGATCTATGACGCTTACGATTTCCTCAAACGACTGCGAGGAGCCGGAGGCATGGCGGCTCGTGCTTTGGAATTCGCGATCCTCACCGCTTCGCGATCCGGCGAAGTGCGCGGGGCCAGGTGGTCGGAAATTGACATAAAGGCGGGGATTTGGACGGTGCCAGCGAGCCGGATGAAGGCGGGCAAGCAGCATCGTGTATTGTTGCCCAAGCCGGCCATCGAGCTGCTCAACGCCTTGCCGCGCCTAGCCGACACGGACTTGGTATTCTGGGCGCCGCGAGGCGGCCAGTTGAGCGACATGTCCCTATTGGCCGTCATGCGCCGCATGGGCGAGGACGCCACGCCGCATGGCTTCCGGTCCACCTTCAGGGACTGGGTTTCGGAGCTCACCAATTATCCCGGCGACATGGCCGAAATGGCGCTGGCGCATACAATCAGCGACAAAGTCGAAGCAGCCTATCGCCGCGGTGACATGGTTCAGAAGCGCCGCCGCATGATGGATCATTGGGCCGCCTTCCTCGCATCTCCTCCGCCGGCTGAGACTGCCGGCAACATATCTTACATCGCGGAGGCGAGGGCATAATGGTTGCATTCATCCCTGACGGCTATCTCGACCGCGGAGGCGCTCTCCAGGTTGTCATCGAGACGCGCTTTCCTGACGAGCGTAAGGCCCTCGACGATATAAGGAAAACGGCCTCAGAGAGAGGCAGATTACCGAATCTGACAATTCCTGAGCGCCAGCTAGCCGAGAAAGCGGAGCCGGTGTTACGGTCATTGCTCTATAAGGGCAGTCTCCCCGCTGTCATTTTCGACCAGCATGGCGAAGATCAGGTGCCAGCTCATTTCTGGGCGTCTGAAGATGCGGATGACGTTTTACTTCATGGCAGCCATCGCATCTTCTTCCATGAGACGGACCTCCGCTCGGCACTGTCTCCGACCGAAGCAAGCATAGTCCCACCGCCAACTCAGACACGCGGCCGTCGCGCGGTGAAACTGCCTGCAGTGAAAGCCGCGATGGCCGCGTGCGATCTAACGGATCTCGCTTCGATGACAGAAGAGGTGATGGCCGTTACTTTTAACGCGTCCAGAGACACCTGCCGCAGGGCGAGAGCAGCGGTATTGTCGGAAAATCCGCACTCCAATTCCCGACAATAGGCGACGGCTAATCTCGACAATTATGCACCATCGACAAATAGCGACAGAGGTCATGCCCTGAATACCAAGATGCCACACGTAGCAATGTGAGGCTGTCAAACGGCGTTCAAAAGGGACCCCCGATCGGCGTCGAAGAGGGACCCCCTTTTCGGATATGATGCTGGTTTGTTGAAGATGGCCTTGCGCTGCGTGCGGCGGAGGGCGGGCGTAGCCCGACCGGAGGCGCGCGC
>NZ_JAYSAH010000038.1:0-11127 GCF_041916015.1 Sphingopyxis sp. | reverse complement strand
CATTTGGGAGATGGCGGAGCGAAAATGGTGGTTTTCCGTGACCCGGAGCGCAGCGTGCTGATGGCACGTGAGCACCGGAAGCGCGGAAAGGCGCCATTTGCAGCCCGCCATCTCCCAAATGTCGATCTGTCCTAGGGTAGTAACGCCCCCAACGCGCGCTCGATCATCTCCACCGCCGCCTCGGCGCCGAAGCTTGCGGCGTCGAGCGACAGCTCGAGCCACAACCCGTCGACCATCGCGGTCAGCAGGATCGCGAGCCGGCCGGCGTCGGCAGCGGAGCACGCGGTCAGCAATTCGGACAATCGCTTGCGATAGCCTGCATAGCTTTCCGCATGAATCCCGGCCATCCGCGCGTCGCCGCGCGCGAGCGCCCAGAAGGCGGTCCACGCGCCGAGCAGTTCGGGATCGGTCACCGGCGGGCGGAAGCTGGCGGTCAGATGGGCGGAGAGCCGCGCCCGCGGATCGTCGCCCGCCGCCTCGACAGCCTCGGCGAAAATCGCATCCATCCGGTCGCTCGTCGCCTGATAGGTGGCCGCGACCAGATCGTCGATTCCCGCAAAATAATGACGCAGCAATCCCGGCGACACCCCCGCCTTCGCGCAGATCGCACGGACGTTGGTGCCCGCAAGCCCCTGCTCGGCCAGCACCGCCGCGGTCGCCTCGATCAAGCCCGTCCGGCGGGCATCGGCGCTTTCGCGCGTAAAGGCTTGGCGAGCGTCGGTCATCTTGTTATACATATGTACAACAAGGAACGAACCATGGCAACGCTGCGCGACACATTCGACAACATCGACCCCCTCGATGGCTGGTCGCTGCCGGCTTGGACCTACAGCGATCCCGATTTCCATGCGGTCGAAATGGAGCGCATCTTCCGCCCGAGCTGGCAGGTCGTCTGCCACGACAGCGATATCCCGAACGCGGGCGACTGGCACAGCATCGACTATTGCGGCGAGAGCGTCATCGTCGTGCGCGGTGCCGACCGCGCCGTGCGCGCCTTTACCAACGTCTGCCGCCATCGCGGTTCGCGTCTTGTCGATGGGGCGACGGGCTGCGCGAAGAAGCTCGTCTGCCCCTATCATGCCTGGACCTACGAGCTCGACGGCCGGCTGAGCGGCGTGCCCGATTCGGCGAGCTATCCGGCGCTCGACAAGAGCCGTGCCGGGCTCGTCCCCGTGGAGGCCGAACAATGGCGCGGTTTCTGGTTCGTGCGGCTCGAGGATGACGGCGGGCCGTCGGTCGCGGCGATGATGGCGCCCTATGAGGCGATGGTTGCGCCCTATCGTTTCGAGGAGCTCGGCGCGCTCGGCCGCGTTACGCTCCGCCCGCGCGACGTCAATTGGAAGAATGTCGGCGACAATTATTCGGACGGCCTCCACATCCCGGTTGCGCATCCGGGGCTGACGCGGCTGTTCGGCAAGAGCTATGGCGTCGAGGCCGAGGACAATGTCGACCGCATGTGGGGCGACCTGATCGACCGGCCGTCGGCAAATTGGTCCGAACGCCTGTATCAGCGGCTGCTGCCGCCGGTGCCGCATCTCCCCGAGGCCAACCAGCGCCACTGGCTCTATTTCAAGCTCTGGCCGAATGTCGCCTTCGACATCTATCCCGATCAGGTCGATTTCATGCAGTGGCTGCCGACCGGCCCGACGACCTGCCTGATCCGCGAGATCAGCTATGTCCTTCCCGACGCGCGCCGCGAGATGAAGGCGGCGCGCTACCTCAACTGGCGCATCAACCGTCAGGTCAATGCCGAAGATACCGAGCTGATCACCCGCGTCCAGATGGGCATGCAGTCGAAGAGCTTCTCGATGGGGCCGCTCAGCGACAAGGAGGTTTGCCTCAAGCATTTCTGCGCGCGGATGCGCGACCTCATTCCCGAGGCGCGGCTGGAAAAAGCCCCCGCCGAGGGTTGGAGCCGCCGGTGAGTGCTGACTCGCCCGTGATGATCGTCGGCGGCGGTCCCGCCGGCATGGTTGCGGGCTTGCTGCTCGCGCGCGCCGGCGTGCGCGTGACCGTGCTTGAAAAGCATGCCGATTTCCTCCGCGATTTCCGGGGCGATACCGTGCATCCCTCGACGCTCGAACTGTTCCACGAGATCGGACTGCTCGATGCGCCGCTGAAAGAGCCGCACGCGGCGATCGACACGATGACGCTGGGCCTGCTCGGCGGGCAATACACCATCGCGACGATGAAGCACTTGCCGGTCGCGGCGCGCTTCGTCGCGATGATGCCGCAATGGGATTTGCTCGATTTCATCGCGGGGCAGGGCAAGCGCTACTCGACCTTTGACCTGCGCATGTCGACCGAGGCGACCGGACTGATCTATGATGATGCGGGCCGCGTCAACGGGGTGACGCTGGCGAGCGGCGAGGCGCTGCCCGCGCGGCTCGTCATCGCCGCCGATGGGCGCCGCTCGGTGCTGCGCGATGCGGCCGAGTTGCCGCTCGAAGATCTGGGCGCGCCGATGGATGTGCTGTGGTTTCGCGTCCCCGTGCCAGCGGGCATGGACATGTCCGAGGTCGCGCTCGGCACGATCGACAAGGGTGGCATGGTCGTCGCGATCCCGCGCGGCGACTATTGGCAGTGCGCGCAGATTATCGAGAAGGGCGGTTTCGCGCCGATCGAGGCGCAGGGCATCGCAGCGTTCCGCAAGCGGATCGTCCAGATCGCGCCCGGCCTCGCAGCCGGCATCGACGCGATCCAAAGCTTTGCAGATGTAAAACTGCTCTCGGTCGCGCTCGACCGGCTGACGCGCTGGTCGCGTCCCGGTCTGCTCGCGATCGGCGACGCCGCGCACGCCATGTCGCCCGTTGGCGGCGTGGGGATCAACCTTGCGGTGCAGGATGCCGTCGCTGCCGCGAACATCCTCGCCGCGCCGCTTGCCGCGGGCGCCGACCCCGATCCGTTGCTCGCCAAGGTGCAGGAATGTCGTTGGAAGCCGACGACGCGGATGCAGGCGCTCCAGCGTTTCGCGCACCAGCGCGTCATCGAACCGCTGCTGCGCGGCGAAATCAGCCGCGTGCCCTTCGCGGTGCGCCTGCTCGACGCCGTTCCGCTGCTGCGCCGCATTCCGGGCCGCGTCCTCGGCCTTGGCTTCGGCCGCCAGCATGTCCAATCCCCGCTTGCGAAAGAATTCCAATGACCAAAGCCTATGACGCCCTGATTATCGGCGCCGGCCACAACGGCCTCGTCTGCGCTTTCTATCTTGCCAAGGCGGGGCTGAAGGTCCGCATCGTCGAGGCGCGCGACGTCGTCGGCGGCGCCGCGGTGACCGAGGAGTTCGCGCCGGGATTCCGCAATTCGGTCGCGAGCTATACGGTCAGCTTGCTCCAGCCGAAAGTAATCGCCGACATGAAGCTCGCCGATCATGGCTATCGCGTGATCGAACGGCCCATCAGCAATTTCCTGCCGCAGGAGGATGGCGGCTACCTCAAGCTCGGCGGCGGGCTCGAACGGACGCAGGCCGAATTCCGCAAGTTCAGCGCCCGCGATGCCGAGGTGCTGCCCGCCTATTATGACGCGCTCGAAAATGTCGCCGAACTGCTCCGTGACCTCGCGCTGCGCGTGCCGCCGAACGTCGGCGAGGGGATGCGCACCTTGCTCGACGGCGCGCGGCAGGGACGGCGCTTTGCGACCCTCAGCCTCGAACAGCAGCGTGACGTGCTCGACCTGTTCACCAAGTCGGCGCGGACGATGCTCGACAGCTGGTTCGAGAGCGAGGCGGTCAAGGCTGCCTTCGGCTTCGACGCGGTGGTCGGCAATTACGCCAGCCCCGACACGCCGGGCAGCGCTTACGTGCTCCTTCACCACGTCTTCGGCGAGGTGAACGGCAAGAAGGGCGCGTGGGGCCACAGCGTCGGCGGCATGGGCAAGATCACCGAGATCATGGCGAAGGTCTGCCGCGATCATGGCGTCGAGATCAGCCTCGAAAGCCCCGTCGCGAAGGTGCTGGTCGATGGAGGCAAGGCGGTCGGGGTGAAGCTCGTCGGCGGCGAGGAGATCGCGGCGGAACGAGTGATCGCGAATGTCGGGCCGAAGCTGCTCTACGAGCGGATGATGGACGCGAGCGACCTGCCTGCCGATTTCGCGCGCCGGATCAAGGGGTTCAAGGCAGGCAGCGGCACCTTCCGGATGAACGTCGCGCTCAGCGAACTGCCGAAATTTACGTGCCTTCCCGAACCGGGCGAGCATCACCAGTCGGGGATCATCCTCGCGCCGACGCTCGACTATATGGACCGCGCCTTCCTCGACGCGAAGCGCGATGGCTGGTCGAAGGCGCCGATCGTCGAGATGCTGATCCCTTCGACCGTCGATGACAGCCTCGCGCCCGAGGGCTGCCATGTCGCGAGCCTCTTCTGCCAGCAATTCGCGCCCGAACTTCCGAACGGTCGCGACTGGGACGACGAAGAGGAAGCGGCGGCCGACTGCATCATCGACACCGTCGAAAAGCACGCCCCCGGTTTCCGCGCGAGCATCGTCGGCCAGACGCGCCTTTCGCCCAAGGGTCTCGAACGCAAGTTCGGACTCGTCGGCGGCGACATCATGCACGGCAATATGAGCCTCGACCAGCTCTGGTCGGCGCGTCCCGTGCTCGGCAACGGCGGTTATCGCGGTCCGGTGAAGGGGCTTTACATGTGCGGCGCGGGGACGCATCCGGGCGGCGGCGTCACCGGCGCGCCGGGGCATAATGCCGCCGCGGTGATCTTACGCGACCGGGGCTTGTTCGCGCCCCGCTGGCGCTGAGGCGCGCCCGAGCCAGTAGAGCGGCAGGCCGAGGAGCATCAGCGCGACGCTCCACAGCACCGCCTCGCGCCCCGCGCCCCACATCGCCCAGAGCGCATAGGCGCCGCCGAGCACGACGAAGGGCAGGGCGATGCGGTAGCGCGCCGCCGCGACCGCGCAGGCGAGGTAGAGCCACAGGGTCGCGCAGGTCGACAGCAGCGCCATGAAGGCGAACAGGCCGCCCATCGACCGGCTGCTGTTCGCGAAGACCAGCAGGCTCGCGAGGCAGCTCGACACGATCAGCGCGCGGACCGGGGTGCCGCGCGCGTCGGCGGCGCCGAACCAGGAGGGCATCAGCCGCCGCCGCGCCATGTCGCGCGGCACCTCGCCTTGGACCAGCACCCAGCCGTTGAGCGCCCCGATCGCGCTGATCGCGGCGAAGACGGTGACGAGCGCGGCGGGACCCGCGGCCCAATAGCGTTCGACGAACAATGCGAAAGGTGCCGGCGACGCCGCGACCTCGTCGGCGGGCAGCATCAGCGCGATTCCCGAACAGACGGTCAGATAGAAAAGGCCGGTGAGCAGCGCGCCGATCACCGTCGCGCGCGGGATGGTGATTTCGGGCCGGTCGATCTTGTCGCCGGCGGCGCACGCCGCCTCGAACCCCACCATCGCCCAGAGCGCGAGCGCGGCGGCGGTGCCGGTCGCGCCGAGGCTGAGCCCCTCGGCGGGAAAGGGCGCGAAGGCGTGGGCGCCAGCGGTGGCCGCGCGCATCGCGATCAGCACCGCGACGACGATCAGCGGCGTCAGCTTCAATAGAGTGGTGACGAGCTGGAACGCTCCCGCCGCGCGCACGCCGAGGAGATTGACCGCCGTCACGAACCAGATGGTGAGCGCGGCGGACAGGCCGGGGTGCTTGCCGATGACGGGCCAGAAGGCCGAGGCATAGCTGACCGCGCCGAGCGAAATGGTGACGAGCCCGGTCCACACCGAAACCCAGAAGGAAAAGCCGATCAGCGATCCCGCAAGCGGCCCCAGCGCCTCCTCGATCATCGGCGCGATTCCCCGCGCCTGACCGAAATGGCCGGCGAGCTTCGCGAGCACGATCGCGAGGCACAGCGCGCCGCCGATGGTGACGATCCACCCCGCGACCGCGTTCCAGCCATAGGGGGCAAGCTGCGCCGGGAGCAGGAACACCCCCGAACCGATCATATTGCCCATGACGAGCGCGATGCACATCGGGAGGCCGAGCTTGCGGCCCGGCCCCTCCGGATATGCTCCGATATCGGTCACCCGGTCAGAACTTGGCGCCCAGCCGCGCCCCGATCGTCTGGGGCTGGCTCACCAGCACCTGCACGCGGCCGTTGCATTCGCTGCAGTTGGAGAAGCGCGACAGCTGCGCGCGCTCGTCGAACGCATTCTGCAGGAACAATTCGAAGCTGTAATTGCTCCAGTCGAAGCCGAGCGCGAAATCGACCGTCGTCGATCCCTTGATCCGCCCGAGCTCGGTCGCGTCGGTGACGCGGATGTCGGCGCTGGCCGAACTGCGATGCGCGATCACCGACTGCAGATGCATTTCGCCCGGCCCGAGCGGGAATTGATAGCGGATCGTCGCATTGCCGTTGAATTTCGGCGTGACCGGCAGGCGCGTCCCCTTCGGCGCGGCAATGAACTTGTCCGGGTCGGCCGGGTCGTCGGTCGCGCAGACATAGGTCGGATCGTCGAAGGTACACAGGCTGGCGCGGGTCTTGGCGTCCGTGTAGGAGGCCGCCGCCGCGATCGTCAGCCCTT
Source organism: Sphingopyxis sp. (assembly GCF_041916015.1). Lineage (GTDB taxonomy): Bacteria > Pseudomonadota > Alphaproteobacteria > Sphingomonadales > Sphingomonadaceae > Sphingopyxis. The sequence goes on along the minus strand of NZ_JAYSAH010000038.1, from coordinate 4,614 downwards.
CCACGGGGCGGATGTTGACGTCGGCTTCGATCCCCTTGATCCGCGCGTTCGGGCCGTTGTGAATCTCGGTGAAGCTGTTGAGTCCCAGGAAGGAGAATTGGAAGCGCTTCCAATCCTGCATGTAGACGGCGGCGTTGAGCCGGACCGCGCCGCCTGCGAGCGTGGTCTTCATGCCCAGCTCATAGTTGGTGAGGAAGTCGGCGGCATAGGGGACGATCGTCGCGCGGCGGTTGATCCCGCCGGGACGGAAGCCGCGCGACCAGGTCGCATAGGCGAGGATGTCCTCGCTCGGCTTCCACGTCAGGTTCAGGCGGTGGGTGAAGCCCGTATCCTTGGTGCGCTTGGGAACCAGCTTGCCGCCGACGAAATCGGCGAGGTTGGTGCAAGGGCTGCCCTCGACCTCGGCCGGAAGCAGCGTGCCGCCCGGATTGTCGCGCAGAATAGCGCCCGTCGTCGTATAGCAGCCGGCGACGCCGGTGCGTGAACTTCCGGCGCCGTTGTACGGCGGGCCGTTCGGGTTGCGGCCGAAGCCGAAGAATCCGATCAGGCTGTTGTCATATTTATAATAGCGGCCGCCGCCGGTGAGCGTGACGGTCGGCGTGATGTCGAAGCTCGCTTCGCCGAACGCGGCATAATCCTTGTCGACGCGCTTCTGTTCGGTCAGCCACAGCGTGCCGGGCCGGCCGTTGACCGACAGCGCGTCGGCGAGGCCGGGAATGATATAATCCTGGTGGATATGGTTGCTCTGCCGCTGATAGAAGAGCCCGGCGACGACCCGGAAACGCTCGTCCTGCGGCGAGGCGATACGGAACTCCTGGCTCATCTTGCGGAAATGATCGGTGCCGATGATATATTGCCGCGGATCGATCGTGTTGCCGGCATTGTCCTTAAAGAAAAAACACCCCTGAAGGCCGCTGCACTGGAAATCGCCCTCATAAGTATAGTTAGCATAGAGGGCGTCATAGGCTTCGGCATAGTCGGTGTAGTCGTTGATCTGATAGGCTTTACGGTCGAGATAGGCGCCTGCGTACGTGATGTCGAAATTGCCGAGCTTGCCCTCGATCGTCAGCGCTGCCTGGATGAACTTGTCGGTGCGGTTGTCGGGGTAGAAGCGCTGCACCTGCAGCTCGCCGACGCGCGGGTCCTGATAGAAGGTGCCGTGGCTCTTCTGCTTCTGATAAAGCACGGTCGGCGTGACGGTCCAATTGTCGTCGAGATCGACCTTCAGCGCGGCACGGCCGCCATAGACTTCGGCGTCGTTGAAATTCTTTTCGACGAAGGCCGCGTTGTTGACGGTGATACCCGGTTGATTCCCGATCAGATCTCCATTTCCGTCGAGTATCTCCTTACCGAGAAAGCTCCGCGTCCCCGGCACATTGTCGATATAGCCGCCGTCCCGCTGATACCAGCCGACGACGCGCACCGCCGCCATCTCGCTGATCGGGGCGTTGATCATGCCTTCGAGGCGGCCGCCCATGTCGCCGTGCTTGATGCTGTTGATCTCGCCATCGACGCGGCCCTCGAAGGCCGAGGGGTCGGGCTTGTTGGTGATGATGCGGATCGTGCCCGCTTGCGACGAGGCGCCGTAGAGCGTGCCCTGCGGCCCCGCGAGCGATTCGATGCGCGCGATGTCATAGATATGGACATCAAGCGTGCCGCCGATCGTGGTGACCGGCTGTTCGTCGAGATAGACGCCGACGCTGGGGAGCGAGCCCGAATGGTTGCCGTCGCCGCCGCTCGCGACGCCGCGCATATAGACGGTGGTGACGCCCGGCTGGCTCGACTGGAAGGAGACGCTGGGCAGCAGCTTCGAGAAGTCCTGGAAATTGGCGACGTTCAGCTGATCGAGCTTCTTGGTCCCGAGCGCCTGGATGCTGATCGGCACGTCCTGCAGATTTTCCTCGCGCTTTTGCGCGGTGACGACGATCTCGTCGTCATAGACGGTCTTGGGCGCTTCCTGGGCCCAGGCCGTTCCCGATGACAAGATGGTCGTCGACAGGGATGCCAGAAGCATCGCGCGACGTGACGAAAGGACCCGCATGAAACCCCGCTTTTCTATGCCGGCGCCGTTGCAACGGCGTCTCATCGGAAGGTGTGGCAGCTTTGCTGCAATCGTCAATCGGGGTCCGCGAATTTGATCCTGCCCTTCCGCAGTTTCGGGCGGAGTATGACAAAATTGCAACATCGGGCCTAGAGGCGAACCGGATACTGCTCCAATACGGGGCCGAGCGCATCGATCAGCGGGGCCAGCCACGGCTCCATCGCGCGCCATTGGCCGACGCCGTCGCGGTTGATCGGCCGCCGTACCTGTTCCGAGCTGGCGGTGCGGACCGCGCGGTCGCTCTTGTGGAAATCGAGGCAGGCCGGCTCGAACGGCAGGCCGAGATGGCCGAGCATCGCGCGCAGCTCGGCCTCGAGATCCTCGATCACGCGTTCGTGGAAGACGCGGTGGACATGGCCCGGCAACACCCGGTCGAAATGGTCCATCAACTCGACATAGTCGGCATAATAGCGGCCCATGTCGGAGAGGCTGTAGCTGAACGCCTGTCCGCGCGCGAAATGCTGCTTGAAATTGGAGAAGCAGCAATCGAGCGGATGGCGCCGCGCATCGATAATCTTCGCGTTCGGCAGGATCAGCCGGATGAAGCCGGTGTGCAGCCAATTGTTCGGCAGCTTGTCGATATAGAAGGGCTTGTCGCTTTTGCGCTGGACCAGCGTGCCCCGCAGATATTCCTCGCCAAGCTCGCGCGCCTGATCGGCCGACAGCGCGGCGACCCCGCCCATCGTGCGCGCCTTGGCGTGGAGTTTCGGAATGTCGGGCAGTTCCATCGTGCCTTCGATCATCGAATGGCTCGACAATATCTGCTCGATCAGCGTCGATCCCGCGCGCGGCATGCCGACGATGAAGATCGGATCGGGCGCGCTCGCCCCATGGCCCGCGCGTGCGGCGAAAAATTCGGCCGTATAAAGCGTCGCCGCATGATCGACCGCGGCGCGCGTCTGGTCGGCGTCATAGTCGAGCAACGCCTTTCGCAGCGCATTGCCCCGGTCATAATGGGCAAAGGCGGCCTCGGCCTGCTGCCGGTCCTCATGCGCCTTGCCGAGCGCGAAATGGAGGTGGAAGCGGTCTTCGGCGCCGATGTCCCGGCGATCGAGCGCCGCTTCCATCGCCGACAGGTCGGTATCGTCGAAGCGCAATGTCTTGAGATTGGCGAGGCTCCACCACGCTTCGCCGAGCGCGGGATGGAGCGCCAGCGCCCGGCGGTAGGCAGCGACGGCATCGGTCTGGCGCCCGACCGTCTTCAGCATATGGCCGTAGGACATCCAGATCTTCGGCTGCTTGCCGGCGTTCTGCAGCACCTGTTCGTAGAGCGCGAGCGCCTCGTCGAATTCGCCGACGCGGCCGAGCGCCGCGGCCTTCAGATTGGCGTTGCCGAGATTGCCGGGATCGGCCTGTTGCAGCCTTTCGAGTTCCTCGATCGCTTCGGCCGACCGGCCCTGGCGGTGGAGCACGGTCGCGAGGTTCGACCGCGCGGCGAGAAAATCGGGCGCGAGCTCGACCGCCCGGCGCAGCAAGGCTTCGGCATCGCGATAGCGCTCGATCCGCGCCGCCAGTTCGGCGAGCATGCGGATCGCGGCGACGTCGAAGGGATCGCGTTTCAGATGCGCCTTCAGCACCGGCTCGGCGTCGTGGAGCCGGCCTTCGGCGAGCGCGAGCGCCGCCGCCATCAGCTCGGGGTTGCGGACGCCCCTGGCGATCGACAGCGCGGCCCGGTCGTCGCCTGCCATATCAGCTCTTTTTCCGCGCCTTCGCAATCGCCTGCTTCAGCGCGTCATAGCCGACCTGCCCCTGGAAGAGCTGGTCGCCGACGATCCAGGTCGGGGTCGCGTTGAGCTGCAGCTGGGTCGCGAGCGCGAGGTTCGAATCGATCTCGCGCTGGAACAGCGCCTCGTTCGCGGTCGCATCGGCGCTGCCGTCGGTGACGACTCCGGCCTTCGCCGCCGCCGCCGCGACCGCCGACGGGTCGAGCGAGGAGGCGGCGAACATCGCATGGTGAAAGGCGTCATATTTGCCCTGCCGCGCCGCGGCGAGCGCCATGATCGCGGCGTCGCGGCTCTGCGGCGAAATGATCGGCAGTTCGCGGAACACGACTTTCAGGCGCTTGTCCTCGCGGATCAGCTTGTCGACGTCGGGCACGCTTGCGCGGCAGAAGCCGCAGGCATAGTCGGTGAAGACGACGAGTGTCACGTCGCCGTCGGCATTGCCCGCCCAGGCCCCGGCATAAGGCTTTTCGAGCGCGGGACGCACCGCATCGACCGCCTTCGCCATCTCCTTGTTCCGTTGCGCCTCGAAGGCTTCGGGGATCATCTCGGGATGGGCGCGGACATAGTCGGCGACGATGGTCTCCACCTCGGCCTTGCTCATCCCGCCGCCGAAGCGGCCGCCGAGCCAGAAAGCGGCGGCAAGCAGGAGCAGCGCGCCGAGCGCGAGCGCCCACAGCGGGGCGGGCAGGGCCGCCGCCGAAGCGGCGGCGCGCGGGAGCGGGCGATGCGGCATGCGGTCGTCGGGTTCGGGGCCCGAGATCGAGGGCGGCGGCGGCGCGGCGGCGGCCT
>NZ_JAYSAH010000037.1:0-5858 GCF_041916015.1 Sphingopyxis sp. | reverse complement strand
GCGGCAACAATCCCGATCGGAGCGCGGACAGCTCGACCTGTTTCGAGCGCTCCCTGGCGAGTTCGCTGCCCGAGATGCGCAGGATCTCATGGCCTATCCCTTCTTCTCCCTCTCCAAGTCCCATCGCACTGCACCGATCGATTTCTGCGCGGGCGACGTATCGATCCGCGTCGAGGCCGTACCCGATCACGGCATGGCGACCATCTGGGATGCCGACATCCTGATCTGGGCGGCGAGCCAGATCGTCGAGGCGCGCGACGCGGGCTTGCGCACCTCTCGGCTGATGGTCGCCACCCCCTATGAAATCCTGAAGTTCATCGGCCGTGGGACATCCCTGCGCGACTATCAGCGCCTCAAGGCCGCGCTCGACCGGCTGCAATCGACGACGATCTGCACTTCGATCCGGCAGCCCGCCGAGGGCCGGCGGCACCGCTTCTCGTGGATCAACGAGTGGAAGGAACGCACCGACCGGAACGGGAAGCCCGACGGAATCGAGCTGATCGTGCCCGACTGGTTCTACCAAGCCGTCCTCGACGACGCGCTCGTTCTCACGATCGACCGCGCCTATTTCGACCTGACAGGCGGTCTCGATCGCTGGCTCTATCGGATCGTCCGAAAGCATGGCGGTCGTCAACGCAAGGGCTGGCGGTTCGACTTCCGCCACCTCCACCAGAAATCGGGCGCGCTGTCGCCGTTCAAGCGCTTCGCCTTCGAGCTGCGCGACATCATCCGTCGCCAACCGCTCCCCGGCTACACGCTGTTCCTGGAGATCGACGCTGGCGGCCGCACGCTGCTCGCCTTCGAGCCGACGCCGGCCTGTGGAAAAGCTGTGGAAGGCTTCGTGCCATCGGGAACCCGAGGGCACGTGCCATCAGGAACCGCCCCATCGTGCCAACGGGAACCCAAACGGGCCTTAACCTACGACACGAAAAGCGAAAATCGCGCCCTTAACTTAGAGTCTAACAGAGAATCTAACTTTGAAGAGCGCGCGCGCGACGTGGAAAGCCTCGTCCGGCAGGCCGCAAATGCGCTCAGCGCCACGGGGAAACGCCGCGCCAACGCTCCAGCCTGTGCCGGCACCAGCTCTGAAGCGGCCAACGCTCACGGCCTTCCGCAACTCCCCTTCGATCCTCGTGCGGGAGGCCGCCGATGATCGTGGCCTTCCTCAACCAGAAAGGCGGCGTCGGCAAAACGACGCTGGCGCTCAACCTCGCCGGCGAATGGGCACGACAGGGAAAGCGCGTCACACTGATCGACGCGGACCCGCAAGGCTCGGCGCTCGACTGGTCGCAGCAACGGGAGCATGCGGGCAAGCCCCGCCTGTTCGGCGTCATTGGCCTCGCCCGCGATACGTTGCACCGGGAGGCGCCCGAACTCGCTCGCGATGCCGATCATGTCGTGATCGACGGGCCGCCGCGCGTCGCCGGCCTGATGCGTTCGGCGCTGCTCGCCGCCGATCTCGTGCTCGTCCCGGTGCAACCATCGCCGTTCGACGGTTGGGCCTCGGCCGAGATGCTGGCGCTCATCAGTGAAGCGCGCATCTACCGGCCTCAGCTTACGGCCCGTTTCGTGCTGAACCGCTGCGATGCACGCACCATGCTTGCACGCGAAACGGCGGAGGCGCTGGCCGACCATGATCCGCCCGTCCTAGCCGCCACCATCGGCCAGCGCATCGCCTTCGCGGCCGCCGCGCAATCGGGCTGCCTGGTGTCCGAGCTGGACGACGACACGCCCGCCGCGCGCGAGATCGCAGCGCTGGCGGACGCGATCGACGGCCTCGGCATCGGGAGGGCGACACGGTGAGCGAGCGTCCGGCCCGTCGCGGTTTCGCTTCCCGGCCCGCCGATCCCGATCAGTGGATCAGGGCTGCTGGTGCGTCGCCGCGCAACGATAGCGCCACCGGCTACACCGCGCGGCTCACCATCGATGTGACGCCGGACCAGCGCGGCCGGATCAAGATCGCTGCGTTCCATCGCGGCGTCACCGTTGCCGACATGCTGCGCGATCTGTTCGCGCGCGAATTTCCCCCTGCCGAAGGAGAACATCCATGACCGGCAACGCGCTCCTCCGCGTGCGCGGCCGCCCCGCGCCGATTGCGCAGACCTCCGACAGCCTCACCCATGTCGAGCTGACCTGGATCGAAAAGCGGATCGAGAACTGGATCAGGTTCGGCCAGCAAGTCCGCGACGAGGTGCTCGACCGTCGCCGCCGTGTCTTCTCCTATCGTCCCGGCAGCGTCTTCGCCTTCGTCCGCTGGGCGGCCAACGACTTCGGCACGACCAGTTCGCGCATCGACATCGTGCGCGCGGTCGAACCGAACGAACCCTATCAGACTCTGCCCTTTGTACAGCCGGGCGGCGACATTCTGCTGAAGATCGAGGGATGGCCCCAGGTCGAACAGGTGCTTCGCCACATCGACGCGGTGGAAGCCATCGGCATCCTACCGCATGACGTCGCCCCCGATCACTGGCGGCACGTTGCCAACCGGATGAGCACCGGCCAAGAGCCGCGTGCCTACACCAGGGAACGCCATCAGGCGTGGCTCAAGCGGCGGGAGATCGAGAGATGACCCGTCGCGGCTATGTCATCGCGACGTGTCTCGCCATCATGGGGACGACACTGGCGTCGCCCGTTCCGGTTCCGCTTCGCCTGATCTGGAACGCTTCGGCCAGCGTGCCGATCGGCTTATATGACCTCGATCCTCCGGGTCATCTGGAGATCGGAGATCTGGTTGCGGTATTGCCGGACCAGCCACTCGCCGATTTCCTGGTCGAGCGCGGCTATATCGGTCGCGACGTGCCGCTGATGAAGCGCGTCATGGGGCTTGCCGGCCAGCGGGTCTGCCGCACCGGCAACGCCATCACGGTCGACGCGATACCGCTTGGGCATGCGCTCGACCGCGACCGGCGCGGACGTCCGCTGCCGGTCTGGCAGGGCTGTCGCCGCCTCGCCGACGGTCAGATTTTCCTCATGAACCCCGATGTCAGCGACAGTCTGGACGGCCGTTACTTCGGTCCGATCCCGGCGCGCGGCGTCATCGGCAAGGCGACGCCGCTCTATACCGACGAGGGTGGCGATGGTCGCTTCGTCTGGCGTGCCGCCACACGCTGACCGCTTCCGATCGACGGGAGCGGTGCCCGTCGATGGCCTTCCCAACACCACCGCCATGGAGAGAGTCATGCCGCAGATCGGTCAATTCACACGTGAGACGTCCGGCTTCACCGGACGCATCGAGACATTCACGCTCTTCCGCGACATCGCCATCGTGCCCGCCGAACCGTCCGATGCGGAAAACGCACCGGACTATCGCATCCATGCCCGCGATGACGGCGCCGAGGAGACCGGCCCGGAGATCGGGGCGGGCTGGAAACGCACCGGCGAGCGCGCAGGCGAATATGTCGCGCTGCTGATCGACGATCCGGCCCTGCCGCAGCCGATCCGCGCCAACCTGTTCCGCGACGATGAAGGCGGCAACGCCTGGTCGCTGCACTGGTCGCGACCGCGCGACCGCGCCGAGAAGGATTGAGCGATGGCTGGACCTCGTCCGACGACGAGCCGCCGGCATGTGTCCGGGCTGCGCTCCGCAGCCCGGCGCATGGCTCTCCTTCTCCTTACCGGCCTCTCTGTCGGAAGCGTCGTACCGGCGATCGCTCTGGCTCAGGATGCGCCGATCGCACGACCATCGGTCCGCGATCCCCACGCTCTATATATCGCTGAAGCGGCGGCGCGCTTCCGAATACCGATTGCGTGGATACGCGCTGTCATGCGGGCGGAAAGCGCCGGCGATCCCAGCGCGACCTCACCCAAAGGAGCGATGGGCCTGATGCAGATCATGCCCGAAACCTGGGCAGGCCTGCGTGCTCGCCATCGCCTCAGCGCCGATCCTTATGATCCCCACGACAACATCATCGCGGGCGCGGCCTATATTCGCGAGTTGTTCGAGCGGTACGGTTCGCCCGGCTGGATCGCGGCCTATAATGCTGGCCCCGGCCGTTACGAGGACTCTCTCGACGGCCGCCCGCTGCCCGCCGAGACGCGCGCCTATCTCGCCATCGTCGCGCCGTCGGTCAGCAGCGGCGATCCCGCCAGCCCCGTCATGGTCGCGGTGGCCGATCCGCTCGCCTGGACGCGCGCACCACTGTTCGTCGCGCAATCCGAGCGCAGCGCCGCTGCCGATCCTTTGCCGGCTGAACGCGCCTCCAGCGACGCGAGCGTGACGCCGGCCGTGCACGATGTCTCCGCCATCATGCCGCAGTCCGGCGGGCTTTTCGTCGCCCGCGCCGACGACCGGACCGCTCGATGAGCGCCCGCGTTCCTGATCACACGATAGCGTATCCCGGCGTGTCATGGCGTGGGCTGAGGTGGGAAGCAGGCAACACGACCGAACGATGGCGAGATAAAAAGCTGCGAGGTGCGGCGTCGGTCGGTCGTGTTGTTTCAATGGGTTACACCGATCTTTCGCGAGGTGCACTGTTTTCGCAAACCTCGCGAGCGCGCCGTTTCTTCCGTGATTTCATCTGTTTGATGCGATGTGCGGAGTCTCGGCGATGAGCGGCGATGACGATTTCCGCATCCGGCCCGGCCGTATCCGATCGTCAAGCGCGCAGCGTGCCAGGCCCTTCATCGCGCAGGCGCTGGCTGCCGCGCAGAAGGCCGGCGCTCGCGTCTCGCGTTCTGGCCGGATCAGCTCCGGCAATCGCTCGACCTTCGGGCGTGGCCGAACGGCGAGTGTTCGCGCCAACCGTCTCCTCACGGGCCGCTCGCGCGTCGTCGTCATCAAGACTCGCCTGGTGCGCCATCATGCCCGCACGGCGCCGCTCGCAGCCCATCTCAACTATCTGCGCCGCGAGGGCGTGACCCGTGACGGAGAGAAGGCCCGGTTGTTCGGGGCGGAGACGGACGAGGTCGAGGGCCGCGCCTTCGCCGAGCGTTGCGGCGACGATCGCCACCATTTCCGCTTCATCGTCTCGCCGGAGGACGCCGTGGACATGGCGGACCTCAAATCCTTCACCCGCGATCTGATGAACCAGATGGAGAAGGATCTCGGCACGAAGCTCGATTGGGCCGCCGTCGATCACTGGAATACCGACAACCCGCACGTCCACATCATCCTGCGCGGCCGTGCCGATGACGGGCAGGACCTCGTGATCGCGCGCGACTACATCAAGGAAGGCATGCGCGCCCGCGCCGCCGACCTCGTCACGCAGGAATTGGGGCCGCGCACCGATCTCGACATTCACCGCGCTCTGGAGCGACAGGTCGATGCCGAGCGCTGGACGCAACTCGACCGCCACCTTGCCCGCGATGCGCACACCACGGGCGTCATCGACATGGCGCCCGACCGACAAGCCCGGCCCGACGAATATCATGCGCTCAAGGTCGGACGGCTGCACAAGCTGGAAACGCTCGGCCTCGCCGTCGAGGTCGGCCCCGGCCAGTGGACGATCGACGGCAAGGCCGAGGCGACGCTGCGCGAACTCGGTGAACGCGGTGACATCATCAAGCGGATGCACCGGGCGTTGACGGAACGCGGCATCGAGCGCGGATCGGCCAGCTACGTGCTAGCCGCCGAAAGTCTCGATACGCCGATTGTCGGCAGGCTGGTCGATCGAGGCCTCGACGACGAACTGAAGGGCACGGCCTATGCCGTCGTCGATGGCGTCGACGGACGCACCCACCACATCAAGCTGCCCGATCTCGATGCGGCCGGCGACAGCGCGCCCGGCTCGATCGTCGAGCTGCGCCGGTTCGATGACGCACGGGGGCAACGTCGCGTCGCCATAGCCGTTCGCTCCGACCTCGACATCGATCGCCAGATCACGGCGTCAGGCGCGACCTGGCTCGACCGCCAGAACATC
>NZ_JAYSAH010000036.1:0-11732 GCF_041916015.1 Sphingopyxis sp. | reverse complement strand
CGAGACACGCTTGGGAAGCGCCAGCCTTCGCGTGTCTCGACTTCGCTCGACACGAACGGGAGTATAGCTTTGGTTTGTCCCCTTCCGGTCGAAAACCGACAATCAAAGCGCCGCCGTCAAATCCGCCAGATGCCGCCGCAGCGCCGGGAACTGGTCGTCGTTCGTGATCCCGAGCCGCACGATCGTCACCCGCTGCGACGGCGAGACGATGATATATTGCCCCTGATGTCCGATGCAGGCGAACAGGTCGTTCGGCCCGCGGTCGGGCCATAGCGCCGGATCGCTGCCCGGCGGCCGGCGGCGGTTGAGCCAGATATGGCCGCCATAACCCGGATCATCCTCCGATGGGGTCAGCATGAAAGCCATCCACGTCTCGGGCAGCAGCCGCTGGCCACCCGCGACGCCATGGTTGCGCAGAAACTCGCCGAACCGCGCATAGTCGCGCGCGGTCGCGTGCATCACCGACCCGCCGATCATCGTGCCCTTCGCATCGAATTCGGGGGTCAGGCTGGTCATGCCGAGCGGCTCGGTCAGGCGGCCGTGGATGAAATCGAGCATCGCGTCGCGGCGCGCCTCAGGGTTTTGCGACGGCGTCAGCGTATCGGCCAATATGTCGGCGAGGATGACACTGGTCGCCGAGCTGTAATTGAACACCTCGTCGGGCTTCGCCGCCGCGGGCTTGGCTTCGGCGAAACCCGCCATGTCGGCCGCGCCGCCGCCGAACAGCATCTCGACCGTGTCGCCCTTCCACACCGGATCGCCGGTTTCGACATGATCGAGCCCCGAGGCCATATGCAGCAGATGCCGCAAGGTGATCGCACCGCGCGGATCGCCGCTCCGCTGCCACGCCGCGACCGGCGCGGGCGCGTCGAGCGACAATTGGCCGTCGGCGACGAGGAAACCGGTCAGCACCGCGGTGATGCTTTTCGCCATCGACCAGCTGATCAGTTTCGAATTGCGGTCGAAGCCGGCGCCATAGCGTTCGTAGATCGGCTGCCCGTCGCGCAGCACGAGCAGCGCGCGCGTTTCGCCGACATCGTCCGCGTCGCCGAACAGCGCGTCGGCCTTCGCCTTGATCGCCGGATCGAGCGCCGGCAGCGCGGGCGAAGCGTCGGCCGGCCGCAGGTCGTCGATCGAGGCGCCGAACCGCGGCGCAGGCGCGGCGGGCGCCATCGCGCCCTGCCCCGCCGCCTGCGTCAGCGACCAGCCACCGAGCAGCAACAGCGCGGCACTTGCCAGCATGGCTTTTTTCGTGATCATGACGCGCCGTGAGTAACACCAACCCACCCGAGACGGCAACGGGCGACCAGCAGCCGAGCGCGCGCGCGCCGGAAGTGCCGCCGCACCTGCGTGGACGCAAGCGGCGCGAGGGGAGAAGCGGCGGCTGCCTGCCGTGGGCGGTCGGCTTCGGCGTGCTGCTCGCGATCTTCCTCGTCTGGAAATTTCCGTCGTTCAAGGCGCAGGCCGAACTGGGATCGGCCTATGCCGCGCGCGTCGGCTGCTCGTGCCGTTATGTTCAGGGCCGCAGCCTCGACAGTTGCCAGACCGACTTCGAGCCCGGCATGGGCATGGTATCGCTCAGCGAGGACCCCGCGACGAAGACGGTGACCGGAAGCGTCCCGCTCCTCGCCTCGCGCAGCGCGCGGTACGCAGGTGCCAGCGGCTGCCTGATCAGCCCCGCGAACTGATCCGCGCTGCCACCAGCGCAAGGACCGCCGGCGTGCCGAAGACGAGCAGCCACATCAGCAATTCCTCGCCCCAGCCATAGCCCGCCGACAGCACGCCGACGAGCAGGTTGCCGATCGATATGATGAGCCATAGCACCAGAAACGCCCAGGTCGCGCGCGCCTTGTCGCCGATAAGGATTCGCATGGCGATCAGCAGGGCAAGGCCCGTGATGAGCATGACGGTCGTGTGCGGCATGGTTCCTTCTCCCACAGACGATTATGCGTCGGCACCTCCGAAGCGTCCGAGCCACGGCGCCCACCGCCGCCAGCCGCCGTGATAGCTGCCCCACTCCCAGACGGCCGTGACGACGAGCACCACAAAGGAGGCGATGCCGAGCGCGATCGGTTGCCAGTGACCGAACCAGGAAGCGGCGCCGGCCGCGATCAGCAACGCGGCACCGATCATGTGCGAAAAGGGCGGAAAGCGCCGGTCGTTCGTCGCCTTCTTGAAACCCATATTCCCGATCAGGAAGAGCAGGGACCCGCCGACCGTCACGACCAGGAATGCCGGCTCGATATGCCCCGACGGATGCGCGAGCAGCATTTCGTCCGAAACCGCCGAGACGACGAGCCCCGCGACGATCGGAATATGCCAATAAGTATAAGCGTTGCGTGCGATCAACCCCGCCTGCTCGCTCGTCTCGATCCGCTCGCTGCCGCGCTTGGCGCCGCTGTCGAAATAGAGCCACCAGAGCGCCGCCGAACCCAGGAAGCAGGTCGCGAAGGCCAGCCAGTGCAAACCGTCCTGCGGCAGTTCCGCAAATGTTGCGCCCGTGATCAGCACTCCTTCGCCGAGCGAGATGATCACGAACAGCGCGCAGCGTTCGGCCATATGCGCGCCCGAAATATCCCAGTCACCCCCTTTCGACCGGCCCAGCCCCGGCGTCGGGAAGAAGCTGATCGGCCCCATATAATCGACGAGCAGCGCCGCGCCCCACAGCAACAGCCGCTGATCGGCGGGCACGAACGCGCCGGCGGCCCAGAGCGGTAGCGACAGGCCATGCCAGAACAGGATACGCAGGAAATTGCGCGCGCGGCCGTCGTGAACGCCGCGGCTCGCCCAGACCATATAGAGGGTGCGTCCGATCTGCATCGCGCAATAGGCGGCGGCGAACAGCCAGCCATTCTTGCCGAACGCGCCGGGAATCGAACTCGACAGCGCCAGCCCCCCTAGCATCAGCAGAATCAGCATCAGCCGGACATTCGCGCGCTCGGGGTCGAGCCAGTTGGCGACCCAGGTGGTATAAATCCATACCCACCACACCGCGAACAGCAGGAGCAGCGCCTGAAGCCCGCCGAGCCAGCCCAGATGCTGGAGCAGCGTGTGCGAGAGCTGGGTGATGGCAAAGACGAAGACGAGGTCGAAGAACAGCTCGATATTGGTAACGGGCGCGTGGCCGTGCCCGTCCCGCTTGCGAAACAGATTCATATTAGCCATCGAGTTCGGCCCTCCCCTTCGCAAATGCGCGCCACTCCCCCGGGGACATAGCAAGCTTGCGGCGAAAGGCGGCACAGAGATGCGCGTGGCTGGAAAAGCCCGTCGCGAAGGCGATCTCCGCGACCGACAGCGGCCGGTTGGCAAGGAACCAGCAGGCGCGGCGAAGGCGCTGGTGCAACATATATTGCGCCGGCGTCCACCCCGTCGCGCGCGCGAAATTGGTGATCAGGCTGTTGACCGACATGCCCACCTCCGCCGCCATCTCCTCAACCGTGATCGGGGTCTCGAGCTGCGTCTGGATCGACGCCATCAGATCGTCGATGCGCGGAGCGATCGCCGGCGGCACCGGCGGCGCGACGCGGCGCGCCAGCGTTTCGTGGAGCAGCGCCAACAGCGCATCCCCCGCCCCCGCCTCGTCCGCGGCCACCGCAGCGACGAGCGCCGCCATCATCCGGTCCTGATAGGCCGCGATCGGGCGCGCGCCGGACGGCACCGCCAGCAAGGCGGACGGAATTTCAATCTCGACGAAGCGCACACTACCGCCTTTCGCTTCGGCGCGGTGGACGTGCCCCGCCGGCACGAACCACATCTCGCCCGGCAACGGATCGCCAAGCGAGGTGCGATGGCCATCGAGCCAGGTTTCAAGCCAGTGATAGCTTCCGGCCTCGTGCAGGATCAGCACATGGACGTCGCGGACGATCGTCCAACCGAAAGGGCCGTCGATCCGGTCGATCTTGGTGACCGCCTTGAGCGTGCCCCTTTTCATAACTGCAAATATGGCAGCAATGGGAGAATCTGAAAGCCTGCAATAGGGGGCAAACTTATGGTTAACTCGCGCCCGAGCTAGACGGGCGCATGACTTTGACGAATTGCGGCAGTCCCGCAGAACCGACCCCTCCCGGCAGGCGGTGGCACCCCTACCGCCTGCCAACTTTTTATTCCCTTTTCAGTGCTTTGCGTCAGTATCCTGCGAGGAATTCGTCCATCGCCGCATTGACGGCGTCGGGCTTTTCCCACGGCACGAAATGACCGCAGCCGGGCACCTTCACGATGCTCACATCGGGAACCAGTTCGGTCATGCCGTCGAGGTTGCAGGCGGGCAGCGCGACATCGTCGAGCGCCCAGATCACGAGCGTCGGGATCGTCAGTTTCGGAAAGGGCACCGCGAGCGGTTCGGCATAGGGTTCGTCCATCGCCGGGACGTTTGCGGGCGAGCCGCGATACCAGTTGATCATCGCGCGGCAGGTGTCGCGATCCTCCCAATCCTTGAGCAGCCGGGCGATCTCGTCGGGCGGCTGGATGCCCCCGCTCGGCACCTTGCCCGCAAAGGCGTGGGCGAGGATGCCAGCGATGCCATGCTCCTCGATGATCGCGTCGCTCGCCGGATCGCGGAAGGTGCGGATATATTGGCTCGCTTCGCGTTGCTCGGGATTGGTGAGCAGCAGACGCTGAAAGATCGCCGGATGCGGCGCGTTGGCGATCACCGCGCGGGTGACGCGCCCCGACCATTCGGGATGCAGCCCGCCGGGCTGGCCACCGAGCGCCACGCCCCACGCGATCGCCCCGCCCCAGTCGTGCCCGACGATCGTGAACCGATCGATCCCAAGCGCGTCGGCGAGCGCGAAAATATCGGCGATCAGCTTGTCGGGGGTGTAGGATTCGGCATCCTGCGGCTTCGACGATCCCCGATAGCCGCGCTGATCGGGCGCGATGCAGCGATAGCGGTCCGAAAAATGCGGCAGCTGGAACCGCCAGGTCCGGTGCGATTCGGGAAAGCCGTGGAGGAAGATCAGCACCGGCGCATCGCGCGGCCCCACATCGACGACATCGAGTTCGACTCCGGTCGAAAGCTTCACCCGCACCTGCTCGAAATCGCCGCTCATGCCTTGCTCCTTTGGTTTCGTTTCAAAACCAATCTGGCGGAGCATGGTGCGGCTGGCAAGGGGACGTGGGCGGGAAGCGCGGTCTGTCGGCTTTAGGGGTGGGGAGCTGTCATCCCCCACCTTTGTCATTCCCGCGAAAGCGGGACCCAGTGTGGGGTTAGCCGACGCACGCTCTGGGTCCCCGCTTTCGCGGGGATGACAAAGTTAGGAGAGGCAGGGCGTGCCCTACCGCTCGAAATCAGCCAAGCCTTGCTAGCGTTTCCCTCGTCCTTTCCGTCTCGACGTTCCCCGTGTTGCGCGTCGATCCCGGTTCCAGCAACAGGACATGGCACTCGCCGTCCAGCGCCTCGGGGCAATGCTCGGTGCCGTGCGGGACGATGATGAACTCGCCGGGACCGACGATCACATCGCGATCGCGGAACGCCATCTTCATCCGCCCCGCGACGACGAGGAACAATTCGTCCTCGATATCATGGTGATGCCAGTCGAACTTGCCGTCGAGCTTGATCAGCTTGACCTGAAAATCATTGATGTCGCCCGCGACACGCGGATTCCAGGGATCGTGGAAAGTCGCGAAAGCCTCAGCGAGATTGACCTTGTCGATCGTCATGGCGCCGACGCCCGCAAGATTTTCTCCATCGCCTTTCCCCTGGCGAGTTCGTCGATCAGCTTGTCGAGATAGCGGATCTCGCGCATCAGCGGCTCGGCGATCTCCTCGACGCGCACGCCGCAGACGACGCCCTTGATCTGGTCGCGCGCGGCATTCAGCGCGGGCGCCTCGCCGAAGAAACCGCGAAGGTCGATCCCGGCCGCGATCTGATCGTCGAGCTGCTTCTGGCTATAGCCGGTCAGCCAGCGGATGATCTCGTCGACCTCGGCCTTGCTACGGCCCTTGCGCTCGGCCTTCGCGACATAGTGCGGATAGACGCTGGCAAAGCTGTAGGCGTAGACGCGATGCTCATCCATGATCAGCTATCCTATTCTCCCGGCGCGCTCGCCCGGATCGCCAAGGCATGAACGCGGTTGCCCGGCATGTCGCCGAGCGCCTTGTTCACCGCCCGCTGCCGCGCCACGCGGTTCAGGCCCGCAAAGCCCGCCCATAGGATGCTCAGGCTGAAATGCGACTCGCCCGAACCATCGTCGCCCGCGTGGCCGTGATGGCTGGCGCTGTCGTTGCTGAGGGTGAAATCGGCGCCCGGAAAAGCGGCGGTCAGCCGCTCTTCCATCTCGCGTTGCACTGGACCTTTTGCTGTCATGCCCCCATGTTGGGGCCGGACAATCCGCATGACAAGCCCCCGCTCGCCCCGATTCCACGGCCGCGTTCCGCGCGAAGCCCCCTGTGCCGTTCCCGGCTGCCGCGAACCTGGCGAGTTTCGCGCGCCCGTCTCGCAACATCGCTCGCCCGACGGCCCCCCGCCCTATCGCTACCTCTGCCTCGACCATGTCCGCGAGTTCAACGCGGGCTATAATTTCTTCGAAGGGATGAGCGCCGACCAGATCATGGCGGCGCAATCGCCGACCGCAGGCTGGGAGACCGAAAGCCGCGCCTTCCGTCCCGCGGGCAACGCCGACCTGCCGCCGCGCTGGGCCGATTTCAGGGACCCGATGGACGCACTCGGCGCGCGTTTCCGCCAGCGGATGAGCGAGGCACGGCGCGAGGCCGCCGACCCGCGCTTCAACCGCGAGGAGCATCGCGCGCTCGATCTGATGGGGCTTTCCGCCGACGCCGACCGTGCCGCGCTCCGCCGCCGCTACAGCGAACTCGTCCGCAAATATCATCCCGACCGCAATGGCGGCGACCGCAGTTTCGAGACGAGACTCGGCGAGGTCGTTGCGGCATATCAGCTGCTGCGAAAAACGAAGGCGTTCGCATAGGGAGAAGCGCGATGAGCGACCTCGACGACAGGCGTATCGAAACCGTCCGCCGGCACATGGCGCTGGAGATCACGCACGACTGGGACGGCGTCCTCGCGACCTTCGAGCATCCGCGCTACGAACTTCTCGGCCCCGGCACGGTCTTCGACGGCGAGGCGGCGGTGCGCTCCTATTTCGCCGCGTCGCGCGAACCCTTTCCCGATCAGGCGAACGAGGTGATCGCGATCGCTGCCGACGCAGCCACGAACACGGTCCTCGTCGAATTCTGGCTGACCGGCACCCACCGCGGCCCGCTGCGCCTCGGCCTCCGCACGATCGAACCCACCGGCCGGGCCTTTCGTGTCCGCATGGCGGCCAGCTTCGAATTCGCGCCGGACAGCGACAGGATCGTCTGCGAGCGGCCCTATTACGACCAGTCGGCGGTGATGAAGGCGCTCGACATCTTCTGAATAAGCCGTTGCAAGCCGCAACCCATGACGATACCGCGACGGCGAAGCGCCGATACAGCGGCGACTCTCCCATTTGCAGCGCTGGACTTTTGCCATGACCGATATCCCGAACAGCCTCCCCGACCACCACGGCTCGACGCTCCTCGCGGCGCCCGATACCGAGGTCGATGCACGCGAGGTTTTCGGCGTCGATATCGACATGAAGATTCCGGCGTTCAGCGAAGCCGACGAGCGCGTCCCCGACCTCGACCCCGCCTATGTCTTCGATGGCGACACGACGCTCGCGATCCTCGCCGGCTTCAAGTTCAACCGCCGCGTCATGGTGCAGGGCTATCACGGCACCGGCAAGTCGACCCATATCGAACAGGTCGCCGCCCGCCTCAAATGGCCGTGCATCCGCGTCAACCTCGACGCGCATATCAGCCGCATCGACCTCGTCGGCCGCGACGCGATCGTGCTGAAGGACGGCAAGCAGGTCACCGAATTCCGCGAAGGCCTGCTCCCCTGGGCGCTGCAGACGCCCACCGCGCTCGTCTTCGACGAATATGACGCGGGCCGTCCCGACGTGATGTTCGTGATCCAGCGCGTGCTGGAGGCCGAAGGCAAGCTGACCCTCCTCGACCAGAACCGCGTCATCCGCCCCAACCCGCATTTCCGCCTGTTCGCGACCGCGAACACCGTCGGGCTCGGCGACACGAGCGGGCTCTATCACGGCACGCAGCAGATCAACCAGGGCCAGATGGACCGCTGGAACATCGTCGTGACGCTGAACTATCTGCCTGCCGCGACCGAAAGCGCAATCATCCTCGCCAAGGTCCCCGGCACCGACGACACGACCGTCGCGAACATGGTCAAGGTCGCGGACCTGACGCGCCAGGGCTTCATCAATGGCGACATCTCGACCGTGATGAGCCCGCGCACGGTGATCAGCTGGGCGCAGAACGCGGCGATCTTCAACAACCTCGGCTTCGCCTTCCGCCTGTCGTTCCTCAACAAGTGCGACGAAGCCGAACGGATGATCGTCGCCGAATATTATCAGCGCGTGTTCGGCGAGGATCTGCCCGAAAGCGTGATCGGCAAGTGAAGCCGATGCGCCACCTCGCGGTGGCGTCTGCCGCACTGACCCTCGCCGGCTGCATCGCCCCCGTCGATTACGGCAAAATCCGCCACGCCGCCTATGTCGCCGACCCGCGCTGCACGGCACAGGCTGGCGCGCCGGTCGACGCGGCGGCGCTGCCGCTCTTCTTCGTGACCAGCCGCCTCCCCGACTGCCGTACCGACGCGATCACCCTCACCCATCATCGCGGAGACACGGTGCGTTACGGCCGCTTCGCCGCGCCGCGCGAAGCCAAGGTTGCGGGCAAGGAAAAGCTGCGCACCCCGATGGCATTCCAGAATGAAGGCGACTGGTGGCAGGCGCTGCAGGCCGAAACCGACCGGCGGCAGGGCCGCGTGCTCCTCTATGTCCACGGCTATCGCGAGACGTTCGAGACGACGTCGAAGGACGCCGCGCAGATCGCGCGGATGACCGGCTTCGACGGGCCGGTGATCGAATATAGCTGGCCCTCGCAGGGCGAGGTGCTGAAATATGCGGTCGACGAGACCAATATGTATCACGACGTCCGCCATTTCGGGACCTTCCTGCGCACCCTCGCCGACCGGCCGTGGGTCAAGGAGATCGTCATCGTCTCGCATTCGCTCGGCGCACGGCTGGTGATCCCCGCGGTCGCCACCGCCGACCGCCTGTCGCGCCGCG
Organism: Sphingopyxis sp.; assembly: GCF_041916015.1. Lineage (GTDB taxonomy): Bacteria > Pseudomonadota > Alphaproteobacteria > Sphingomonadales > Sphingomonadaceae > Sphingopyxis. The sequence continues at coordinate 2,604 of NZ_JAYSAH010000036.1, read as the reverse complement.
CCGGGCGCGCGACAAACATCTCCAATATCATCCTCGCCTCGCCCGACATCGACCGCGAGACGTTCGAGCGCGACATCGGCGACGACGTGCTCGCCCCCGAACGCGTCGAGCGCGGGCGGCACATGACGATCTACGTCTCGCTCAAGGACAAGGCGCTCGCCGCGTCGCGCGCGCTGCACGGCTATCCACGCCTCGGCTCCCCCTATTGCTTCGACCCGTTCGAGGCGGCCGACCTTCGCGCCAAGGGTCTGCCCGAGCGCTGCTATGTGCGCGCAGTGCCGGGCGTGACCGTGATCGACACAACCGAGGTTTCGCGCGGATCGACAGGGCACAGCAATTTCCTGCGCAGCGCGGTTGCCTGCCGCGATTTCGTCGATGCCGTCGCCGGCAAGACGGCGCGGCCCGAGCGCGATGCCACGCCGCTCGCGCATGTCTTCCGCTTGCGTCCCGACCCGGCAGCGCCCAAGGACCTCGACGAGACACTCTGCAACCGAATCCCGCCGACCGAGACGCCATGACCGCATCCTCCCCCCTCGACGACCTGAAGACCGCGCTCTCCAGCGTCGCGCGCGCCGTCACACGCGACCCGGAGGTCGAGGTCGGCTTCACCGCCGATGCGCCGGTGCAGATCGGCAAGGCGATCAAGGTGCCGACCCCCTCGCGCACCCTGCCGCGCGATCAGGTCGCCGAGGCGCGCGGCTTCGCCGACAGCTATGCGCTGCGGATGAAGCATCACAGCGAGAAGCTGCATAATGCCGCGCGCCCGTCCGAGCCGCTTGCCGCCGCCGCGTTCGACGCAATGGAGCGGGCGCGGATCGAAGCGCTCGGCGCGCGGGGCATGGCCGGAATGCGCGCCAACCTGTCGGCGAGCCTCGCGATGCGGATGCGGTCGGACCCGATCGCCCGCGCGCATGCGAAGGAGGATGTCCCCGTCTCGAGCGCGCTCGAACTGCTGCTGCGCGAGGCGCTGACCGGCGAACGCGCGCCGCAGGGGACCGAGACCGGCCTGTCGCTGGTCCGCGAATGGATCGCCCGGGACGCGGGCGGCGACCTCGACGCGCTCGCGCTGCTGATCGACGATCAGGCCGCCTTCGCCGAGACCGCGAAGCTCGCACTCCGCCATCTCGACCTCATCGTCGCCGACGAGCCGTTGGAGGAAGGCGCCGAGGACACGGGCGAGGAAGACGAGAGCGAGGCCGAGGACAGCCAGGAAGAACAAGAGAGCGAGGACGGCGGCGCCGGCGAAAGCCAGGTCGATGCCCGCGCCGAAATGGCGGGCGATCAGGCCGACGACGGCGACGCCGATCCCGACGCGCAGGAGATGGAGGCCGACGGCGAGCCCGAGATGGGCGGCGAAGGCGACGAGGGGATGCTCCCCGTGCGCCCCAACCGCCTGCCGACCGACGTCCCCGACTTCAACTATGTCCGCTTCACCGAAAAGCATGACGAGATCGTCGCCGCGACCGAGCTTTGCGACGCCGACGAACTCACCCGCCTGCGCGCCTATCTCGACCAGCAGATGACGCATCTGCAGGGCGCGGTCACGAAGCTCGCGAACCGCCTCCAGCGCCGGTTGATGGCGCAGCAGAATCGCGCCTGGGACTTCGATCAGGAGGAGGGCCAGCTCGACGCCGCCCGCCTTGCCCGCGTCGTCGTCTCGCCCGGCCAGTCGCTCAGCTATAAGATCGAGCGCGACACCGATTTCCGCGACACCGTCGTCACGCTGCTGCTCGACAATTCGGGGTCGATGCGCGGGCGGCCGATCAGCATCGCCGCGATCAGCGCCGATATCCTCGCGCGCACGCTCGAACGCTGCGGCGTGAAAACCGAAATCCTCGGCTTCACCACCCGCACCTGGAAGGGCGGGCAGAGCCGCGAGGACTGGCTCGCCGCCGGCCGCCCCGCGCACCCCGGCCGCCTCAACGATCTGCGCCACATCATCTACAAGCCCGCCGACGAACCCTATCGCCGCGCGCGCAAGTCGCTCGGCCTGATGATGCGCGAAGGGCTGCTCAAGGAGAATATCGACGGCGAGGCCCTGATGTGGGCACACCACCGCATCATCAACCGCCCTGAAGAGCGCCGCATCCTCATGGTGATTTCGGACGGCGCCCCGGTTGACGACAGCACGCTCTCGGTCAACCATGGCGCCTATCTCGATCAGCATCTGCGCCAGGTGATCGAATGGATCGAAACCAAATCCCCGGTCGAGCTCTGCGCGATCGGCATCGGCCACGACGTGACCCGCTATTACAGCCGCGCGGTGACGATCATGGACGCCGAGCAATTGGGCGGGACGATGGTCGAACAGCTCGCGGGATTGTTTGACATCGATTGAAGGCCGTTTGATTTTGGGATCATCGGAACTTCAGTGGTAGCTCACATATCCATTATGTTGGGGGATTAAATAAACCGTCACCCGAAAGCTCACAACCTCCGATAGAGGATTCAAGACTTGGTATTTCTAGGGTCAGGACTCATTGATCAGAGCCAGAAGATGACAGTGGCAGCGAGGGCGACGGCGGAGAAGAAGGCCTTCGGGCACCGATCGTAGCGGGTTGCGACGCGGCGCCAGTCTTTCAGGCGACCGAACATAATCTCAAT
>NZ_JAYSAH010000035.1:0-27216 GCF_041916015.1 Sphingopyxis sp. | reverse complement strand
GTGTAGAGCTCGGCGAACTGCGCCTCGTCGTTCGCGTCGGCGATGCTGCCGGGGCGGAGGCCGTCGCCGAGGCTGTAGGCGATGTCATAGGCCTTCATGATCTCGGTAATCTCGTCGAAGCGTTCGTAGAGGAACGATTCCTTGTGATGCGCGAGGCACCATTTCGCCATGATGCTGCCGCCGCGGCTGACGATGCCGGTAACGCGCTTCGCGGCGAGCGGGACGTAGGGCAGGCGGACGCCCGCATGGATGGTGAAATAATCGACGCCCTGCTCGGCCTGTTCGATCAGCGTGTCGCGGAAGATTTCCCACGTCAGCTCCTCGGCGATGCCGCCGACCTTTTCGAGCGCCTGATAGATGGGGACGGTGCCGATCGGGACGGGCGAGTTGCGGATGATCCACTCGCGCGTGTCGTGGATGTTGCGCCCGGTCGACAGGTCCATGACGGTGTCGGCGCCCCAGCGGATCGACCAGACCATCTTGTCGACCTCGCTCGCGACGTCGCTGGCGACCGCGCTGTTGCCGATATTGGCGTTGATCTTGACGAGGAAGTTGCGGCCGATCGCCATCGGCTCGCTTTCGGGGTGGTTGATGTTGCTGGGGATGATCGCGCGGCCGCGCGCGACCTCGTCGCGGACGAATTCGGGGGTGACGTAATCGGGGATGCTGGCGCCCCAGTCCTGTCCGTCGCGGACATATTCGGCGAGGCGCTCGCGGCCGAGATTCTCGCGGGTCGCGACATATTCCATCTCGGGCGTGATGATGCCGCGGCGGGCATAGTGCATCTGGCTGACGTTCGCGCCCGGTTTGGCGCGCAGCACCGTCTTGCGGACGTTGGGGAAGGCGGGGACACCGCCCGAGCGGTCGGGGCCGAGCTGGCCGTTGTCCTCGGGGCGGACCTCGCGCTGGGTGACGTCCTCGACGTCGCCGCGGGCACGAATCCAGCTCGCGCGGAGTTCGGGGAGGCCCTCTGCGATGTCGATGCTGGCATTGGGGTCGGTGTAGGGGCCGGAGGTGTCGTAGACGCGGACGCTCGGTTCGCCGCTGTGCGGATCGAGGTCGATCTCGCGCATCGCGACGCGGATACCGCTGCCGGTGGGGCTCGCGACATGGACCTTGCGGCTGCCGCGGATCGGGCCGGTGGTGACGCCGATCGCGCCGAGTTTTGCTTCAATGCGGGAATCGATGTCGGCCATGTGCAGTCGCTCCGTTCTTGTCGGAGCGAGAATGGGAATTCCGGTGCGGAATGCCGACCCTCCCTCCGCCCGAGTTACCGGGATCAGGTTCAACGGGTCGCGGGATGTTCCGCTCTCAACCTGTTTCTGCACACAGGCTCCCCGGGGATCGGCGGACTATAGGCGGCGCGCGGAGCGCTGTCCATGCGCGCTTGTGACCGCGAACACTTTCGGTAAGGGAAAATGTGATTAGGACCGTCTTATCAACTGGATATGAGGATCGAAACATGACGGGGTTCGGGATGCGGCGGATGGTGCAGATGCTCGTGGTGGCGTTGGCCTGGTGTCTTTGGCCGGCGGCGGCGCAGGCGCAATATCCGTGCAACGGCCCGGGGCCCGGCGAGCGGATGGTCGGGATGACGCAGGGCGGCAACGGCGTCGCGCCGATCCCGCTCTGCGTCCGCGACGATTCGGGCGCGGCGTCCGCTCCGGCGCCGGCCCCGAACAACAGCTATGCCGCGATGGCGTGGCACCCCGACGCTGCCGACATATGGGTCGATGGCAATTACCTCGGATCGAACAATGCCGGCGAGACCGAGGCGCTCGCGGCGTGCAACGCGGTGATGGGCAGCGGCTGCACCGCGGCGGGGACGTGGTGGAATTCGTCGATGACGGTGATCCGCGACAGGCAGGGCTATTTCTACAAGGGCTGGGCGGGCGACGGCGGGGCCGAACGCAAGCAGGTGCTCGCCGAATGTTCGGCGAAGCAATTGCTGCCGTGCGAGGTCTTCGCGACGATCCGGTCGAGCACCAACCGGCGCTTTCCAGGCGGCGCGGCGCGCAAATATTTCGCGGCGTCGGCGTGGGTCGACGGTGCGGTGGCCGACGGATATGACGGCAAGCTCTATGTCGCGAGCGGCTATCGGAGTGCCGACGAAGCGACCGCGGCGGCGATCAAGGCGTGCGCCGACGCGACGAAGCGCAAGTGCGGTTCGAATGCGCTGACCGGCAACGGCTTCATCCAGGCCTATCGCCTGAACGGCGGCGACGACAGCGCGACGGTCGAAACCTCGGCGAAGCGCGCGAAGGCGGCGGCCGAGGCGAACTGCAAGAAGCAGAAGAGCCAGAGCTGCGAGTTGCAGGCGCTGTTCGACAGCCGCACGCCGGGGCTGTTCGTGCATGACTTCAACGCCGCCGGAGGGACGTGATCCCGGTTGCTGTGAGGCGCATTGCAGGATTGTAATGTTGCGGACGCGCCGCCGCCATGCGCGCCGTGCGATCCTGCCATCCTCTCCACGGGATGAAAGGAAGTCTGTCATGCAGAAGATCACACTCACGGCGATCGCTACCGCCGCGCTGTTCGCGCTGTCGGGAACCGCCGCGACCGCGCAGGATGCAACGCCGATCTGTTCGAAGACCGTCACCGACAATTGCATGCAGCGCGAAGGCCATGCCGCCCCCGCGCACCGTGCGCCAGCGAGGCACCACGCCGCGGCGAAGCACCGCGCGCCCGCCAAGCATCGTGCAACGAAGCATCACGCGGTGAAGCATCACGCCGCCGCGAAGCATCATGTCGCGCCGAAGCGCAAGGTCGCGGCCAAGGCCGCCCCGGCGCCCGCGCACAAGATGTAAGCCGTCCGCGCGCCGCCGATCATCGGACGGCGCGCGGGTCGTTTCAGGCGGCGGCGGCGTTCTCGCGGGCGCGGGCTTGCCAGCGCGGCATGGCCTCCGCCGTGTTTGCGGGACGCGGGGCGGCGTAGCGGCCGGGCTATTCGGCCGCTACGCTTTCCGCCGCGCGCTCTGCCGGCTTGCCGTCGTAGAGGAAGGCGGGGTCGGTCAGGTCGATGCGCGGGAAAGCATCCTTTTCGGCCCAATAATCCTGATTGTGGCGCCACTCGGGCTTGTCGCCGCGGCGCGGCATCTTCGCGAGGCCGCGCATCAGATAGCCGGGGTTGAAATTATCCTCCTCGATCCACGGCAGGATCGCCATGGCCTGATCCTCGGCGCGCAGCGCGACCTCGACCTTCTTCGCGCCGAGCGCGTCCATGTGATTGAGGAGGCCGCAGACGAAATCGCCCATCATGTCGACGCGCAAGGTCCAGCTGGCACGGAAATAGCCCATCACCCACGCCATGTTGGGAACGCCGGTCATCATCATGCCGCGATAGGTGACGGTATCGGCCCAATCGACCGGCCGGCCATCGACGTCGAACGGGATGCCGCCCATCACCGACAGGTTGAAGCCGGTCGCGGCGACGATGATGTCGGCCGCGATCTCGGTCCCGTCCGAGGTGCGGACGCCCGTTTCGGTGAAGCGGTCGATCGTGTCGGTGACGAGGGTGAGCTTGCCCTGCACCGCCGCCTTGAAGATATCGCCTTCGGGGCAGAAAGCGAGCCGTTGCTGCCAGACGCGGTATTTGGGCGTGAAATGCGGTTCGAACGGAAAGTTCGGATCGCCCGAAAAGGCGCGGATCAGCTCCTTCAATTCCTCGAACACCGCATCGGGTTCGGTCTGGCAGCGGCGGGTGAGCAGGTCCTGGTCGTGCATCACCTGCGCGCGCACGACGCGGTGGATCGTTTCCTCGTCGATGCCGACCTCGTGCAGCCGGTCGGCTAGCTCGTTCTTGTTCTCGGAACAGAAGAAATAGGTCGGCGAGCGCTGGAGCATCGTCACATGCGCCGCCTTTTCGGCGAAGGCGGGGACGACCGTCGCCGCGGTCGCGCCCGATCCGATCACGAGGACGCGCTTGCCCGCATAGTCGGTCGCGGGGTCCCAGAGCTGCGCGTGGACGAACTGCCCCTTATAGTCGGACAGGCCGGGCCAGTCGGGGATATAGGGCTTTTCATGGTCGTAATAGCCCTGGCACATCCACAGGAAATTCGCGGTGAAGGTGACGGCGGCGCCGTCGGCCTTGCGCACCGCCTCGACCGTCCAGCGATTATCGGCGCTCGACCAGCGGCAGGCGGTGATGCGGTGGCCGTAGCGGATATGCGCGCCGATGCCGTTCTCGTCGATCACCTCGCCCATATATTTGAGGATCTCGGCGCCGCTCGCGATCGGCGCGCCGACCCACGGCTTGAAGCGGTAGCCGAAGGTGTAGAGGTCCGAATCGGACCGCACCCCGGGATATTTATGCGTCTCCCACGTGCCGCCGAAACTCTCTTTCATCTCGAGGATCGCATAGCTTTTGCCGGGGCATTGCTGTTGCAGGTGCCATGCCGAGCCGATGCCCGAAATGCCCGCGCCGACGATCAATACATCGACGTGGGTTGGCGCGTCGTTTGTCGCCCGAATCGCTGTCGCCATAGGTCCGCTCCCATCTGTTATGACTCGATGCTAGGCAGGAAGCAGGACGAGCGCCAGCTTCGCATTGACCGAGATCAAAAGAGCGCGGTGCGCGGCCTCTATGCGGAGCGGCGGGCCAGATAGACGCCGGCGATCATCAGCGCGATGCCGGCGATGCGCTTGCCGTCGATCGAATATTGCAACGAGCCGAAGAGGCCGAAATGGTCGATCGTCGAGGCGCTGATGAGCTGGCCGAGGAGGACGAAGAAGATCGCGTTGCCGACCCCGAAGCGCGGCGCGATGAAGGTCACCGCGATCACGTAGAAGGCCATGAACAGGCCGCCGAGATAGAAATGAAAGGGGATGCCGGACGAGAGCCGCACCTGCCCGAGCGATCCGGTGACGAGCGCGCCGGCGATCGCGACCAGCAGCCCGAGGCTGAACAGCAGGACCGACGCGGCCATCGGGGCCTCGAGCCGGAGGCCGAGCCCCGAGTTGAGCGAGGCGAGGATCGGAATGCCGATCCCGGTCAGCAGCATGATCGCGGCGAAGGCGGGGGCGGCGTTGCTGGTCGGCATGGGCGGGCTTTCTGGCTGAAGTGCCGAGCGCCCTTAGACGGCTTTTCACCCTGAAACACCCCCGAATGGGGGCGGGTTTCCGTTCGGCCGTTTGGAGAGCGTCCCTAGAATTGATAGGCGAGGCCGCCGCCGGCGAGCCACTGGTCCTTGCTGCCCGCGATGCCGACGATCGGCGAGTCGGCGAAGCGGCTCGTCATCCGGCCATATTGCGCGCCGCCGATCAGGACGAAGCCCTTGCGGAGGTCGCCCGACAGCGCATAGGCGCCCGCGAGCCCGACCGTATATTTGCCGAGCGTCGCCTTGCGGCCGGCGCCGGTATAGACGGGCAGCCCGCTCGCCGCGCTGCCAATGGGATCGACGTCGAAATAATAGCGGCCGAAACCCTTGCCGTAGAGGTTGAACGATAGGGACGCGCCGATATAGGCACGCTTCGACAGCGGGGTGCCATAGTCGAGCGTCGGCGACACGATCCAGCTTCCGTGGCGGCCCGAGATGTCCTTCAGGGCGACGACGCGAACGCCGACCTGATCATAGCCGCTGGTGACGACCCCAGTGTGGGTGACGCCCGCCGAGATGCCTGCCTCGATCGCAAGCTTGCGATCGCCGAGCGCCTCGACCTGCGCGTCCTTGATTCGTCCGGTGCGGTCGCTGCGCAGGTTGATGATCGGGCCGAACTTGAAATCGGTCTTTTGCCCGCGCCGCTGGCGGATCAGATCGACCTGGAAATTGGTGCCGCGGGTCGAAAAGGAAAAGCCCTTGAACCGGCCGCGGAAATAGAAGGCGGGGAGGACGTTGCGCTCGTCCGAGCCGTTGTAGCTCGGCACGGTGATGACGCCGCCCGCGAGCGCGAAATAGTCGCGCGCCCATTTGCGGTCGCCGTCGGGGTCGTGTCCCTGCGCGGGCAGCAGGATATTCTCGTCGATATCGCCGCTGTCCTGCAGATAGCCGGCGGGTGCGTCGTCCGGCGCCGGCGCGCGCAGCGGGGCGGGCGCCGGTCGTTCGAAGGCGGGCGGCAGATCATAGGGAAGCGCGGTTTCTTCGGCGGCGGCGGGGGCCGCGAAGGCGGCGCAAGCGGCGGCGATCGTTGCGGCACGGGAGAAGCGGAAGAGCGGCGTCAGATCGGGCATATGCATCCTATGGTCTTGCCCCCTCGCGCCGGGTGTATGGGATTGTCGCGCCAATGCAAAGACTTCGTCTTGCAGGGGGAGGTTTTTCGCTCCATCGTGACTTTCATGCACCAGCGTCCTTGCCCGAAGATATGCCCCGCCGCAGGCATTGGTTCCCGATGAGCCGGGCGGGGCGCTTCATCGGCTATGGCTTCATGGCGCTCGCGGCGCTGCTCGCGGTGCTGATGCGGCAGGGGGCGGTGCAGACGATCGGGCCGTTTCCGGCGGTGGCGGCCCTGCTGTTCGCGGGGATGGTCGGGGTGATGCTGGTGTTCACCGACCTGATGGTGCGCGGGCTTTATGCGCAGGTCGATGCCGCGAAGGCGAAAGAGGAGGAATGACTCCCCTTCCCGCTTGCGGGAGGGGGCATCGGGCCCTTTTCGTTCGACAGTTTCTGCGGTTACCAGTATGACGGCGCGATGACCGACCGTCCGCATACGCCGCTGCTCGACACGGTGGATGTCCCCGCCGACCTCCGCAAGCTGAAGCCCGAAGACCTCCGCCAGTTCGCCGACGAGCTGCGCGCCGAGATGATTTCGGCGGTCGGGACGACCGGCGGGCACCTCGGCTCGGGGCTCGGCGTCGTCGAGCTGACGGTCGCGCTCCACTATGTGTTCGAGACGCCGCGCGACAAGATCGTCTGGGACGTCGGGCACCAATGCTATCCGCACAAGATCGTCACCGGACGGCGTGACCGTATCCGCACGCTGCGGCAGGGCGGGGGGCTGTCGGGCTTCACCAAGCGGAGCGAGAGCGAATATGATCCGTTCGGGGCGGCGCATAGCTCGACCTCGATCAGCGCCGCGCTCGGCTTCGCGATCGCCAACAAGCTGAAGGACGAGCCGGGCCGCGCGATCGCGGTGATCGGCGACGGGTCGATGTCGGCGGGCATGGCCTATGAGGCGATGAACAACGCCGCCGCTGCCGGCAACCGGCTGATCGTCATCCTCAACGACAACGACATGTCGATCGCGCCGCCGGTGGGGGGGCTCTCCGCCTATCTCGCCAAGCTCGTCTCGTCGCGGCCCTTCGTCGAGCTGCGCGAGATCGCGCGGCGTTTCGCACGCAGATTGCCCGAGCCGCTGCACAAGGCGGCGAAGAAGACCGACGAATTCGCGCGCGGCATGGCGATGGGCGGCACCTTGTTCGAGGAATTGGGCTTCTATTATGTCGGGCCGATCGACGGGCATAATCTCGACCATCTGATCCCGGTGCTCGAAAATGTCCGCGACAGCGACCATGGTCCGGTGCTGATCCATGCGGTGACCAAGAAGGGGCATGGCTATGCCCCCGCCGAGGCCGCCGCCGACAAATATCATGGCGTGCAGAAATTCGACGTGATCACCGGCGAGCAGGCGAAGGCGCCGCCGGGACCGCCCGCCTATCAGAATGTGTTCGGCGAGACGCTGGCAAAGCTGGCGGACAGCGATCCGCGGATCGTCGCGATCACCGCGGCGATGCCGTCGGGGACCGGGGTCGACAAATTCGCGAAGGCGCATCCGGGCCGCAGCTTCGACGTCGGCATCGCCGAGCAGCATGCGGTGACCTTTGCGGCGGGGCTCGCTGCGCAGGGGATGCGGCCGTTCGCGGCGATCTATTCGACCTTCCTCCAGCGCGCTTACGATCAGGTCGTGCATGACGTGGCGATCCAGAATCTGCCGGTGCGTTTCGCGATCGACCGCGCGGGGCTGGTCGGCGCCGACGGATCGACGCACGCGGGGTCGTTCGATGTGACGTATCTCGCGACCTTGCCGAATATGGTGGTGATGGCGGCAGCCGACGAGGCCGAACTCGTCCATATGACCTATACCGCCGCCGAATATGACGACGGGCCGATCGCCTTCCGCTATCCGCGCGGGGGCGGCACCGGCGTCGCGCTGCCCGCGGTTCCCGAGAAGCTCGAGATCGGCAAGGGGCGTGTCGTGCGAAGCGGCAAGACCGTCGCGATCCTGTCGCTCGGCACGCGGCTGGCCGAGGCGCTGAAAGCCGCCGACACGCTGGAGGCGCGCGGCCTGTCGACGAGCGTGATCGACCTGCGCTTCGCCAAGCCGCTCGACGAGGAGCTGATCCGCAAGACGCTGGCGAACCATGAGGTTTGCGTGACGATCGAGGAGGGCAGCATCGGCGGGCTCGGCGCGCATGTGCTGACGCTGGCGAGCGACGAGGGGCTGATCGACGCGGGGCTGAAGCTGCGCACGATGCGGTTGCCCGACGTCTTCCAGGACCAGGATTCGCCGCAGGCACAATATGATCAGGCGGGGCTGAATGCGCCGCAGATCGTCGATACCGTGCTGAAGGCGCTGCGGCACAACAGCGCGGGGGTGGAGGAGGCCGGGGCGCGGGCGTGAGGCAAAGATTGCGGCCCTTCATCTTTATGATGTTGAGTCTGGGCAGGACTATTTGGTCTTCCGCATTTGCCAAAAGAAATAGGTCAAACCCGGTTGGGCGCAACGAGCGGCACCCGAACATGTTTTCTTCGCGCCCTTGCATGAGATTTTTCGGGCCGCACGCCGAGGCGCGAAGAATGCGCGGCCCTCTTTGTGTCTTTGTGTGAGATTTCTTAGGGAGGTTTCTCCCCCGTTTTTCACACGAAGACGCAAAGACGCCGCTTCGATGAGAGGCGACGGGTTTTCCTGGTCGGGCGGCGGATATGAAAAGGGCGACCGAAGCTGCCCATTCCTATCTCTGCGCGCAATTCCGAAGGCTTACGCCCCCGGAATCGCGGCGCTCGCGTCGCGGCCGTCGCCTTCGGGGGCGAAGATGATGTCGCGGGTGACGAGGCCCTTGTCGACGACCTGGGTGCCGGGGCTGCCGACGCTGCTGCGGATGCCGGGGTCGGCGCGCTGGCCGTCGGCGCGGCCGATGATCGAGGTTTCGGCGGCGCTACGCGGCGCGTCGCCGCCGAAGAGCGCCTTCAGCGTCTGCTCGGCGGTCGTCTCGTTGCCCGGGCGCGCGGCGCCGGGGGCGGGCGGGGTCAGCGAGAAGTCGGGGGGCACGACGAGCGGCGCCTGACGCGACACCGCGAATTCGTCGGGACGGTCGCGGCTGAACAGGCTGTTCGAGCCGCAGGCCGACAGCGTCGTCGCGAGAATCGAGGCGGCGAGAATGGCGGTGGTCCGGTTCACTAAACTAATACTCCCAATTCGCCCCGTTTACTCGGCGGACGAGGTGGCGTCCGCGGCTGGGGCCTTTTCGCCCAAGAGCAGCGCGCGCGCAACCAGCAAAAGCACGCCGATCGTGATGCACGCATCGGCGACGTTGAAGATCATGAAGGGGCGAAAGCTCCCGATGTGCAGGTCGGCATAGTCGACGACATAGCCGAGCCGCACGCGGTCGACGATATTGCCGAGCGCCCCGCCGAGGATCAGTGCGAGCGCGATCACGTCGCCCTTCGCCTTTTCGCGCGTCATCCAGAAGGCGACCGCGAGCGCGACGAGCGCGGTAACGCCCACGAGAATCCAGCGCGTCGTCGGCGACTGGTCGGCGAACATCGACAGCGAGATGCCGTAATTCTGCGCCCAGGTCAGGTTGAAGAAGGAGACGATCTCGATCGAGCCGCCGGGCTTGGTCTCGAGCGACAGCGGGACGGTGACGACCCATTTGGCGATCTGGTCGAGGACGAAGGCGACGGCCGCTACGAGGAGGCCGAAGCCGAGGTAGGGGGACCGCTTGCTCATCCTTCGCCCAATACCGTTTCGCAGCGATTGCACAAGGCGCCGTCCGCGGCGACCTCGGGCAGGTGGCGCCAGCAGCGGCCGCATTTGTGGTTTTCGGTGCGCTTCACGTCCCAGTCACCCTGATGGACGGTCGAGGTGATGAATATTTCCTCATAATCGACGTCGCCGGATTCGTGCGGAAACCAGACCTCGGCTTCGAGGCTGGAACGGATGATCTTTTCGCGGCGCAGCGGCTCGATGCGCTCGGTGACGAGCGCACGGGTTTCGCGGATGCCGGCCCATTTTTCGACCAATTCCGTGTTCCCGCGAAGGCGGGAACCCATCTCCGGCGAGTTCGAGCTTGCACCGGCGGGTGATGGATCCCCGCCTTCGCGGGGATCCAGGAGGGTTTCGAGGTTTGGCCATTCGAGCAGATGCACGCTGCCCGCTTGCGGGTAGCGCGTGCCCCATACCTCTTCGCTGGTGAACACCAGCACCGGCGCGGCGTAGCGCACCAGCGCGTGGAACAGCACGTCGAGTACGCTGCGATAGGCGCGGCGCGTGTCGGTGCCGAGCGGCGCAGCGGGGCCGAGGTCGCAGTAGAGGACGTCCTTGCGGATGTCGAAATAGAAGGCCGAGAGGTCCTCGTTGCAGAAATCGGCGAGCAGGCGGGTGTATGTGTTGTAGTCGAAATCATCGACCGCCTGCGCCATCTTCGCGTCGAGATCGGCGAGCAGCGACAGCATATAGCGTTCGAGTTCGGGCATGGCCGAAACGTCGGCGATGCGCTCCTCCTCCGAAAACCCGTCGAGCGCGCCGAGCAGGTAACGGAACGTATTGCGCAGCTTGCGATACTGGTCGGCGACCCCGGTCAGGATTTCCTTGCCGATGCGGTGGTCCTCGGTGAAGTCGACCGACAGCGCCCACAGGCGGAGGATGTCGGCGCCATAGTCGCGCATCAGGTCGATCGGGCTGATCGTGTTGCCGAGCGACTTCGACATTTTGAAGCCCTTGGCGTCCATCGTGAAGCCGTGCGTCAGCACCGCCTTGTACGGCGCTTGCCCGCGCGTGCCGCAGCTTTCGAGCAGCGACGACTGGAACCAGCCGCGATGCTGGTCGCTGCCTTCGAGATAGAGGTCGGCGCTGTGCGTCGATCCGTCGTGGCGGACGAGCGCGGGCCATTTGCCGCTTTCGAGGACGAAGGCGTGGGTGCAGCCCGAATCGAACCAGACGTCGAGAATGTCGGTGATGCGCTCGTAATCGGCGGCGTTATAGGCGTCGCCGAGATATTCCTGCGCGCGCGCGTCGTTCCATGCATCGACGCCGCCCTCGCGTACGGCTGCGACGATGCGGTCGTTGACGACCGGGTCGTTGAGATACTGGCCGCTCTTGCGATCGACGAACAGCGTGATCGGCACGCCCCATGCGCGCTGGCGGCTGAGCACCCAGTCGGGGCGCCCCTCGACCATGCTGCCGATGCGGTTGCGGCCCTTGGCGGGGACGAAGCGCGTGTCGGCGATTGCCTGCATCGCCGCCTGCCGCAGCGTGGGGGCGTCGCACAGGTCCTCTTCGTGCGGGTTGATCGCGCCGCCCTCATTCTCCCAGCGCTTTTCGCGCGGGGTCTTGGGCTCGATATGCGTCATCACCTTGTCCATCGGTACGAACCATTGCGGCGTGCAGCGATAGATGACCTTGGCTTTCGAGCGCCAGCTATGCGGGTAGCTGTGCTTGTAGTCGGCGCTGGCAGCGAGCAGCGCGCCGGCGTCGCGAAGGTCGGTGCAGATCGGGCCGTCGGGGGCGTTGAACTTGGGATTGATCACCGATCCCTGACCGCCGAGCCAGCCCCAGTCCGCGCGATATTTGCCGTCGCCTTCGACCGCGAACACGGGGTCGATGCCGTTCGCCTTGCAGAGGTCGAAGTCGTCCTCGCCATGGTCGGGCGCCATATGGACGAGCCCGGTGCCGCTGTCGGTGGTGACGAAATCGCCCGCGAGGAAGGGACGCGGGCGCGCGAAAAAGCCGCCGAGCGCGTGCATCGGGTGGCGCGCGATGGTGCCGGCGAGGTCGGAGCCTGTGATTGAGGCATCTAAGTCCGAGTATGGATCGATGTACTCTTGAACAGCGATTGCGCCGACGTCGATGTCACCGAAGTCGAGCGCCTTTGCTGCCTTGTTGAGCCGATCAGCGAAAGAAGTTGCCAAGTCTTTAGCGACGAGAAACTTGGCGATGCGGTTGACATTGAACGGATATCCCGCCGCCGTCAGAACCTCGTTGACGCGCTTGTCGCCACTCCCGCCAAGACCTATCGTGTCCGCTGTGACGGACAGCAGAACATACTCGATCTCCGGCCCATAGGCCAAAGCCTGGTTGACCGGGATCGTCCAAGGGGTGGTCGTCCAGATAACCGCATAAGCGCCGACCAGCTCCGCGATCGGGCTCTCGACGATCTCGAACGCGACGTCGATCTGGGTCGAGACGATATCCTCATATTCGACCTCGGCCTCGGCGAGCGCGGTCTTTTCGACCGGCGACCACATCACCGGCTTGGCGCCGCGATAGAGCATGTCGTTGGCAGCGAATTTGAGCAGTTCGCGGACGATGGTCGCCTCGGCCTCATAATCCATCGTGAGATAGGGATGGTCCCAGTCGCCGCCGATGCCGAGGCGCTTCAATTGCTCGCGCTGGGTGTCGACCCAATGCTGCGCATAGGCGCGGCATTCGGCGCGGAATTCCTCGACCGGAACCTCGTCCTTGTTGAGCTTTTTCTTGCGATATTGCTCCTCGACCTTCCACTCGATCGGCAGGCCGTGGCAGTCCCAGCCGGGGACGTAAGGCGCGTCGCGGCCCTTGAGCGTCTGGGTGCGGACGACCATGTCCTTGAGGATATGGTTGAGCGCATGGCCGATGTGCATGTCGCCATTGGCGTAAGGCGGGCCGTCGTGGAGGATGAACTGGTCGCGGCCCTTGCGGGCTTCGCGAATCTGCCCTTCCAGATTGCCCTCGAGCCATTTGGCGAGAATCAGCGGTTCCTTCTGCGGCAGGCCGGCCTTCATCGGAAAGTCGGTCTTGGGCAGGAAGACGGTGTCGCGGTAGTCGCGCTGTTCTGCGGTGGGCGTATCAGTCATGGTGCGCGGCGCTTAGCGCAGTTTTGCGGCGGCGCAAAGGTTCACGCGGAGACGCGGAGACGCGGAGAGAAAAGATTGGCGCAGAGATCGCAGGGAGCGCAGAGGACAGAGAGAAACAGGGCGGCGAAGCCGCCAATTCTTCTTCTCCGCGCCTCCGCGTCTCCGCGTGAACCAAATTCTCTGCGGTCTCTGCGCGAATTAGATATGCGCGAGCGCTGCCCGCGCGTCATCGCAGTCCGCCGCGATCTGCGCCATCAGGGCGTCCATGGTGTCGAACTTCGCTTCGGGGCGGAGGAAGGCGTGGAAGGCGACGTCGATTTCCTGGCCATAGAGATCGCCCGTGAAGTCGAAGAAATGCGGTTCGAGCAATTCTTTCGGCGGGTCGAAGCTGGGGCGGATGCCGAGGTTGGCGGCGCCTTTCAGGATGCGGCCGTCGGGCAGCTTCCCGGTGACGGCGTAGATGCCATAGCGCGGGCGCAGATACTGGCCCATGTCGAGGTTGGCGGTCGGAAAGCCCAGCAGGCGGCCGTTCTTGTCGCCGTGCTGGACTCGCCCGCGCACCGTGAAGGGGCGGGTGAGGAGGCGGGTCGCGGTGGCGCAGTCGCCTTCGCGGAGCGCGTCGCGGATTCGGCTCGACGAGATGACCTCTTCGGCGTCATCGACCGGCGCGACCATTTCGGTGAAGAAGCCGAGGCGGCGGGCGTGGTCGGCGAGCGTCACGACATTGCCGCCGCGGCCCTTGCCGAAAACGAAATCGGCGCCGGTGACGACCCCCGCGGCGCCGTAGCGGCCCAGCAGCAACTCGGTGATGAAATCCTCGGCGGTGGTCGCGGCGAGCGTCGCGTCGAAGGGCAGGACGAGCATCGCGTCGGCGCCCGCGGCGGCGAAAAGCTCCTGCCGCTGGTCGAGCGTGGTCAGGCGGAAGGGCGGGACGCCGGGCTTGAAGAAGCGCACCGGATGCGGGTCGAAGGTCGCGACGATGCACGGCCGCGCATCGTCGGTCGCGTGATGCACGGCGCGCCCGACGACCGCCTGATGGCCGGCGTGAAAGCCGTCGAAATTGCCGAGCGCGAGGACGCCGTGGCGCAGCGCTTCGGGGATGCGGTCGTGGCCGTCGAGGCGGATCATATCCGCCCTCTCTTCCGTTTGTCCTGAGCTTGTCGAAGGACCGTTCTTTTCTTGGGCGAGGCTGAAAGAAAGAACAGTGCTTCGACAAGCTCAGCACGAACGGAGTTGGGGAATGGTGTCATTTCGCGGCGGCCATTGGAACCAGCCCCGCGCGGAGCACGCGGAGCGCGTTGCCGCCCATCGCGGCGCGGATTTCGTCGTCGGTGAAGCCCGCCTCGATCAGCGCCTCGGTCACCTGCACCAGCTTCGAGGTGTCGAAGCGGACGGTGGTGGCGCCGTCATAGTCGCTGCCGAGCGCGACATACTGGATGCCGACGAGGTCGCGGACATGCTTCATCGCCCTGGCGACGCTGGCGGGCGAGGTGTCGCAGACCGCGGCGTCCCAATAGCCGATGCCCACGACGCCGCCGGTCGCGGCGACCCCGCGAATCTCGTCGTCGGTGAGGTTGCGGTTGACCTTGCACGTCGCCTGCACGCCGCCGTGGCTCGAGACGACGGGGCGGCGCGCCATCTTCAATATGTCGGCGACGCAGGCGTGGCTGCAATGCGCGACATCGACGATCATGCCCTTCGCTTCCATCCGCCGCACGACCTCGCGCCCGAGCGGGGTGAGGCCGCCCTTCTTGAGGCCGTGCATCGATCCGGCGAATTCATTGTCGAAGAAGTGCGTGATCCCCGCCATGCGGATGCCCGCCGCGTAGAGCGTGTCGAGATTGTTTATATTGCCTTCGAGATTGTGGAGCCCCTCGACGCTCAGCATCGCGCCGACGGGCGGCGGGGTCCGGTCGAGCGCGGCTTTGCCGGCGGACCGTTCCAGCAAGAGCACGTCTATGTCTTCGGGCCGCGTCACTCCGGCGAGTTTACCCGCCGAATCGCTGATCGCACGATGCAGCTTTTCGGCGTGCCAGAGCGAGCGTTCGAGCAGCGAGTTCCACGTTCGCACCGGCTGCAACTGCGCGATCACCAGCGCGGTGATGTTATCGGTGTCGCCGCTGTTCGCGCCGTAATTCTGACCCTTGGGCGATTTGGTGGTGCTGGAAAGCACTTGCAGCGCGACATTGCCTTCTTCGAGGCGCGGCAGGTCCATATGGCCGCGGGTGCCGCGATCGAGGAAATTGCGGCTCCACAGCAGGCTGTCGCTGTGGAGATCGACGATCGTCAGCGTCTTGTGGAGCGCCTTGGCGTGCTCGCTGACCGTCAGCAGCGGCTTGCCGTCGATCTTGTTCGTGCCGCGCTCGATCATGCCGGGCGCGAGGAGGAAGAAAGCCGCCGCCGCGACGAGGAGCAGCGCGATTATGCCGATCAGCCAGCGGCGCATATTTTCCTCCCCTAGAGCACGGCTTCGGATTGAACAGCATCGTCATTGCGAGCGGCGAAGCCGCGCGGCAATCCAGAGCAGGCGTAAACCGCTCTGGATTGCTTGGCTACGCTCGCAATGACGATGCTGATGAGTGCCATCCGGTTCAGCCCGTCTTGCGGGTGAAGGTGACGAAGCTGTAGGCAGGGCGTCCGGCGTCGTCGGCCGGATGATCCTCGCGCGCGATCTCGCGCCAGTCGGCGGGGTCCGGGTAGGCGATCGCCGCGTCGCCCGCGGGTTCCAGCGCGACCTCGGTCAGCTCGATCCGCGTCGCGAGCGGCAGGAAGAGGCGATAGATTTCGGCGCCGCCGATCACCATCACCTGCGGCGCGTTGGCGAGCTTCAGTGCGTCCTCGACGCTCGCCACGGGCTCGGCGCCCTCGTCCTGCCAATCGGGATCGCGGGTGAGGACGATGTGGCGGCGGCCTTCGAGGATCGCGGGCAGGCTGTCGAAGGTCTTCCGACCCATGATCATCGGGCGGCCCATGGTGAGCTGCTTGAAGCGGCGGAGATCGGCAGGGAGGTGCCAGGGCATCTTGCCGTCGGCGCCGATCACGCCGTTGGCCGCGCGCGCGAGGACCAGCGTGATGTCGGGGCGGTTCATGCGGGAGAGGCTCCGGGCGCTGCACCCGCCCATGTGGCGTGGCCGAGCTTGCGGCCCTCGCGGACTTCGGTCTTGCTGTAGTGATGGACGTGGCAGTTTTCGTCGGCGAGCAGCGCCGGGATCGCCGCGATCTGCTCGCCGATCAGGTTGCGCATCACCACGGGCAGCGCGCGGGTCGCGGTGCTGCCGAGCGGCAGGCCGGCGATCGCGCGGATATGATTCTCGAACTGGCTCGCGACCGCGCCCTCGATCGTCCAGTGACCGCTGTTGTGGACGCGCGGCGCCATTTCGTTGAACACGGGGCCGGCATCGGTGGCGAAAAATTCGCCGGTCAGCACGCCCACATAGTCGAGTTCGTCGGCGATGTTCGCCATCATCGCGCGCGCTTCGGCCTGCTGGTCGAGGACGATCGCGGGCGGCGGCAGGCTGGCGGCCGCGAGAATGCCGTTTTCGTGGACGTT
Organism: Sphingopyxis sp.; assembly: GCF_041916015.1. GTDB lineage: Bacteria > Pseudomonadota > Alphaproteobacteria > Sphingomonadales > Sphingomonadaceae > Sphingopyxis. The sequence continues at coordinate 10,680 of NZ_JAYSAH010000035.1, read as the reverse complement.
GACCGTCGAATCCCAGGGGAGGATTTCGCCGTCGATGCCGCGGACGAGGATCACCGAAAATTCGTGCGCGAAGGAAACGAAGCCTTCGAGGATCGCGGCATGGCGGCCGATCGCCTCCCACGCGGCATCGGCGTCGGCTGCCGAGGCGAGACGCGCCTGCCCCTTGCCGTCATAGCCCATGCGGACGGTCTTGAGGATCGACGGCGCGCCGATTTCGCCGAGCGCGGCGTCGAGCGCGGCGCGGTCGGGGACCGCCGCGAAGGGCGCGGTGCGGCCGCCGAGCGCGGCGACGAAGCTTTTTTCGGCGAGCCGGTCCTGCGCGATTTCGAGCGCGCGGGCGCCGGGATGGACCGCGACATGCCCCGACAGGAAGCGGACGGTATCGACCGGGACATTCTCGAACTCGAAGGTGACGATGTCGCAAGCAGCGGCGAAGGCGGCGAGGCGCGGCTCGTCGTCCCACGCGGCCTGGCTGTGGTGCGCGGTGACTTCGGCGGCGACGCTCTCCGCATCGGGGGCGTAGATATGGACCTTGTAGCCCAGTTGCGCCGCGGCGATAGCAAGCATCCGGCCGAGTTGGCCGCCGCCGAGAATGCCGATGGTCGAGCCGGGCGGCAGCACCGGGGTTCAGCCCTCGCGGACAGGCGTCGGCGCGACGCTGTCGGTTTGCTTCGCGCGCCACGCATCAAGCTTCGTAGCGAGATCGGCATCTTCATTGGCGAGCAGCGCGGCGGCAAAGAGGCCCGCATTGGTCGCGCCCGCCTTGCCGATCGCGAAGGTCGCCACCGGTATGCCGCCGGGCATCTGGACGATCGAATAGAGGCTGTCGACGCCGCTCAAAGCGGCCGACTGGACGGGGACGCCGAGCACCGGAACCCGCGTCATCGAGGCGATCATGCCGGGCAGATGCGCGGCGCCGCCGGCGCCCGCGACGATCGCTTTCAGGCCGCGCCCCGCCGCGCCTTTCGCATAATCGACGAGGCGGTCGGGGGTGCGGTGGGCGGAGACGATCCGCACCTCGTGCGCGATGCCGAATTCCTCGAGGATCTGGACCGCATGCGCCATCGTCGGCCAGTCCGACTGGCTGCCCATGACCACGCCCACCTGCGGGGCTGCGTCGTCCATCCTTCACCCTCCTGTTCCGGCGCATCGATCGATGAATCGCCGTCGGCTTTCCCCCTAGCGGCTGTCCCGCGACGGAGCAACGCCCGCGCGCCGGTGCCCGATTTCGAGCCCGATTTCGGCGGAGGCGTTTACCGATTGGTATCCAGTCGCGGTTACCAGAGGAGCCAAGCATAGCCGTCGGCAATCCGGCCGGCGGGGGATCGGGTGCGTTCGGGGACCGGGAATGGATATCGCAGGGGGGGCACGGATCGCGGTCGATCGGACCGGCTTCGCATCCGTCGACTCCATCGAGGATCAGCTGCGCGAACTGCGCCGGGAACGCGACGCGCTGCGCCGCGAGAACCGGATATTGAAGATCGCGGTCGCCGAGCTCGAGCGCGTGTCCGAGCGCGATACGCTGACCCCTTTGTTCAACCGCCGATATTTCCTGACCGCGATCCACCAGCGGCTCGCGCGCTTCGAGCGCCATGCCGAAACGGCCGCGGTCGTCTTCGTCGACGTCAACCAGCTCAAATATATCAACGACAGCTTCGGCCATGCCGCGGGCGACTTTGCGCTGATGGAGATCGCCAAGCGGCTGGGTGAATCGATCCGCGCGACCGACGTCGCGGCGCGGATCGGTGGCGACGAGTTCGGACTGATCCTCGACCAGGCGAGCGAGGACGGCGCGCGGGTGCAGATCAACCGGCTGCGCTATGTGTTGAGCGCCGTGCCCGCTGTTTATGACGGGCATGACATCGCACTGTCGGCGTGCTTCGGGGTCGCGATGCTGCGCGCCGGGGCGACCGAGTCCGAGATTTTGGCGGCCGCCGACCGCGATATGTATCGCAGCAAGCAACAGCAGCCGGTGCTGCCGGGGCAGCGCTAACCGGCGGTTAACCATATGGGCGCATCCTCGTCCCTCAGGGGAATAGAGGGGGCGGACGATGGCATTTCAGACCGATCCTTTTCAGGACATTCAGGCCCGCATCAGCGGCCAGATCGGCGCGCTTGCCGAGGCGTTGCCGCACTGCGCGCTGGCGCAGATCGTGCAGGGGATCGACGATATCCGCTGTCTCGCGCGCGATCACGGCTTCGGCGCGGTCGAGACGCTGGCGAGCCGGCTCGAATCGGCGGTCGCCGCAGGGGGCTATCGCGCCGCGATCCTGACCTATCTCGACGCGATGAGCGACGCGGTCGCGGCGCCGCGCGGACCATTGCCCGCCGCCGCGCACGAAGCGTGGCTGGCGTCGGTCGCGATGCGACTGGGGCATTGACGCCGCCGCGCTGACGTCGCACGCCGTCCTCCATGGACGCCATCATGCTCGCCCTTGTGGCGGTCGCCCTTGCCAATGCCGACGGGCGCACGGGACTTTTCCTCTCGCGGCTGCTGACCGTTCGCCGCGACCGGCGGGTGGTGACGGCGATCGTTTTTGGCGCCTTTCTGATCAATGCGCTGGTGGCCGCCGCATTCGGCGCGGCCGCGAACCGAATGGTCGGGCAGGGCGTCGTGGCGCTGCTCGTCGCCGCGGCGATGCTGGCGGCAGCGGTCGCACTGCTGTGGCGGATGCCGCCGCTTGCCGACGCCGGGGCTGCCGACGCCTCGCCGGCGGCGCTCGCGGGCCGGATGCTGGCGGCCCAGTTCGGCGACCGCAGCCATTTCCTGATCGGCGCGCTCGCCGCGACGAGCGGTTCCGGGCTGTGGGCAGCGGCGGGGGGCATGATCGGCTGGGTGCTCGCGATGCTGCCCTTCCTCGCCTTCGGCGCGGCGATGGCCGAGCGGCGGGCGATGCGCTTCATCCGCTGGGCGAGCGCGCTGATCCTGGCGCTCTGGGGAATTCGGACCGCGATGGGGGCGTTCGGGTTATAGGCACCTTCGATCGGCCGACGGGGTTTCATCGTTTTTGTCGATGACAGCGACCAAATGCTTCCATGGGCATTCGGCGGGCGCTGCCCCTATCTGAAGGCGGTAACAGAAAGGATGGTCCGATGCCCGAGACCCAGAAGAATCAGCCCGCGGTCGCCGACGCGCTCAACGCGTTGCTCGCCGACAGCTTCGCGCTCTATCTCAAGACCAAGAATTACCACTGGCACGTCCAGGGGCCGCAGTTTCGCGAACTGCACCTGCTGTTCGACGAGCAGGCGGGACAGATCCTCGCGACGACCGACCTGATCGCCGAGCGCGTCCGCAAGAATGGCGCGGCGACGTTGCGCTCGATCGGCGACGTGGCGCGGCGCCAGTCGATCAAGGATGATGATGCGGCGTCGGTCGCCGCTGACGCGATGGTGCGCGCGCTCGCCGCCGACAACCGGACGCTGCTCGCGCAGATCAAGGAGACCAAGGCGGCGGCGGAGGCCGATGGCGATATCGCGACGAGCGGGCTGGCCGATGGCTGGGCCGACGAGACGCAGCAGCGGATCTGGTTCCTGGAAGCGACGCTGGGGTATTAGGTCGGCTTTGGGGTGGATTCCAGACCGTCCTCTATTTCCGTTCGTGTCGCGCGACGTCGAGACACGCGACGGCGGGCGCTCCCCACGCGGGTCTCGACTTCGCTCGACATGAACGGGAGTATAGGTTTGGCTTGTCCCCTTCCGGTCGTAAACTGCCGCTGACGATCCGACCCAACAAAAAGGGCGCCGGCAGGCGCCCTTTTCGTTTTCAGCGGAAAGCCGTCGCTTATTCCGGCTGCAGGTTCACCGCCGCGAACTTGCCGCGGTCGTCGACCTCGATGTCGAAGGCGACGCGGTCGCCCTCGTTGAGGCCGGCCATGCCGGCGCGCTGCACCGCGCTGATGTGGACGAAGGCGTCGGCCTGTCCGTCGTCGCGCGCGATGAAGCCGAAGCCCTTCGTCGTGTTGAAGAATTTGACCGTGCCCGAGGTGCGCTCGCCGGTCAGCTGGCGCCGGCCGCGGGCGCCGCCCGGACGGTCGCCGCCGGGACCGCGGTCGTCGCGGCGCGGGGCGAATTCCTCGATCGGCATCGGTTCGCCCTCGATCTTGAGGTCGATCGCCGACACCTTGCCGTTGCGCTCGACGAGCGTGAAGCCGAGCGGCTGGCCCGAAGCGAGACCCTGAAGGCCCGCCTGCTCGACCGCGCTGATGTGGACGAAGACGTCTTCGCCGCCATCGTCGCGCGCGACGAAGCCGAAACCCTTCGACGGGTTGAAGAACTTCACCGTGCCCTGGCCCTCGCCGACCACCTGCGCCGGCATGCCGCCGCCACGCCCGCCGCCGAAACCGCCACGATCGCCGCCGCCGAAGCCGCCGCGATCACCGCCGCCGAAGCCGCCCCGGTCGCCGCCGAAGCCGCCACGATCGCGGTCGCCGAAGCCGCCGCGTCCGCCGCCGTAGCTGTCGCCGCCATAGGGTGCGGGCTCGAAGCTGTCGAAATTGCCGAAATCATCGCGCTTGCCGCGCCCACGCTGGCCGCGCCGATCCTTGTTGAAACTCATAGTCTGATAGTCGCTTTCGGTCGTCCACACCCCATTTACCCGGCTCCTTGCGCCGGACGGGGACGCAGCTCACCACGGGCACGGACTCGCCCCGTGCCACAAACCGCGCAAGATATAACCTAATTATCCACAGGCTGCGAACAGAAAATTTCAGGAACGCGGTGCGGAATTTTGCACGCTTTGCCGTGGCCGCGGGCCGGCGACGCGCCTGCGGCGAATCGAGTCATTGAGCGGCAAGGCCGCTTGGCCTAAGGCGGACGCATGAGCATCTATTTCCACGAAGAAGATCTGCCCGAAGGCGCGCTGGGTCCCGGTGCGGTGGCGGTGGACACCGAGACCATGGGCCTCAATCCGCTGCGCGACCGGCTGTGCGTCGTCCAGATCAGCGACGGGTCGGGCGACGAGCATCTGGTGCGTTTCAAACCCGGCAGTTCCTATGACGCGCCGGTACTGAAGGCAGTGCTGTCCGATCCCAACCGGCTGAAAATATTCCATTTTGCCCGTTTCGATATCGCCGCGATCCAGCAGGCGATGGGGATTGTCACCGCGCCCGTCTATTGCACCAAGATCGCCTCGAAGCTGGTGCGCACCTATACCGACCGCCATGGCCTCAAAGAGCTGGTGCGCGAGCTGCTCGGGCAGGACGTGTCGAAGCAGCAGCAGTCGAGCGACTGGGGCGCGGCGGAACTTTCGGACGCGCAGCGCGATTATGCGGCGAGCGACGTGCGTTTCCTCCACGCGATGAAGGAGGTGCTCGACGCGCGGCTGGCACGCGAGGGGCGCACCCATTTGGCACAGGCCTGTTTCGACTTCCTGCCGACGCGCGCGGCGCTCGATCTCGCGGGCTGGCCCGAGGTCGATATCTTCGCGCACAGCTGAGGGAAAGCGATTCGCGAGATGTCCGAACGCGCCGATCAGGATCGCACGATGCGCCGCATGTGGGCCGCGAGCGGGTCGAGTCACGACCGGATCGTGCGCATCCTGCGCTATGGCCTGCCGCTGGTGATCGGCGTGGTCGCCGCGGTGCTCGTCTTCTCGCCCTTCACCCAGCGCGCCGAGATCAGCTTCCTGCTCGCCAAGGACAAGGTCCAGATGGCGCAGGAGCGGATGAAGGTGACGCGCGCCGAATATCGCGGCCAGGATTCGAAGGGCCAGCCCTTCGCGCTGCTCGCGGGGAGCGCAGTGCAGAAAAGCTCGGCCGAGCCGATCGTGCGGATGCAGGATCTGTCGGGCGCGATCCGGCTGAAGGACGGCCCGGCAACGATCGCGGCGGCGGCGGGGCAATATGACATGGACACCGAAAAAGTGTCGGTGCCCGGCACGGTCAAGGTGCGGAGCGCCGACGGCTATGCGATCGACGCGAGCAATGTCGCGATCGACCTGAAAGGCCGCAGCCTCGCCGGGACCGGCGGGGTGAACGGCGCATTGAACATTGGCCAGTTTTCGGCCAACCAGCTTTCGGCCGACCTCGACGCGCGCGTCGTGCGGCTGTCGGGCAATGCGAAGCTCAGGATCAACCAGGGAGCGTTGAAGAAATGAAGGGGCTTTGGACGATGAGGAGCATCGCGCTCGCGGGCGCCGGCTTCGCGCTCACCAGCCTGGCGATCCTCGCGACCGGCAGCGGCGGCGCGCCCGCGCAGGCGCAGGCGCTCGCCAACCACAACAGCAATGCGCCGGTCGATTTCGACGCGGGGAGCATAGAGGTACAGGACCGCTCCGACCGCGTCGTGCTGTCGGGCGGGGTCACGGTGACGCAGGCGGGGCTGACGGTGAAGGCGCCGCGGATGACCGTCGCCTACACGCGGCAGGGCGGCACCGACGTCAACCGGCTCGACGCGACCGGCGGGGTGACGGTGAACAAGGGCAATGAAACAGCGAAGGGCAATGTCGCGATCTATGACCTCGACAAGCGTCTGATCACGATGGTCGGCAATGTCCAGCTGCAGCAGGGCGCGAACCATCTGACCGGCGGGCGGCTGGTGATCGACCTCAACAGCGGCCGCGCGACGGTCGACGGGCGCGGCGCGGCGCGCGGACCCGACGGCAATCCGGTAACGGGCGGCACCAACGGGCGCGTCACGGGCACTTTCTCGGTCCCGCAAAGAAAGCAGTAACCTTAGGGTTTAACCTTTGGGAAAGCCCCGGCGCGAGAGGATCGGGCGGGGGGCTTTTGCGGTGCGGGGGCGGCCGCGTGGACAAGGCGTGCCCCCGATGCGATATTCTCCTTTGCTTCCTGTCCGGCGCCCGATGTTCGGTCGCCGCAAGTCCGATGATGTCCCGATCGAACCCGCCGAACCGACGAGCGAGGAGCGGCGGCTGATCGACCGGATCATTCGGCATGCGGGGCAGCGGAGCGGGCGCTAGGCGGCCGCTTCGCGTGGCGCATTCGGTCAAGGCCGGCTTTGGGGGTAGCGAGCCGGCATGCCCGCCGACCTTCGTCATCTCGGCTGGAATCCGAAACCATTCCCCCGGATGCCGCGCGGATAGATGCTCTTCGACTGCCTCGCAGCCGCTTGGGATTGAACATCACGAACGATGCCTCGCCGACCGGCGGGGTCGATTTCGACAACCTTACCGGCTACGTCGACGAGCCCCGCTTCCGGGGCGTCGGGGCGGGCTTCAGCTTATGGCGTCAAGCTGTCCGCGCGCGGATCAGGCCACCGGGCCGACGCGCGGATCGGGTTCGAGCCGGATCAGCGGGCGCTTGCGCCCCGAAAGTTTCGCGAACAGGCGCGGCACCAGCGCATTGCCCTGCGCCCAGTTCCAGTATCGGGCATAGGCGGGATCGGCGAGGAGATGCTTCTCCTCGGTTTTCGCGCGCCAGTAATAGATGCCGCTGACCGCGCCGAGCAGCAGCGTGTTGCGGACTGCCTCGATCGGCCCCCCGGCGGTGACGAGGAAGGGCAGCCCGGCGACCCACCAGCTCAAATTCTTCGACACATAGGCGGGGTGCCGCGTCAGCCGGTACGGCCCGTGGGTGATCACGCCGCGGTGCGTCAGGTTCGAGAAGCGGATGCCGAATGCCATCGTCGCCCAGGCATAGACGCCGACGAGCGCGGCCAGCACCACCGCCCAGACCGTCATCAGCGTGTCGTGTCCCGCCAGCCAATAGCCCCAGTCGGCGCTGTTCACTTCATAGTCGAGCGGCCCGCCGCTCATCAGGATGAACGGCGGATAGCAGGCGAGCGCCGCGACCCAGCCCATGAAATAGGGATTCGCCGTCCGGATATGCGAATCGAGCGGCTTCATCGTCAATATATAGCCGACGGTCGCGATATGGACATCGACGAGATAGAGCAGATTGAGCGTCCAGATGCCGGTCATATAGGGGTTGGCGAGCACGTCGGCCATTTCGACCCCGACCAGCTTTGCGAAATTGCCCGGCACGATCGACAGCATGAAGGCGGTGAAAAAGCCCTTCACCGCCCAGGCGCGGAAATGATGCGCGATCGCGCGGCCATCGACCGGCTGCGCGCCCCCTGGCTTTTTGGGTGCAATCATCCAGCGCCCGAACTGGTAGCAGCCATCGCGCGGCTCGATCATCCGGCGGTCGAGCCACAACATGTACGGCACGGACACCAGCAATAGCCACGGTGCGACGCGCTCGAGCAGATTCATCGAGAAGGCGTAGTTTCCTTCCCAATAATAGCGCATCGTGATGTAGAAGCCCGCGATCAGCGCCCAGGTCGCCCACAGCCCGGCGAGCTTGGTCAGGCTGATGTCGAGCGTTTCGCGCCACGGGCGGCGCTGCGCCCAGTCGATGCCGGTCGAGGGATTGCGGTGCACCTTGTCGACGAAGACCGACCAGAGCACCATCGGAATCCCGCACGCGAGCACGCTCGCGATCGCCGAATTCGGCCCGTCCATCCGGCCGCGCTGGCCCCAGTCGAGGCCGGAGAAGGCAGCGATCTCCGGCGCATGGCGCGCGAGCAGCAAATAGGTCAAAAGCCCGATCAGGCCGACGATGCCGACCCCCGCGCTGACCGCCGAGCGCGGCCGCGATTCGCTGGCAGAACCGGCGATTTCGGCGCCGGATGATGCGATTTTTGGCATATGAGTCACCGGGTTGCCCTAGCCGAAAATGGTAAGCAAGCCGTCAATATTATGCCCCGAGTCGCGGCGCAAATTCGGCCCAAAATGGCAGCGTTAGCGGCATCAAGCACCGTTCACCGCGAGTCATGTTCGACTCGGCGCGACTCGTCCCCCAAAGATTCGCTCCGGCCCCATCGCCCTGTTACAGGCGCCACCAAGTCGGGGCGGAGGGCTCCACAAAAACAACAAGACGGGGTCGTAACTTGTCTTCGCAATCGACGGGTCTGCGCCACTGGCGCCAGCGCGTTTCCGCGCTGTTCCAGGACCATGAAATCTTTATCCGCACGCACGGTCACGTGCGTTTCCTGCGTATCAGCGCGGTTTGGCAGAAGCGCGTCGCGCTGATCGCCGGGCTCGTCCTCTTCGCCTGGGCCGGGGTGACGCTCGCGGTGTTCACCAACCAGCTGCTGACTTCGGGCGACCGCGCCGAAGTCGCCGCCAAGCAGGCCGCCGCCGCCGCTTCCGAGGCCCGGATCGCCAAATATCGCGACCGCGTCGCCGAGATCGCCGCGGACCTCGACGAGCGTCAGGGCCAACTTGAGGAATGGAAGAAGGATTATTTCGGCGACGAGCCCCTGCCCGCCGAAAATTCCGTCGCCAACCCCGCCGCTGCCAAGGGCGAAGCCGCTACCGGCGAAACCGCCGCAAAACCGCTCGAAACCAGTGCGATCGATCCGCGCCTGCCACCCGAAGCGCAGGCGCTTGCCCGCCTCGAGGCGCGGCAGGAGGCTTTCTCGGCGCATCTGCTCGCGGCGGTCAAGGCACGCGCCGCCAAGGCCGAGGTCGCGGTCGCGCAGCTCGGGCTCGATCCCGCCGCGCTCGTCCGCAGCGCCGCGGCCGGCCGCGGCGGCCCCTTCATCCCCTTCCGCAGCCGCCCCGGCGAAGCCGGCGCGCTCGGCAAGAGCTTCGCCGCGCTCGAAGGCGCCCTGTTCCGTATGGAAGTGCTCGAACGCACGCTCGTCGCCATCCCCTCGGGCCAGCCGGCGCATGTGCTGATGCTCTCGTCGAGCTACGGCTATCGCAGCGACCCTTTCACCGGCGCCGGTGCGATGCACGCCGGGCTCGACTTCCCCGGCCCGCTCGGCACCCCGATCCTCGCCGCCGCCCCCGGCCGCGTCGTCTTCGTCGGGCAGAAGTCGGGGTATGGCAATGTCGTCGAGGTCGATCACGGCCAGGGCATCCTCACCCGCTACGCCCATTTGTCGGGGTTCACCGCACGCGTCGGCGAACAGGTCGCCGCCGGCCAGCAGATCGCGAAGATGGGCTCGACCGGCCGCTCGACCGGCAGCCATCTGCATTTCGAAGTCCGTTTGAACGGCGTCGCGGTCAACCCGCGCCGCTTCCTGGAGGCCAAAGCCGATGTTCTTGAAGTCAAAGACGACGCCCGACAGCGAGTCGGAGCCCTCGCGGCCATCCCCGCCGGTGCCGGCCGCGGTGCCCGCTAAGATGGCGACCGGCGCCCGTCATACCACCTTCTCGATCATCGGGTCGGACGTCGTCATCACCGGCAATGTCGCGGCGAGCGTCGACCTGCACGTCGACGGCAAGATCGACGGCGACCTCAAATGCGCCAACCTGGTTCAGGGCGAGGCGAGCGAGATCAAGGGTGCGGTCGTCGCCGACACCGCGAAGATCGCGGGCCTGCTCGACGGGTCGATCGAGGCCAAGGCGCTGATCGTCCACGCGACCGCGCGGATCACCGGCGACGTGATCTACGAAAACATCACGATCGAAAATGGCGGCAAGGTCGAAGGCAAGCTCAGCCACCGCCGCGCCGGCGCCGCCAAGGCCCCGCCGCCGCTCGAAGTCGTCGAGAACAAGGCCGCTTCGCTCGGCGCCTGAGGCGCCGGACGGCGTTGCCCCTGTGACGCTCTGAGCGTCCGTTTTGGGGTGTATTCTGTTGAAGAAGTCACCCGGACGCTGTGCTGAGGGTGGAAGCCGACGGGAGGCGAACGGCCTCTCCACCTTGATCAGGCGGTGGCGAGGTTCTGGATCGGGAAGATCTTTGCCATTTTCCGGAGGTTTTGGGCTGC
>NZ_JAYSAH010000034.1:0-4760 GCF_041916015.1 Sphingopyxis sp. | reverse complement strand
GGCCGCGCCTTCGCGCTCGCCCCCGCCATCGGCGCGCGGGTGGCGGCGCATGTTCAGGACGCCGCGCGCCCGGTCGAGCCGCGCTGGGCGCTGGCGCGGCTGGTGGCGGCATGAGATCCACCTTTCCCTCGTCATTGCGAGCGCAGCGAAGCAATCCAGGGCGGAGTGCGCCACTCTGGATTGCTTCGCTGCGCTCGCAATGACGCGACATACAGGGCAAATATGAAACTCACCGACTGCTACAATATCGACGATTTCCGCGCCCTCGCGAAGCGCCGCCTGCCCTGGCCGGTGTTCGACTATATCGACGGCGCCGCCGACGATGAGGTCACGCGCCGCCGCAACCGCGACGCCTTCGACCGCTGCGACCTGATCCCGCGCGTCCTTGCGGGCGTCGAAAGCATCGACATGCGCACCACCCTCTTCGGGCGCGAGATCGCGATGCCGCTCTTCCTCTCACCCACCGCGCTTCAGCGCCTCTTCCACTGGCAGGGCGAACGCGCCGTCCTCCGCGCCGCCGCGAACGCGGGCACCGTCGCCGGCATTTCCAGCCTCGCGACGATCGGCCTCGCCGAGGCGGGCGCGCTGACCGACGGCCCCAAACTCTTCCAGCTCTATGTCCACCACGACGAGGGGCTCAACAAGGCGATGCTCGACGCCGCGCGCGACGCGAAGTTCGACGCGGTCGCGCTCACTGTCGACACGATCGTCGGCGGCAACCGCGAGCGCTGCCTCCGCTCGGGTTTCACCTCGCCGCCGCGCTTCACCGCGCGCAACATGCTGAGCTATGCGATCAAGCCCGGCTGGGGCCTCAACTATGTCCTGCGCGAAAAATTCAGCCTCCCCAACCTCGCCACGCATGTTTCCGAAGGGTCGAGCGTTCCCAAATCGGTCGCCGAATATTTCACCTCGATGCTCGACCAGAGCCTCGACTGGAAGCGCGCCGAGGCGATCCGCAAGCAGTGGAACGGCCCCTTCTGTTTGAAGGGCATCGCCGCGGTCGAGGATGCCAAGCGCGCGGCCGATATCGGCGCCACCGCGATCATGGTGTCGAACCACGGCGGCCGCCAGCTCGACGGCAGCATCGCGCCCTTCGATGCGCTCGCCGAGATCGTCGATGCGGTTGGCGACAAGCTCGAAGTCATCTGCGACGGCGGCATCACCCGCGGCACCCATGTGCTGAAAGCGCTGTCGGTCGGCGCAAAAGCCTGCTCGGGCGGCCGCCTCTACCTCTACGCGCTCGCCGCGGCGGGCGAGGAAGGCGTCGCCCGCGCGGTCGCCCAGCTCCGCGCCGAGATCGAGCGCGGCATGAAGCTGATGGGCGCCAGAAACCTCGCCGACCTGAGCCGAGCGAACCTGCGCTGGCGCTAGGGTCAGGACCCGAGTTCGCGGTTGCGGATGAGGAGGCGGCCTTCCCCCGGATGCCGCCTCCGGCCCGGCGTCAGAAGGACGCGCCGAGCGAAAAGACCACCGCGCCATCGGCGCCGATGCCGCTCTTGTAACCAAGCGCCTTCGGCTCGTCGGTGTTCACATAGCTGACGCCGAAGGTCAGCATCTTGTACGAAGCCGTCGCCCCGACCGACCAGTCGAAGACCTTGCCGTCGAACCCGCCGGGGAAGGCGTCGCTCCACGAATGGCCGGCATGGGCGTTGAGCGCGAACGGGGTATCCGGAATCTTGGCGGCGAGTTCGCCATGCAGATAGAAGGACGAGGATTTCGCCCCAAGCGGGCGGCTCGCATCCTGGACGTTGGCGAGCGCCGACTGCTTCCAGGCATAGTTGACGCCGACCTTGGCGTTCACCGGGCCGACGTCGGTCGACAGGTTCAGATAGGGTTCGAAGAAATCGGCGCCCGAACCGCCATGCTGGGGATAGAGATAATAGAGCAGCCCGCCGTCGATCGTCGCGCCGCCCAGATCCTTGCTATAGCCCGCGAACAGGTCGACCTCTGTGTTGCCGGCAAAGCTGACGCTCGACGCCCAGGTCCCGGCGTAGAAGCCGCTTTCGTGCGTGACGGTGATGCCGCCCTGGATCGCCGGGTCCTCGCCGCTCTGGGTGAAACCGCGGAAGCGATAGTCCGATACCAGCGTCACGCTGCCGGTGATGGTGATCGGTTCGGACGCCGGTTCTTCCTGGGCGTGAGCCGCGACAGGAAGCATGGAAACGGCGGCGAGCATGCCGAAGCAAGCGTAGGAGAGATTTTTCATGGACAGATCCCTTGAGGTTGTTGGATCGTCCCTGCCTGCCGCGCGGCAGCCAGTCTCTTTTCGGACTGGTCCGGCCTCGCGTGACGGTTTTGTTGACCAGTTTGCTGCGCCGCACAAATGAAAAATGCATGAGCCCGGAAAAATCGGCAAATAGATGCGACTTTTGTGCAACAGCCGATGAACCTCGGGCACCGCCCCGCAGCTTGTCCGCACGCAAAAGGGGGCGGCTCTCCCCCGAAAGCCGCCCCCTTCGAGCGCGTGGTCGCTGACCGGCCGGGTGCCTAGAAGGCGACGCCCAGCGTAAAGACCACGGTCGGATCGTAAAGCGTATCGACGGCCTTGACGCCCGTCTTCTTGATGTCGGTGTCGATATAGGCGACCGACAAAGTGGCCGGACCGGCCGCGAACGACGCGCCCACCGACCAGTCGAGATAATTGCCGTCGGCCGACGCCGCACCCAATCCGCCGTCGGTGTAGCCGAGGCCGGCGTTGAGCGTGAGCGGCGAATTGGGAACCGCGAAGCCGAGGCCGAGGTTCAGATAGATATTGTCGTCGCTGCCCAGCGACTTCTGGCTGGGGGCATAGGCCGCCAGCGCGGTCGCGGAGACCGGACCGATGTCGTGCGATACCGAACCGATGAACTCGACATAGTTCGCCGGACCGGCGCCGTTCTGGTGGCCGGGGTAGGTATAATAGGTCGTGTTGAGGTCGATCGTCGTCCCCGGCGCGACCTCGGTCGAATAGCCGGCGATCAGGTCGAGCTCGAACTTGCCGTAAAGCGGGCTGTCGGGAAGGCCCGATCCCCACGCGCTGACATAGAAGCCGCTGTCGTGGGTCAGCGTCAGGCTCGGCTGGACCTCGACCTTTTCGTTCGACAGCGAAATGCCGCGGAAGCGATAGTCCGAAACGAAATCCACCCCGCCCGAAAGCGTGAACGGGCCGACCTTGTTTTCGTCATCCTGCGCAAAGGCCGGTGTCGACATCGCCGATGCCGCGAGCAGCATGCCGAAGCACGCCTTGCTGAGAAACGTCATGGGTTGATCCCCCTTATTGATTGGAACCGGATCGTCCCGCCTGCCATGCGCGTCCACGCCTCTATCCGGGCCTGATACGACGAACGGGCAGAAAATTGCCGATCTTGCTGCATCGCACAAATGAAAATTGCGCCTTTGCGACGATATCGTAACAAACTGTGTCTTTCACGCAACAGCCACACGAAAGGCTGCCGGGCTTTGCCAAGTCGTCGCCGGACGGCTAAAGAGCGTTCCATCTCTCCCTAGTTTCAGGCTTTTTGCATGAGCGATCACAACCCCGGCCTGCGCCCCTGGCGCGACATCGCGCGGCGCGAGTGCCGCCGGATCATGGTCGGCACCGTCCCCGTCGGCGGCGGCGCGCCGATCACCGTGCAGACGATGACCAACACCCCGACGAGCGATCCGGTGGCGACGATCGACCAGATTCGCCGCTGCGAGGATGCGGGCGCCGACCTGATTCGCGTCTCGTGCCCCGATACCGACAGCACCGCCGCGCTGGGGAAGATCGTCCGCGCCGCGCGTATTCCGATCATCGCCGACATCCATTTCCACTACAAGCGCGCGCTCGAAGCCGCCGATGCCGGCGCCGCGTGCCTGCGCATCAACCCCGGCAACATCGGCTCGTCGGAGCGCGTCGGCGAGGTCGTCCGCGCCGCCAAGGCGAACGGCTGCGCGATCCGCATCGGTGTCAACGCCGGCAGCCTCGAAAAGGATCTGCTCGAAAAATATGGCGAGCCCTGCCCCGAGGCGCTGGTCGAAAGCGCGCTCGACCATATCAAGCTGCTACAGGATCACGACTTCCACGAATATAAGGTCGCGGTGAAGGCGAGCGACGTCTTCCTCGCGGTCGCCGCCTATATGCAGCTCGCCGACGCGGTCGATTGCCCGCTGCACCTCGGCATCACCGAGGCGGGCGGGCTGATCGGCGGCACCGTCAAGTCGGCGCTCGGCATCGGCAACCTGCTGTGGGGCGGGGTCGGCGACACGATCCGCGTCAGCCTCTCCGCCGAGCCCGAGGAGGAAGTCCGCGTCGGCTATGAAATCCTCAAAACCCTCGGCCTCCGCACCCGCGGCGTCCGCGTCGTCTCCTGCCCCAGTTGCGCGCGCCAGGGTTTCGACGTCATCCGCACCGTCCAGGCGCTCGAGGATGCGCTCCAGCACATCAAGACCCCGATGTCGCTCTCGGTTTTGGGCTGCGTCGTCAACGGCCCCGGCGAGGCGCGCGAGACCGACATCGGCATCACCGGCGGCGGCAACGGCCGGCATATGGTCTATCTCTCGGGCGTCACCGACCACCATGTCGCGGACGCCGACATGATCGCGCACATCGTGAAGCTCGTCGAAGCCAAGGCCGCCGAGATCGACGCCGGCAGCGCCGTGAGCATGGACACGCTCCACGGCAAGGCGGCGTAAATCGGGAAGCGATCCTTCGAATGTCCGAATGGGGTGGATTCCAGACCGTCCTCTATTTCCGTTCGTGTCGAGCGAAGTCGAGACACGCTTGGGAAGCGCCAGCCTTC
>NZ_JAYSAH010000033.1:0-11953 GCF_041916015.1 Sphingopyxis sp. | reverse complement strand
AGCGTGTCTCGACTTCGCTCGACACGAACGGAAATAGAGGATGGTCTGGAATCCACCCCAATTCAGCCGTCCTCCTTCGGAGGGCGCCCGCGCTTCGGCGCTTCGGACTGTTTGACGCTGACGCCGCGGCGGGCCAGCGCCTCGCGCAGCAGGACTTCGATCTCGGCATTGGCGCTGCGCAGGTCGGCCGCCGCCGCCCGCTCGATCGCGGCGTAGAGTGCCGGATCGAGACGGAGGGCGAAGGCTTTTTTGGACTGCGCCGCCATCGTCCGGCCTCAATAGAGCGAGCCGGCGTTGACCACGGGCTGGGTGTCGCGCTCGCCGCACAGGACGACCATCAGGTTCGACACCATCGCCGCCTTGCGCTCGTCGTCGAGGTCGACGACATTCTTCTCGCTGAGCTGCTGCAGCGCCATCTCGACCATCGTCACCGCGCCCTCGACCAGCTTCTTGCGCGCCGCGATCACCGCCTCGGCCTGCTGGCGGCGCAGCATCGCGCCGGCGATTTCCTGCGCATAGGCGAGGTGGGTGAGGCCGCATTCGTCGACGGTAATGCCCGCGACCTCGAGCCGCTCGATCAACGCCTTGCGCAGTTCGACCCCGACTTCGTCGTGATTGCCGCGCAGCGTGATTTCCTGATGTTCGATATCGTCATAGGGGTAGCGCGAGCCGATCGAGCGCACCGCGGCCTCGATCTGCGCCATCACGAATTCCTTGTAATCATCGACGTCGAACAGCGCCTGCGCGGTGTCGGTGACGCGCCACACGACCTGCGCCGCCATTTCGACCGGGTTGCCGCGCAGATCGTTGACCTTGATCTTGTCCGAAATGACATTGTTCGCGCGCACCGCGATCTTCTTGCGCGTCAGCCATGGCAGCACCCAGCGCAGCCCCTCCACGCGGTCGGTGCCCTTATAGGCGCCGAACAGCTGGATCGCGGCCGCCTCATTGGGGTTGATCAGATAAAAGCCGCACAGGATGAGCGTGCCCGCGATCGCCGCAAGAACCACGATCACCCATTTCCATACGAGCTGAACGTCCGCCGTCCCGTTGGTGATGCCCGCCCACAGCGCGGCCCCGAGCAGCGCCAGCCAGATCAGCAGCATCAGATAGCCGCTCTGCGTCGCGGCGCGCGTCTCGCGGCTGCGATTCAGCGCCGGTGCCCCACTTTCGACCATATGTCCCTCCGATTCATTCGATATAATGATGATATCATATTTATATCGTTTTCAACGGCGGTCAACCGGGATTTGCGTGCGGCGGGATGAGGGCGGATTTCCTTCGAAGTGGCCCTTCCGTCTCCGCCTACGCGTCCACCATCGCGTGATATTCGGCCTCGGCGAGGAAGCGTTCGGCGTCGAGCGCGGCCATGCAGCCCATGCCCGCCGCCGTCACCGCCTGGCGATACACTTTGTCGGTGACGTCGCCCGCGGCGAAGACGCCGGGGATCGAGGTCAGCGACGTGCCCGGCGTCACCTGAAGATAGCCGTCGCCGTCGAGCGGCAGCTTGCCCTTGAACAGCTCGGTCGAGGGGCTGTGGCCGATCGCGACGAAGCCGCCGTCGGTCGGCTCGTGGCTCGCCGCGCCCGTTTCGGTGTCGATCAGGTCGACGCCGACGAGACCCGACACGCCTTCGCCCGCGACGAAACGGTCGACGCGCTTGTTCCACAAGACCTTGATCTTGGGATTGGCGAACAGGCGGTCCTGCAGGATCTTTTCGGCGCGCAGGTGATCGCGGCGATGGATCAGCGTCACATCGTCGCTGTGGTTGGTGAGATAGAGCGCTTCCTCGACCGCGGTGTTGCCGCCGCCGATCACCACGACCTTCTTGCCGCGATAGAAGAAGCCGTCGCAGGTCGCGCAGGCCGAGACGCCCTTGCCGCCGAGTTCCAGCTCGCCCGGAACGCCGAGCCATTTCGCCTGCGCGCCGGTCGCGATCACCAAAGTTTCGGCAAGATAGACGTCGCCGCCGTCGCCGGTCAGCTTGAACGGCCGCTGCGACAGGTCGACGTCGACGATCGTGTCCCAGATCATGCTGGTGCCGACGTGCGTCGCCTGCGCGGTCATCTGTTCCATCAGCCACGGGCCCTGGATCACCTCGGCGAAACCGGGGTAGTTTTCGACGTCGGTGGTGATGGTGAGCTGCCCGCCCGGCTGGAGACCCTGCACGACGATCGGCTTCATTCCCGCGCGCGCGGCGTAGATGGCGGCCGACAGGCCGGCGGGGCCGGAGCCGAGGATGAGCATCTTGGTGTGGTGGGTGGCGGGCATGACGGTCTTTCTGATCCGGTGCGGGATCGCACAGATGGGTGTTGCCAACCGCGCTAGCAAGGCTCACCTTCGCCGCCAAGGGGAGTCGGACATATGGCGAGCTGGTGGGAACGGCACGGGGTGCCACGGCTGATCAAATGCGCCTGTTCGCAGGGCCAGATCATGAAGGCGCGCAGCAAGGTCGTGCCGCACGCGGCGGGCGACGTGCTCGAACTCGGCTGCGGCGGCGGCATCAACATGGAATTTTATGACTGGAACCGGGTGAATAGCTTCACCGGGCTCGACCCCTCGCCCGAACTGCTCGCGATGAGCCGCGCCGCCGCGCAGGAGCGCGGGATCGAGGCGACGATCGAGGGTGGGGTCGGCGAGGCGATGCCGTTCGAGAGCGGCCGCTTCGACACGGTGGTGACGACGTTCACCCTCTGCTCGGTCGCCGACCAGGCGGCGGTGCTTGCCGAAATCCGCCGCGTGCTGAAACCCGGCGGCACCGCGCTCTTCCTCGAACATGGCGGAGCCCCCGATGCGGGAGTCGCGAAATGGCAGCGGCGGATCGAGCCTTTGTGGAAGCGCATCGGCGGCAATTGCCATCTGACGCGCCCGATCGGCGATGCCTATGAGAAGGCGGGTTTCGCGGTCGAACGGCAGGGCGCGGCCTATATGCCCAAGACGCCGCGCCCGTTCGGCTGGGTCGAATATGGAGCAGCGCACGCGGCGCATTGAAATCTTCGACGGGAGGATGGCGGGATGGTTCGTATCTGGCTTTTCATGCTCGCCGCGCTTTTCTTCCTTGCGCCGACGGGTGCCGAGGCGCGCAAGGTCGCGCTGATCATCGGCAACAGCGACTATGCGAACACCAGCCACCTCACGAACCCGGCGAACGACATCAAGCTCGTCGCGGCATCGGCGCGGCAAGCCGGGTTCGACGACGTCACCCTCGCCCCGGACCTCGCGGTCAACGAGTTCCAGAAGGCCATGCGCGATTTCCGCGCCAAGGCCGACGGGGCCGAAGTCGCGATGGTCTATTTCGCCGGACACGGGATCGAGGCGCAGGGCAAGAACTGGCTGATCCCGACCGATGCGCAGCTCAAGTCCGACCTCGATCTGCCCTATGAGGCGATCAACCTCGACCGGATGATGGAGGCGGTGCCGCGCGCGCAGATCCGCATGGTGATCCTCGATTCGTGCCGCAACAATCCGTTCGGCCGCACCTGGCGGTCGGGAACGCGCGCGGTGGTGAACGGGCTCGCGGGGGTCGAGGCCGACGACGTGCTCGTCATCTTCGCTGCGGGACCGGGACAGACGGCGGCCGACGGCACCGGCGCCAATTCACCCTTCGCGATGTCGCTCGCCAAACGCCTGCCCCAGCCCGATCTGCCGGTGCAGTTGCTCGGCGGCGCGATCCGCGACGATGTGCTTGCCGCGACCGGCGGCCAGCAGCGGCCGTTCGTCAGCGCCAGCATCACCGGGACGCCGGTTTACCTCGTCCCGCGCGGGACGAACGCGGGCGGCGGCGACCGCGCCGCGCTGGAGAATTTGCTCTGGAAGGGCGCGGTTGCCGAGAACAGTATCGGCGCGTTCCAATCCTATCTGGCCGAATTTCCGGAAGGCAGGTTTGCGGCGGAAGCCAATGCGACCATCGCCCGGCTGACAAAGGACCCGAAAGCCGCGCCGGTGGCCGCGATCCCCGCTGCCGCCGCGCGGCCGGCCGGCCCCAAATATATCCTATCGAACGTCCGCGTCGATTGCGTGAAGCTGACCGGACGCCTCGGGCTCGGCCTGCCCGACCAGCTTTTTCTGCGCTTCAACACCGGCGAACGCTTTCCCGAGGGAAAGAGCGAGATCTTCTCGATCAAGAAGGGCGAAAGCTGGGTCGTCGACCGGAACTTCGCCTTCGAGCAGCCGGTCAGTTTTCAGCTTCGCGAATTCGACGACATCGGCGGCAGCGACCATATCGGAACCGTCGATCTCGGCAGCGAGGCGGGGACCTTCACGAAGGTGCTGACGGGGGATGCGAGTGACTATCGCGTGACCTATACGCTGACGATCGGGTGACGCCGCCGCAGCGTCAAAAGCTCAGTTCCTTATAGATATTCGACAGGTCGTGGTGCCACGGCCCTTCGTAACGGTCGAGCAGGTCGTGTGCGGGCGATTTGCCGCTCTTGGCGATACGGCGCAGCGGTTCGAGGAAGCCGACCTCGTTGTCGCCCATCGAATTGACCTCGCCGCGCGCCGCGAGGCCACCCGCAGCGATGTCCAGAACGCGGTGCGCGAGCTCGCCCACCGTGCCGCCGCCGGGGGCAGGGGCGTCGAGCCCTTCGCTCGGGACCGCATCGCGCAGCGTCTGCTGCTCTTCGATGCTCCAGTTCTTGACGAGGTCCCAGGCGGCGTCGAGCGCCCCCTGATCGTAGAGCAGCCCGACCCAGAGCGCGGGCAGCGCACAGATGCGGTTCCACGGGCCGCCGTCGGCGCCGCGCATTTCGAGGAAGCTCTTGAGCCGCACTTCGGGGAAGGCGGTCGAGAGATGGTCGGTCCAGTCCGAAAGCCGCGGCAACTCGCCGGGCAGCGCGGGCAGCTCGCCTTTCAGGAAATCGCGAAAGCTCTGCCCCGCGGCGTCGATATATTTGCCGTCGCGGAAGACGAAATACATCGGCACGTCGAGCATATAATCGACATAGCGGTCATAGCCGAAGCCGTCCTCGAACACGAAGGGCAGCATCCCGGTCCGCGCGGGGTCGGTGTCGGTCCAGATGTGGCTGCGGTACGACATATAGCCGTTGGGCTTGCCGTCGGTGAAGGGCGAGGCGGCGAAGAGCGCGGTCGCGAGCGGCTGGAGCGCGAGCGACACGCGGAATTTCTGCACCATGTCGGCCTCGCTCGCATAATCGAGGTTGGTCTGGATCGTGCAGGTGCGCAACATCATGTCGAGGCCCATCGTGCCGACGCGCGGCATATGGTCGAGCATGATCTTGTAACGCCCTTTGGGCATGCGCGGCAGGTCGTCGCGGGTCTTGTCGGGCCACATGCCGAGCCCGAGGAAACCAAGGCCGAGCTCGGCGCCGACTTCCTTCACCTGTTTCAGGTGGCGGCCAGTCTCGGCGCAGGTCTGATGCAGATTTTCGAGCGGAGCGCCTGACAGCTCGAGCTGGCCCGCGGGTTCGAGGCTGATCGCGCCGTCGCTGCCCGAAAGCGCGATGACGTTGCCCCCTTCGTAGACGGGCTCCCAGCCGAAGCGGGTGAGCGCCATGAGAAGGTCGCGGATGCCGCCGGGCTCGTCATAGGAGGGCGCGCGGTGGTCGGCGGTGCGATAGACGAATTTCTCGTGCTCGGTGCCGATGCGCCAGCGGTCCCTGGGCTTTTCGCCCTTGATCATGGGGGCCGCGAGCTGATCGCGGCTTTCGATGACGGGATCGTTGCTGTCGGAGGCGGTTCGCGTGCTCATTTTCGCGCATTTAGACTGTTCGGTACAAAATACAATCGGGGCCGTTGCGGCCGCGATCGGACCGATGCCGGGAGTGATCGGCAGGGTAGCAACGGCGGGTCCTGCCTTCAGGCGGGTTTGGTCGCACCCCGCGCTCTGTCCACTGGCCCCCACGCCGGCGACATCGGCTCCGGTCCCGCCGTTGCATGCACGGCCTCTACAATCGGCGCTGCTAATTTGAAGTTAATAGCTTCCAGTTTGGTGGCAATATTGTCCAATATTGGGACAGATTAGCGCCAGTCGCCATGCAGCCCCATCCACAGGCCGATGGCGGCGATCGCGGCGGTTTCGGCGCGCAGGATGCGCGGACCGAGCGCGATGCGGCGGACTGCCTCATGCGCGAGGAGCAGGTCGCGCTCGCGCGGGGTAAAGCCGCCCTCGGGGCCGGTCAGAATCGCGGCGGGCGGCGCGGCAGCGACCGCGGCGAGTGGCGCGCCGCCTTCCTCGTCGGCGAACAGCAGCGCGCGGGCCGCCGGCCATTGTTTGAGCAGTTCGGGCAGCTTGACCGGCTCGGCGAGTTCGGGGAGCGCGGTGCGGCCGCACTGCTCGCAGGCCTCGACGATCTGCGCTTCGAGCCGCTCGCGCTTGACCCGCTCGACGATCGTGCGTTCGGTGATCACCGGCTGCAGCCGCGCGATGCCGAGCTCGGTCGCTTTCTCGATGATCCAGTCGAGCCGGGCCTTCTTGACCGGCGCGAAGCAGAGCCAGAGGTCGGGCACCGCCTCGCGCGCGCGCGTCCGGCGTTCGATGCGCACGGTCAGCGAGCGCTTGCCGGCATCGGCGATCACGCCCAGCCATTCGCCGCTCCGGTCGTCGAACAGCAGCAGCGGGTCGCCGGGGCGCTGGCGCATGACATGGAGCAGATAATGGGCCCCCGGACCTTCAATGACCGGGGCGGCATCGAGGCCGAGCGGCTGGTCGACGAACAGGCGGGGCGTGCTGGCGGGCGGCCAGGCGGGAGTCGCGGGCATGAGGGCGCGATAGCAGAGGATGCGGCGCGGCGCATCTGCCGCTGTCGATTGGGCTTGCCGCGCGACCGTGCCGCACCCCTGTCCCGATTCGGGGCAAAACCCGCGGAAATGCGCGAACTGCGCCGCCGCCGATTAGCGATTTGGTAAGCAGTTTCCCCCTAGGTGCGACCATTAGCAGTCGCGCATCTGGGTGGGTGGCGCCTCTGGCTAGAGGGGTTTTGACCATGCGAGGGATCGTTTTCAGCCGCCTGCGGGCGGCAACCTCGAAATTTTCGGGCGATCAGCGCGGCAACGCGATGATGTTGACCGCTGCCGCACTTTTGCCGGTGGTCGGCATCGTCGGGTCGGGCATCGACATCGGCCGCGCCTATATGACACAGCTGCGCCTACAGCAGGCGTGCGACGCCGGCGTGCTCGCCGGCCGCCGCGCGATGGCGGGCTCGGGTTATCTGGATCCTGCGAAGGCCGAAGCGAACAAGATGTTCAACTTCAACTTTCCCGCGGGCAATTACGGCAGCCGGGATATCGGCTTTTCCTCCTGGTCGGACAAGCCGTCCGACGTCGCCGGTCGCGCGACCGCGGTCCTGCCGACCGCGATCATGTATATCTTCGGCAAGACCCAGTTCGATCTGGCGGTGGACTGCACCGCGAAGCTTGAAATCTCCAACGTCGATGTGATGCTCGTCCTCGACGTAACCGGGTCGATGCGTGACAAGGCGGTCTCGACCGACACCGACACCAAGATCGTGGCGCTGCGCAAGGCGTCGATCGACTTCTTCGACATGCTGACCAAAGCCGATGTCGGCGACGGACGGCTGCGCTTCGGGGTCGTGCCCTATAGCTCGTCGGTGAACGTCGGGCAGATATTGATCGCAAAGAACGCCAATTGGATCGCAGACGAAGTCGAGCTCCCGTCGCGCACCCCGAAAACCAAGATCGTTTACGCCAATCCGAGCTACGATCCCGAGGTTTTTATCAGTGACACGCCAAATGCCGACGTGTTCGACAAGGATTTGGCCAAGTGCGACGGAACGCTTCCGACCGACACGACGCCACAGCCGGGTGATCCCGTCGCCAACCGGACCGAACAATTTGTCGATGCCGACGGCAATCGCGTTTCATACTATAATATCGAGCGAACTTACAGCTATTACAAATATAAAGAGTTCACGAACTCGAGTGGAAAATGCCGGGAGGGGCGCTACATTGCGAGTTTCAAGCGTAAAACGACGCAGACAGTCACCGAAACTCCAACCAAGGTGTTCGACGACAAATATATATACGACAATCGCAGTTTCGATACTCGTCCGCTGAAGACTGGATCGACGATCGAATCCGATACGGGCGACAAGGCCGGGCTGGTGACTACCAGCTGGGCGGGATGCATCATTGAGCGCGATACCAGTCCATTCGCGTCGAATCAGACGGCACCGTCGGATGCCTTGGACATGGACATCAACACGCCTCCAACGGTTGGCGATGTCGATACGCAATGGAAGATGTTCCTGCCTGACCTCACCTATAATCGCAATCAAGTCAGCCCGCTGACGACCTCGACCGACTATGACAATTTTGTCGAAAAGGGTGGCGACTATGCCGCCTGCCCGGTTCCGGCGATGAACCTGGAGACGATGACCCAGAAGGATCACGACAGGTTCGCGGGTTACATCAATACGTTGCAGCCCAAGGGTTATACCTATCACGACGCCGGCATGGCGTGGGGCGCGCGGCTGATATCGCCGAACGGATTGTTCGCCGATCAGAACGGCCCCTATAATGGCCGTCCGATCAGCCGTCACGTCATCTTCATGACCGACGGCGAGATGAACACGCCGCGGGCCAATATGTCCCACCAGGGGCAGGAACGCTCGATGCCCCGGATCGGCGCGACCAGCGATTCCGACGCGATCGCGCGGCACAACAACCGCTTCGTGCAACTGTGTCAGGCGGCGCGGCGCGAGGGGGTCACGATCTGGGTCGTGTCGTTCGGGGTCGGCAGCAACACCAACCTTAACAGCTGCGCGTCGTCGGGAGCTGCCTACGAGGCCGATGACGCATCACAGCTCAACAGCCAGTTCCAGGCGATCGCCCGCCAGATCTCCAAGCTGAGGCTGTCGCAATGAGCCGGCGTGTCGCCCTGCTTCGCCGCCTTCGCCGCCATCAGCGCGGCACGGCGATGATGGAGTTCGCGCTCACCGCGCCGGTCTTCCTGCTCCTTTTGATGGGGATCTTCGACTATTGCTGGCAGATGTACGCCCAGCAGGTGCTGCAAGGTGCGGTCGCCAAGGCTGCCCGCGACTCGACGATCGAGACCTATGCTCTCGATCAGTCGCAGCTCGATCAGCGCGTGCGGCTTCAGGTCCAGAGAGTGTTCAAAGGCGCCCAAGTGAGCTTCGACCGCCGCGCCTATGACGCCTTCAGCAACATGAAACCGCCGCGCGAGGTCGATTATGACCACGACGGGGTCGTGGATTGCGTGGAAGACGGCGGCAAAAGGGGCAATGGCGGCGCCGACGATGTCGTCAAATATACCGTCAAGATGCGCTTCGATCGCATTCTGCCCGTGTGGCGGATGCTGGGACAGTCCCAGAGCACGACCCTGACCTCGACCGCCGTGCTTCGCAACCAGCCGTTCGCCTCGGGCACCGATATCGTTCCGGAGACTTGCGGATGAACATGACAATTCTTCATCGCCTGCGCCGGGCGGCGCGGCGCCTCGCACGGGGAGACCGCGCGACGGTGCTCATCGAAATGGCCTTTTGCATCCCGCTCCTCGTACTGCTCGGCTTCGGCGGGCTGGAAATGGCCAATCTGACTCTGGTCAATACGCAGATCAGCCAGATCGGGCTGAACACCGCCGATAATGCCTCGCGCATCGCAGCGGGCAGCAATCTGGCGCAGCCGCAAGTACGCGAGGTCGATATCAACGAAGTGTTCGGTGGTGCCGATAAGCAGGCCGGTAACCTCGATCTCAAGGCCCGCGGCCGGATCATTCTGTCGAGCCTCGAGCAGAACAAACAGGGCGGTCAGTGGATCCACTGGCAGCGCTGCTACGGCGATATGAACGTCGCTTCGGCCTTCGGTCCCCAGGGGACCGGCGCGACGGGTACGGATTTCAAGGGCATGGGCCCCAAGGGGCGTGAGGTTACCGCCGCGTCGGGGACCGCCGTGATGTTCGTCGAGGTCATCTATCAATATAGGCCGCTGCTCTATGGAAAATGGCTCGGGCCGCGGACGATCCGGTCGGCGGCCGCCTACAACATCCGCGAACCGCGCGACCTGACGGGGCCGACAGGCGGCGACGGCGTCTACAATCCGTCTCCGGCAGCCACCAAGTCCGCCTGCTGATCGGCGCGACGCGCGCCCGGTCCTGCATTTATCTTGCCGGTATGCTCTGCTATCGCCCCGGCGCGCATGACCACGACCCATCCTCCCGACAGCCAGCTTGGCGGCTTCCTCGCTTTTCTGCCGGCCGGCGCGCGGCCCTATGCGCTGCTCGCGCGCTTCGACCGGCCGATCGGCTGGTGGCTGCTCTATTGGCCCTGCGCCTGGGGGCTCGCGCTCGCAGGCGGCGCGCAGAGTCACTGGCCGCTGTTCCTGTGGATGCTGCTGGGTGCGATCGCGATGCGCGGCGCGGGATGCGTCTATAACGATATCGTCGACCGCGACCTTGACGCGAAGGTCGCGCGCACCGCGTCGCGCCCGGTCGCGAGCGGCGCGGTTTCGGTGTGCAATGCCTTGCTCTGGACGCTGCTGTTGTCGCTCGTCGGCCTGGTCGTGCTGCTGCGTCTGCCGCTGCCCGCGCAGATCGTCGCGCTCGGCAGCCTGATCCTCGTCGCCGCCTACCCCTTCATGAAGCGTATCACCTGGTGGCCGCAGGCGTGGCTCGGCCTCGTGTTCAGCTGGGGCGCGCTCGTCGGCTGGATCGCGGTCGGCGGCGGAGAGGGGCTGGGCCTGCCGTTTCTCTACGCCGGCTGCATCGCGTGGGTGATCGGGTATGACACCATCTATGCGCTGCAGGACATTGAGGACGATGCGCTGGTCGGGGTGAAGTCGAGCGCGCGCGCGATGGGGCGCCATGTCCGCGGCGGGGTCGCCATCTGCTATGCCGCCGCGCTCGCCTGCTGGGCCGGGGCGCTGTGGGCGGTGCGGCCCGATCCGCTTGTCTTCGTGGCGCTGGTGCCGGCGGCGTTGCACCTCGCCGGACAGGTGGCGACGCTCGATCCCGCCGACGGCGCCGATGCGCTCGCGAAGTTCCGCAGCAACCGCTTTGCGGGGTTGCTGGTGTTCGCGGCGATGCTGGTGGTGGGCAGCGCGCCCTGACCCCTATTCGGCGGCGAGCAGTTCTTCCGCGCCGCCGAGGTCGACCGAGACGAGGCGGCTGACGCCCTTTTCGATCATCGTCACCCCGAACAGACGGTGCATCCGCGCCATCGTCACCGCATTGTGGGTGACGATCAGATAGCGCGTGTTGGTTTCGCGGCTCATGCGGTCGAGCAGGTCGCAGAAGCGTTCGATGTTGGCGTCGTCGAGCGGCGCATCGACTTCGTCGAGGACGCAGATCGGCGCGGGGTTGGTGAGGAAGAGGCCGAAGATGAGCGCGACCGCGGTCAGCGCCTGCTCGCCGCCCGAGAGCAGGGTGAGCGTGCCGAGGCGCTTGCCCGGCGGCTGCGCCATGATTTCGAGCCCCGCCTCGAGCGGATCGTCCGAATCGACGAGTTCGAGATGCGCCTGGCCGCCGTTGAACAATGTCGTGAAGAGGCGCTGGAAATGCTCGTTGACGGTCTCGAACGCGGCGAGCAGGCGGACGCGGCCCTCGCGGTTGAGGTTGCCGATCGAGCCGCGCAGGCGGTTCACCGCCTGCGTCAGTTCCTCGATTTCGGCGGCATTCCGCTCGCGTTCGATGTCGAGTTCGGCGAGCTCGTCGGCGGCGACGAGATTGACCGGGCCGAGCCGCTCGCGGTCGGTGATCAGCCGGTCGTGCTGCGCCGATTCGTCGCTGGCATCGCCGACGCTCTCCTCCTCGAAGCCCGCCTTCTTGGGGAGCAGCGGCGGGGGGCATTCGAAGCGCTCGCCCGAGAGGCGGCCCATCTCGATGCGGCGGAGCTCGGCATTTTCGGAGCGCGCGACCGCGCCGGCGCGCGTCTCGCGCGCCGCGGCGACGCGCTCGCGGATCGCGGTGAGCGCGGTTTCGGCTTCGCGGAGCGCCGCCTCGGCTTCGCGTTCGCGTGCT
>NZ_JAYSAH010000032.1:0-36660 GCF_041916015.1 Sphingopyxis sp. | reverse complement strand
TGCGCGCGCCTCCGGTCGGGCTACGCCCGCCCTCCGCCGCACGCAGCGCAAGGCCATCTTCAACAAACCAGCATCATATCCGAAAAGGGGGTCCCTCTTCGACGCCGATCGGGGGTCCCTTTTGAACGCCGTTTGACACGCTCGGTCGCACAATCCGGCACTTCTTTGATACGGTCGAACAGTTCGATCTGACGAAGCTGCGCTGCGACAGCTACGATCCGCAATGGTGTGCCTTTGAGCAGGCGCTTCGCGCACTCCGTAAGTCAGTGGTCTATCAAGTCGGAGAATTGGCCGACGCGTATTCGATCCCGTTGCATGGCGAATTCGCGGAGCAACGGCCGCGCTATTCTAGCGGCCCATGAGGCCACTAGGCTGATGGTTTGGACTTACAGCGTCGGTTTTCGGGAGTTGGCGGGCGCGCCGACAACATTAACGGCTGCCCTCGTCGCAAGTGGAGCGCGACCGCGCCCACCCAAGCCGCATCATAAAAACAAAGCTTGCAATCGTGCCAGGAGCGATTCATCGTAAATTTACGGGGGCCACGGCGAGGTGCCACGGGGTGTGGCCTCTGCAATTCTTACGCAGAGATTCGTTTTAATTTTCAGATAGTTACAATTCCGCACCGACTGGCTGGGGCGGCAGGATTCGAACCTGCGCATGGCGGTACCAAAACCCGCTGCCTTACCGCTTGGCTACGCCCCCACGGCCGGTGCGACGCGCGCTCTAGAACGCGGCGTCGGCGATTGCAAGGAAGGGCTTAGAGCCGCGTGACCCAGCCGTGGGGATCGGCGGCGCGGCCGCGCTGGATATCGACCAGCCGGTCCTTGAGCATCCCGGTAACCTGTCCGGCACCGCCCGCACCGATGGTGAAGCTGGTCTCGCCGCGCGTCACCTTGCCGACCGGCGTCACCACCGCGGCGGTGCCGCAGGCGAAGCTTTCGGTCAGGCGGCCACTCTCGGCATCCGCCTGCCACTGGTCGATCGAATAGGGTTCCTCACGGACGGTCAGGCCCGCGTCGCGCGCGAGCGTGATGATCGCGTCGCGGGTGATGCCGGGCAGGATCGTACCGGTCAGCGGCGGGGTGACGATGCTGCCGTCCTCGAAGACGAAGAACATGTTCATGCCGCCCAGTTCCTCGATCCAGCGATGCTCGGCAGCGTCGAGGAAGACGACCTGATCGTGCCCCTTGGCGATCGCTTCGCTCTGTGCGATCAAGCTGGCGGCATAGTTGCCGCCGCATTTGGCGGCGCCGGTGCCGCCCGGCGCGGCGCGGGTATAATGTTCCGACACCCAGAGCGAGACCGCGGGGGCGCCCGACTTGAAATAATTGCCGGAAGGCGAGACGATGACGAGGAAATGATATTCGGACGCGGGCTTGACGCCGAGGAACACCTCGCTCGCATACATGAACGGGCGCAGATAGAGCGCGCCGCCCGCGACCGGCGGGAACCAGTCGGCATCGGCGGCCACCGCTTCCTTGACCGCGGCGATGAACAATTCCTCGGGCAGTTCGGCCATCGCCATGCGGCGCGCGCTCGCGTTGAAGCGCGCGGCATTGGCCTCGGCGCGGAACAGCGCCATCGAGCCGTCGTCGAGGCGATAGGCCTTCAGCCCCTCGAAAATTTCCTGCGCATAATGGAGCACCGCGGTCGCGGGATCGAGCGACAGCGGCCCGCGCGGCATCACCTTCGCGTCGTGCCAGCCGATCCCCTCCTTGTAGCGGATCGACACCATATGATCGGTGAAGACGCGCCCGAACTGCGGGTCTGCGATCGCCGCCGCGCGTACATCGTCCGCCGTCGGATTGGGGTGCGGCAGACGGGTGAAGGCGGGAGCAAGCATGACTAAAACCCTTATTATCCGGGATGTGACTCGGGGTGGACGCTGCGCGCCTCTTGCCAAAGGCGGGCGCGGGGCGCAACGGTAGCGACTATGCCGAATGAAAATTTTCTTTCACAAGTTCCCGCTGCCTCTGCCCTTTTCTTGCGCGAGGCCGAAGTACGCCGCGGCATCGAATATCTGTTTTTCGGCCATGGCGCGCTGTGGCGCGCGATCGATGCCCGGCTGGCCGAAAACGGGCTAGGCCGCGCGCATTACCGCGCGCTCTATTTCATCGCGCGCGCGCCGGGAATCACGATTTCGGACCTGCTGGGATTACTTGGTATCACCAAGCAGTCGCTCGGGCGGGTCGTGAAGGAGCTCGAGGCGCGCGAATTTCTGACGACGCGGCCGGGCGGACGCGACCGGCGGCAGAAGGAGCTGCGCCTCACCCCTGGCGGCCGCGCGGTCGAAGCGGCAATTTTCCAGCCGCTCCGCGACGCGATGAGCCGCGCCTACACCCATGCCGGGCAGCAGGCGGTGACCGGCTTCTGGCAGGTCAGCGAAGCGCTGATGCACCCGCGCGACCGCGCGCGGGTGGCGAAGCTGGGGGATGAAAGCTAGGCGTCGCCCCGCGCGATATCGGCGAGTTCGCGCCCGCGATCGCGCGCGGCGCGTAGCACCCCGGTGAACAGTGCCGCGAGCTGACCGCCCTCGTCGAGTACATCGAGCCCGGCCTGGGTGGTGCCGCCCTTGCTCGCGACCTGCACGACCAGCGCGCCCGGTTTTTCATCGCTGTCGGCGAGCAGTGCGGTGGCGCCGCCGAAGGTCGCGACCGCGAGCTTCAGCGCATCGTCGGCCGACAGGCCGAGGCGCTCGCCGGCGGCGGCATAGGCTTCGATGAGGCGAAAGACGAAGGCGGGGCCGCTGCCGGTAAAGGCGGTGACGAGGTCCATCGCTGCATCGTCGGCGAGCGGCACCACCGTCCCGAGTGGTTCGAGCAGCGCCGCGATCACGGCGTCATCGGCGGCGCCGGCGCTCGCGACCGCCGACACGCCGGCCCCGATGCGCGCGGCGAGGTTCGGCAGGATGCGTACCTGCGCCTTTGCGCCCGGAAAGCGCTGCGCGAGATCGGCAAGCGATACGCCCGCGAGGATCGACAGGAGGTGGACCTCGCCCGTCGCGGCGGGCGCAAGCTCGGCCGCCACCTCGCCGAGCTGTTGCGGCTTCATGCCGAGCATGATCCAGTCGGCGCTGCCGCCTGCCGCTTTCCAGTCGGCGAGCGAGGCGAATTGCGAAATCCCCTCGCGGGGACTCGCGAAGGGATCGACGATCGCCACCCGCGCGGGGTCCAGCCCCGCCGCGAGCCAGCGATCGAGCATCGCGCCCGCCATATTGCCGCACCCGACCAGCAGCAGCCGGCCAGAGAAAGTCCGCAAACTCTTCGTCATCGTCTCTTTGTCTTCTCGTTCTAACGGCAACTGCTAACGGCAACTGCTCTCGGGTCCCGACAGCAGGTCGAGGCAGCGCCCGTCGATCTTGTTCATGTCCAGCGGCACGCCGATCACCGACGCCAGTGTCGGCAAAATGTCCACCGTCATCACGGCATTCGGTTGCTCGAAGCCGGTGAGCCCCTTGCGCCAGAAGAGGATCGGCACCCGCCGGTCGTAATCCCACACCGACCCGTGCGTCGCGACGAAGCCGAGGCCTGCTTCGGGGATCGGGGTCACGCGCGGCTTCAGCACGACGATGAAATCGCCCGAACGCTGCGGATTATAGGAAGCGCGCAGCTTGTCCATCAGGCTCCAGACGTCGGGCGAGCGCTTCGAAATCGGATAGGCCGCAAGCTCCGCGCCGGTCACGACCGTCTCGACCTGACGGTGCGCCTTGTAGCGCGCGACGAGTTCGGCGAGCGCGGCCTTGCGCTGCGCGGGAGTCAGCGCCTTCGACAGATACATGTCGCCGAACGGACCGTCGCCATAGAGCAGGGGTTGCGGCAGGCCGAGCTTTTCGGCGACTGCTTTGCCCATCGTCGCGGGATCGAGCGCCTTGTCGACCCGCTCGACCGCAGGCCAGGCATTCTGCCGGTTGCGTTCGGGCAAGTCGTGTCCGCCATGGTCGGCGGTCAGCGCAACGACATAATCGATTCCGGTCGCGTCCAGCCGCGCGAAGAAATCGCCGAGCTCGCGGTCGAGCGCGAGCATCTGCATGCACATTTCGGCGCCCTCGGTGCCGGTGCCGTGGCCGACATAGTCGGTCGCCGACAGGCCAAGGATCAGGAGGTCGGTCGTGTCGCCCTCGCCAAGCTTGCGCGCCTGGCGGAGCGCGGCGCCCGCGGCAAGCACCGCGCCGTCGGCCTCGGGCGAGGCCATGAAGCGGCGGAAGTCGCCGCCGTCGCGCTGGAAGCGGCCGGTGCCGACCGTCGCGCCCTTGTCGCCGACGGGGATTGCGATGTCGTGCGCGGCGCAGTCGGCGGGAAGCGCAACCGGCGCACGCGGCGCAGCGATGGCCGCGGCGATCGCGGTGCCCGCCTGCTGCGTGGTCGGCGAGAGCGCGACGCCCGGATAGCTCGTCAGCCCGGTCGGCACGAGCCAGACGAGTTCATCGGCCTTGCGCCCGCCCATCATGATCGCCGCGCGATCCTTGCCCGCGACCGAAACGACCTGCGCCTTCGGGTTCGCCGCCTTCATCCAGTCGCCGAGCGTCGCGACGAGGAGATGGTTGATCGAGGCGGAGTATTTCTTCGAACTGCTGCCGGGCACGCTCTCGTCCTCGGCGCAATAGAGCTTCTTGTCGTCGCGCGCCGCCGAAAGGTCGAAATAATTGTTCGCGATAATCCCGGTATGCGCCGGATGATTGCCGGTCAGGATCGTCGAATGGCCGGGGCAGGTCTCGGTTGCGCCATGCGCCTGATAGCCCGCGGGGAAGACGACGCCCGAGGCGAGCCGCGCGAGGCCGCCGGTGAAATGGCTGCGATATTCGGCGAAGAGATCGGCGGAGAACTGATCGACCGAAATCGCGACGACGAGCTTGGGCGCCGGGGTCGCGGCCGTGACTTTCGCCGCGGGCGCGGCCTTGTCCTGCGCGAGCCCCGAGGCGGTCGCGGCGAGGGAGAGGGCGGCGGCCAGCGTGAGCTTTGCGGCGGTGGTCAGGGTTTTGATCGTCACGGGCGGCGTCTCCATGCAAGGTCATCAGCGCGGGCTGTCCTCTCGACGAAAGCCGCCTATATGGCAAGCCTTAGACGATGAAATGGCTGCGGGTAGATTGTGAATACGAACAGGCATGTTTTTGTGACAATTTTCCGCACCGTAATGGCCCTTCTGGCGCTCGCGGCGCTCGCGCTCGTGCCGTCGCGTGCCGCCGCGCCGCATATTGCGGCGAAGCTCGTCGCCGAGTCGCCCATCCCCGCACCGGGCGGGACGACCGCGATCGCGTTGACGATGGCGCCCGAGCAGGGCTGGCACGGCTATTGGCTGAACGGCGGCGATGCGGGTTTCGGGCTGCAGATCGAATGGAACGCGCCCGAGGGGGTCACGGTGACGCCGCTCCGCTACCCGGTGCCCGAGCCGTTGATCCTCTTCGGCATGATGAACCATGTCTATGAGCATCCCTATGCGCTGCTCGCCGATGTCCGGGTCGCCAAGAGCGTCGCGCCGGGCACCGACCTGACGCTGACCGGCATCGCCAACTGGCTCGCCTGCACCGACAAGGTGTGCGTCCCTGAAAAGGCGGTGATCTCGGTGGCGCTGAAGGCGGGCGACGGCACGATCGGGGAGGCGGAGCGCGCGCGGTTCGACGCATGGCGCGCGAAGCTGCCGCAACCGCTCGACCGCGCGGGCGCGTGGGAGCGCAAGGACGATATGATACGCTTCGGCGTCCCCTTGCCCGAAGGAACCGCACTCGACACGCCGCACCTGTTCCTCGAAACGCAGAATCTCGTCGACTATCCCGCCGCACAGACCTTCAGCCGCAACGGCGACTGGATCATCGTCGAGACCAAGGCGAAGGGCGACGCCGCGGGCCCCGTGCAGGGATTGCTCAAGCTGTCCGACGGGCGCGGGCTTTCGGTTCATTTCGAGCCCGCCGCGGTGCGCCCATCAGGCACGCCGATCGCTGCCGCAAGGGAAGCGATCGACACGGGCCTGTTCTGGACCGCGCTCGGCGGCGCGATCCTCGGCGGGCTAATTCTCAACCTCATGCCCTGCGTCTTCCCGATTCTGAGCCTGAAGGCGCTGAGCCTCGCGCGGTCGGGGGGCGATGCACGCGACGCGAAGGTCGAAGCGGCGGCCTATACCGCGGGCGCGATCGTCACTGCCTTGCTGCTCGGCGGCGTGCTGCTCGCATTGCGCGCGGCGGGCGAGCAGGTGGGATGGGCGTTCCAGTTGCAGCATCCGGTCAGCGTCTTCCTGCTGATGCTGCTGGCGATCGCAATTACGCTTAACCTCGCGGGATACTATGAGCTGCCCTCGTTCGGCGGCGGGCAGACGCTCACGAGTCAGGGCGGCGCGGCGGGCGGCTTCTGGACAGGCGCGCTCGCCGCCCTCGTCGCGACCCCGTGCAGCGGGCCACTGCTCGGCGCGGCGCTCGGCGCGACGCTCGTGCTGCCGGCGTGGGCCGCGCTGCCGATCTTCGGCGGGCTGGGGCTGGGCCTTGCCCTGCCCTTTCTTGCGATCGGCTTCGTTCCCGCGCTGCGCAACCGATTGCCCAAGCCGGGACCATGGATGGCGACATTCCGCAAATGGATGGCGCTGCCGATGGCGCTGACGGCGCTCGCGCTTGCTGTGCTACTGTGGCGGCAGGTCGATGGCGGCTGGAGCGAACGCGGCACGCACGCGGCGGCTGAGTCGGGAGATATTTTCTCTCCCGCCGCGCTCGCCAAAGCGCGCGCATCGGGCAAGCCCGTATTCGTCTATTTTACCGCCGACTGGTGCCTCTCATGCAAAGCCAATGAGGCGGGCGCGATCAACCGCGCGGCGGTGCAGGAAGCGTTCGAGGCGAACGGTGTGGTCACGCTCGTCGGCGACTGGACGAACGGCGATCCGGTCATCACCCGCACGCTCGCCGAGCAGGGGCGCAACAGCGTGCCGCTCTACCTCTGGTATGCGCCCGGCGCGGCGGAGCCCGAAATCCTGTCGCAGATCCTTACGCCAGGGCTGCTCACCGGCAAGGCGGGCGGCTGATGGCGAAGCAGCGCGCCGATCAATTGCTCGTCGACCGTGGGCTCGCCGAAAGCCGGTCGCGGGCGCAGGCGCTGATCCTCGCCGGGCTCGCCTTCGTCGGCGACCGCAAGATCGACAAGGCCGGGCAGCAGATCGCCGACGATGCCGAGGTCAGCGTCAAGGGCCGCGACCATCCGTGGGTGTCGCGCGGCGGGATCAAGCTCGACCATGCCCTCACCCATCTCGGCTGGGATGTGGCGGACGCCGTGGCGATCGACGTCGGATCGTCGACCGGCGGCTTTACCGACGTGCTGCTGAGCCGCGGCGCGGCGCGGGTCTATGCGGTCGATTCGGGGACCAACCAGCTCGCGTGGAAGCTGCGGCAGGACGCGCGCGTGATCGTCCACGAACAGACGAGCGCGCGCATCCTGACCGCCGACCATATCCCCGAGCCCATCGACCTGATCGTCTGCGACGCGAGCTTTATCGCGCTGTCGAAGGTGCTGCCGGTGCCGATGTCCTTCGCGAAGGACGGCGCGCGCATGGTCGCGCTGATCAAGCCGCAGTTCGAGGCCGAGCGCCACGAGGTCGGCAAGAAGGGTGTCGTGCGCGACGCTGCGGTGCATGAACGTGTCTGCGCCGAGGTGCGCGATTGGCTGGAGCGCGAAGGCTGGACGGTGCTCGATCTGGTCGAAAGCCCGATCACCGGCCCCGAAGGCAATGTCGAATTTCTGATCGCCGCGACGAAGCGAGCCGCTTGACGGGGGAAATAACAGCCGCGACACCTGTTTCCTGCAGAATCGCCGAGACGCCTAAAGAGTCAGGGACCACGCCGACATGACCGAGATCGCTACGCCGGGCCAGTTACGCATGTCCTATTGGCGCTGGGCCATGGTCACCGTGCCGTCGATCGTGCTCGTCGGAACCGCGATCGGACTGCTCTCGAACAGCGGATATTCCAATCGCTGGTTCGCGGCGCTCGACCTGCCAAGCATCACGCCGCCCGGCTGGGTCTTCGCGGTCGCCTGGACGATCCTCTATATCTGCATGGGGCTTGCGCTCGCGATGGTGCTTCATGCGCGCGGGGCGAAGGGGCGTGGTTTCGCGCTGCTGCTCTTCTTCGTCCAGCTCGTCGCCAATTTCGCCTGGTCGCCGCTCTTCTTCGGCGCGCATCAGGTGACGACGGCGCTGTACCTGATCATCTTCATCCTGATGGTGGCGGTCGCGACCTTCTTCGCTTTCGCGCCAATCCGCAGGGCCGCTGCGTGGCTGCTTGTTCCCTATATTGCGTGGCTGGCCTTCGCCGCAGCCCTCAATTTCCAGATCGATCAGGCCAATCCGAACGCCGAAACCCTTGTCCCCGCCGCTGCCAGCACCCAGATAAGTTGACGGCGCAAGGGACAAACAGGGGGCTCTCCCCACGAAGGAATTTTGAAATGCAGAGCGAAAACCGCTTTTTCGACGATCTCGCCAAGATGGTGAACGGCATCGCCGGCACCGTCGCCGGCGCCGGCCGCGAGGCCGAGAGCGCGATGCGCGAGCGCGCGAAGGAATTCGTCGGCCGCATGGACTTCGTCAGCCGCGAGGAATTCGAGGCGGTGAAGCAGATGGCCGCCAAGGCGCGCGCCGAGGCCGAAGCGCTGAAGGCACGGCTCGACAAGCTGGAAGGCGCTGCGAAGCCGGCGGCGGCAAAACCCGCCGCGGCAAAACCCGCCGCGGCACCCAAAGCAGCGGCAAAGCCCGCTGCCAAGCCTGCCGCGCGCAAGCCCAAGGCCTGACCCCAACGCCCTTTATGCACAGGACGATCCCCGAAGGCGGCGGGACGCGGACTCGCGTCTCCGCCGCTTTCGGTCTAAGGCGCGCGGATGAGCGAAGACATTTACGACGACGATGACGGGCAGGAAGCGGCGCCGATCGACATGATCGCCTCCTATTTCGCCGCGCACGACTGGCCGCACGAAATGGTCGGCGAGGACGAGATCGTCGCGACCGCGCAGGGCAGCTGGACGACCTATGAACTGCGCGCGGTGTGGCGCCCCGACGACGGGGTAATCCAGTTGCTCGCCTTCCCCGACATCCGCGTCGTCGAGGACAAGCGCACCGTCGCGCACGAGGCGCTGGCGATGATCAACGAACAGCTCTGGCTCGGCCATTTCGAGCTGTGGTCGAACAGCGGCACGATCCTCTATCGCCACGGCATGCTCGTCGGCAGCGACGCGCAGCTGCCGCTCGACCTCACCGAAACGCTGATCGAAAGCGCGATCGACGAATGCGAACGCTTCTATCCGGTGTTCCAGTTCGTGCTGTGGGGGGGCAAGACCCCCGCCGAGGCGCTCGCGGCGTCGCTGATCGAAACGCGCGGCGAGGCTTAGCCTTCCTCCACTCCGTTCGTCCCGAGCGTGTCGAAGGACTGTCCTTCCTTCGGCCTCGAAGAAAAGAACGGCGCTTCGACAAGCTCGGCGCGAACGGAAATATAGGCGATCTAGCGTTTTTCGAACTTCGCGATCCGCGGCCCCAGTTCGTTAACGCCGATCGCCAGCGGTTCGCCGCTCCAGTCGGCGACGAACACCGACGGCCAGTCCACCCCTGCCGCCAGGCTGGCGCGGTTGCCCGCGATGGCGAGGCCGCGCGACGGATTCTTGCGCTCCTCGGCCGCGACCGCGATGAAGGCCGAATGGTTTTCCTTGTCGCGGCCCTGCGCGAACAGATTGTTCGCGATCCGGCCGGTCGAGCCCGACGACAGGTCGATCATATAGTTGGTCGCGCTGCCCTGCGTATCGTCGAAGCTGTTGTCGGCGACGTCGACGACGATGCCGCGCGTCTTCAGATAATGGCCGCCGGTGCCCTTTTCGAAGCGCGTATGCGTGACGACGACGCGGCCATAGATGCCGGTGTAGACACTGTGCGCGCAGCTGAGGCCGCGGTCGCAGCGGCCGAGGCGCGAGAAGGTCGAGCGGTCGATCGTCAGCGTCGCCCCCGGATCGTCGGCGGTAAGGATGCCTTCCTCGCTGCTGCGGAACATGCTGTTGACGACCGTGAGGTCGCCCTTTTCGAGGCGGATGCCCGCGCCATTCCCATCGGGGACGCGCATGTTCTGGAAGACGACGCCATCGACCGTCGCGCTCGCGCCGCGCAGGACGAGCGCCGCCTTGCCTTCGCAGGTCACGCCGTCGAAGATCGCGCGGCCGGGCTCGGCGGCGGCGAAGGTAACGCGTCCCGCGGTCTGCACCGCGCAGTCGCGGTGATAGCCCGGTCCGACGCGGATCGTCCCCTCACCCTCGCCGATCGCATCGACCGCATCCTGCAGGCGGCCGAAGCCGCGGCCGTTCACCTCATAGGGCGCGCCGCCGGTCTGCGCGGGAAGCGGCGCCGGTGCGAAAAGCAGCGGAAGGGCGAGCAGCGGCAACAATGGCCGGTGAAAAAAGGTCTGGAACATCCTTCCTTTATAGCAGCTTCGCCAGTTCCCGTCTTTCGCGAAGCTGGTTAACCGGCGCGCTGTCCCTCTATCGGACAAAGCCGCCCACCCTTCTTACCGCCATGTTCCCCCGCGAAGGGTGTTGGGAGTCACGTGCCTCCCAACACGGTCCATCTCCGGTCGGTGCGAGATGGAACCGGCAGGAGATGGGTCAGTATCGGGTTGACCATGCCCCGCATGGTCAAGGATCGTCCGGGGGACGATCCGACCCGATGTTCCTTCGCGGGGACTCATCAAAATGGGTAAGGTCAGTCCAGATTGGGCCGCAGCCAGCGGGTCGCGGTTTCGATATCGACCCCGCGCCGTTCGGCATAATCGGCGAGCTGATCCTCGCCGACGCGCGCGACGCCGAAATAGCTCGCGTCGGGGTGGCCGAAATAGAAGCCCGAGACCGCCGCGGTCGGCAGCATCGCGAAACTTTCGGTGAGCGTCGCGCCCGAATGGGTTCCGGCATCGAGCAGGTCGAACAGGATCGGCTTCAGACTGTGGTCGGGGCACGCCGGATAGCCGGGCGCCGGGCGGATGCCGCGATATTCTTCCTTGATGATCGCCTCGGGCGTCAATTGCTCGCCCGCCGAATAGCCCCAGAGGTCGGTGCGAACATGCGCGTGGAGCCGTTCGGCGAAAGCCTCGGCAAAGCGGTCGGCGAGCGCCTTCAGCAGGATGTCGTTATAATCGTCGTGCGCCGCCTTGAAGCGCGCGAGATGCGGCTCGATGCCATGGATCGCGACCGAAAAGCCACCGATCCAGTCGCCGTCATGGCTGACGAAATCGGCGAGGCACATATTGGGACGCCCCTCGCGCTTGGCGATCTGCTGGCGGAGGAAGGGGATGCGGACATGCTCTTCGGTTTCCTCCAGATGGACGATCACATCGTCGCCCTCGCGCCGGCACGGCCAGAGCGCCGCGACGCCGCGCGCGTGGAGCCAGCCCTCGCCGACAATCTTTGCCAGCATCGCCTGCGCGTCGGCGAACAGATTGCGCGCGCTTTCGCCGACGATTTCGTCGTCGAGGATCGCAGGATAGACGCCGGCGAGCTCCCAGGCGCGGAAGAAGGGCGTCCAGTCGAACCATTCGACGAGCTCGGCCAAATCCCAATCGTCGAAGGCGTGGATGCCGGGCTTCTCGGGCGGGAAAGGCCGGAGATGCTCGTCGATCGCAAAGCCGTTGGCGCGCGCATCGGCGATGGGCACCAGCGCGCTCTGCCCCTTGTTCGCGCGCACGTCGCGGATATGCTCATAATCGGCCTTGTAACCCGCAACGAACGCATCGCGCCCGGTATCGCTGACCAGCGAGGTGGCGACGCCCACCGCGCGGCTCGCGTCGAGGACGTGGAGCACCGGCCCCTTGTAAGCAGGGTCGATGCGGAGCGCGGTGTGAACCTTCGAGGTCGTCGCGCCGCCGATCAGCAGCGGCATCGTCATGCCCGCACGCTGCATTTCTTCGGCCACCGTCACCATCTCGTCGAGCGAGGGGGTGATCAGACCCGAGAGGCCGATCATGTCGGCGTCATTCTCGTTCGCCGCCTCGAGGATCTTGCTCCACGGCACCATCACGCCCAGATCGACGATCTCGAACCCGTTGCACTGGAGCACGACGCCGACGATATTCTTGCCGATGTCGTGGACGTCGCCCTTGACGGTCGCCATCACGACCTTGCCCTTGCCCTTCGCGCCGGGCTCCTTCGTCGCCTCGATGAAGGGGAGCAGGTGCGCGACTGCCTTCTTCATCACGCGCGCCGACTTGACGACCTGCGGCAGGAACATCTTGCCCGACCCGAACAGGTCGCCGACGACGTTCATCCCGTCCATCAGCGGGCCTTCGATCACCTCGATCGGCCGGTCCATCGCAAGGCGCATTTCCTCGGTGTCCGAGACGATATGCGCGTCGATGCCCTTGACCAGCGCATGTTCGAGCCGCTGGCGGACCTCCCAGCCGCGCCATTCCTCGGCGGCCTTTTCCTGCGCCGCATCCTTGCCCTTGTAGCGTTCGGCAAGGCCGATCAGCCGCTCGGTCGGGCTTTCGGCCTCGCCCGCGACCTTGCGGTTGAGGATGACGTCCTCGCACGCGGTCCTCAGTTCGGGATCGATCGTGTCATAGACGTCGAGCTGGCCCGCGTTGACGATCGCCATGTCGAGTCCGGCGGGGATCGCGTAGTAGAGGAAGACGCTGTGCATCGCGCGGCGCACCACCTCGTTGCCGCGGAAGCTGACCGACAGGTTGGAAAGCCCGCCCGAGAAATGCGCGTGCGGGCAGCGGAGGCGGATTTCCTTCACCGCCTCGATGAAATCGACGGCATAATTGTCATGCTCCTCGATCCCCGTCGCGACGGCGAAGATATTGGGGTCGAAGATGATATCCTCGGGCGGGAAGCCGATGCCGGTGAGCAATTTATAGGCGCGCTCGCAAATCTCGATCTTGCGCTGTTTCGTGTCGGCCTGCCCGACCTCGTCGAACGCCATGACGACGACCGCGGCGCCATAGGCCATGCATTTGCGCGCGTGCGCGAGGAAGGGCTCCTCGCCTTCCTTCATGCTGATCGAATTGACGATCGGCTTGCCGGGCACGCATTTCAGCCCCGCCTCGATGACATCCCATTTCGAGCTGTCGATCATCACCGGCACGCGCGCGATATCGGGTTCGGCAGCGATCAGCTTCAGGAAGGTCGTCATCGCATATTCGGCGTCGAGCAGGCCCTCGTCCATGTTGACGTCGATGACCTGCGCCCCGTTCTCGACCTGCTGGCGTGCGACCTCGACCGCCGCGGCATAATCGTCGGCGAGGATCAGCTTCTTGAATGCCGCCGATCCGGTGACGTTGGTGCGCTCGCCGATGTTGACGAAGGAGGAAGACGCAGACTGGTTCATGCTTTTCTTTTTCCGTTCGGGCCGAGCTTGTCGAAGCCCCGTCCTTTTCTTTTCCGATGGCCCAAAGGGAAGAACGGCCCTTCGACAAGCTCAGGGCGAATGGGCCTTATTTTCCCGGTCAGTTCACGCCGCCATGGTGAAGGGCTCCAGCCCGGCGAGCCGCGTGCGCACCGGCACGTCGGGAATATATCGCGGCGCGAGGCCTTCGACCGCTTGTCCCATCGCGGCGATATGCGCCGGGGTGGAACCGCAACAGCCGCCGAGGATATTGACCTGCCCGTGCGCGGCCCATTCACGCACGAGGCCGGCGGTCGTGTCGGGCAGCTCGTCATATTCGCCGAGCTCGTTGGGAAGCCCCGCGTTCGGATAGACCATCACCAGCGTGTCGGCGAGGTCGGAGAGGACGCGGACATGCGGACGAAGCTGCGCCGCGCCGAACGAGCAGTTGAGCCCCACAGTCAGCGGCTTCGCATGGCGCACCGCATACCAGAAGGCTTCGACCGTATGCCCCGACAGGTTGCGGCCGCTGAGGTCGGTCAGCGTCATCGAGATCATCAACGGCAACTCGCGCCCGACCTTCGCCTCGGCCTCGAGCGTTGCTGCAATCCCCGCCTTGGCATTCAGCGTGTCGAAGATCGTCTCGATCAGGATGAAGTCGGCGCCGCCCTCGGCCAGCGCGACCACCTGTTCGAAATAGACGTCCTTGAGTTCGTCGAAATCGATCTCGCGATAACCCGGATTGTTGACGTCGGGCGACAGCGACAGCGTCTTGTTGGTCGGCCCGACCGCCCCCGCGACGAAACGGCGGCGGCCGTCGAGCGCTTCATATTTTTCCGCCGTTGCACGGCCGAGGCGTGCGCTCTCCCGGTTGATGTCCGCGACCAGCGCTTCGGCACCATAGTCGGCCTGGCTGATGCGGTTCGCGCTGAAGGTGTTGGTCGAGACGATATCGGACCCGGCGGCGAGATAGGCCTCGCCGATCGCGGTCACGACATCGGGGCGCGTCAGCGCGAGGATGTCGTTATTGCCCTTCTGGTCGTGACCGAGCCCGAGATCGCCCGCGTAGCAGGCCTCGGTCAGCTTGCGGAGCTGGATCTGGGTGCCCCAGCCGCCGTCGGTGAGCAGAATCCGCTCCTT
The DNA here is from genome assembly GCF_041916015.1 of Sphingopyxis sp. GTDB lineage: Bacteria > Pseudomonadota > Alphaproteobacteria > Sphingomonadales > Sphingomonadaceae > Sphingopyxis. Next base: position 22,203 of record NZ_JAYSAH010000032.1, on the reverse strand, counting down.
CGCCGCCGCCTGCAGGGCTTCGCGTGCGCTGATCATGCGGCTTTCTCCGTCGCCGGGGCGATCTTTTGACGCAAACCGAGCAGGTGGCAGATGGCATAGCTGAGCTCCGCCCGGTTGAGCGTGTAGAAATGGAAATCGCGCACCCCGCCCGCATAGAGGCGGCGCGACATTTCGGCGGCGATCGTCGCGGCGACGAGCTGGCGCGCCGCGGGGTGATCGTCGAGCCCGTCGAACAGCGACACCATCCATGCCGGGATCGCGGTGCCGCACATGTCGGCCATGCGCTTCGTCTGCGACACGTTCGATACCGGCAGGATGCCAGGGATGATCGGCGCGTCGATTCCCGCCGCTGCCGCCGCATCGCGGAAGCGGAGGAAGGCGTCGGGCGAGAAGAAGAATTGCGTGATCGCGCGGTTTGCGCCAGCATCGAGCTTGCGCTTCAGATTGTCGAGGTCGGCCTCGGCGCACGAGGCATCGGGATGCACCTCCGGATAGGCGGCGACCGAAATGTCGAACGGCGCGACCGCTTTCAACCCGGCGACGAGCTCGATCGCATTGGCGTAGCCGTCCGGATGGGCGCGATAGGGACCGCCACCCGGAACATCGCCACGCAGCGCGACGATATGCCGCACCCCCGCCTCCCAATAGGCGGCCGCCACCTCGTCGATCTCGGCCCGCGATGCCTCGACGCAGGTCAGATGCGCGGCGGGCGCCACCGCGCTCTCGGCGGCGATGCGCGCGACGGTCGCGTGGGTGCGTTCGCGCGTCGAACCGCCCGCGCCATAGGTCACCGAAACGAAGCTCGGGCCGAGCGGTTCGAGCGTGCGGAAGGTGTCCCACAATTGCGCTTCCATCTTCTCGGTCTTGGGCGGGAAGAATTCGAAGCTGACGCCGATGTCGCCCTCCAGATTGGCGAAGAGCGGGGTCGCGGCGGCGCGGCGCGCCTCGGCGAGCGAGTCGAGAGGAGAAGTCATGCCGCGAGCCTTTTATCGTTGCGGGAGAGAGGAGAGCGGCTTTGGCCGTCGCGACGACGCCCGAGCCAGAGCTTGACCGCGAGGTCGCCGCCTTCGAGCGCTTGCGCGCTTTCGAGCGCGAGTCCCGCGGCGTCGAACCAGTTGCGGATTTGCGCGTCCGAAAAGCCGAGACGCGCATGCGCCGCGCGCGTGCGCAGATCTTCATCGGCGTGCGGCGCGAAGTCGGCAATCAGCAAATGCCCCCCGCCGCGCAGCACGCGCGCCGCCTCGGCAATCACGCGATCGGGTTCATGCGCGAAGTGCAGCGCCTGATGGATGACGATGCTGTCGATGCTGGCGTCGGCGAGCGGCAGATTGAGGAAATCGCCCTGCACCAGATCGATCGGCACCCCTTGCCCCGCCAGCTTGGTCCGCGCGATGCGCAGCATTTCAGGGCTGCGGTCGAGCGCGGTGACGCGGTGCGCGGCGGGCGCGAAAATTTCCGCCATGCGCCCCGTGCCCGTGCCGATGTCGAGCAGATGGCCGAGCCCGCGGCCGCGCATCATGGCCAGCATCGCAGCTTCGACTTCGCTCTCGGCGACATGGCGCGAACGGATCGCGTCCCATTCGACCGCATGTTCGGCGAAATAGCGCTCGGCGGCGGCGGCCCGCTCGGCGCGAACGGCGGCGAGGCGGCGCGCGTCATTGGCGATCACCAGCGCCTCGCCCTCCGAAAAGGGCCATTCGCCGGCGTTCACTGCGATGCCGGAGGCCGGACCTTCGGTCGCGATGCGCAGAAAGACCCAGCTGCCCTCGCGCCGCCGCTCGACGATCCCGGCCTCGGCCAGGATGCGGACATGGCGCGACACGCGCGGCTGGCTCTGGTCGAGCACCACCGCCAATTCGCCGATCGCAAGCTCCATCTCGCGCAAAAGCGCGACGACTCGCAGGCGGGTCGGGTCCGCCAAGGCGCGGAAAATGTCGAGAAGCTCGGCCATGAACCAACATATAAAGCTTTCTTTATATCTGGTCAACCAAGCCGCGCCGGCATTTTCCTTCGCAGGCTGCGCACGGGTCAAATTGCGACAAAAGGAAGGCACGAATGAAAAAAGGACGTTGCGCCCCTTGGGACGAGGGGGTAATTCTGCGCGCGATTGGCAATTTTACGGGATCGATCTTGGTTCCATGCCGGTCGATCAGTTCAATCGAGAGGGGTATTCCCACATGAAGAAGTCGATCACTCTGTCGCTCGTTCTGGCCGCCACGATGGGCCTCGCTGCTTGCGGTGAAAAGGCTGCCGACAACGCCGCCACCACCGAAACCCCGGCACCCGAAGCCACCACCGAAGGCGCTGCCGACGGTGCGATGCAGGCTGCCGAAGGCGCCGCCGACGCCGCTGCGACCGCCAAGGACGCCGCGACCGACGCCGGTGCCGCTGCCGCTGCTGGCGACACCGCCGCTGCGACCGACAAGGCTGCCGAAGCTGCCGGCGCTGCCAAGGAAGCGACCGACCAGGCGAAGGCCGCTGTCGACGCTGCCAAGAAGTAAGCGTTTTCGGCCTTTCGGCCAAAGGAACATGGGGTCGTCGGTCATGCCGGCGGCCCCTTTCTTTTTGGGCTTCCACATTGTGCACGCGCCTGCGCTGTGCGGTTGCCAAGCAACTGATCGGCGATTAATCCTTTGCCCCGATGGCCCCCCGGCCATTGGACTTCGAAAGGACTAATTCATGCGCAAGATCATCCTCGCCTCGATGGCCGTCGCGGCCTTCAGCCTCGCCGCCTGCTCGGAAAAGGCCAAGGAAGAAACTTCGGAAGCCGCCGGTGCGGTTGCCGATGATGCCGCCGCCGCGGGCGACAAGGCCGCCGAGGGCGCGGCGGACGCCGCCGACGCGACCGCTGCCGCCGCCAAGGACGCGGGCGCCGCGGTCGAAGGTGCCGCCAAGGATGCCGGCAATGCCGTCGAAGGCACGGTGAACGCTGCCGGCGACGCTGCCGCCAAGGCCGGCGACAAGATCGCCGAGGAAACCAAGAAGGCCGAAGCCAACGACAAGAAGTAAGTCGCGGGCACGCCTTCGGGCTGATAATGAAGGGCTCCATCCTCGGGTGGAGCCCTTTTTCACGGGAGCCGATATGCGACATCTTTGGCCTGTGCTTGCGATGGCCCTGCTCGTCGCGGGATGCAGCCGTACCGACAATGAGCCCGGCCCCGGCGGGGTGACGGTCAGCGAAGCGAAGGCGCTCGACGATGCCGCCGAGATGCTCGAAAGCCGCGACGGCACTCCCCCGAAGCCCGATCCGGCGAGCGCGACGGACAAGGCTGCCAAATAGCCTTTCCTCTCGAACCCGGCCGCATTAGGATGGCCCGACCCCGCGACTGGCGTAGGAAGATGGAGTCCCATCGGGGAGCGGGGTTCGGCCGCATGGCCGGAAGAGCCGCGCGCCTGGGCGATCCGCTGCCGACGCGAGGAGCCTTCCGCATGACCACCGCCCCAGAAACCACGATCGTCTTCCTGCTCTTTCCGGGCATCACCCAGCTCGACTTCACCGCGCCGGCGCAGGCGCTGTGCCGGATGCCGGGCGCGCGGCTGGTCGGCGCAGCGAAAACTCTCGACCCGATCGCGACCGACAGCGGCTTTTCGATCCTGCCGACGCATGATTTCGCGTCGGCGCCGCAAGCCGACATTCTCTGCGTTCCCGGCGGGCATGGCGTGACCGAGGCGCTCGGCGATGCTGCAACGATCGCCTTCATCGCGCGGCAGGCGGCCGATGCGCGATGGGTGACGAGCGTCTGCACCGGCGCCTTCCTGCTCGGCCGCGCAGGCTTGCTGGCGGGCAAGCGCGCGACGACGCACTGGGGCTATACGCATTTGCTGCCGCTGGTCGGCGCGACCCACGAGACGGCGCGGGTCGTCGAGGACGGCAATGTCGTGACGAGCGGCGGGGTGACCTCAGGCCTCGACTTCGCGCTTACACTGATCGCGCGGTTGCAAGGCGAGTCGGTCGCGCAGGCGATCCAACTCGCGATCGAATATGATCCCGCCCCGCCCTTCGCCGGCGGCCATCCCGACCGGGCGCCCGAAGCGGTAACCGCCGGATTGAAGAGACGCGTCTATGACGTCGCGGCGGCGCGGATGGAGGCGGCCCTCAAGGCATAGAGTCTCGTGCCTTAAATCTGACCGTTCGCCCTGAGCCTGTCGAAGGGCCGTTCTTTCTTTCCACGTCGAAGACAAGAGCGGTGCTTCGACAGGTTCAGCACGAACGGAGCGGATGATACAGACTTAAGGCTCGCCCCTCTAACGGCAGTCGGCGAGCGCAATCTCGTAGAGCTTGGGCCAATATTTGCCCGTTACGAACAGGCGCTTCTTCTTCGCATCCCACGCGATGCCGTTGAGCACGCTGTCGGTTCCGCTCGCGCCGGCATCGGCCTTCAGCCCCGACAGGTCGATCAGTGAGGCGATATCGCCGGTCGCGGGATCGATACGGACGATGAAATCGGTCATCCAGATATTGGCCCAGACCTGGCCGTCGATCGTCTCGAGCTCGTTGATCATCGCCAGCGGGCGGCCACCGAAGCGGACGGTGACGCGCTTCTGCTCGGCCATGGTGGCGGGATCGAAGAATTTGAGGTCCGACGATCCGTCGCTGAGCACCAGACTGTCTCCGACCATGGTGACCCCCCACCCCTCGCCGTCATATTTGAAGTCGCCGAGCGGTTTCAGCGTCTCGATCGACCAGCGGTGGCCGATGCCATTCTGCCAGGTGACGCCGATGATCTGCTCGCCCCAGCGGGTGATGCCTTCGCCGAACTGGTCGGCGGGCAGCTTCGTCTGGGCAAGCGCCTTGCCGGTTTCGAGATCGAGACGCGCGACGCGCGACCGGCCGTACTGGCCGGTGGCTTCGTAAAGATGCCCGTCCTGCCAGAACAGGCCCTGGGTGAAGCTGGCCGCATCGTGCGGATAGCTCCGAACGATGCGGTAGCCGCAGCGTTCGATCGGTGCGGGATCGGCAGCAGCGGATGCAAGGGCAAGGAAGAGGATCATCCCGCCTAGCTATGCCGCGCAAGGTGAACTGGCAATGAGAGAACCGCCGTGCCCTGCGCAGACAGGGGCCCATCATCGGCGCGCGCGTTTTCCTGCGACCGGCGGATGAGAAGGAACGGGCAGGTGATGGACCCCTGCCTGCGCAGGGGCACGGCGCGCAAGAAAAGGGCCGGTGGATCGCTCCCCCGGCCCCGTTTCTCGTTGGCTGAACGCCGAACGGTTTGGACTTAAAAGTCCATACCGCCCATGCCGCCCATGCCGCCGCCGCCCATCGGCATCGCCGGCTTGTCTTCGGGCAGCTCGCTGACAGCGGCTTCGGTGGTGATCAGCAGGCCAGCCACCGACGCGGCGTCCTGAAGCGCGGTGCGCACGACCTTGGTGGGGTCGATGACGCCGGCGGCCTTCAGGTTTTCATAGACGTCGGTCGCAGCGTTGAAGCCCTGCTCCTGGTTGTTTTCGCGCAGCAGGTTGCCGGCGACAACCGCACCATCGTGACCGGCGTTGGCCGCGATCTGGCGCAGCGGCGCTTCGATCGCCTTGCGGACGATATCGATGCCGCGGGTCTGGTCGTCGTTGGCGCCCTTGAGGCCGTCGAGGGCCTTGGTTGCGTACAGCAGAGCCGTACCGCCGCCGGGGACGATGCCTTCTTCCACAGCCGCGCGGGTCGCGTGCAGCGCGTCGTCGACGCGATCCTTGCGTTCCTTCACCTCGACCTCGGTCGCACCGCCGACCTTGATCACCGCAACACCGCCGGCGAGCTTCGCCAGACGTTCCTGCAGCTTTTCACGGTCATAGTCGCTGGTCGTGGTTTCGATCTGCGCACGGATCTGTTCGACGCGGCCCTTGATCGCCTCGGCATCGCCAGCACCGTCGACGATGGTGGTGTTGTCCTTGTCGATCGTGACGCGCTTCGCCTGGCCGAGCATGTTCAGCGTGACCGACTCGAGCTTGATGCCCAGATCTTCACTGATCATCTCGCCGGCGGTCAGGATCGCGATGTCCTGCAGCATCGCCTTGCGGCGATCGCCGAAGCCGGGCGCCTTGACGGCCGCGACCTTGAGGCCGCCGCGCAGGCGGTTGACGACGAGGGTCGCGAGCGCTTCGCCCTCGATGTCCTCGGCGATGATCAGGAGCGGACGGCCCGACTGCACCACGGCTTCGAGGATCGGCAGCATCGACTGGAGGTTCGACAGCTTCTTCTCGAAGATCAGGATGTACGGATCGGCGAGTTCGACCGTCATCTTTTCGGGGTTGGTGATGAAATAGGGCGACAGGTAGCCGCGGTCGAACTGCATGCCTTCGACGACGTCGAGTTCGAATTCGAGGCCCTTGGCTTCCTCGACGGTGATCACGCCTTCCTTGCCGACCTTTTCCATCGCTTCGGCGATCTTCTCGCCGACTTCGGTGTCGCCGTTGGCCGAGATGATGCCGACCTGCGCGATTTCCGAGGTGCCCGCGACCGGGGTCGAACGCGCGGCGAGGTCAGCGACGACCTTGCCGACCGCGAGGTCGATACCGCGCTTGAGGTCCATCGGGTTCATGCCGGCGGCAACCGACTTCATGCCCTCGCGAACGATCGCCTGGGCGAGCACGGTCGCGGTGGTGGTGCCGTCACCGGCCTTGTCGTTCGCCTTCGAGGCGACTTCGCGCAGCATCTGCGCGCCCATGTTTTCGAACTTGTCCTTGAGTTCGATTTCCTTGGCGACCGACACACCGTCCTTGGTGATGCGGGGCGCGCCGAAGCTCTTGTCGATCACGACGTTGCGGCCCTTCGGCCCCAGCGTGACCTTGACGGCGTCGGCGAGGATGTCGACGCCCTTCAGGATGCGCTCGCGCGCGTCGCGCGAAAATTTAACGTCCTTGGCAGCCATGATTGCTTCCTTTTCAAAACCGCAGAAAACTGCGCAACTTTACACTGAAATCGCGTTTCCGCCGGGGCGGAAGAACGGGCCTCAGGCGATGACGCCGAGAATGTCCGATTCCTTCATGATCAGCAGCTCTTCGCCGTCGACCTTGACTTCGGTGCCCGACCATTTGCCGAACAGGATGCGGTCGCCCGCCTTGACGTCGAGCGGAGTCACCTTGCCGTCGTCGGCGCGGGTGCCGGTGCCGACCGAGACGACTTCGCCTTCCTGCGGCTTTTCCTTCGCGGTGTCGGGGATGATGATGCCGCCGGCCGTCTTTTCTTCGGCTTCGATACGGCGAACGAGCACGCGGTCGTGCAGCGGACGAAACTGAGCCATGGAATTCTCTCCATTATGCGATGATAGGCTTTAGCACTCGCCCTGGAGGAGTGCTAACACGCGGCCATATGGGTCGCACCCCGAGAAGCGTCAAGCGGAGTCGATCAACTTTTTTGAGTCAGGCCGGAAGCAGGCCGAGGCGACCGCGCATCCGCCAGCGCGTGAGCAGCAGCGCCGCGACGACGACCAGCCCGACTGCGAGGCCGATCCAGACGCCGACGCCCTGGAGCGGGGTCCAGAAGCCGAGGTAGATGGCGGTGCCATAGCCCGCGAGCCAATAGCCGCAGACCGCGATCAGCATCGGGATGCGCGTGTCCTGCAGCCCGCGCAGCACCCCCGCCGCGACCGTCTGCGCGCCGTCGAAGAGCTGGAAGGCGGCGGCGACAACGAGGAACTGCATCGCGAAGCCGACGAGCAAGGCGTTCTTGGGGTCGCCGACATCGACATAGATCGACAGGAAAGCCTGCGGAAACAGCCACATCGACAACGCAGTCAGCGCCATGAAGCCGATGCCGAGCCACAGCGAAGCGCGGCCCGCGAGCGCGATGCCGCGGCGGTCGCCCGCGCCATAGGCGAGCCCGACGCGGATCGTCGCCGCCTGCGCGACCCCGAACGGAATCTGAAAGGCGAGCGCCGCGATCTGCAGCGCGATCGTATGCCCGGCGAGCTGCGCCTCGCCGATCCGGCCCATCAGGAAAGCGGCGCCGGTGAACAGCCCCGCTTCGGCGAGAATGGTCAGGCCGATCGGCGTGCCGATGCGCAGGATTTCGGAGAAGCGGCTCCACTCGCTGCGCCACCAGTTGCCGAACAGACGATAGCGCCGCAGCCGCCGGTCGCTCTGGATCACGACGACATAGGCGACCAGCATCGCACTGCTGGTGAGCACGCTCGACAGCGCCGAGCCGTGGAGGCCGAGCGCGGGCAGGCCGAGATGGCCGAACACCAGCACCCAATTGCCGAACACATTGACGAACAGCGCGAGGAAGGTGATCGCGGTCGCGATCGCCGGGCGGCCGAGCGCCGAGACGAAGATGCGCAGCACGCTCGCCGCGATCATCGGCGCCATGCCCCACATCAGGATCAGCAGGAAACTGGCCGCATGATGCGTCAGTTCGGGCTCTTGCCCGGTCGCGCGCATGATCGGGCCGCCCCCCGCGCAGACACCCATGAAGATAAGCGAGACGAGCAGGCTGATCCACAAGGCCATGCGGACGGTGCGCCGCACCTCGCGCACGCTGTGCTTGCGGCGCCCGAGTTCGGCAGCGATCAGCGGCGCCGACGCGCCGATGAGCCCGGTGCCGGTCCAGAGCAACAGGCCGAAGATCGCGACGCCGAGCGACGATGCGGCAAGCGCCGCGTCGCCGAGCCGCGCCACAAAGATGACATCGACCGCGTGAACGAGCATCTGAAGCAGGTTCGCCGCCGCCAGCGGCAAGGCGAGCGCCAGCGTCGCGCGAAACTCGGCGCGGAAATTTTGCGGCGCCGCCGCGGTCAGGGGGTGGGCCTGCTCCAGCATAGCCGGCCCGGATAGGCGCGGGCGTGACGGCGTTCAATAGCGGTGAAGTGCCATGCGCGGTTTCGGGGGTGGGGGTGATAAAAAGGCAACAGCCACCCCATCACTTCGTCATTGCGAGCGCAGCGAAGCAATCCAGGGCTAGGCGTAAACCGCCCTGGATTGCTTCGCTGCGCTCGCAATGACGAAGCTTTTACCCCGCCCACATCGTCGCCATTTCATAACCGAAAGCGAGGAAGGTCAGCGTCAGTCCCACCACGAACAACCGATAGGCATAAGCAAGATAGCGATATTTGCGCCGCGCGAGGATGACGCCGTTCTGATAGGTGTCGCGCAGCATCGTCTCGTACAGATCCTCTTCGGTGCGAAGGCGCGCCTTCACCGCGTCGATAAACTCATTCTCGTCCATCTGTTCGAAGCGGCCGAAGAAGAGGATGTTGCTGTGGTCCTTGCCGTCCTTGTAGACGGCGGGCGGCGCTTTCCCGACGCGCGGCAGCACCGCCGAGATGGCGAGCAGCGCCGAAAGGAAGGAGAAGGTCGCGAGGACGGTCAGCGGCAGCGCGAAGGCCCCCGCCCCGACCCGCGCCTGCCCCACGGCGAGGGTGAAGACGACGAAAGTCGCGCCCATCAGGATCGACGCCTTCTGGTCGGCCATCTGCGACAATTGCATCGTGATCTGCTGGTTGGTGCGGACGAGATGGACCGCGTTCGGCGGAAAGGAAATCGCCGGCCGGTCCGGCGCCGCGCCCGATTTTTCGCTGTCCATACAGTTCCATCCCCTGCCAGCGCCCGGACAGGGGATGGCATGACGCGCCGCGAACGGCAAGATGCTGCCCGATTCCCGCCGCATTCGCTTGCCAAGCAGGGAGCATCGCGGCATTCCCGCGCGCAACTTTCTTCCATTATGGGACGCACCCGATGAGCACCGCCCTCAAGGACCAGATTTACGGCCTGATCGCACCTTTCAACAAGAAGGGCGTCGAGCTGACCGATGCGACGACCTTCGCCGGCGACCTCGAATGGGACAGCCTGACGGTGATGGACTTCGTCGCCGAGGTCGAGGACACGTTCGACATCATCATCAGCATGAACCAGCAGGCCGAGATCGAAAATGTCGGCCAGCTGATCGCCGCGGTCGAAAAGCTGCAGGGCTGATCCGCCGATGACCGACCTATTTTCCAAATTCGACCCGCTGATCCAGCAGCGCGAGGCGCTGCTCGCGACCGGGGTCACCGACCCGTTCAGCCTGGTGATGGAAAAGGTGCTCTCCCCCACCGTCGCGATCTGCAACGGGCGCGAGACGATCCTGCTCGGCACCTATAATTATATGGGCATGACCTTCGACGAGGATGTCATCGCCGCGGGCAAGGAGGCGCTCGACAAATTCGGCAGCGGCACCACCGGCAGCCGCGTCCTCAACGGCACCTATCAGGGGCACAAGGCGTGCGAGGACGCGCTGAAAGAGTTCTATGCCATGGATCATGCCATGGTGTTTTCGACCGGCTATCAGGCGAACCTCGGCATCATTTCGACGATCGCGGGCAAGGGCGATTATGTCATCCTCGACATCGACAGCCACGCCTCGATCTATGACGGGTGCAAGATGGGCGATGCCGAAATCGTCGCCTTTCGCCACAACGACATCGAAGCGCTGGAGAAGCGCCTGAAGCGCCTGCCGCCCGAAGCGGGCAAGCTGGTCGTGCTCGAGGGCGTCTATTCGATGCTCGGCGACGTGGCCCCGCTGAAAGAGATGACCCGCGTCGCCAAGGAGAATGGCGCGATGGTGCTGGTCGACGAAGCCCATTCGATGGGCTTCATCGGCGAGCATGGCCGCGGCGTCGCCGAGGCGCAGGGCGTGATCGACGATGTCGACTTCATCATCGGCACCTTTTCGAAGAGCGTCGGCACCGTCGGCGGCTTCTGCGTGTCGAACCATCCGAAGTTCGAGATCATGCGGCTCGTCTGCCGTCCTTACGTCTTCACAGCCTCGCTACCGCCGAGCGTCGTCGCCACCGCCGCGACGAGCATCCGCAAGCTGATGCACGGGTCGAACAAGCGCGCGCATCTGTGGGAAAACAGCAAGGCGCTGCACAAGGGCCTCAAGGAACTGGGCTTCATCCTCGGCACCGAGGAGCCGCAGTCGGCGATCATCGCGGTGATCATGCCCGACCTCGAACGCGGCGCGATGATGTGGGAAGCGCTGCTGGAGGAAGGCCTCTATGTCAATCTCGCGCGCCCGCCGGCGACCCCCGCGGGGATGACTTTGCTCCGCTGCTCGCTCTGCGCCGAGCATTCGAGCGAGCAGGTCGGCGAAATTCTCGGCCGCTTCGAGCGCGCGGGCAAGCGCACCGGAATCATCGGCTGAGCGCGGCGCCCGCGCCGACCAGCGGATTCCTTTTCGCGGCGAGTCGAGGCGGCGCACGGCGCGCGCGGCCTTCCCCGCTTTGCCGTGCGCCGCTTGTCCGGTAGAAGAGCGGCGTGTTCGAGCGGGATCTGGACAATGAAAGCGAGGACCAGCGGGAGCGATTGCGCTTCTGGCTGACCGTCGGGCTGGGCGCGATCCTGACCGGGGTCGTCGGCGCGCTCGTCCTGCTGCTGTCGCGCGCCAACGACGATTATGACCGCTCGCTCGGCTGGCAGGCGCATAGCCTGGAAATCATCTCCCAGACGCGCAGCCTCGATGCCGCGCTCGCGCGCGCCGAGGCCGCGCTCGGGCGCTTCGCGGTCGGCCTCCAGAAAGAGGATGGCCGCGTCTATCAGCAGCAATGGGGGCTGGCGCTGCAATATCTGACGCTGCTCCAGCGGAACGTGCGCGACAATCCGAAGCAGGCCGAACTGGTCGGCAAGCTGACGAAGGAACTCGCGAACCGCGGCGAACAGCTCGGCGACGCGGCGCTCAGTGCCAATTACCGGCAGACGATTGCCGCCATCTCCAAATATAATGCCGCGGGCCACGACGCGGCGCTGATCCGCATCGATCGCCTGCTGTCCGAGCTGATCCGCAACGAGCGCACGATCCTGTCCGAACGCAATCGTCTCGCTGCATCCGACCGCGCGAGCCTCAACCAGGCGATCCTGCTCTTTTCGCTGCTCGGCGCGGCGGCGGCGGTGATCGCGATCGCCGCGACCGTCTCGCTCGTCCGCGCCGAGGGCGAACGGCGCGTCGCGCGGCGCGAAACATTGTTCGAGGCCGACCGCGCGATGCAGCTTGCCGCCGCGGTCGAGGAGCGGACCGCCGAGCTCGAGGAAGCGAACCGGGCGCTCCGGAGCGAGATGAGCGAGCGCGAAGCGGCGGAGGACCAGCTTCGCCAGGCGCAGAAGATGGAAGCGGTCGGCCAGCTCACCGGCGGCATCGCGCACGATTTCAACAATATGCTCGCGGTCGTCGTCGGCGGGCTCGAACTGGCGCAGCGGCTCGTCGCGACCGCGCCCGAAAAGGCGCAGCGGCACCTCAGCAACGCGATGGACGGCGCCAACCGCGCCGCCGACCTGACGCGCCGCCTGCTCGCCTTCGCGCGGTCGGAACCGGCGCGGCCTGAAATGACGGCCATCGACGAGTGTATCACCAGCTTCGCCGAACTGATCGAGCGGACGATCGGCGACCGCATCGCGCTGACCCTCGACCTCCATGCCCCCGGCCTCGCCTGCTGGGTCGATCGCCAGCAGTTCGAGAATGCGCTGCTCAACCTGTCGGTCAACGCCCGCGACGCGATGGAAGGCCACGGGTCGCTGACGATCCGCACGCTCCGCGACGAAGAGGAAGACACCGCGGCACTGGCGGTGCAGGTCGTCGATACCGGCTGCGGCATGTCGGCGGAGGTGCTCGAACGCGTCTTCGACCCCTTCTACACCACCAAGCCCGCGGGGCAGGGCACCGGGCTCGGCATGAGTCAGGTCTTCGCCTTCTGCCGCCAGTCGGGGGGCGAGGTGCAGATTTCCTCGACCGAAGGCGAAGGGACGAGCGTCGCGATGCTGCTTCCCGTCGCCAAGCCGCTCGAAGCGGGCGCGGCGGCCTCCGGCGCCGACGAAGCCGACGCCGACGCCGCGCCGGGCGCGAAGCTGAATATTCTGGTTGTCGAGGACGACCAGCGCGTCCTCGCCGCGACCGTCGATGCCGTCGAGGAACTGGGGCACCGGGCCGTCGCGTGCAGCAATCCGCTCGACGCCGAAGCGCTCGTCGATACGCACGGCGGTTTCGACCTGATCCTGTCCGACGTGCTGATGCCCGAGCTGACGGGTCCCGAAATGGTGGCGCAGCTCAAGCAGCGCTGGCCCGCCCTGCCCGTGCTGTTCGTGACCGGCTATGCCGGCGACGCGAGCGAGGACGAGGCCTTCGGCGATCATGACGTGCTGCGCAAGCCCTTCACGCTGGCCGCACTCGACCAGGCGATCCGGCGCAGCAACACGCCCGGCGAGGGGCAGCGGCTGGCGGGCTAGAGTCCTGACCCTAGCGGATCGCGCCGCCCCGGACCAGCCGCGGCACCAAGGTCAGCGCGGCGAGCAGCGGCCAGCGGCGCTGCCAGGGCTTGATCTCGATCTTCGTGCCCGCGTGGCGGTTGATCTTCCACGCCAGATAGTCGATCCCGCCGGCGTAGGTGAGGCTCGCCTTGGCAAGGCGGACGATGCTGAGCAGCTTGCCCTCGATCCGGCGGCGCGCCCAGCCCCCGCTCGGCGCGCCGACGGGGACCGCCGCGATCGCGGGTGCGCTGAAACGCAGATAGCGATCGGCATCGGCATCGACGACCGACTGCGCGCGTCCTGCGCGTTCGGCGCGCAGTTCGACCGAATAGGTAAGCCCGAAGGCGCGGCGCCACCAGTCGAGCGGCGCCTCGCCGTCGACCGATCCGGCGGCGGCGAGCAGGGTCGGCGCCGCGCGCGACACCGCGCCGATTGCGCGATCCCGCGCGGTATCGTCGACCGCCCAGACGAGCCGCGACGGCTGCGCGAAGCGCGCCCACACCGATACGTTGCGCGTCTCGGGGCCGTTGAGCCGGTCGAAGTCGGCTTCGCTCAGCACCGCATATTTGGCGATCAGCCCGCCATGCTGAAAGGGAAAGACGTTCGGCGGGATCAGCCGGTTGGCGACCGCCATCCAGCGCTTCGGATAGGCATCGCCATAGTCCGAGACGATCAGATAGAAATCGAGCATCAGCCCGTCGAGCTGCGTTTCGCGAAGGCAACTGCCGTAGAACAGCACCGCGCGGGCGCTGCCTGGATATTGGGCCGCGATCGCCGCGGCCATGGCGGCGACGCGCGGATCGACCGGAGTCGAAAGCTCTTCGCGGACGAGATCGATGAGGGCCGGCATGGCGCGGCTCAGGCGGCGAGGCGCAGGAAGGGCACCGGCTGGGTCGAGGTCAGGATGATCGGCTTGCCGCCTTTCGCCTCGAAAATCTCGCCGTCGAGGATGACGTTCGAGCGTTCGCCCTCGATACGGATCTCGTCGCCCTGCTGGAAATGCACGCCGTCGAGCGGCTTTTGCCCCAGCGTCCCGCGCCACGTCGCGCCGAGCATGCGGAACAGCGCCCCGACGCTCGTCTCGGTCGCGAGCAGCTTCATATGGCCGTTGGTGCCGTGGCTTTCGCTGGTCCGGATGTTGAGCAGCAGCTTCTCCAGCGTCGTGACGATCAGCAGCGAGAATTTACCCTTGAACTCGCCCTGGCGGATCAGCGAGACGGTCATCGGCTCGGGCTTGGGCGGCAGGCGTCCGCCGCCGATGCCGAAGATGATCGCGAACAGGCCGAGGATTGCGGCGAGGAAATGCGACACGCCGTTCGGCAGCCCGAGCGGATAGATGCGGTGCCGGCAATAGAGCATCACGTCGGCGAGATAGGCGCCGCCGAGGAACATGCCGAGCACCGGCGGGCTGTCGTCGCGGTCGAGCGAGATCAGCTGGCGCTCGATCACATGATTCTCGATCTCGCCGGTCTGCACCAGCTCGACGACGCGTTCGAGCGCCTTCAGCGGATCGCCCTCGGCGCCGAGGTCGAGCGCGATCAAATTGGTCTTGCCGTTGGGCAGCACCGCGACCGGCGGCGGCGAGCCGCCGAAATGGCCGCCCGAATAAAGCTCGGTCAGCGCCGCCTGGACCGTGCCGTCGCCGCCGTTGATCGCGACGACGCGCGGGCTGACCATCGCAATGGTGCGGATCGCCTCGCCGATCTGATCGACGTCCTCGACCTCATAGTGGAAGATGTCGGGGTGCGCCGCGCAATATTCCCGCACGCGCGGCAACAGGGCACGGTTGCCTGTCGAACGCGGATTGGAAAGAAGCGCGACGCTCGCCATCGGTCCCTACATATATTTCATGGTGATGGTGATGGTCCGCGGGCCGTTGCCGACCGCGAAGGCCGTCTTCGTATAGCTCGGCTTGCCGAGGTTGAAGATGTTGATGCTCGGGTTGTTCGACATGCCGCCGCCATCGCGCGACAGGTCGGTCTTGCCGTTGCCGTTGACGTCGTGGCGAACCGCGATGCCGTAGCTCCCCGCTTCGGGCAGCGGCACGCACACCGTCATCGATCCCGCGCGCGCGGGCACCTCGATGCGGCTGATCCAGCGGCCCTTGACGAGCCAGTCGGCCGCGGTCGCGCGATAGCTCTGGACGCGAATCTTGCCCGTTCCGGCCTTGACGCCGCTGATCTGGACCAGAGTGGACGGCCCGCTCCGGCATTTGGACAGATCGTTCGGGATCACCTGCCCCTCTGCGTTCACTGCCACCGATGCGGCCAGCAGAGCCACGCAGAGCGAAGTCGATACAAATTTCGACATGACGCATTAGCTCCAAGTGGTTATAGCCACGCCAGCACAAAGACGCTGACATGGGTCCCTGTTGCCCTTGAATCGGATATCGGAACCATTTGCGGCCAAATCATGGTGATGGGGCGACCAAAGATTGAATAAGCTACCCGCCATCGACCGCTATATCGCGCGACTGATCCTCGTCCCGCTGGTCGCCAATCTGACGATCGCCTTCGCCATCCTGATCATCGACAAGATGCGGCGATTGTTCGATTTCGTCGCGACCGAGGGCGGCCCGGTGCGCGTCGTGTGGCGGATGCTCGCAAACCTGATCCCCGAATATCTGTCGCTCGGCATCCCGATCGGACTGATGCTCGGCATCCTCCTCGCCTTCCGCCGCCTCGCGACGTCGAGCGAGCTCGACGTGCTGCGCGGCGTCGGCATGAGTTTCGGGCGGCTGCTGCGCGTCCCCTATGCCTTCGCCTTCGCGCTCGCGCTGCTCAACCTCGCGATCGTCGGCTTCGTCCAGCCCTATGCGCGCTACGCCTATGAAGGGCTGCAGTTCGACCTCCGTTCGGGGGCGCTCGGAGCCTCGATCAAGGTCGGCGAATTTACGAAGATGGGCGAGCGCATGACGCTCCGCATCGAGCAAAGCTATGACGAAGGCCGCAGTCTTCGCGGCATCTTCGTGCGCGGGGTCAACAAGGACGGGCAGACGGTGTCGGCGACCGCCTCGCGCGGGCAGTTCATGGCGACCGACGATCCCGACACGATCATCCTCCGCCTCTCGCAGGGCGTGCTGATCCACGAATCGCCGAAGTTCGCGGTGCCGCGCGTGCTGACCTTCGACAATCACGACCTGCCGATCCCGCTGCCCAAGATCGAGGCGTTCCGCCTGCGCGGCGGCGCCGACCGCGAGCTGACGATCCCCGAGCTGATCGTCGCGGGCAAGAACCAGAACGAAACACTGAAAACGCGGCTCGAATCGCGGGCGAATTTCCATTTCCGCATCGTCGAGGTCGCATCGATGTTCCTGATCCCGCTGATCGCGGTCGCGCTGGCGATTCCGCCAAAGCGATCGACCTCTGCACTCGGCGTCTTCCTGTCGATCGTGCTGCTGGTGACGCAGCACAAGATCAACCAATATGCCGAGGATCTGGGCGCGCGCGGGACGGTCGATCCGATCATCGCGCTGTGGGTGCCTTTCCTGCTGTTCGCGGCGCTCGCGGTCTGGATGTATTATACGCTCGCGCATGTCCCCGGCGGCCAGCCGATCGGCGCGCTCGAACGCGTCGCGTCGAAGGTCGGCCAGCGCATCCGCGGCCTGATCCGCATTTTCCGGCGCGAACCGCGGACAGCCTGAGATGCAGACGCTCCGCTTCTTCCCGTCGCGCACGATGGCGATCTATGTCGGCCGGACCTTCCTCGTCCGCACCCTCGCGATCCTGTTCGCGCTGGTGCTCGTGCTCCAGACGCTCGATCTACTGGGCGAAAGCGGCAAGATTCTCGCGGTCGCGGGCAACAGCGACAATGATGTATGGCGCTATGTCGGCATGCGGATGCCGCAGATCATCGAGACTTTCCTGCCCTTTTCGGTGCTGCTCGCGACGATCCTGACGCTGGCGACGCTGAACCAGAACAGCGAAGTGATCGCGATGAAGGCGGCGGGCATGTCGGCGCACCAGGTGCTCGCGCCGCTGTTCCTCACGGCCTTCCTCGTCGCTGGCGTCAGCTTCGCCTTCAACGAACGGATCGTCACCCGCTCGACCGCCGCGCTCAATGCCTGGCAGAAGGTCGAATATGCGAAGGTGCCGAAGGACAGCGGGGTGCGCGCCAACATCTGGGTGCGCGCCGGCGACGATCTGATCAACGCGGGGTCGGTCGAGACGAGCAGTTCGCCGATCGTCCTGCGCGACGTCACCATCTATGAGCGGACGGGCGGCGTGCTGTCGTCGATGCTGAAGGCCGACAGCGCGAAGCAGGTCGCGGGCGGCTGGGAAATGACCAATGCGCGGCGGTTCCTCCGCCGCTCGGGGACGCTCGAACCGCTCGGCACCATCGTCGCGATGAAGAATGTCCGCGCCGACCAGTTCACGCTGGCGCAGGTCGACGGCGATGAACTGCCCTTCAACCGGCTGAAGACTGCGATCGACGAACTCGACGCCGCGGGGCGGCCGGTCGATTCGCTGCGCGGCGTCTTGTGGCACAAGATTTCGGGGCCGCTGTCGTCGATCCTGATGCCGCTGCTCGGCGCGGTCGCGGCGTTCGGCCTCGCGCGGTCGGGCAAGCTGTTCGTGCGCGCGATCATCGGCATGGTGCTCGGCTTCGCCTATTTCGTCGCCGACAATTTCGCGCTCGCGATGGGCGACCTCGGCGCCTACACGCCGTTTCTCGCGGCTTGGGGTCCGTTCATCCTGTTCGCGCTGATCGGCGAGATGATTTTGATACGGACCGAGGAATAGAACCCCTTTTCGTCATTGCGAGCGAAGCGAAGCAATGACGAACTCCGTTAGGCCGCCCCCTTCGCCGATCCCGCGACGAGGTTCGCCACCAGTTTCGGCAGGCTGCGGTAGTTCGCCTTGTGATATTGCGAATCCACCGGCAGCGCCTTTTGCAGGCGGCGGTGCGCCTCGGCGAGCGCGTGGTAGGGGACGCCCGGCAGCAGATGGTGCAGCGCGTGATAGCGCAGGCCCACCGGCGCCCACAGCTCGGGCAGCAGGCCCGGCGGCGGGACGTTGACGCTGTCGAGGAACTGCGCGGTCACGGTCAGCACCGCGCCGTCGTTTTCCCACAGATGCGCGACGAGGGTGCGGATCTGGTTGAGCACCAGCGTCGCGGCGGCGATTGCGCCGAAGATGACCAGTGCGCGCAGGGGCACCCAGCCGAAGACGCCCGCGGCGACGAGCAGGGTCGACCAGGCCCATGCCCCGCCTTCCTGCCACGCCCACATGCGGCGGAACTCGCCCTCGGGGGATTTGCGGCGGAACATCGGGTTGATGATCATCCCCGAATAGCGCTCGCGCACGACGCGGCGCAGCGGCGGGATCAGGAAGGACAGCGGGGTCAGCACCGCATAGCGGAAGACGAGCGCGAGCGGCGCGAAGGCCGCGGCGACGACGAACAACGGCACCGTCCACGGCTTCATCAGCGCGAGCGGCAGATATTCGGGGTCCTCGACCGTGCCATATTTGGTGCGGTTGTGGTGCAGGCTGTGAATGCCCTCGTACATGAAGGACGGGATCAGCAGCGGCACGCCGACGAGGATGTTCCACGCGAGGCGAAAGCCCGGCAGCGCATTCTTGCGGATATGCGTCAGCTCGTGGATGAAGCTGCCGGCGCGGTAGAGCGCGAGCACCGCGACGAAGGCGGCGAGCAGCATCCACGCCGTCGAGGGCGCGAGGATCGCCGCCGCGATGCCGGCATAGCCGACGAAAGTGGAAGCGAGAAAATCGGTCCAGTAGATACGCGAGCTGGGGGTGACGAGGTCGCGCGTCAGCTCCGACGCGGCGCGGATCATCGCCATATCGTCGGTGATCGCCGATTTCGGGACCGGCGGCGCGGCGGCGCCCGAGTGCCGGTCGGCAAGGGTATTCATCGCAAACATACCGGATTCTTCACCATGATTTCGTGGCAGCAAAATGGCCGAAAGCGGGTCGCCAGCGCCACAGCAATGCCCTAATGCGTCGTCCCTTATGTAGGATCGCTTCCTCAGGAAACCAGTATGACCGCCCAAAACGAAGGCCCGATCACCATCCACGCCGTCAAGGACAAGGCCGACAAGCGCGAGTTCGTCGAGCTTGCCTATCGCCTCAACCGTGGCGACCCGGCGTGGGTGCCGCCACTGAAGAATGAGGTTTACGATCTGCTCACCCCCGGCAAGAATCCGTGGTTCGAGCATGGCAAGGCGAATTATTTCCTCGCGCGGCGCGGCGGACGCACGGTCGGGCGCATTTCGGCGCATATCGACTTCCTCGCACTCGAACAGCCCGCCTCGCAGGGCATGGGTCCCGGCACTGGCAATTGGGGGCTGCTCGAGGCCGAGGATGGCGAGACGGCGCACGCGCTGATCGCGGCGGCCGAGGACTGGCTGCGCGGCCAGGGGATGACGCGCGCGCTCGGGCCGCTGTCGATTTCGGTCTGGGACGAGCCCGGCCTGCTGATCGAAGGGTTCGAGACGCCGCCGACGATCATGCTCGGCCACAACAGCCCGCTCTATCGCGCGTGGATCGAGGCCGAAGGCTATCAGCCGGTCAAGAAGCTCTACAATTATGCGGTCGAAATCGTCGATGGCTTCCCGCCGATCGTGAACCGCATCGTCGCGGCGGGCGAAAAGAACGATCGCATCCGCATCCGCCGCGTCGACAAGTCGAAGTTCGATGCCGAGGCGAAGCTGATCATGGGCATTTTGAACGATGCCTGGTCGGACAATTGGGGCTTCGTCCCGCTGACCGATGGCGAGATTGCGCATGTCGGCAAGAAGCTCAAAGACATCGTCTTCGAGGATCTGATCCGCGTCGCCGAAGTCGATGGCGAGCCGGTCGCCTTCATGATCGTGCTGCCGAACATCAACGAAAAGCTGATCGAGATGGACGGGTCGCTGTTCCCCTTCAACTGGGCGAAGCTGCTCTGGTGGCTCAGGAAGCCGCGGAGCAAGCGGCTGCGCGTGCCGCTGATGGGCGTGGTCAAGAAATTGCAGAACAGCCGCATGGCGAGCACCCTCGCCTTCATGATGATCGAATATATCCGCCGCGACGGGGTTGCCCGCTATGGCGCAGAGCAGGGCGATATCGGCTGGGTGCTCGACGACAATCAGGGGATGAACGCCGTCGCCGAGGCGATCAACGCGACGGTCAATCGCGTCTACCAGCTTTACGACAAAAAGCTCTGACGAGCGGGACAGCTTTGCGACAAATGCGGCCGATCATGCGTTTGGGGCGTGGAAAGGCACGCGCATGGCTGTCCAATATCTTGCTACCAATCGCTTCGGCCTCGGCCGCCGCTGGGATGACCCCGCGGTCGCCGATCCCAAGGCCGGGCTGACGCGCCAGCTCGGCGAATTCGATCCCGCACCGCCCGCCTTCGCCGGGCTCGCGGGCCGCGAGGCGATCGCCGCCGCCTATATCGCCTATCGCGAGGACCGGCAGGCGATGCGCCAGGAGGCCGCGGCGATGAGCGCGGAGGAAAAGACGATGCCGCCCGAGCTTCGCCAGCTCTCGCGCTCCGAGATTCGCCGCCATTATGTCGAGGCGGCGGGCGCGCGGCTCGCCAATGCGGTCGCGACGCCGACCCCCTTTCCCGAGCGGCTGGTCCATTTCTGGGCCAATCATTTCGCGGTCTCGGCCGACAAGCTGACGACGATCGGCTTCACCGGCAATTATGAGGTCGAGGCGATCCGCCCGAACATCATGGGCAAATTTTCCGACCTGCTGATCGCCACGGTCCGCCATCCCGCAATGCTGCTCTATCTCGATCAGGCGCAGAGTTTCGGCCCTGACAGCCCGCTTGCGGAACGCGCGCGGAACCGCCAGCGAAAGGCGAAGCTCGGTCTCAACGAAAATCTCGCGCGCGAGATCATGGAGTTGCACACGCTCGGCGTCCGCACCGGCTATACGCAGGCCGACGTTACCGCCTTCGCAAAGGCGCTGACCGGCCTGACCGTCGCGGGGCTCGGCCGGGGCGCAGGGCAGCGGCTGATCCCCGCCGACGCGCGACCGGGGGAAACGCTATTCATCGCCCCGCTCCACGAACCCGGCGCGCAGACGATCCTCGGCAAGCGCTACGACCAGCCCGGCGCGAAGCAGGCCGAGGCGGTGCTGCGCGACCTTGCCGCACATCCCGCGACCGCGACGCACATCGCGACCAAGCTCGCGCGCCATTTCAGCGGCGACACTCCGCCGCCCGCGCTCGTCGAACGGCTCGCGGGCGATTTCCGCAAGACCGGCGGCGACCTGCCCTCGCTCTACCGCACGCTGATCGACTCGCCCGAGCCGTGGGCGGGCAGCCCCGCGATGTTCAAGTCGCCGTGGGACTGGATGGTCTCGACGATGCGCGCGCTGAAGCTGCCCGCGCTCGGCGAGAAGCAGAATATCCCCGCCCTCTTCACCCAGCTCGGCCAGCCGGTGTGGCGGCCGGGCTCGCCCGCGGGTTACGACGATCTCGTCGCGACCTGGGCGGGGTCGGCGGCGCTGATGCAGCGCGTCGAGCTGGCGAGCCGGATCGCCGGTCGGATCGGCGACCGAGCCGATGCGCGCACGCTGGCGCCGCTGGTCCTCGCCGACGCGCTCACCCCCGACGCGGCGCAGGCGATCGCGCGCGCCGACAGCCCCGGACAGGGACTCGCGATGCTGCTCGCGAGCCCGGCCTTCCTGCGGAGATAGATGATGATCCTCTCGCGCCGTTCGATCCTCCTTTCGGGCATCACCGTCGCCGCGACGGCGGCGCTGCCGCGTTTCGCCTATGCCGCGGCGGCAACGCCGAAACGCCTCGTCTTCGTCATCCAGCGCGGCGCCGCCGACGGGCTCGCGGCGGTTGCGCCGACGGGCGACCCCGCCTTCGCCTCCGCACGCGGCGCGCTTGCCGACGAAAGCGCGGGCGGGGCGAAGCTCGACGCGATGTTCACGCTCCACCCGGCGCTCGCGACCGGCGCGGCGCTGTTCGCCGCGAGGCAGGCGCATTTCGCGCACGCGGTCGCGACCGCCTATCGCGACCGCTCGCATT
>NZ_JAYSAH010000031.1:0-35504 GCF_041916015.1 Sphingopyxis sp. | reverse complement strand
GCCGAACCCGCGCCCGCCGAGCCTGCGCCCGCCGCGGTGCTGGCGTCGGCCGACCCCGGCCCGATCCGCACGGTCGAGCTGCCGATGCCGGCGCGCGACGAAAATGGCGTGGTGGCGGTGACCGAATTGCCGCAACCGAAAGCCGCCCCAAATGCTGGCGAAATCATCATGGCCGACGCCAAGCCCTATCGCGCCGCGCCGCGCGTCGCGGGCGGCCGCGTCGAGGCGATCCGCCCGGCGCAGCGCGAGGCGCTCGAACTCGTGACGAAGATCATGCCGAAAGCGATGGCCTTCGATGCCAAAAAGCCTTCGGGCTGGGCGGTGCAACTCGGCGCCTATGACAGCCTGGGCATCGCCAAGGAAAAATGGGGCGTTCTGAAGAAGCGGAGCGCGCTGCTCGGCAATTATCCGGCGTCGAGCTATGCCGCGGTGGTGAACGGCCGCACCTTCTATCGCCTGACCGTCAACGGCCTCGCGACGCGCGGCGATGCGTCGAAGCTGTGCGGCGAACTCAAGGCGAAGGGTCAGGCCTGTTTCATCCGCCAGATGGGCGGCAGCGAAAGCATCCAGTGGGCCTCGGCAGCGAAGCCGGTCCGCATGGCCGCGCGCTGAACGATTTGGGGGTGCCTCCCGGCTCCGGGAGGCCAAAAGGGAGGGACGCGGCCGCGGGGCCGCGTCCTTTTCTTTTTGGCGGGTTTCGGCCGGGAGGGGACAAGCCAAAGCTATACTCCCGTTCGTGTCGAGCGCAGTCGAGACACGCGTGGGAAGCGCCAGCCTTCGCGTGTCTCGACTTCGCTCGACACGAACGGAAATAGAGGACGGTCTGGAATCCACCCCAATGCTGTCTTCAGCCCGAGCCTCCCGGCAGCCGCGCGAGCATCGCGACGAGTTGCGCCTGGCTGGTGGCGCCGGTCTTGCGGAAGATACCTTTGAGAAGGAAGCGCGCGGCGTTGAGGCTCACCGCGCGGAGCGCCGCGTAATCCTGCAGCGTCTGTCCCGCGGCGAGCGCGACGGCGAGGCGTGCTTCGGAGGGGGTGAGGCCGTACCATTGCGCGACGCGGTCGATCTCGACCACCGGGGTTTCGCCGGGCGCGCTGCCCATGGTGACGACGAGCGCGGCGCCGAGCTGGAAGCCGCCGATCTGTGCCGCCGACTGGCGCGGGATGCGCGCGGCGAGTACCGGGCATTCGGCGCCGGCCTCGTTCACCGCCTGAAAGGCGAGGCCGGCGGGCCCCGACCCGGCGGCGAGACCGGCGAGCTTCTTTTGACTGGCGGGGTGGGTGAAGGCGAGGCGGTCGCCGGTCATGCGGATGAAGCCGGCGTCCGCATAGCGCGCCGCGCGGCTGTTCGCCGCGAGGATGCCGAGCTGATCGTCGAGGCTGAAGATCGCGAAGGGCGCCGCGTCGGCGACGGCGCGTGCGGCCCCAGCGGCGAGCTCGAGCGAGGCGAGGCGGTCGCTGATTCGCATCGCGCGTTGAATATGCGGGGCGAGAACGCGCAGGCCGCGCTTCAGCGGCTCGGTATCGCGGTCGCCGGGGCCGGGCAGCATCAGCCCCATCCGCTCGCCGCCGCGCCGGTCGAGCAGCACGCCGATCAGCCGGTCGATGCCATAGGGTTTCAGGAAATTGCGGAAAAATTCGGATTCGTAGAATTCCTCGCGGGTGACGATGTCGTAGCTGTCGACGACGCTGCCGTTCGGATAGCGCACGAAGCGCTGCGACCAGGGGTGCGCGCCGGCATAGACCGCGGTGTAGATTTCCTGGATTCCCGCCGCGAGACCCGACGCGGCAACGAAGCGCGCGCGCGGCGGGTTGTTGCTTTCCCAAAGGATGAAGGCCGATTCCCAGCGCAGCGGGCAGAGCGCGCCGGTGATCCGCGCGAGCGTATCGTTCCAGCGTTCGGGATGGAGCACCGAATCATAGATGCGGCCGATCAGATCGTTCAGAACCTCCCATTCCGCGGACGTGTCGCGGTCGGTCGATATCGGAAGATCGTCGGTCGGCACATTGGTCCCCGGTCGAGAATGGCGGCGGGCTTCGACGGAAAACCGCCGGTGCCACCAAACAACGGTGAAGAAAAAAATGCAATGCTACCTGATCGGGTAGCGAAATTGTCCCGGGAATCGCGCATTCAGTCTCTGCGACCCAAGCACAGGGCGGCCCACCATAGCCTTCCTGTTTTTCTTGAAGCCCGCCGGTTTTCCGACGGGCTTCTTTTTTCGCGATCGCGGCACCGGCCCGCTCCCCCTCCCGGTCTCCCATAGGTTACTATCGTTGGGGAGGCCGGGAGGGGGAGCGGGCCGGTGCCGTAATTCCATTAACGCGGCGCGTTGGCCCCGCACCATGTGAAGACGCGCTGATATTCCTTGCCGGGCTCCGCGATGAAGCTGCGCGGGCCGGTGACCTGCGCCACATCGACAGCGTCGCCGAGCTTGTATTTGCCGCCGCCCAGATCTTTCACCGGCTTGATCGCATAGTCGCCATCGATGTCCTGCCAGCCGGCCGGAGAGATGAGTATCCCGTCCTTCGCGGTCGCGCCCGCGCATTTCGTCCCGATGACATAAAAGCCGATCGGAACGGGGAGACCGGCGACCATCCTGGGCTGGCCCGCGGGCGCGACGGGCGCCGTCATCGCGGCCTGTTCTTCGCGGTCGCGCTCCTCCGGGCTCTTGCACGGCTTGCCGTCGTAGAACCAGCCGCCGTCGCCCGAATAATCCTTGCCCGACCAGCGCGCGCGCGGGAAGCAGAAGCCGGGGCCGCCGATTTCGACATCGGGCCAGGGCGATCCCTTGCGCGCGATGAACATCGGGATGCCCGAGGTGGTGATCAGCTGTTTCCAGCCGCTGCCGGTCCAGCTCACGATCGCGAAACCCTGGCCGGTGTTGCCGTAGCAATAGGTGCCGGTGTCGGTCACGACGACTTCGGGATTGCCGTCGCCGTTGAGGTCGCGGATCGAGGGACGGTTGTCGAACAGGGCGTCGTCGATGCCCGCCGAACAGCCTCCCTTCGCCGAATCCGCGTCGGCCGCCCAGACCTTGCCGAACTTGCCGAAACCCGCGGCCTTCATGATCGCGTCATGGTCGCTTGCGGTCAGACTCTTCGCGGTCATCGGCAGCGTCCAGCTTGCCGGGCCGCTCGCCGGTTTCGCCGCGACCGCAGCCACGGGTGCGCCGCCGGTCGTCGCGGCGTCGGCGGACGACGCCGCCTGATCGCCCGGTCCCGAGCAGGCTGCAAGGCCCGCCGCCACGATGCCGGCCAGGCCCAGCCGGATGGATTTCGCCGCAATGCGCATGGATTACCCCCTTGATTGCGACCCCGACCCCTTATGCCCCGCGCCGCGCGGCCGCACAATGTCGGCGTCGCACCCTTTCTAGGCAGGGCAGCGGCGCTCCGTCCTTGCGGAGTCCTCAAGAAGTTCTAAAGCGCGTGCGCTTCGGATATTCGACCCGTTCCCCCGCGAAGGCGGGGGCCCGTCTCCTGCCGTTTCGTTGCCAAGCCGAGTGTGTTGAGAGCGATAGGTCCGGAGATGGGCCCCCGCCTTCGCGGGGGAACAGGAAGGTTCTGTCGGGACCGTGTTGCCGAAAACGGCATCCCGATCAGCGGATGCGCTGGCCGCCCTTCCATACGGCGGTCGCGCGGCCCTGAACGGGCATGCCGTCGAAGGGGGTGTTGCCCGCATAGGCGGCCATCTTCTTCGCATCGACCTGCCACGGCGTGCCCTCGTCGATCAGGATGAGGTCGGCTTCCAGCCCCGGATCGAGGCGTCCGGCGTCGAGGCCGAGCAGCTTCGCGGGGGTCGCGGCGAGGAGGTCGAAGAGGCGCGCGGGGGTGACATGGCCGTCGCGGACGAGCTGGAGACCCATGGCGAGCAGGGTCTCGGCGCCCGCCATGCCGGGCTGCGCCTCGGCGAAGGGGAGGCGCTTGTCTTCCGGCCCGCGCGGGTCGTGGCCCGAGGCGAGGATGTCGATCGTGCCGTCGGCGATGGCGGCGAGGCAGGCGTGACGATCGTCCTCGCTGCGCAGCGGCGGCGACAGGCGCGCGAAGGTGCGGAAATCGCCGATCGCGGTGTCCGAGAGGAACAGGTGCGCCGGGGTGATGCCGCAGGTGACGGGGAGGCCCCTGGCCTTGGCGTCGCGAATGAGATCGAGCCCGCGCGCGGTGGTGACCTGGCGGAAGTGGATCGGTGCGCCGGTCTCCTCGACGAGGCAAAGGTCGCGGGCGATCGCCATCGCCTCGGCGATCGCGGGGGCGGAGGCGAGGCCGAGCCGCGTCGCCATCTCGCCATCGGTCGCGACCGCGCCTGCGGTCAGCCCCTCGTCCTCGGCGTGCGCGATGACGGTGAGGCCGAGCGAGGCGGCGTAAGACAGGACGCGGCGCATCACGCCCGCGTCGGCGATGCGCGCGCGGCCGGTGGCGACGGCGCGGGCGCCCGCTTGCTTCATCAGGCCGACCTCGGCGAGTTCCTTGCCCTCGAGGCCTTTCGTGGCGGCGGCGAGGGGGTGGACCCAGAGGTCGGGCTTGCCGCCCTTGGCGGCGCGTTCGACGAGCCCCGAATTGTCGAGCGGGCCGCTGTCGGGCATCAGCGCAGCGCGGGTGATGCCGCCGAAATGAAAGGCGGGCTTGTCGGTCGCGAAGACGCCGAGGTCGATGATGCCGGGGGCGAGCCACTGGCCTTTCGCGTCGATCGTCTCGGCCTTGTCGGGGATTTCGGCCGGGTTCAGCGCGGCGATGCGCCCGGCGGCGACGAGCAGGCTCGCTGTCTCGCCGCCGAGCAGGCGCGCGTTCGCGATCAGGAGCGGGGTCAGTTCCATCCCGGCACCTTTCGTTGGCGGCGGGTCAAGATGTCGAGGCAGGCCATGCGGACGGCGACGCCCATTTCGACCTGCTCGGTGATCGTCGAGCGGGTCGGGTCGTCGGCGACGCTGCTGTCGATCTCGACCCCGCGGTTCATCGGGCCGGGGTGCATGACGATCGCGTCGGGCTTCGCAAGATCGAGGCGCTTCGGCGTGAGGCCATAGAGCGCATGATATTCGCGCGCGCTCGGCAGATAGGCGCCGTCCATGCGCTCGTTCTGGAGGCGGAGCATCATCACGACGTCGGCGCCCGCAATCCCCTCGTCCATGTCGGTGAAGGTCGTGACATGCATCCGCTCGATCGCGGGCGGGGTCAGCGTCGGCGGCGCGACGATGCGGACCTCGTTGCCGAGCAGGGTGAGCGCGAGGATGTTCGAGCGCGCGACGCGGCTATGCAGCACGTCGCCGCAGATCGCGACGGTCAGCCCCTCGACCTTTCCCTTGCGGCGGCGGATGGTGAGCGCGTCGAGCAAGGCCTGCGTCGGATGCTCGTGGCGGCCGTCGCCCGCGTTGAGCACCGGGCAATCGACCTTGCCGGCGATGAGCTGCACCGCGCCCGAGCTTGCATGGCGGATGACGATCGCGTCGGCGCGCATCGCGTTGAGCGTCATTGCGGTGTCGATCAGCGTCTCGCCCTTCTTCACGCTCGACTGCGCGGCGTGCATGTTGACGACGTCGGCGCCGAGGCGCTTTCCGGCGATCTCGAACGACAGCAAGGTGCGGGTCGAATTTTCGAAAAAGGCGTTGATGATGGTGAGCCCGGCGAGGCGGTCGTCGTGCTTGGCGGCGCCGCTGCGGTTCATCTCGACCCACTCTTCGGCGGCGTCGAGGACGTAGGAAATTTCCCACGGGGTGAGCTGGGCGATGCCGGTCAGGTGGCGATGGCGAAAGGCATCGCCGCCGGGCGGATAGTCGCTGGCGGGTCGGGTTGTTGCGCTTGTCATTAAAGCCGAGCGTTTAGGGAGGATTGGTGGAGAGGGCAAGCCATGATCCTCCCCGGAACGGGGAGGGGGACCACCCGGAGGGTGGTGGAGGGGCAGGTGCGGACGAATCCCGAGCTCGATGCAGGCGCTGCGCAAACCGCCTGTGCCCCTCCACCATGCTTCGCATGGTCCCCCTCCCCGTGCCGGGGAGGTTCAGCGCGTCAGCGCGTCGATCGCGCCTTGCAGGATGAACGCCGCGGCGGCGCTGTCGACGCGCTCGGCGCGCTTGGCGCGGCTGACGTCGGCGGCGATCATCGCGCGCTCGACCGCGGCGGTCGACCAGCGCTCGTCCCAGAGGAGGATGGGCAGGGCGAGGGGCAGGAGGTTGCGCGCGAAGGCGCGGGTACTCTGGGTGCGCGGGCTGTCGCTGCCGTCCATGTTCAGCGGCAGGCCGACGACGAGGCCGACGATCGATTGGGCGGCGATGAGGGTTTTGAGCACCTCGAAATCGACCGAGAATTTCTTGCGCACGATCGTCTTGTCGGGGGTCGCGAAGGACCAGTTCGCGTCGCAGAAGGCGACGCCGATGGTTTTCGTGCCGACGTCGAGCCCTGCGAGACGGCCGCCATTGGGGAGCGCGGCGGCGAAATCGGGGGCGGCGGTGGTGATCATCCTCGCCCCTTAGCCGTCATTGCGAGCGAAGCGAAGCAATCTCCAGCGGGCAACCAAACGCAAGGGCGATGGCTGGAGATTGCCGCGTCGCTTCGCTCCTCGCAATGACGATGTCAGGATTTGGCGGCGGCTGATGAGGGAGGCGAGGTGGGCGTTGCCGCCACCGGCAGCGCCGGG
The DNA here is from genome assembly GCF_041916015.1 of Sphingopyxis sp. GTDB lineage: Bacteria > Pseudomonadota > Alphaproteobacteria > Sphingomonadales > Sphingomonadaceae > Sphingopyxis. The sequence goes on along the minus strand of NZ_JAYSAH010000031.1, from coordinate 28,880 downwards.
GGCGGGACGGGCGAGGGTTTGCCTTCATAGGTCGCGAGCCGGCGGAGCGTGTCGGCGCGGACGTTCGCCCAGAAGAGGGTGATGTCGAAGACGTGGTAATTGTTGCCCGGCAGCACATAGCTCGGCGCGTAAGCCTTGGCCGCGTCGGCGTCGCCGATCAGCAGGAATCCGCGGTCATCGTCGCATTTCGCGCCGACCTTGTGCGCGATCAGCTCGCCTGCCTTGAAGCCCTCGGCGGGTTTCAGCGTGCCGATGTTCGCGTCGGGGCCGGCGGCGGTGTCGGGAATGCCGGTCAGCGGGTTGGTGCAGAGCATCCGCGTCCCCGCGCGCGGGCGCCCGTCGAAGCCGATCGTGCCGTCATAGGCGCCGGTGACCATCGAGGTATCGGCGGGCTCGGCGAAGGTCGCCCAGCTCAGGATGCAGCCTTTCTGCTCGGGGGTCCGGCAGGCGGGGAGGCCGAGGCCCGCGAGGTCGGTGTCGACGCTGATCGGCCAGCCGATCACATAGGCCGCGACGATGCGCTTCGCGAGCGGGGTGCCGGCGATGCGGTTCTTGAGCAGGGTGGTGAGATGCAGCGCGCCCTGGCTGTGGCCGGCGAGGATGATCGGCCGATTCTTGGGGATTGCGGCGAGGAAGGCGTCGAACGCCTGTTCGACATCGCGATAGGCGGCGTCGATCGCCTTGCCCGCGGTGACGCGATCCTCGGCGAGGAAGGCGCCGAGCGTCGCCTGGCGGTAGCGCGGCGCCCAGACCTCACCCGCGTCGCCGAAGGCGCTCGCCATGCCCTGCATGAACAATTTGGCGCGGTAATTGGCGTCGGCATCGTCGAGCGGGGCGTTCCAGCTCGCCTTGCTGTAGTAGCTCGTCGGGTGGATGAAGAAGATCGCGGCGTCGCCTCTGGGTGTCGCATCGGCATCGGCGGCCGTTGCGGCTTTGGCGGGCGGAATCAGCTTGTCGGCGGCGGACGGCTTTCTTTCGCCGTCTTCCGAGGGCGGGCGCCAGTCTGCCGGATCATTTTCGAGCCCCGGCCGCGCGAACCACATCTTGGGATCGTCATAGGCATTGGGGGCGGCCGCCGCCTGCTCGACGAACTGGCTCGACGGCACGAACACCGCGCGGCCGAACCATGCCGGGTTGAGCTGATAGGCGACGCCGAAGCCGAGAAGGATGAAGATGATCGCGGCGATGGCGTAGAGGAATTTGCGGGCCAAGCGGGGCTCCATGCGAGTGGGAGAGGTTTTGGCGAGTTTCTAGCCGTCCTTCCAATACCCGTCACCCTGAACTTGTTTGGCCATAATATCGTTCGCGTCCGTGGTCTCGTCATTGCGAGCGAAGCGAAGCAATCCAGGGCGGTTTACGCCACTCTGGATTGCTTCGCTTCGCTCGCAATGACGAAGTGTGGAATGTATAGGGATACCAAGGGGGTAGCCCCGGCTTGTTTCAGGGTCCATGGACTGTTCTCGAACTGAGCGCCGTGCAGGCCGGGAGGGCAGGTCATGGACCCTGAAACAAGTTCAGCATGACGAATATAGAAGGTAGATGTCGCACATGACCGACGCGCCCGCCACGCCGCCCGCCCCCGAGTCGCTCGGAGTTTCGGCCCGCCTCGACGCGAAGGATCTGCCCTGGCCGCGGCGGCCGTGGATCATGGCGGCGATCGGCGCGGCTGCCGGGCTGCTCTTTCATATGCTGGTCGACCGCAAATATGTCGCCGAGCCGGCGCCTTTGCCCGACGCGCTCGCCGCCTTTGTCGCGGTATCGACCGTCGTCTTCCTGCTCGGGGTCGAACGGCGGCGCTGGCATTGGGCGGCGGGCTTCGCGCTGCTCTGGGGCGCCGCGATCGGGCTGATCAGCTGGCATTCGGCGGGCTATAATCTGCACGGGTCGCCGTTCGAGTGGCCGTTCTGGTCGGGGATATTGGCAGTCCTGGTCGCGACGCCCTTGTTCCAGACGCGGCGCGACGTGGCGGCGGACTGGCGCTTCTGGAAGCTGTGGCAGATGCCCTATGAGCGGCTGCACAGCCATGCGTGGACCGACGCCGTGATCGGCGCGGCGGGATTGGCGTTCACCGGGCTGACCTTTCTTCTCGTCGTGCTGATCGGTCAGATGTTCAAGCTGATCGGAATCAACCTGATCTTTGACCTGCTGAACGACGAATGGTTCGGCTGGATGCTTGCGGGCGCGGCATTCGGCGGTGCGGTGGGGCTTTTGCGCGAGCGCGACAGGCTGGTCGCGACCCTGCAGCGGCTGGTGATGATCATCCTGTCGGTGCTCGCGCCGGTGCTGGCGGCGGCGCTGGTGGTCTTTCTGCTGTCGCTCGCGGGCACGGGGCTGGCGAAGCTCTGGGCGTCGGGCTTCTCGACCGCGGCGCTGATGATGGCGGCCGCCGCCTTCGCGGTGCTGCTCGCCAATGCCGCGATCGGCAACGGGCGCGAGGAGCGGGCGGGCAACCGGCTGCTCCACGGCGCGGCGGCGGTGCTCGTCGTCGCGGTGCTGCCGCTCGCGGTGATCGCCTTCTATTCGATGCATCTGCGCGTGATCCAATATGGCTGGACCCCCGAGCGGATCTGGGGCGTGATCGCGGCGATGGTGGCGCTCGCCTATGGCGCGATCGGGGTCTGGGCGGTCGCGCGCGGGCGCAAGGATTTCGACGATGCGCTGCGGCCGCTGCAGCAGAGGCTGGCGATCGGCCTGATGCTGCTCGCGGCGTTCCTCGCGCTGCCGATCCTCGATTTCGGCGCGATCTCGACGCGCGATCAGGTCGCGCGGCTGAAAAGCGGGGCGGTGAAGGCCGAAAAGTTCGACTGGGCGGCGATGGCGTTCGATTTCGGGCCGAGCGGGCGGAAGGCGCTGGCGGGGCTTGCGAAGTCGCCTGACAAGGAGCGGGCGAATCTTGCGGGCTGGGCGCTCAAGGCGAAGGATCGCTGGGATTTGAACGCGACCGGCGCCGAAGGTGACGAAAGCAACGTCGCCTTTGCGGCAAAGACGATCGAGGAAAAGGTGCGGGTGCTCCCTGTGGGCGCGATGCTGCCGCCCGAAGCTTATGTTGCGCTCGATACGCGCGGTCCGTGCAAGGCCGCGCCGTGTATCGCCTATCGGCTCGGCGAGGGGCGCATTGCTGTGGTCAGCCGCGGCAACAATGTGGGATTGTTCGTGCACGATCCTAAAACAGGCGCGTGGGATCAGGATTATGAAGCGTTCGGGCGCGGCGGTTCCGGCCCCGGCCTGACGACCGGCGATCTGGAGCGGGCGACTGTCGAGGTGCGGCCGGTCACGCGGCAACAGGTCTTCGTGAACGGCAAGCCGGTGGGGGATGATTTCGAATAACCTCGTCATTCCTGCGAAAGCGGGAACCCGGTTCCGACGGCTGCTCGCTGGGTTCCCGCTTTCGCGGGAATGACGAAGGTGGGTGTTGAAGCGCACAGGCGAGGATGCTAGCGGCCCAGCTTCTCCCGATAAGGCGATAAAGATGGCAATCGATCAGGCAACAGTCCGAAAAATAGCGTCGCTGGCGCGCATCGCGATCAGCGATGCCGAAGCCGCCGCGATGGAAGGCGAATTGAACGGCATCCTCGGTTGGGTCGAACAACTCGGCGAGGTCGATGTGACCGGGGTCGAGCCGATGACCGCGGTGATCCCGAATACGCTGCGGCTGCGCGACGATGTTGTCGATGCCGATCCGCTGACCGGCGGCAACCGCCGCGACGATATTCTCGCGAACGCGCCGGCGCCGCAGCACGGTTTCTTTGGTGTGCCGAAGGTGATCGAATGATGCGCCTTGCTCTTTTTCCGTTTGCCCTGAGCTTGTCGAAGGGCCGTTCTTCTCTTCACCGTTCGAAAAATGAAGAACGGTGCTTCGACAAGCTCAGCACGAGCGGGTTTGGGAAATGACTGATCTTACGAATCTCACCGTTGCAGAAATTCGCGACGGGCACCGTGCGGGCGATTTCAGCGCCGTCGAGGTCGCCGAGGCGTTCAACGCCAATGTCGCGGGCGCGAAGGCGCTCAATGCGTTCATCGTCGAGACACCCGAGCATGCGATCGCGGCGGCGAAGCAGGCCGATGCCGATCGCGCCGCTGGAACGCTGAAGCCGCTGTCGGGCGTGCCGATCGGGATGAAGGATCTGTTCGCGACCAACGGTGTCCAGACGACCGCCGCGAGCCATATGCTCGAAGGCTTCGTGCCGCGTTACGAGTCCACCGTGTCGCAGAAATTGTGGGATGCGGGCGCGGGGATGCTCGGCAAGCTGAACCTCGACCAGTTCGCGATGGGGTCGTCGAACGAGACGAGCTATTTCGGCAACGTCATTTCACCTTGGCGGCGCAAGGACGGCGGAAACGCGCCGCTCGCGCCGGGCGGGTCGTCGGGCGGTTCGTCGTCGGCGATCGCGGCGCGGCTGTGCCCCGCGGCGACGGGCACCGACACCGGCGGTTCGATCCGCCAGCCCGCGGCCTTCACCGGCATTTCGGGGATCAAGCCGACCTATGGCCGCTGCTCGCGCTGGGGCATCGTGGCGTTCGCAAGCTCGCTCGATCAGGCGGGCCCGATGGCGCGCGACGTCCGCGACTGCGCGATCATGCTCGAAAATATGGCGGGCTTCGATCCGAAGGATGCGACGAGCCTGAACCTGCCGGTGCCCGATTGGGAAGCCGCTTTGTCGAGCGATCTCAAGGGCAAGACGGTCGGTATTCCCAAGGAATATCGTCTTGAAGGTATCGATCCCGATATCGATGCGATGTGGGATGCGGGCATCGCGATGCTCAAGGATGCGGGGGCCGAGGTTGTCGAGATCAGCCTGCCGCACACCCGATATGCGCTGCCGGCCTATTATATCATCGCGCCCGCCGAGGCGTCGTCGAACCTCGCGCGTTACGATGGTGTGCGCTATGGCCTGCGCGATCTGCCGCAGGGCGCGGGCTTGCAGGACATGTATGCCGCGACGCGCGCCGACGGCTTCGGGCCCGAGGTCAAGCGCCGGATCATGATCGGCACCTATGTGCTGTCGGCGGGTTTCTACGACGCCTATTACACGCAGGCGCAAAAGGTGCGGACGCTGATTTCGCGCGATTTTTCGACCGCGTTCGAGACGTGCGACGTGATCCTCGCGCCGACCGCGCCGTCGGCGGCGTTCGGGCTCGGCGAAAAGACCGCCGATCCGCTGTCGATGTATTTGAACGACGTGTTCGCGGTGCCCGCGAGCCTCGCGGGGCTGCCCGCGATGTCGGTCCCCGCGGCGCTGAACCGCGAAGGGTTGCCGCTGGGGCTGCAGATCATCGGCAACGCCTTCGATGAGCAGGGCGTGCTGAACGCGGGACTGGCGATCGAGAAACGCGCCGGGTTTACCGCGCGGGCGGAGAGATGGTGGTAAGATGACCCCGGTCGTCGTCATACCCGTCTACGGATGGGGTTTCTTGGAAACTATCGACGGCGAATTGGCAGACCCTTTCGAGATCAATATTTCGGAAACGGGCGTGAATGTCGGGCAGCCGGGATTGGGCTGGCGTGGCAAGGTCAGCCAAGCGGGCCATAAATATGACGGCATGACCGTCTCCATGCACCCTCGCCATGTCGAGTGGACCGGAGTCGTGGTGTTGGACGTGACAAGCGGTGGAGCGACGATTTACAACGGCTTCGCCCATACCGAAGGTTTGGAGTGCAACTGGAAATGAGCGACTATCGCATCAAGGGCGAAACCGGCGAGTGGGAGGTCGTGATCGGCCTCGAGGTCCATGCGCAGGTCACCTCCAACGCCAAATTGTTCTCGGGCGCCGCGACGGCGTTCGGGGCGGAGCCGAATACGCAGGTGAGCCTCGTGGACGCGGCCATGCCGGGGATGCTGCCGGTGCCGAACCGCGAGTGCATCCGTCAGGCGGTGCGCACGGGGATGGCGATCGAGGCCGAGATCAACAGATGGTCGCGGTTCGACCGCAAGAATTATTTCTACGCCGATCTGCCGCAGGGCTATCAGATTTCGCAGCTTTATCATCCGCTTGTTGGCGAAGGTTCGCTGACGATCGAGGAAGATGAAAAGGCGGGGATTGCTGAGGCCAAGCGCATCGGGATCGAGCGCATCCATGTCGAGCAGGACGCGGGCAAGCTGATGCACGACCAGCATCCGACGATGAGCTATGTCGATCTCAACCGCAGCGGCGTCGCGCTGATGGAAATCGTCTCGCGCCCCGACATGCGTTCGCCCGCAGAAGCCGGAGCCTATGTGCGCAAGCTGCGCTCGATCCTGCGCTATGTCGGATCGTGCGACGGCAATATGGAAGAGGGCTCGATGCGCGCCGACGTGAACGTCAGCGTCCGCAAACCCGGCGACGCATTCGGGACGCGCACCGAAACGAAGAACGTCAATTCGGTGCGCTTCGTCATGGCGGTGATCGAGGGCGAGGCGAAGCGTCAGGTCGAGCTGATCGAAAGCGGCGGCACGGTGGTTCAGGAAACGCGCCTTTACGATCCCGACCGGAACGAGACGCGCTCGATGCGGTCGAAGGAAGATGCGCATGATTACCGCTACTTCCCCGATCCCGATCTGCTGCCGCTCATACTCGACGATGCGTTTCTGGCGGAATGCCGCGAGTCCTTGCCCGAACTGCCCGACGCCAAGCGCGCGCGTTACCTGAGCGAAGGGATTTCGGCGTATAACGCCGATGTGCTGACCGCCGAGGTCGAGAGCGCGCTGTGGTTCGACACGCTGCTCGAAACCGGCGCGAAGCCCGCTGCGGCGGCGAACTGGGTGACGAGCGAGCTGTTCGGAGCGCTCAACCGGCTCGGCAGGAGCTTCGAGGATTGCCCGGTCGCTCCGGCGCAGGCGGGCGAATTGCTCGGCCTCGTCGCCGACGGCACGATTTCGGGGACGATCGCCAAGCAGGTGTTCGAGAAGATGCTCGAAACCGGCGATGGCGCGGCGGCGATCGTCGATCGCGAGGGCCTCAAGCAGACCAGCGACACCGGCGCGATCGAGGCCGAGATCGCCAAGGTGCTCGCCGCCAATGCCGACAAGGTCGAGCAGTATAGGGGCGGCAAGGAAGCGCTGTTCGGCTTCTTCGTCGGTCAGACGATGAAGGCGATGCAGGGCAAGGCGAACCCGCAGGTCGTAAACGAGCTCTTGAAAAAGGCGCTTGCCTGATCGCGCGTGATCCGGTTCACAGCGAATTCAGGCACTTCGATGTCATTGGCATGGAAACAGTGCGGACATGACACGAAGGGTGGACGATGATGAAGCGGTTCCTGGCTCCGGTCGGTGGCGTTCTGGCTCTGGCGCTCTGTAGCGTCGCAAGCGCGGCGGGCGCGCCCGCGGTGAGCGATGGTTATGACTGGACGATGCGCGTCAATGACGAGGAGCGCACGCAAAGCGCGATCCTCGCCTATGAGGTCGCCGATACCGACGATCAGCCGTTGGCGCTGAGCTGCGAAGAGGGCGGAGGCCGCATCTTCGCGAGCATCACCGGCGGCGATCCCGAACTGACCATGATCGAACTCGCGTCGGGCGACGCGCGGCTGGCGCTCAAGGGCACGACCGATGCCGAGGAAATGCCCTATTTCTCCTCCGAGGAGATTGCAGGCGGATCGCCGCTGATCCGCGCCTTTGCCGCGAATGGCTGGCTGCGGCTGACCGCGTCGGGCGAAACGACCGACATGGCCGCGACCGCGAAGGGGAAGGACGCGATCACGCGCTTCGTGCGTTTCTGTAACGGCTGAGGCGCGCGAATATCGCTCTTGCGGAACGCAAGACGTCGGCGCATCAAGGCCCCGGGGCAGGAGGCCGGGGGCGACGATGAGGGCGTTTTTTGTTGCCGGGTTGGCGGTGCCGCTGCTGTGCGCCGCGCCTGCGGCGGCGCGGGACTATTATTATTTCAACAAGCCCGGGGTCGATCGCCAGGCCTATCTCGACGACCGGCTGACCTGCGACGCGCTGGCGGGCGGTGTCGCACGCCTTTCGACCAACACCGACGCGATCGATCGGCAAATCTGGAATGATAAAAATCTGACGACCGGCCAGTCGGCTATGGCGGCGGGAATCGCGACGCTGATGATCGCGCTGCTCGATGGCGGCACGAACCGGCGGCTGCAATGGCAGGTCGAGCGCATCTGCCTCGCCGACAAGGGCTATCGCCGCTTCGAGATGGACAAGGCCGAATGGAAGGCGATCGAGAAGACCGACGATACCGCTGAGCGCATCGACAAATGGTTCGCGCTCGCGGCGAGCGAAGCGCCCGAAGGCAAGGAAATGTACGAATGATGGGGAAGAGGAGCGGCCTGCCGTTCGCGGCGGCGCTGATGCTGATCGCGCCCGCGGCGGATGCGAAGATCAAGTCGGCGGAGGAGATGAAGGCAGGGAAAGCCTATCTTCTTGTCCAGGTCGATCCGGTCGAGGTGAAGATTCTGGGGACCAGCCATGTCACCACCGGCATCCTGTTCGCACCCTATGACCCTGCGACGAAGCAGGTGCGTCCGGGAATCGTGGCGCTGAAGGACCCGGTCGAAAAAGACGCGAAACGGCGCCTCTATCTGATCGAGATCGATCCCGGGACGTGGGTGATCGCGGGTACGGGGGCGAGCGGTGCGTCGCTGGGATCGGCCGACACGAGTTTTTCGCTCGGCAGCTATCATTTCGAAGCGAAGGCGGGCGAACTCGTCGACCTTGGCGTCTTCGAGCCGAAGCGCGAAGAGTCCGACAATCCGGACACCAAGATGAACGCCGTGAAGCTTTTGGGTGGCCCGCTGTTTGGCGGGCGGGTGGAACCCGTGCCGAACCGGCTCGATATCAGGCCGCGCGGCGAGAGCGATGTCGCGGTGCCCGGATGGCTGGCGACGAAGCCGCTGGTCCATCCTGCTTTCGTCTATGGCGGAACCTTCGGCAACAGCGTTGGCGGGCTCGTCAATCGCATTGACGGCAAGCAGGGGCGCGGCCGCGCGGCCGGAGAAGCCGCTTATCTGTCGAAGCCGGGCCAACCGAAAGTCGAGCCGGCGGCCGCGCCTGTTCCCGAAGCGCCGGCGCCTGAAACGCCTAGCGCCGAGGCGCCTGCCACACCGTCTTCCCCTCCTTGATCGTTTCAAGGACGCGGATGTCCCTGATCCCGTCAACGGGCGTTTTCAGGGGATTCTTGTCGAGGATCACGAAGTCGGCGAGCAGGCCGGGCTTGATCCGGCCCTTGCGGTTTTCCTCGAACGCTTGCCAGGCGGGGCCGGTGGTGAGCGCTTCGAGCGCTTCATAGGCGCCGAGCCGTTCGTCCGGCCCGCTGACCACGCCGGTCGGTGAAACGCGCGCCATCGAGGTCCAGAGCATGAAGCGCGTATCGAGCGGCGTGACGCTGTAATCGCTGTGGTTCGACGGGGTCAGTCCCGCCGCCCGCGCCGACTTGAGCGGGCTGATGAAATCGACGACCTCCTTGGGGAAATTGGTGCGGTGGACGTCGGCCCAGTACCAGGCATGGTTGGAGAAATAGGACGGCCCGACCCCGATGCGCTTGTAGTCGGCGAGCTGGTCGCGGCGCTGGAACTGCGAGTGGATGACGATCGGGCGGCGGTCGTCGGCGGCCTTGATCCCGGCGGCGTCGAAGCCCCTGATCGCCATGTCGATCGCCGCGTCGCCGTTGGCGTGGACGAAGATCTGCCAGCCGCGGCCGGTGACCTTTTTGGCAAGCTGGTTGAAGGCATCCTGATCCATCGCCGGGGCGCCGTGCCAGGGATGGCTGCCGTCGGGGGCGCCGCGCGCATAGTCGCGGGTGAAATAGCCGGTGCGCGCCTGCACCGATCCGTCGAGGATGACCTTGATCCCCTGCAATTTCACATGGCCGTCATATTCGCCGAAGCGGATATCGGGCCGCGCGAGCAGCGCGTCGAGCCCGGTGTAGAGCGGCAGCAGCGCGAGATCGATCTTGAGATGCTCGCGTGCCGCGGAACTCGTGAAGAAGGCGAGGTCGGCGGGCATCGTCGCGCCGTCCTGCGCGTGGGTATAGCCTTCCGCAAAATAGCGCTGCTGCGCTGCTTCGAGCCGCGCGAGCTTCTGTTCGGGCGTAAGCTGCGGCATCGCGGCGAGCATCAGGAAGGTCGATTTTTCGAGCAGCGCGCCGTTCAGATGGCCGTCGGAGTCGCGCAGCATCATGCCCCCCGGCGGCGGCTGGCTGGCGTCGGTGAGCTTGGCGGCGGCGAGCGCGGCGCTGTTCGCGACGAGCGCATGGAGCGACTGGTGCAGCACGACGATCTTGCGGTCCGCCGCCACGGCGTCGAGCTCGGCGCGGGTGATGTGGCGCTTCTCGGCCAGGCTTTCGTTGTCATATTGCCAGACGATCACCCAGCCGCCCTTCGGGATCGCCTTGCGCGCGATATAGTCGCGGATGACGCCCTGTAGCGAGGCGATGTCGGTCACCGGGGGCAGCGTCTTGTCCCAGAGGTCGAGGCCGTCCGCCATCTGCATCGCCACCGCGAAGTGCGAATGGGCGTCGACGAAGCCGGGGAGCATCGTCGCGCCTTTTAGGTCGCGAATCGCCGCATCCTTCCCCGCGGCGTTGCGCGCGGCCCTGACGTCGCCGGCGAAGGCGATGCAGTCGCCCTTCGTCACCACGGCTTCGACCAGATGCGGCGTGCCGCCGTCCATCGTGATGATCGTGCCGCCGCGATAGAGGGTGGTGTCTTGGGCGGCAGCGGGCGTGGCGATCAGCAACAGCGCGGCGAGCGTGGCGATGGACTTCATGTGTTTCTCCCTCGCCCGATGCCGTGGCGGGGAAGGGGGGAGGAGGTCAAGTCTCCCTTTGCAACCCATCCTTCGTCATTCCCGCGAAAGCGGGAACCCAGCGTGGGGTCAGCCGATGCACGCTCTGGGTTCCCGCTTTCGCGGGAACGACGAAAGGGGGGTATCAAATCTGCTGCGGCGGCACCTCGCTGGGGCCGCGGCCGGGCTGGTCGATGTCGCCGCCGCCGGGCCCGCCGGGGATTTCCTGCGGCTGGCCTGCCGGGTCTTCGAGCGGGGTCGGCTGCACCGGCTTTTCGGGCGGCGACTGCGGTTCGATCGTGTCGGGCTTCGGCTTGGGAAGCGGGTCGGGGGCGGCGGTCATGGTCATTCTCCTCGATTCCCCAACGAACGGGCGCGGGGCATGTTCCGCCTCCCGCATTCGGGGCGGAAAAGGCGGCTTTGTGCCCTTGCCCTTGGCCGCGTCTCTGCTATAGCCCCGCGCGGCCCGCACGGGCGTGCGCGGCAGCGCGCGATTTCGTGCACCCGGCCGAAAGCTTCTCAAGCGGGCGTGGCGGAATTGGTAGACGCGCTGGTTTTAGGTACCAGTATCGCAAGATGTGGGGGTTCGAGTCCCTTCGCCCGCACCACCTTCGCGAACAGCAGGCCGGGGAGCCGCAGGCCGGGACTGGGAACTCCGCCATGGGGCGGGGGTTCGGATACGAGATTTTGAGCAAGGATAAGATCAAGGCAATGAAGACCGTCGAAACGCTGAACGAAGGCCTGAAGCGCGAATATCGCCTGACCATCACCGCGAAGGACATCGATGCGCGCGTCGATGACGAAGTGAAGGCGATCGCGCCGACCGTGCGGATGCCCGGCTTCCGCCCCGGCAAGGTTCCGCCGAACCTCATCCGCAAGATGCACGCCGACGCGCTGTCGGCCGACGCGCTCAACAAGGCGATCGACCAGGGCGTCCAGAAGCTGATGGCCGACAACAAGCTGCGCCCCGCGCTGCAGCCCGCGGTCGCGCTCGAGGATGGTTATGAGCGCGGCAAGGATGCCGAGCTGACCGTCAGCCTCGAAGTGCTGCCCGACATCGCGGCGCCGTCGATCGACGGGCTGAAGCTCGAGCGGCTGACCGTTCCCGCCGACGACAAGGCGGTGATGGCGAAGATCGAGGAATTCGCCGCGCAGATGAAGCGTTTCGAGGAAGCGCCGAAGACGAAGAAGGCCGCGACCGGCGATCAGGTGATCATCGACTTCGCCGGCAGCGTCGACGGCGTCGCCTTCGACGGCGGCACGGGCGAGGATATGGCGGTCGAGATCGGTTCGGGCCAGCTCATCCCCGGTTTCGAGGACCAGCTCGTCGGGGTGAAGACCGGCGACGAGAAGGTGCTGAAGGTCACGTTTCCCGATGAATATCCGGTCGAGAATCTGAAGGGCAAGCCCGCCGAATTCGCCATCACGGTCAAGGAGCTGAAGGTTCCGGCCGAAGCCAAGATCGACGACGAGTTCGCGAAGTCGCTCGGCCTCGAAAGCCTCGACAAGCTCAAGGAGCTGATGAAGGATCAGGTCGAGCAGGAACTGAACGGCCTGACCCGCACCTATATGAAGCGCAAGCTGCTCGACCAGCTCGCCGCCGCGCATGACTTCGACGTGCCGCCGACGATGGTCGAGGCCGAGTTCGGCCAGATCTGGCAGCAGCTCGAGCATGAGGCGAGCCACGAGGAAGACCCCGAGGCGGCGAAGGCCGAACTCGAAAAGGATCGCGACGAATATCGCTCGATCGCGGTGCGCCGCGTCCGCCTCGGCCTGCTCCTCTCGGAAATCGGCCAGGCACATGGCGTGCAGGTGTCACAGCAGGAAATGCAGCGCCTGATCATGCAGGCGGCGCAGCAGTACCGCCCCGAGGACCGCCAGCGCTTCGTCGAATATGTCCAGCAGGACGCGCTCGCCGCCGCGCAGCTGCGCGCCCCGCTCTATGAGGACAAGGTCGTCGACTTCCTGTTCGAGAAGGCCGAGATCAGCGACCGCGAAGTGACGCGCGAAGAGATCGAGGCGGCGATCGAGGCCGATGACGATCATGTCCACGGCCCTGGCTGTGGCCACGACCATGACCACGACCACAAGCCCGCCAAAAAGGCCGCTGCTGCGAAGAAGCCAGCCGCCAAGAAGGACGTGGTGAAGGAAGAGGCCAAGGCCGAGGACGCGCCCGCCAAGAAGGCCCCCGCGAAGAAGGCCGCGGCTCCCAAGGCCGAAGCCCCGAAGGCCGAAGCTAGCGAAAAGCCGGCTGCTGCCAAGAAGGCTCCGGCCAAGAAGGCGGCGGCGAAGAAATAAGCCTCTTCGCTTCGCAAGAGATCAAAAGGCCGGGTGGAGGATGCTCCGCCCGGCCTTTTTGTATTTTCCGTAGATACTGGGTTTCCGCTTTCGCGGGAATGACGAGGGGAGGAGGCCGGTGCCGCACCTCTAAATCACGTCCATATTATAGCAATGCCAGCTGAAGATCGCCGCCGCGCCCCGGTGCGGGCGCCAGTGTTCGGCGAGTGCGCGGACCTGTTTTTCGCTCGGCCGCGCGTCCAGCCCGAGGATGCGGCCGACCGCTTCCTGCACCGCAAGGTCGCCCGCGGGCCAGATGTCGGGGCGGCCCTCCGCGAACAGCAGGTAGATCTCCGCCGACCAGCGACCGATGCCCTTGACCTTGGTGAGCAGGGCGATCGCTTCCTCGTCGTCGGCGGGGAGGGCATCGAAATCGAGTTCGCCGTCGAGCACGAGCTGCGCGAGGCTCTTGGCATAGCCCTGTTTTTGCCCCGACAGGCCGCAGGCGCGCAGTGCGTCGAACTCGGCCGCGGCCATGACCTCGGCGGGACATCCCGCGCCGAACGCCGCCTCCAGCTTGTTCCAGATCGAATTGGCGGCGGCGACGCTCACCTGCTGGCCGACGATGGTACGGAGCAGGGTGGTATAGCCGCGCTCGCGGATGCGCGGCGGCGGATAGCCGGCATTGCCGAGCGCGCGCGCGAAATTGGCATCGATCGCGGCGATGGCGTCGATTCCGGCATTGAGCTGATCCTGGCCGAAGCTCATCGCAATATTCTCCTTTTGTTCCCAGGGCTGTCATTAGCAACGCTTGATTTGGCGCGCAACGCGCGACATAGCGCCTGCGACAAGAAACTATGGGGATGAGCATGGCCAAGCTGATTGTGGTGACGCGCGATGGAAACGAGCATGAGATCGAGGGCGACACGAGCCTGACCGTGATGGAAAATATCCGCGACGCGGGCTTCGACGAACTGCTCGCGCTGTGCGGCGGCTGCTGCTCGTGCGCGACTTGCCACGTCCATGTCGAGGCGGGCGCCACCGACGCGATGCCCGCGATGAGCGAGGACGAGAACGACCTGCTCGATTCGACCACCGACCGCGACGCGACCTCGCGCCTGTCGTGCCAGATTCCGTTCAGCGACGCGCTCGATGGCCTGCGCGTGCGGATTGCTGCCGAAGATTAAACGCAGCATATCGTCATTGCGAGGAGCGTAGCGACCAAGCAATCTCCAGCTATCGGCCGCCAATCAGGGCCGATAGCTGGAGGTTGCTTCGCTGCGCTCGCAATGACGCGGGTTAGCTGCCAGATGTCGCCACCGCGTAGAGCGCGATCGCCGCGGCGTTCGAGATGTTGAGGCTCTCCATCCGCGGCGAGATCGGCAGCTTCGCCAGCACGTCGCAATGCTCCATGACGTTATGGCGCATCCCGTCGCCTTCGGACCCCAGCACCAGCGCGACCTTGCTGCCGTCGAGCGTCGAGGCGAGCGTCGTCTCGGTGTCGCCCATCAGCCCGATGCGCCAATATTGCGCCTCGGCGATCTCCTCCAGCGCGCGCGACAGGTTGACGACGCGCACCCACGGCACGCTTTCGAGCGCGCCCGACGCCGAGCGCGCGATGACGCCGCTTTCGGGCGGGCTGTGGCGGTCCTGCGTGATGATCGCGGCGGCGTCGAAGGCGGCGGCCGAACGCAGCACCGCGCCGATATTGTGCGGATCGGTGACCTGATCGAGAATCACCAGCGGCCGCTTGCTGCCGGCATCGCTTTCCGCCTGCAGCAGATCGCCGAGATAGATTTCCTCGAGCGGATCGACCTCGATCACCAGGCCCTGGTGCGGGGCGTCGCGCGCGACGAGCCGCGCGAGGTCGGCGACGTCGGCGTAGCTGATCGGAATCACCGGCGGCAGGTCGAGCTGGCCGAGCGCTTCGCGCGTGCCCCAGATGCGCTTGACGGTGCGTTCGGGGTTGGCGAGCGCGGCGAGGACGGCGTGACGGCCCCAGAAACGGACGGCCTGGCCGCGGCCGGACGGGCCCTGCGGGCGGCGGTGGCGGGAAAATTGTCTCATGCTAAGGGTCAGAACCTGATAAATGCGCGTTCGAGGCAGCAAAATGGCGAAGATATCGGGCGAAGAGGCCCGCCGGGAACAGTGGTTCTGTTGCCAAGGGCATCTTCGTTCGAGATCGAAGCCATTTTGCTGTCCCTGCGGGATTTGACCGATTTTGTCCATGGCTGCGGCGGCGCGCCTTGGAATATGTTTATATGCCTGCGGCTCGCCTTCTTGCCCTGAACAAAATCGCCTCAAACCTCGAACGCGCATTTATCAGGTTCTGACCCTAACTTTCCCACGAGCGGCATTGACAGGCAAGCCTCGTTTCGCCATTGGACCGCTTCCCAAAGCGGGCCCCAAGGACAGGTGGCCGAGTGGTTAAAGGCAGCAGACTGTAAATCTGCCCGGGTTTCCGTACGCTGGTTCGAATCCAGCCCTGTCCACCACCCTCCGGTCCGAGGGCATCCCAAAAATCCCTAGAAATGGCAGAAAACCTAGCGTATACTCGCTTGGCTCAGTCCTCTGCATCCCATTCCATATCACTGCAGCGCAGTGAAAACTGTGGGAGGAATGTGGGGATAGATTTTTTGACCTTCGAGAATCGGCCTCCCAAGTGTGGGGAGAGAATTTGGGGTTAACCCTATGAAAAAGCTTACAGCTTTGGCAATTAAGGCAGCTATGACACGTCCTGGTACATACCAAGACGGCGACGGGCTGTTTTTGAAGGTGAACAAAAGCGGTGGAGCGTATTGGCTTTTGCGTCTCCAACGTGACGGCAAGCGTCATGACATCGGCTTGGGCAGCGCCAAATTGTTATCGCTCTTGGAGGCTCGTCAAAAGGCCAACGAACTTCGCAAGGCCGTAAAGATCGATCGTCGCGATGTACTGGCGGAAAGAAAGAGCGAAGCTGCCGCCAAGGTGACATTCCGCGAGGCGGCCCGCCAATATCATATGGAAAATGCGGCGGGATGGAAAAGCGCCATCTATGCGCGGCAATGGCTTGCCAGCCTCGAGACTCACGCTTTTCCGAAATTGGGCGATGTTGCGACCGGAGGAATCGCCGCGGCGGACATCATCGATGTGCTGTTGCCGATCTGGCAGGAGATTCCCGAAACGGCGCGTCAGGTGCGCAACCGAATCTGCGTCGTCCTGGATTATTCACACGCGAAAGGCTGGCGCTCCACCGAAGCTCCCTCGGGCAACAGCAGCCTGAAAGCCGGGCGCGGACTGCCCCGCCAGGTGAAATCGCGCGAGAATCGCAAGGCGATGCCTTACAGCGCGATGCCCCACTTCATCGCGGCTTTGCATCGCAAGCCGGCATTCGGGCGGTTGGCGCTCGAGCTGTTGATTCTTACGGGCGTGCGCAGTCAGGAGGTTCGGCTCGCGACATGGTCCGAATTCGATTTGGAAGGGCGCCTCTGGACCGTTCCGGCCGATCACATGAAGCGGGGCAACGCGCACATGGTGCCGCTGTCTGACGCCGCGCTGGCGGTGCTCGCCAAAGCGAATGCCTTCCGCCTTCCTGATACCGATGTTGTTTTTCCGGGCGTAGCGGGAAAGCCGATGTCCGATATGACGCTGCTCAAAGTGCTGCGCGACATGAGCGAGCCGTTCCATGTGCATGGCTTTCGCTCCACATTCACCGACTGGGCGGCCAACGAAGACTTCGCCGACGCCGTGGTCGAGGCCGCGCTGGCTCACAAGACACCCGACGCGGTGCAGGCAGCCTATCGCCGTACAACTTATCTCGGCACACCAGCGCAGCCGGGCGCGCGTGTCAGGCTGATGGAGGCGTGGGGTAACTATTGTGCCGGCGGCGTCGTCGCACCGGAAAATACGGCTTCGCCGGCCTAAACTGAGCTCGGCGTCAATTGAGCGCACACTGGCGGCGGCAGGCTGCCGCCAGAGGTCGCACGTTTGCTTGGGTTGCCGCGCAGCGCTCTTGGCTCGCTGTTCTTGGCGGAGCGGCGGCTAAGCACATCTGCGCACGCACGCCGCCCCGCCTGCGGCTTCGCCAAGGGCGCGTCTGTTATCCGATATTGACGCCGCGCTGACCGCACGGCGGCGTTGCTGGTGGCCGGCCATGGACAGCGTGTCGTTCGGCGCACGGCTATGGGGCCGCTCGGACGGTGCGCAAGCCGCCGCTGCGCGTTGGCTCCTCCATTGCATTGCGGCCCTGCGGGTGCGCGCCGTCCTTTGGCGCGGTCCCGTCGCCTTTTCTCGCCGCCCGCCCCGCCGTCCGGGGCCGGGTGTGGTTGAAGAGAGAAGTAAGAAAGTCATGAAGCTGGATTTCATCGAACTGGGCAACCTGTCCATCGCGACCGCCAACATGCGCGGGAAGGGGAGGGACCCCGATGTCGCAGACCTTATGCCGAGCATCCGCGCACGCGGGGTGCTGGTCCCGCTGCTTGTCCGGCCTAACCCCATCCCGAGCGGCGTCGAGGGATGTGCGGAAGGCCGTTACGAGATCGTCGCAGGGCGTCGGCGCTTTACCGCCGTCAATGCCGTCGCGCGCGAGGGCGGGGCGGTCCGGCCCATTCCCTGTGCCATTCTCGACGAGGGCGACGATGCCGATGCGCTCGAAGCGTCGATGCTCGAAAATCTCGCGCGGGTGCAGCCCGACGAGGTCAGTCAGTGGGAAGCGTTCGTCGCGCTCGTCAAGGCGGGGCGGTCGGTCGAGGAGGTCGCGGACAGCTTCGGGTTCGAGCCGCGTGCAGTGAAGCGTATCCTTGCTCTCGGCAACCTGCTCCCCCGCATTCGCAGCCTCTATCGCGGCGGTGATATCGATGCGGGTACGGTGTGTCACCTGACACTCGCATCGAAGAGCCAGCAGAAATCGTGGCTGGCGCTGTTCGACGATCAAGGGGCTTATTGCCCGACTGGCCATCAGCTGAAAGCGTGGCTGTTCGGCGGAACGGCCATCGCGGTGAAGCACGCGCTGTTCGACACTGAGGAAGCAAAGCTCGCGACCGTGTCCGACCTGTTCGGCGAGGACAGCTTCTTTGCCGACGCCGATGCTTTCTGGTCGGCGCAGATGGCGGCCATCGAGGCGCGCAAGGCAGACTATCTCGCAGCGGGATGGTCCGATGTCGTCATCATGGCCCGCGGCGACTGGTTCCGGTCGTGGGATTATGCCCATGCGGGCAAGCGCAAGGGCGGCCGCATCTATGTCGAGGTTCGCGAGAGCGGCGAGGTGAGCTTCCACGAAGGCTTCGTCACCACCAAGGAAGCGAAGCGGCTTTCGGGCGGCGGCGGGAGCGGCGAGGGTGATACCGTCCTTGCCAAGCCGGTGCGTCCCGAGGTGTCGGGCCCGCTCAATGCCTATATCGATCTTCATCGCCATGCGGCAGTGCGCGCCGATCTGGCAGGCCATGGCGGCGTCGCGCTACGGGCGATGCTCGCGCATGTCATTGCGGGGGCCGACCTGTGGCGCGTCGATGTCGAGGGCCAGCGGGCGCCGAAGGAAGATATCGCTGAGAGCGTGGAGACATCTTCGGCCGAAACGGCGTTCGACCGCAAGCGCCGCGCGGTGCTTGGCGTTCTCGGATTCGACGAGGAAGCGCCGACCGTCACGGGAAGGCCGCTCAGCCGTCCCCCTTTTGCCCCGCTGTTCGCGCGCCTTCTGGACCTTCCCGATCCGGTGGTGCTGGAAATCGTGGCGATCGTCATGGGCGAGACGTTGCAGGCGGGAAGCGAGGCTGTGGAGATGATCGGTCTCCATCTCGGCACCGACATGCGCCAGCACTGGCGAGCGGACGCGGCCTTCTTCGACCAGCTTCGCGACCGCGAAGTGCTGCTCGCCATCGTCGGCGAGGTTGCGGGGCAGGAGGTTGCAGCAGCCAACGCCGGTGAGAAGGGCAAGGCTTTGAAGGCTATCGTTGCCGATTGCCTTGAAGGCGCGAACGGTCGGACCAAGGCCGAGCCGTGGGTGCCGCAGTGGATGGCGTTTCCGCCTTCGGCCTACACCTCGCGGGGCGGGGTCGGCAGCGTCAAATCGGCGCGGCGGGTCGCGCATGAGCTTGCGGTGCCTGCAGCGCATGAACCCGCTGCCGAGGACGAGCAGCCTTTGGCAGCATGAGAAGACGGCGGGCGGCTTCGGTCGCCCGCCTCATTTTTCCCGGGCGCAAAATGACACGCCGGCCTCGGGCCGGCGCGGCGTTTCTGATTTTGGCGCGCCGCCGCCGCAAGCGGCGACGGCCCGCGGTTCAGCCAAAGAAAGAGGCGACGCGAAGTTGCCTTCGCGCCGCCCATACGAGGATGCTGCATCCTTCGCCCCACCATCCTGACTTGCCGGGGTCGCTAATCGCCAAGCCCGGACGGAAGTTGGCGAGCCCGATAATATCGGTTCTGACCCTAGGATTGTACGAAAACGCCAAATCGCATGCCTTGGAAGTGTTTTCTTGCCGCCCGGTATAAGCCGATGGGAGGGCGGACTGCGAACTCGGGCGCGGCGTATCTGATCGCAGCCACAGTCCGCGGTTAGATCGCTTTTTTCACTCAAGTTCCGGCGTTTGATCGTTCGCGCCGATACCGCGGGATCGCTCCACCTGTTCTGCAAAACCATCCCGGCGACGGGCGAGTTGACCTGCACCGGCGCGGCGCCCCGCGAAAGCGCGGCGGCGCGATTATTTCCCCGCCGGCTCTGCCGGCTCCTCGCGGCCGCTTCGCTTCAAATAATCGCGCCGCCGCACTCCTCCGCTGCGCTTCGGCCCTGACGGGTTCGCGGCACGCCTCATGCGCCGGTTCCTGGTCCGCCCATGCCGCAGGGATGGTCCCGCGGTACTTCAAGGAGACGATCAATGGCAGCAATCGGCTTTGTGAACGGCACCATCGAAACGGGTTTCGTGGGCCAGCTCAAGACTCTTTCGATCCGGGCCGCGATCGAGATCCGCACCAACCGCTCGAAGAGCGGCGACGTCCAGCCCGATTACCGGGTTTATTCCGAAGGCGTCGAGATCGGTGCCGGCTGGATCCGCGTCGGACAGGTTTCGGGCGAACCCTATGTCTCGCTGAGCCTCGCCGCTCCCGAGTTCGGGCCGCGTCGGCTCTATGCGAACCTCGGCCGCGCCGCAGGGCAAGATGGCGAGGATGGCTACGCCCTCATCTGGAACCCCGCCGACTGAGGCGGACTTCCACCCGCGCCGCGGATGCGGCGCGGGGCTTTGCCGTGTCTGGCCTTCAGGCAGCGTCGCGATTGCGCTCAAGGTCGGCGAGCGTGAACGAGACCGGATTGCGGAGCCAGAGCTCGACTTCGCCGACGCGCCAGCCGCAGCAGCGCTCGGCGAGCTTGTGCTGCGGCGGGAAGGTGCCGGCGGCGATCTTGCGATACAGGGTGGCGCGGCTGAGCCCGGTGAGATCGAGGACTTCGGTAAGCCGCATGAGACGGAGGGGAGATTGATATGCCATGCGATTTTTCTCCATATGTCGGGGGATCATATTGCGACGGGAGATCATAGAAGGGGATCGGGGCTGCCTTCGTCAACACCGCAGAAACCCGCCCTTTTTGCTATCGCAAGATGGCGTAGGGCCGTGGGCATCCATGGGCGTCCGTGGAGGTTCGCGGGCTGTATTGGCGTAGCTCGAACTTTTTTTCTCACAGCGTCTCGCAGATGACACCGCCCGAAGGGAAATGAGGCCGTCGGCGACGGCCGCGCCCGAAATGACGCGCCATAACCGGCGCGGCGATGATCTGATTCGCGTGGGACGAGGGCGCCGCTGGCGCGCATTCGGTCGCCGCGTTGCGGCGGCGTAGATGTCCCGGCACTGCGGGGACGGAGGTGGGCGTCACTCGCCTTAGCCCCGCCCGGTCGGGCCGCAACCCTGCGGGTCCTCCTCTTCGTTTCGGTCCTTCGGATGCAGCCCGCCCGATGATGCGGGTCTGCCGGCTCCTTCCTGCCGCCCACCTCCGCCCCCTTCCGGGCCGGGGTGCGGTGGCTGGAAGGAGCAAGGATATGCGCAAGGAAAGAATCGAACGGGCGAGCCTCTATTCGGAGGTCACCAACCGGATCATCGTGGAGCTCGAAGAAGGGCGGCTGCCATGGGTGCAGCCTTGGGACAGCGCGGCATGTGGATGCACCATGCCGCAAAATGCCGGAACCGCGCGGCGCTATACCGGCATTAATGTCCTGATCCTGTGGGCCGAGGTTGTCGCCAAGGGCTATGCGTCGCAGCGCTGGCTAACTTACCGGCAGGCCGAAGCCGCAGGCGGCAATGTCCGGCGCGGCGAGAAGGGCACGGTCATCTGCTATGCCGATCGCTTCACGCCCAAGGCGGAAGCCGAAGCCGCGCGCGGCGACGAACGCGAGGCGCGGCAGGTGGCGTTCCTCAAGCGCTTCGTCGTGTTCAATGTTGATCAATGTGAGGGACTGCCCGAGGCCTATATCACGCCGATGGTCAGTCCCGATCCGGTGATTGCCGTCGGCGCGGCCGATGCGCTGATCGCCGCGACCGGCGCGCGCTTCCAGATTGGCGGCGGTGAAGCCTTTTACAGCCCGAGCCATGATTTTGTGGCTGTGCCGCCGCAGGCAGCGTTTCATGAGCCGATCAACTGGTATCGGACGGCGCTGCATGAGCTTGGTCATTGGACCGGTCACGGCAGCCGTCTGGACCGCGACCAGAAGGGCGGGTTCGGATCGGACAGCTACGCGAAGGAGGAACTTGTCGCCGAGATGGCGTCGGCGTTCACCTGTGCGTCGCTCGGCATCGCGCCGACCGTTCGTCATTCCGACTATATCGCGTCATGGCTGTCGGTGCTGCGCGACGACGAAAAGGCAATCATCCGCGCCGCCAGTCAGGCGAGCAAGGCAGCTGACTTTCTATTGGCCTTTGCGGGAGCGGACCAATGAGCGCGCGCATGAACCGCGAGGACCGGCTGCGTCTCTGGCGCGCTGAGCGCGCCGTCGACCGGATGGAGGAAATGGACCGCAAGGTCTTTCTCGCCATCCGGGTCGAGGAATTGAGCTATTCCGAAATTGCCGCGCGCTTCGGCATCACCGTCGCCGACGTCGAATGGCATTTTGCCGGAAGCCTTCGCGTCCTCATGACTGCAATGGACGAAAAGGATCCATGGTGGTGGCGTTTCCGGCTGTGAGGAGCGCGCGAAGGCCGGATGGCGCTTGCCATCCGGCCATCGCAATTACAGGGTGATAACAATGAGAACCGATCTCGATCATCTTCCCGCGAACAAGCAGCGCGAACTCGAGCGCGTGAAGCAGATCATCTTCGAAGAGTTCGCCGACAGCATCGCGCTCGCGACGATGAGCTGGAAGAAGAAGGGCCGGATCGACAAGATCATCCTGTACGGCAGCTATGCGCGCGGCGGCTGGGTCGACGAGCCGCACACCGCCAAGGGCTATCGTTCGGACTTCGATCTGCTCATTATTGTCAGCGACAAGCGCCTCACCGACAAGGTCGAGTTTTGGCCCAAGATCGAGGATCGCTTGGACCGCGAGCTGGCGATCGACAAGACGCTGCACACGCCCGTCAACCTCATTATTCACACCATGCAGGAAGTGAACGACGGGCTCGCGCATGGCCGCTATTTCTTCATGGACATCGCGAAGGACGGCATCGCCCTCTACGAATATGACGACAAGGAATTGCACAAGCCCAAGCCGAAGACGCCCGATGAGGCGCTCGACATGGCGCAGGAGTATTTTGATGAGTGGATACCCGGCGCAGCGAGTTTCTTAAAAGGGTACCGCTTCTATTTGGAAGAACGAGACTGGAAGAAAGCGGCGTTTCTTCTACATCAGGGCACGGAGAGCCTCTATCACGGCGTTCTTCTGGTCTGCACCTTCTATACGCCGCATGTCCACAATCTGGGCTTTCTGCGTACCCAGGCAGAACGCCTTGATATGCGGCTCGTCGATGTTTGGCCGCGTGAATTGAAATCGGATCGCAGGCATTTCGAGAAGCTCAAGGAAGCCTATGTAAAGGCGCGTTACTCCAAGCACTACCGCATCACCGAAGAGGAACTGCGGTGGCTCGGAAAACGCGTCGAAGAACTCGGGCGGGCCGTGCACGCGATTTGTTCGGAGCGGCTTGAACAGCTTCGCCGCACGGCGGGACGGCTGCCGTAGCGCGGCGCTGATAGTTCTGTGGCGACACTTTCGCTATTTGTTTGGAATGGAATGTGGCGCTAGAGGATAGCCGAAGTGGTTAGACCTCGAAGGAAAACGCGAATGGAAGATTCCGAAATGCTGGTCACGCTGACCGCCGATATTGTCGCTGCCCACGTCAGCAACAACAGCGTCGCGATTTCGGACATCCCCCTTGTCATCCGGTCGGTCCACGAAGCGCTCGCCGGTCTGTCCTCGACGGCTGAACCGGAACCCGAGCCGCATCAACCGGCCGTGTCTGTTCGCGCGTCGGTGAAGCCCGACTACATCGTCTGTCTCGAAGACGGCAAAAAGCTCACGATGATGCGCCGCTATCTTATGACCAACTTCGGCATGACGCCTGACGAGTATCGCGCGAAGTGGAACCTGCCAAAGGACTATCCGATGGTGGCTCCTAACTATGCCGAAAAGCGCCGCGAACTGGCGAAGCAGATCGGTCTCGGCACCAAGGGGCGCGGCGGCGGCCGTAAGCCTGCCGCGCGCGGTCGCGCGAAAGCAAAATAGCGTTCTTTACTGCCCGCGATAGGGTTCGCACGCGATCCCGTCATCGTCGGCATCCAATCCATCGCGATAACCTGGCTCGCCCCGATAGAGCGGGGCCGAGCCAGCCGCGCGCGCGTCGTCGCAGCGCCGCCAATAATCGCCATCTTCAGGCGTTCGCGCGCGGGCCATTCCCGCCGCTACCGCGATGTCGCTCGCCGCCGACGCCAATTGCGTTCGCCCTTCGGGTGTCGTCGCTGTCGAGCCGACCCCGACGACCGCGCCGATCAAGCCAGCGCCGACGAAAAAATTGACGGCCGAATTCTTCGGCCGGCGCCCGCGTCGACGATGTTTCCAATGACGTGCCATGCTCCGAACATGACAGGCGAAGGTAAATGTCCGGTAGCTCCCTACGTCGCCGTAGATGTCGCATCGAACGCGCGCTTTCCCCGACGACGCCAGAGCAGCAATTGCTGCTCGCGCCCTTCGCCCCGCAGCGTCGCAGCCGCCTCGATGAGCAGCCCGAGCAAGACGGCGCGGTCGTCGCCCGTCAGTTCGATCAGATCGGCCTTGGCGACGAGGCCGCCGAGCTCGATCAGCTGGCGGGTGCGCTCGCGGCGCTTCACCTGCCACGCTCGCGTGTCATGCCGCGCCCGCTTCGCCTGCAGGCGATTGCGCGCCTGTACTGCTCGCCGGTGCCCGACACGCGTTCCCGCGAGCGCCTTTGCCAGCGCGGTCGCGGTCTCCGCGAAAGAAGGCGGCGCCGCTCTTGCGCCACGCCTCCTTTCGCGCGGCATCGGCGTCGATTGCATCGAGCAGCGCACCGGCGAGTTGCTCAATCGAGAGGGAATCGGCGCCCGTCGCGACCACCAGCTCGCCGAGCTGACCTTGCTTCTTCGTCTTGAGCGCCTTCGCCTTGTCGGTCAAAGCTTGGAGTTCGGCGTCGAAATCCCGGGGTTTGCGCATCGTCTGTCCTTCCATGTTCATGGTATCGGACGAACCAGCTATGCCGAGTCTCAACGTCGTTCAAGTAGCTGAAATCTCGTGAGAAGCTGTGATCCCGAGCGCGATGAAATCGTGTGAGGGCGCGCTTATACGTCGTGCCGACGTGCCCGTTTTGCTGTAAATGGATTGCCCTTATGGCGATCTATCATTTCTCGGCAAAAGTCATTTCCCGCGCCGCCGGCAGCAGTGCTGTCGCTGCCGCGGCCTATCGTTCGGCCGACCGGCTGCACGACGAGCGGCTCGGTCGCAGCCATGATTTCTCGAACAAGGCGGGCGTCGTTCACAGCGAAGTGCTGCTACCGGAGGGTGCGCCGGAGCAATGGTGCGACCGCGAAAAGCTCTGGAATGACGTTGAGGCAGCCGAGCTTCGCAAGGACGCGCAACTTGCCCGCGAAATCGAGTTTGCGATCCCGCGCGAGATGACCCAGGAACAGGGTATCGAGCTGGCTCGTGATTTTGTGCAAGCCGAGTTCGTCGGCCGCGGCATGATCGCCGATCTTAATGTCCATTGGGACATCGGCGCCGATGGACTCGCCAAGCCGCACGCCCATGTCATGCTGACGATGCGGGAAATCCGCGTCGGCGAGGATGGCAGCGCCGAGTTCGGCGCCAAGGTCCGCGACTGGAACCGCACCGAACTGCTGACCCACTGGCGCGAAGCCTGGGCCGATCATGTCAACGAGCGACTCGCCGCGCTCGATATCGATGCGCGGGTCGATCATCGTACGCTCGAAGCGCAAGGAATCGATCTCGAGCCGCAGCACAAGATCGGCCCGGCAGCATCGCGCATGGCGGCCGAGGGACTGGAGCCCGACCGGCTCGCCGAGCATATCGAGATCGCCCGATCGAACGGCGAGAAGATCCTTGCCGATCCCGGCATCGCGCTCGACGCGATCACGCATCGCCAGGCGACATTCACCAACCGCGACCTCGCGATGTTCGTGCACCGCCACAGCGACGGCAAGGAGCAGTTCGACGCCGTGATGTCGGCGGTCAAAACCTCTCCCGACCTGGTGGCGCTCGGCAAGGACGGGCGCGGCGATGATCGGTTCACGTCGCGATCGATGATCGAGACGGAAGAACGGCTTGAGCGGGCGACCGCCACGCTAGACGCGCGGCGTAATCATGCCGTTGCCGAGCGCCATCGCGAGCGGGCGCTGGAGCGCGCGCTTGATCGCGGTTTGCAGTTTTCCCCGGAGCAGCGCGGCGCACTGGATCATGTGACATCGCCGCGAGGCGTCAGCAACGTCATCGGCTATGCTGGAACGGGCAAGAGCGCGATGCTCGGCGTCGCCCGCGAAGCCTGGGAGGCGGCGGGCTATCGGGTGCAGGGCGCTGCGCTGTCGGGTATCGCCGCAGAAGGCCTGGAGCATGGCTCGGGCATCGCGTCGCGCACGCTCGCAAGCTTGGAACATCAGTGGGCGAACGACCGCGAACTGCTCACCGACAAGCATATCCTCGTCATCGACGAGGCGGGCATGGTCGGCACGCGCCAGCTCGAGCGTGTCGTATCGGAAGCCGAACGCCAGGGCGCGAAGGTCGTTCTTGTTGGCGACCCGGAGCAGCTGCAGGCGATCGAAGCGGGCGCGGCGTTCCGCGCCGCGGCCGAACGCCACGGTGCCGTCGAGATCATGGACATCCGCCGGCAGCAGGAGGACTGGCAGCGCGAGGCTACGCGCGAGCTCGCGACCGGACGGACCGGCGAGGCGATCGATCGCTATGCCGATGCTGGCTTTGTGCATGTCGCCGACACGCGCGAAGCCGCTCGTGCCGAACTGGTGGATGCGTGGGATCGCGATCGTCAGGCGCATCCCGATGCCAGCCGCATTATCCTCACCCACACCAATGACGAGGTCCGTGAGCTCAACGAGGCGGTGCGTGAGCGGCTGAAAACGGGCGGGGCGCTCGGCAATGAGGTTCTGCTCGCTGTCGAGCGCGGCGAGCGGCGCTTCGCATCGGGCGACCGCATCATGTTCCTCAAGAATGAGCGTGACCTCGGCGTGAAGAACGGGTCGCTCGGTAGCGTCGAAAGCGTCAGCCCTGCGCATATGGCGGTAACGCTAGACGACGGGCGACGCGCGGCGTTCGATCTGAAGGACTATGCCCATGTCGATCATGGCTATGCGGCAACCATCCACAAGGCGCAGGGCATGACGGTCGATCGCGTGCAACTTCTCGCGACGCCGGGCATGGATCGGCACGGTGCTTATGTTGCCATGTCGCGGCATCGCGAGGCGGTCGACGTCCATTATGGCAAGGATGACTTCGCCAGCCAGTCGAAGCTGGTGCGCACGCTCGGCCGCGAGCGTGGAAAGGACATGGCGAGCGACTATCGGACCAGGAGCGTTGAGACGGTGCAGCAGGCAAAGGCTGCCGAACCGAAGCGCAGCATGTTTGACGGCCTGAAGCTCACTGTCTCGCGCGAGCCGCTGCGGGAGGAGGCACCGAAGCTGCGGCGACCCGTCGGGCTGTCGGACGTCCGCGTCAGCGCCCGCGCCCTCGATACGGCCGCGGCCCCGTCGGCGCTCGACAAGGCGGTCGAGCGCTTTGCGCGGGTGACGAAGGAAATCGTCGATGTCCGGCGCGCCGGCGGGAAGGAACTGCCGCACGAGCTCGATGCCTACAGGAAGGCCCGGCAGGATCTCGATGCGCTTCGGCCTGGCGGCGGGCGCGATCTGCGCGAAGCGTTCGGGAAAAGCTACCAGCTGGCCAGCGAGGCAGCGGCAGGACGGACCACGGGCGCGATCAAGGCGATGGACAGCGCGGTCGCGGTCCGGGCCGCCGAACGTGCCGCCGAGCGCGCGACCCGCGAGCAGGTGCGGCAGGCGGCCGCGGCAAAGCGACTCGCCGCCGAGGTCGAGAAGCGCGCCGAGCTGTTCGTCGCCTCGTGGAAGAAGGAAAGCACGCAGGCGCGCAAGGCGCCAACCTATGCCGCGCGGGACGAGGCGCGCGCCAACCTCAACGACATGGCGAAGAGTCTGCACCGCGACCCACAGCTCGAGTCGCTGCTCCAAAATCGGCGCGCGGACCTTGGCCTGAAACCCTCTGCGACAGGATCATTGTCTCACGATCTCCAGCAGCATCTCGGGCGTGGACGCGGCATGGGTATCTCGATGTAAGCTGCTCCCATGACCCAGAAACCTGTCCGCACCCCGCCCGCCGCCGATGCCGCCAAAGCCTTCGAAGAGCTGCGCCATGAAATCTCCCTGCAGCGAACTGCGATCCAAGGCCTCACATCAGCGAAGGAAAAACTTCCCGACTATTTGCCCACCCTGCGCGATATCGCCGCCCGTCTCGGCGCGATCGAGGAGGACATCAAAAGCATCGACGGGAAGCCAGCGATGCAGCTCACGCCGCGAACGATCGCTATGGAGATACACGAAGCTTTGATGAGCTACCGAGCCGATGACGCCAAATCGATCGGCGAGGCACGTGACACCCTGACGCGCACATTTGGCCGCGTCGAGGGCATGATCAAGCAGCGCCGCTCGACCGACGAGCAGGACTGGTGGGTCACCTGGGCGGCAACCGGTGGTCTTTTGTTCGGATTATTCCTGGCGCTGATCGGCGTCGCAGTTTTGAATTAGCCGGCTCAAGGGTACTGTCAGCTTTGCGCCTTATTCTGTTGAAGAAGTCGCCCGGACGCTGTGCTGAGGGTGGAAGCGGACGGGACGCGAACGGCCTCCTCACCTTGATCAGGCGGTGGCGAGGTTCTGGATCGGGAAGATCTTTGCCATTTTCCGGAGGTTTTGGGCTGCGGCGGCGAGGTGGAACTCGTCACGGGCACCATTGGGACCGCGCAGGCGCAAGCGGTCCAGTTTCAGGATGCGCTTGAGGTGGGCGAACAGCATTTCGACCTTCTTCCGCTCTCTGCTCGACACAAGATAGGCGTCGGTCGTCGCGATATCGCGGGCCATGTCGCGCGCGCCTTCGTGGATCGAACGCGTGACCTTGCGAGCGGGCGCATTGGGCGTGCATTGCGGTTTTAGGGCGCAGCCTTCGCAGTCTTGCTGACGCGCTCGATAGCGGATGGAGCCGTCCTTATCGATCCCGGTCCGCGGCGTACTGAAGTTGCGATTGGACCGCCGCAACTGGTTGCCACCCGGGCAGGTGTAGCTGTCGTCGTCATGATCATAGATGAAGTCGGCCCGTTCGAAGCTACCATCATTGCGACCGGATTTTTCGAACACCGGGATATGCGGCTCGATGCCTTTCTCTTCCACCAGCCAAG
>NZ_JAYSAH010000030.1:0-39756 GCF_041916015.1 Sphingopyxis sp. | reverse complement strand
TGCGCCACCGATAATAGGTCTGCTCGCTGATCGCGATCCGACGACACGCCTCGGCGGTCGTAGCGCCCTGCGCAAGCACAACCTCCGCCTCACGTAGCTTGCCGATAATCTCTTCCGGGCGATGCTTCTTGCTCGGCATTCTATATCTCCTTCGTCGTCCAAAATATCATCAATTTTGGACCACTCAGAAGGGGGCAGATCACTCGTCGAAGGCTGGGCGGGTCCGATCAACTTCGCGGTCGGCGGCGAATATCGCAAGGAACGCGCCAACGTCACGACCGATGCAATCTCGCCCACCGGTGCCTTCCTCTTTGGTAATCCGTCGCCCTGGTCGGGTCGCTATAATGTGAAGGAGGCCTATGCCGAACTCGTCGTGCCACTGCTGCGCGACGTCCCGCTGATCCGCGAACTCGATCTCAACGCCGCGGGCCGCATCACCGACTACAGCACCAGCGGTTCGGTGAAGACCTGGAAGGTCGGCCTCAGCTACAAGCCGTTCGACGATCTTCGCTTCCGCGGCACGCGGTCGCGCGACATTCGTGCGCCAAATCTCTCCGAGCTGTTCCAGGCCGGGCGCCAGAATATTTCCTCGGTCGACGATCCGGTGAACGGCGGGATCCGCGTGATCGGAATCCCGACTCTCAACACAGGCAATCCGAATCTGAAGCCGGAAATTGCCGACACCTTGACCTTCGGCGCGATCTACAGCCCGTCGTGGCTGCCGGGCTTCAACGTCTCGGTCGACTATTACGATATCAAGATCGACGATGCGATCGGCACGATTGCGGCGCAGACCGCCGTCGATCAGTGCTTCGACGGCGTGGCGGCAGCGTGCGCGGTGGTGGTGCGCGACGGATCGAACAACATCATCCGCTTCAACGCCTTTCCGATCAATCTTGCGTCGGCCAAGGTCAATGGCGTCGACATCGAAGCGGGCTATCGCACCAGCGTCGGGCAGGGGACGCTCAGCCTCCGCGCGCTCGCCGCCTATATCGGCAAGCAGGAACAAACCACGCCGGGCGCGGCGCCAATCGACCGCGCGGGCGAAGTCGGGCTCAGCAATTTCCCGCGCTGGCAGGGCGTCGCGCAGGTCAATTACGACACCGAACGCTTCGGTGGTTTTCTCCAGATGCGCTATGTCGGGGGCGGTCGCTACGACGTGACCCGCGGCCCGACGGCAATCGACCTCCAGCATATCCCGGCGCAGGCCTATCTTGACGGCCAGATCAGCTTCAAGCCCGACGTTGGCGACGGGCAGGTCGAGATGTTCCTCAACGTCCGCAATATTCTGAGCAACGATCCGCCGATCAATCCGTCGGCCGGCAACGTTCCGGTCGCGGTAAACACCACGCTTCACGACAGCTTCGGCCGCCTCTTTCGCGCCGGCGTCCGGTTCAAATTCTGACCCGGCGCAGAGAAGGAAAAAGACCACCCATGACCGGATTTAGCGTCCATCAGCGGACCCGAAGCGTCACCGATGCCGATATCGAACGCTTTCGTTCGCTCCCCGTTGCCAATGTGAGCGACGTCATGAACCGTATTCCGGCTGCAGGTCCATCTCTGCGGCCGATGCACCGGGCCGGCGTCCTCGCCGGTAGGGCTCTCACTGTGAGAACCCGGCCCGGTGACAATCTGATGATCCACAAGGCGCTCGACATGGCCGAAGCGGGCGACGTGATCGTCGTCGATGCCGGAGGCGACCTCACCAACGCCCTCATCGGCGAGCTTATGATCGCCTATGCGAAGAAAAAGGGCGTGGCGGGGTTCGTTCTCAACGGCGCGATCCGCGACTTCGGCGCGATCTCGCAGGACGACTATCCCGTCTTCGCAGCGGGGGTGACGCACCGCGGTCCCTATAAGGATGGTCCGGGTGAAGTGAATGTCGCCATCGCGCTGGGCAGCCTCGTGGTCGAGCCCGGCGATCTAATTCTGGGCGATGCCGATGGCGTCATCGCCGTCCCGGCTCGGGAGACCGACGCAATCCATGCCGCGGCACAAGCCAAGCATCGGGCGGAGACGGCGCAGCTGGACGCCATCGCGGCCGGAACCAACGATCGCAGCTGGGTCGACCGGACCCTGATCAAGCTCGGATGTGCGGGCGTTTCGGGAGCCGAAGGCTGATGACGTCCGCCAAACCGACGATCGCTATTCTCGGAAAGTCCATAGCGCCGCAGGCGATGGCTCTTGCAGAGGATGCCGGCGCTATCGTGGTGACCAGCGATCGCTATCTGCGTGGGAGCGAGCTTGAAGATTTCATGGCCCGGCACCGGCCCGACGGCGTGATCGTGCGGCTCGGTGAGATGACCGACGCGGCGATGGCGCTGGCGCCCGAGCTCAAAATCATCGCGAAGCATGGCGTCGGCTACGATAGCATCGACGTAGCGGCGGCCGCGGCGCGCGGAATTCCTGTGACGATCGCCGCCGGTGCGAATGCGATTTCCGTTGCCGAGCAGGCTTTCGCCCTCATGCTTGGCGTTGCGCGTCGCGTCGCCCATCTCGATGCGCGCATGCGCGGCGGTCATTGGGACAAACCCCATTTCCTCGGCACCGAGCTTTTCGGAAAGACCCTCGGCATCGTCGGCTTCGGCGCGATCGGTCGCCATCTCGCCGGCATTGGACGCGGGTTCGGGATGAAGATCGTCAAATATGACCCGATCGACGTGGAACCCTCCGATCTCGGTGAAGCCGTGGCGGCGAATATTGAGGATCTGATCGTGCGGAGCGATATCGTGAGCCTCAATTGCCCGCTGACGCCGGCGACGCGCAACATGATCGGCGCTCCGCAGCTCGCCGCCATGAAGAAGGGGGCGATCCTCATCAACACGGCACGGGGCGGGCTTGTGGACCTTGCTGCGCTCGCAGCGGCGCTACGTGACGGCCCAATCGGCGGGGCGGGGCTCGATACCTTCCCGTTCGAACCACCTGAACTGGACGCCGAGCTGCGCAGCCTGCCGAACGTCGTGTTCAGTCCGCACATCGGCGCGAGTACGGTCGAGGCCGGGGAACGGGTCGGCATGCTTGCGATGACGCAAGTGCTCGATTGCCTGGCCGGACGGGAGCTGGATCCAGCTTTTGTCGTGAACGCGGCCAAGCCCACAGAACCGTCGAAACTACCCTCGGCAGCATGATTGATAAGCGCCGCGGTCGACGGCGAACATATATGGGAGAGTGAGACAATGACGAGGAAAAACCTGACCGCCGGGACCGCAGCCTTTCTGTCTCTTGCGTTCGTCGCGAGCGCTTCGGGCCAGACCAAGCCGGTCGGCGTGCCGCTGCCCGAGACGGCGCGCGCGAAGATCGCCGAAGCCGACCGGCTTGCCGGCGACGACATGCTGCTGCGCGCGATGCGCAACTACCATTGCTATTATGTCGACCCGGTGCCAGCGCCGTTCCGCCCGAGCGTCATGGAAACGACCGATTTCCTGTTCGGCACCAGGATTCTCGATAATGTCTATTATCTCGGCTACCTCAATCTGGCCGCCTATGCGATCCGCACCCCCGACGGGCTTGTGCTGGTCGATGCGGGGGGCAGCGAGGCGCACGGGCGCGCGATCCTCGACTGGATGACGAAAGCGGGATTCTCGCCCGGCGACCTCAAATATATCATTGTCACGCACGAGCATTTCGATCATTTCGCCGGCGCGCCGCTGCTGAAGGCCGCGACGGGCGCGAAGATCGTCGCGGGCGCCGATGCGCCGTTCGGTGACGGCAAGCTTTCGTTTCCGGAATCGATGAAGCCCCTCGACGTTTCGGTGAAAGGGCGCATGACGCTCAAGCTCGGAAAGACGGACATTGTCCTTTTGCCGACGCCGGGCCACACCAAGGGTACCATTTCGGTTTTTGCGCCCGTCGAGGCGAACGGACAGCGCCATATGGCATCCTTCTGGGGCGGCAAGGGCATGCGCCCCAATGCCGCTTCGATCCGCGAGATGATCCAGTCGCTTGCCGTTTTCACTGCGGAATCTGAGAAGCTGAAGGTCGACGTGCCGCTCAACACGCATAGCTGGGGCGACGCGACCATCCCGCGGATTATCGACGAAATCCTTGTCCCGAGCCGTCCCAATCCCTTCGTGCTGAGCGCGGACCATTCGCGCAAGAATCTTCAGATTCTCGAACGCTGCACTTCGGCCTATCTCGACGCTGTTGAATCCGGGGCGATTACCAAGGGCCTTCGGGACTAAGTCATCCTGCCGATTGTAAGGACAAGAACGTGGTCGCAAACGAAATCGAACGGACCGTCATGCGCAAGGTCCAGTGGCGCCTGCTGCCCTTCCTCGTCGTCTGTTATCTGTTCGCGCTGATCGACCGCACCAATGTCGGCATGGCGTCGCTGCAGATGACCGAGGACATCGGCTTGACCAAGTCCCAATTCGCCTTCGGCGCCAGCCTTTTCTTCGTCTCCTATTTTCTCGTCGAGGTGCCAAGCAACCTCGCGCTCGAGAAGTTCGGCGCGCGCCGCTGGATCGCGCGGATCATGATTACATGGGGGCTGATCTCGGCCGCCATGGCGTTCGTGCAGGGGGCGACCTCCTTCTACGTGCTGCGCTTCATACTGGGCGCGGCAGAGGCGGGCTTTTTTCCAGGCATCATCCTGTACCTCACCTACTGGCTTCCGCCGGCCTATCGTGGCCGTATCCTCGCGATGTTCGCCGTCGCCATCCCCCTCGCGAGTTTCATTTCCTCGCCGCTCTCGGGCGCGTTGCTCGCCATGGACGGCATATGGGGGCTGCGCGGCTGGCACTGGCTATTCATCCTTGAAGGGCTGCCGGCGTCCTTTCTCGGCATTGCCTGTCTCTGGATGCTCACCGACCGGCCCGCGCAGGCGAAATGGCTGTCGGGAGAGGAGAAGGCGTGGCTCGAGGCCGAGATGGTCTCGTCGAAGCGGCCCGTCGGCGGCCAGGCCGACCAGCCCAAATGGCATGTCTTCAAGAATCTCCAGTTCTGGGGTCTAGTGCTCGCCTGTGCCGGTGCCTCGGCTTCAGGATCGGTGCTTGGCGTTTGGCAGCCCCAGTTTCTCAAATCCTTCGGACTCAGCGATTTTACCACGGGCCTCGTCAATTCGATCCCCTATGGCGTGGCGACAATCGCAATGCTCCTCTGGGGCTATCATTCGGACAGGACCGGCGAGCGCCGCTGGCACACGGCGATCCCGTTGCTGCTCATCACGCTCAGCACGGCGCTCGCCGCCTTTGCGCCGTCGCTTGCGTTGGTCGTGTTGATGCTAACCTGCATCCTTGTTGGCGCTTATTGCTTCAAGGGGCCGTTCTGGAGTCTCGCGTCGGGGTGGCTCAGCCCCGCGAGCGCCGCGGTCGGCATCGCTGCGATCAATGCGACTGCCAACCTCATCGGTGGCGGCCTGATGGTCAACGTCTATGCCTGGGTCCATGATGCGACGGACAGTTATGCGCTCGCGCTGGCGCCGCTGTCGCTTCTCACGCTGGCAAGCGCGATCTCGATCATTGTGATCGAACGCCGTGCCAAGCGGGACGACATCGACCTTGTCCCGATCATCAGCGAAAAATGAAGTCTTTAAAGCATTGGCGAGCTTGTCCGTTCCAGTTCGTTAGTCGCGCAAAGCACTGGTTTTCTCGGAACGTCTGAAATTCGCCCTTCATGCCGGAAAGCAGTCAGTCCGAAATCGGCCAAGTCGAGCAAACTAGCGGCCGGTATGCAACGCGCCTGAAATCGGAGGCTCGAACAGGCGCCGGTCGCGATCTGAAAGCAGACTGCAGATTCTTGATCGGCTTCGATTGGCAATCGTTTCGGAACGGGCTGCGCGGAACTCGGAAACGGAGCTGCTGCCTTCGGCGCCAAAAAAATCGGACAATCCCGCACGGTGCTGTCCGCTTTCACCAGCCTCTCTCGTCTAGCGAAAGGTTCGGGAAGAATGCCTGCCCGACGACTTGCGCCGTGGCACGAGGGCAGACGGGAGAAAATCGATGAGGAAGTGGATCGGGACGGGTGGCCGGGTAGCATTGGCCGTATGTGCCACAGTTGGATTGGCGCCGGATTGCCTGGCCCAATTTGCCGCGACCGAGCAACCGCCTGAACAACGAGATGCGCAGCAGCGGCCCGCTGAACCGCCGCCCGGCAAGCAGCGCAGTTCCATTGCGGTGCCGGTCGTGCCGGCACAGCCCGTGACCATCATCGGCAATCCCGGCAATTCCCGCCGTGGACAGTTTGATACGCTGCCGAAGACCGTCTTGGATCCGGACACCGTCGAAGGGGCTGCATCTTCGGACAATGCTGCTGGTCGGGACTCGTTCGCCACGGGCAAAAAGAGCGGTGGTGCGAACGGGGCAGTGCCGTCCGGACTAAGCGGCGACGTCAATGAGGGTGTCCGGGTCTCCGATGTCGAACGCGGCTATGGTCGTGCCGCCGCCTTACCCGATAACGGCAATGGCGGATCGGCTGGCGGTGTCGGCCTCAATTCTGCCGGCGAAGGCAATTTGGGGTCCAGCGCCGGCCTGCTCAATTCGGTGGCCGGGCTGGGCGGGAACAGCAACGGCGGCAGCGGCGGTAACTCGGCGCAGGGCGGCACCAATTCCGGCAGCACCGGGATCGAGGGCGCGCTGAACTCCTTCGGCGGTGCAAACGGCGGTCGGTCCGACAATAGCAATGGCAACGGCAACCGGCGCTCGAACGGCGGTCCCGCCGAAAACGGAAACTCAGGCGGCGGCCGCGACAGCGCCGGCGGATCGGCAAGAAACCTGCCCGCGCAGGGCAATTCGGCGGGCTCGGGATCGGACAGGTCGGTCGATCGAAACCAGAATGAGACGCCCGCAAACAACTCGGGACGCGAAGCACCGAACAGCCAGAAGGACAAGTCGGGAGCCGATGGCGACGATCGTTCGGCGCGCAACGACAGCAATGCCAACGACAATGGCGGGTCGGATCGGAGCAACCGGGACGCGCCTCCCGAAGGCAATTCGGATGGCGCGGCCAAGGCCGGCGCCCCCGATCGGCCCGAAGAAGAAGGCTGGTCGGCGGGTAGCGACCCGGTTGGCCGGGCGGCGGCGCGGCGGCGCTTCGGCGATCTGGGCGCGGCTGCGGCGGGGCGTGATTTGCTGGGTGAGAAACGCGACGCGGAAGCGG
Source organism: Sphingopyxis sp. (assembly GCF_041916015.1). Lineage (GTDB taxonomy): Bacteria > Pseudomonadota > Alphaproteobacteria > Sphingomonadales > Sphingomonadaceae > Sphingopyxis. The sequence continues at coordinate 32,661 of NZ_JAYSAH010000030.1, read as the reverse complement.
TCGATGCGGAGGAAGGCCTGCGCCGGATCGGCGACCGGGTCGACCCGCTGACCGGCGCCGTGGGCATCGAGGCGCCCGTCGCCGGCGGCGTTTCGCCGCTGCTGCGCGCGGTCGTCGAAACCGCAAAGAAAAGGAAGCAGAAGAAATGAAATATCTCGGAACGATGATTGTCGCGCTCGCGCTCGCCGCACCGGCGGCGGCGCAAACCGGTCCCGCGACCGACTTGTTCGCCTTTTCGCAAGGGGCGCGGTTGGTGCAGGTTCCGGACGACGCCGAATTTACGGCGATGGACAGCAGCCCGTTCAACCTGATCGACGGATCGGCGACGACCGACTGGACGGGCGAAGCGGGGCGGCCCGCCGTGTTCGTGCTCGAACTGGCGGAGCGAACCGAATTGTCGCGCGTCGCCTTTGACACCGCCTTCCTCAATCGCGACGAAAAGTCACCGCGCGCGATCTGCGTCGAACTGTCCGACACGTCGGCGCGCAGTGGTTTCGTGCCTATCCTGGCGGCCGATCTGAAGATGAAGAAGGATGGTCAGAGCTTCGGCTTCGACCCTGAGCATCGCCCGGTCGGTCGCTGGGTGCGGCTGACGATCGCGAGCAATTATGGCGACGATTATACCGGCCTCACCGGCTTTCACGGCTATGGCCGCCAGCTCACCGCCACCGCGACGCTGCCCGATGTCACCGGACGCTATGAAGGATGGAGCGGCTGGGGCACGCTCAACCTTACGCAGAGCGGCGATACGGTAACCGGCTGTTACGAATATCAGGCGGGACGCGTTACCGGCCACATCGACGGCCGGGTGTTGACGCTCGACATGGTGGAGACGGGCCCCGACGGCACGCCGCGGCGGTTGCGCGGCTATTTCGGGCTGACGCCTGACGGCGGCAAGCTGATCGGCTTCGCGCGCGGCCTCACCGAGGCCGACCGCCTTGGCTATGCGACCTATATGAGCGCGGACCGGCGGGCGAGCCGCCCCGGCGCGTGCCGCTGACATCATTTGCGAACGAAAGGATTTTGGGGATGAGCAGATTGATCATGCTGGCTGCCGTCGCGGCGTCCCTGACGCTATCAGGATGTGGCGGCGAAGCGGCGGGCAAGGGCGATGGCGCGGGTACGGCTTCGTCGGATGCGGCGAAGAGCGGGACGGCCCCGCCGCGCGACTGGAATGCCGCCGACGCCTGCGCCGTGGTCGACAAGGCGTCGATGTCGGCGATCCTCGGACAGGCGGTCACCGAAACGCGGCTCGGCAATGTCAGCCAAAGCGACGGCGCGACCGCGGTCACCTCCGAATGCAGCTATCAGCTTGCCGATGGCGGATCGGCCACCCTGATGCTGCGCTGGTCGCCGATCGGCGACAATAGCGAAGGATCGATCAACCTGACCCGCAATGGCCTGGAGCAGACGCTCAAGGGTTTCGGCGGTCATGTCGAGACGATCGACGGGCTCGGCAAGGCGGCCTTTTGGGCTGGGATGACCAAATCGCTCAATGTCTTCATCGATGAGGATAAATTCGCGATCATCACGGTACCGGCGAGCGAAGCGTCCAGGGAACAGGCCATGGCGCTTGCCCGCAAACTTGGTGCTTGACGACCGCCGCGCGGCGGTGCTGCTTCGTACCGAAGCGTGATGATGCGTCGGGGGAGGGGCGATATGGTGCGGCAGCCGAGCCGGTCCGAATGGAGCCATATTCAGGCGCTGTTCGCCGAATTGATCGATCTCGACCCCACGGCGCAGGAGCACCGGCTGGCGGCGGAGGACGACTTCATTGGCGGGCAGTTGCGGGCGTTGCTCGCTGCGTCGCGCAATTCGGGGATATTGGACGGCGCGGCGCCGTCGTCGCTCGAAACCGCCCCGCGCCGCGCATACAGCTCTCTTTCCGAGGGCGCCGTCATCGGCGGCTTCACCATCGACCGCCTGATCGGGCGCGGCGGGATGGGGGAGGTCTATGCCGCGCATCGCAGCGACAGGATGTTCGACCAGCAGGTGGCGATCAAGCTGCTACGTCCCGAATCGGTTGCGCACAGCGAGTTGTTCGACCGGGAACGCCGCCTGCTCGCCGGGCTTGAGCATCCGGGGATTGCGCGGCTGATCGACGGCGGTGTCGCCCCCGACGGGCGGCCCTATATGGCGATGGAATATGTGACCGGCGAGCCGATCGACGCGTGGTGCCGGACCCATGACGCCGATCTTGCGACGCGATTGCGCCTGTTCTGCGATGTCTGCGAAGCGGTGGCCTATGCGCACGGCCACCTGATCGTCCACCGCGACCTCAAGCCGTCGAACATATTGGTCGACGGCGACGGCCGCGTGCGGCTGCTCGATTTCGGCATCGCGCGCTTTGTGGAGATCGAAGGCGAGGGCGAGGCGCAAACCACGGTTGCGCTGATGACCCCCGATTATGCTGCGCCCGAACAACTCGGCAATGCCGCCCCGACCGTTGCCACCGACGTCTATGCGCTGGGCGTATTGTTGTTCGAATTGCTTACCGGTCACAGCCCGTGGCGCGAGCCGGGATCGGCGCTGCCGTCGGTGATCCGGCGCATCCTGAACGAAGACCCGCCCTTGCCCAGCGCACTCGTGCCGCCCGGCTATCCCTTCGGGCGGCGCGAGGTGGCGGGCGATCTCGACGCAATCGTGCTCAAAGCGATGCGCCGCGCGCCGCAAGACCGTTATCGCGGCGTCGGCGAGCTGGTCGACGATGTCCGGAGCCATATGGCCTTGCGCCCCGTTGCGGCGCGCTCGGGTTCGGCGGGCTATACGATCGGGCGCTACCTGCGCCGGCACCGCGTTGCGACGGCAGCGGCAGGCGCCGCTCTGCTCGCCATCGTGGCGGGGGGCGGTGCGGCGGCGTGGCAGGCGCGTCAGACGGCGATCGAGCGCGACGTCGCCTTGGCCGAAGCGCGGCGATCGGAATCGATCAACCGCATGCTGACCGTCATGTTCCGCGACACCGCCAGCAGCGCGGTCGGCGAAGAGGCGACGGTCAAGCAGATGCTCGATCAGACGGCGGCGCAGCTCGTCGCGTCGGTCGACCGGAGCGCGAAATCGGCTACGCTGATTACCACGCTTGCCGATCTTTACGTCAATCTGGAGGATGCCGCCGGTGCCGACGCGCTGCTCAGCCAGGCGCTTGCGCGCGGCATCGGCGCCGGCGATCCGGTGGCGACCGCAGAGATCAAGCTGCGCCTCGCCTCGACCGCTGCCGCGATGGGGCGGACCGACGACATGGCGCCGCTGCTCGATTCGGCCGATGCCGTCTTTGCTGCCGACCCGGCGCGTTTCCGCAAGGAACGCCTCGAAAGCATGAGCGGCCGGGCGCAGCTCGCGCGGCGCAAGGGCGATTACGACACGGCGATCCGGTTGCTGCAATCGAGCCTGCCCGACGCCGACCGCGTCTATGCCGAGGATCATCGCGAACTGTTGACCCGATATAACAACCTGCTCGTCTATATGGTCGAGGCGAACCGGCTCGATGCGATGCCCGCGGTCTTTGCCGCCGCCGACGCAGCGCTGGCGCGGACGGGGCAACAGGGCAGCGTACAGGGGCTGGCGATCGAACAATTGAAGGGCGTCCGGCTGATGAAGCTCGACCGGCTGGCCGAGGCTGAGCGCCTGTTCCGCAGCGTCGCCGACCGCCGCCGCGCGGTGTTCGGCAAGTCCGCGGCGCTGGCGGTCGATCTGCTGCAACTGGGGCGCGCCGAACTGGCGCTGGGAAAATTCGCCGCGGCGCGCGATGTTCTTGGCGAGGCGCGGCCGATGGCGATCGACAATCTTGGCCCCGATGCGGTGCCGACGCTCGTCATCACGCTCGGCCTTGCCGAAGCCTTGGCCGAGGCGGGCGACACCGGACGGGCCGAAGCGTTACTTGCCGAAGCCGCGCCGCGGATCGCCTCGATGGGACCGGTCGGCCTGCCGCAGGGCATTGCGGCGCGGACGCGGGCGATCATCCGTCTGAAGCAGGGGCGGATGGCCGAGGCGCGGCGCGAGGCCGACGCATCGGAACAGATATTCAGGACGCTCGGCGCGCCGGGCGAATCCTACCTCAAATCCTTCGCCACATTGCGTCGGCGCTTGAGCACCTAGCCCGCGCCCATTTCGTTGTGCACCCAAGCGCGCGCCTGGAGCCACCAGCGGCGCACCGTCCGGTCGCTGACGCCCAGGATTTTTGCGGTTTCCTCCTCGGTCATCCCGGCGAAGAAGCGGCAGTCGATCAGTTGCGCAAGATTGGGGTCGAGGCGCGCGAGCCGTTGCAAAGCCTCGCCCAGCCGCACGACATCCTCGTCCTCGGGCGCCGCCGCGGCGAGCGAATCGAGGCTTTCGGTAAAGGCATAGTCGGGAGCGCCACGCTTCGCCGTCATGCGCGCGCGCGCGGCGTCGATCAGTATGTGGCGGATCGCGGTCGCCGCGCAGCCGAGAAAATGCCGTTCGTTCTCCCAATCGTTGCGCTTGCTGAGTTTCAGATAGGCTTCCGAAACCAGCGCCGTCGTCTGAAGCGTCTGTCCGCCGCCCGCGCGATAATGTTCGCGGCGCGCGATGATCTTGAGCTCGTCATACAGCGTGGCGATGAGCGCGTCGGCGTCGCCGTCGATGCTGCCCGCACGACCCGGTTTATCGTTGATCGCCCATCTCCCCGCATGACGCGCCATGTAGCACGCACCCTAGATGCCTGATTTATTTGCGGTCGGCGAGATAATTTCCGCTTTTTCGGAGGCGAAGCCTGTCCGGATCGGGCGACCATTCCCGTCTTTCCAAATGCTGCACCCGCGGCGCCGCGTTCGGCGGCGTCGACGAGGTGACCGCAAACAAGGCGCCACCAAAGGTCGTCGCGAGGGGTTGCCCGGAAACCGATCGGTATTGCGCCGATCCATAAGGAAAGATCGATATGAAACGCATGATCACCCTCATTGGCGCGACCGCGCCCCTTGCGATCCTTGCTGCCGTCGGCGTCGCGCCGAACGCCTATGCACAGGCGACCGTCCCGTGCGTTCAGAACGCAGGGGGCGATGGCATTCTCGGCACGCCCGACGACCCCGAAAATACGCTGGAGTGCGGGCTTGGCGCCGAAGCTTCGGCGCCGGGCGCCACCGCTTATGGAAGCGGGGCCAAGGCGACGGCCAACGAAGCCATGGCGGTCGGCTTCATCGCCGCTGCCGAAGAAACGCGCTCGACCGCCATTGGTACGGGCAGCAGCGCGACCGCGGACCAATCGGTTGCGCTGGGCTGGGGATCGGTGGCGGACCGCGGCACGACCGTATCGGTCGGCAACGCCGGCCTCCAGCGCCAGATCACCAATGTCGCGGCAGGGACGCTGGTGTCCGACGCCGTCAATGTGGGGCAATTGAATACCGCCATGGGTGCCGCGGCGCTGACCGCGATCGCCAACTCGGCGGTGCGCAGCGGCACCAGCGGCGATAGCAGCCTGCAAAGCGACGGCAGCAGCGCAAGCGGCAATGGCGCGGTCGCGCTGGGACAGGGACAGACTGCAACCGGCAACGGCGCCGTCGCGATCGGCGATCCGAATGTCGCAACCGGGACCGGCGCTGTAGCGATCGGCGCCGACAATCAGGCGATCGGCGACGGCGCTGTCGCCTTGGGCAAAGCCTCCAGCGCCTTTGGCTTGTCGGCCATCGCCATCGGCAACAATGCGAATGCGCTGGCCGATGGCAGCATCGCCATTGGTCGTGACACGATCGCGTCGCCGGCATCGGTGGCGATCGGCGCCAACGCCGCGGCAGGCGGGCAAAATGCGACCGCAGTCGGTCGCGACAGCCTTGCCAGCGGCCTTGCAAGCACCGCTTTCGGCCAAGGCGCGGCTGCCGGGGGCGATTTCTCGACTGCCACGGGCTATGGCGCGCGCGCGATCAAGGAGGGTGACACGGCGACGGGGTCGGGGGCCTTCGCCAATGGCGGCTATTCGGTCGCCTTGGGCGTGAACAGTCAGACCACGGCCCTCGGGGCGACCGCGCTGGGCGTGAACGCGAAAGCGTTGGGGGCGGACTCGGTTGCGATCGGCTCCAGCTCGGTTGCCGATGAGGCGAATACCGTGTCGGTCGGCTCGGCGGGCTTTCAGCGGCGTATCGTGAACGTCGCCGCGGGCACCGCGGCGACCGATGCGGCGAACGTCGGTCAGGTCCAGACGGTCGCGACCGCCGCGGCGGCGGCTCACATTACCGCCGATGCCGCCGTGTCGCAGAATATGGTGCAGGACAACCAGATTGCGGCGATTCAGACGGTGAACAATGTGCAGGACAATCGGCTGATGTCGCTGGAAAGCATGGCCGGAACCGCGCTTCCCGCGCTCCAGTCGCTTGCCGCGACGCACAGTGCACAGATCGGCGACCTTTATGCGATCACCGACCGCGACCGCCGCGAGGCGCAGCGCGGAACCGCCGCCGCGGTTGCGCTGGTCGCGGCGACGATGCCGTCGGAGCCTGGACGGACGAGCTATACGTTCAACCTTGCCACATTCCGCGGCGAACAGGCGGCCGGCGCGTCGATCGCGCACCGGTTCAATACCGACAACCCGTTCGCATTCACGGCCGGCGTCTCTTACGCTGGGCGTCACAATACGGCCGCGCGAATTGGGGTCGCCGGCGAATTCTGAGCTAAAAAGGGAAGGGCGGGCGCGGGGAAGTGAGCCCGCCCTTTGTTTCCTTGGGTCTAAACCCGAACCGCATCCAAGGATTATTCGCGCCGGTCTCTGCGGAATGTCGGCTTTCTTGGGTTCGGGCTTGATAGCCGCCTGACCGCTATCGGCCAGATATGACGCGTCGCTACCTCGGAGACTTTATCGTGAAGCTCTTCTGCGTCGTAGCTTTTTGCCCTCGGCATAATCTCCGGCCTCCGACGCGCCATCGGCATAGCTGCGGTTCGCGAGCGTGGTTCGATATCGCGGCGGAAGCCGATCATTGATGATGTCGAAGATGCGTTGTTCGTGAACCCATTCGTCGAGCAGGATAGACTGCATTTTCGGGTCACGGATCATCCGGTGCTTGCGGGCAGCGCGCTTCACCTCCCGTGCAGCCTCGTCGCGGCGCGCGATGCTGAGATCCCACTGCTTCTTCTCTTCGGGCGAGAAGGGACCGTGGACCTCAGCCGTCCCACGCTTGGGGTCGATCTTGATGTCATCGGGATGCGGGATCATCTCGGGAGGCTCGATCCCGAGCTTCTGGCAGCGCGCGATCTCGCGATCGGCGTCGTCCTTGTAGCTGACCAATGCCATAAAATACTCGAGCTGGGTTTGCTTCTGGTCGCTCTCGATCGAGCGCAGCAGCATTGTAAAGTCGCGCTGGGCGATACGATTTCCCTTGAGTGCGTTCTGCTGCATCGCACGAAGGATCGCCTGGTTGACTGGCATATCCACCACCCGATCACCTTCGCGAACGCGCACGGTGCGATAGGCCTCCTCGAGGATCAGCGTTGTCGTCGGCTCATCGCTACCGAGCAACCGGCTCGTTGGCAGCTTGACCGCGCGAGCCTTGCGCGGCCGGCCGCGCGGGTTGCCCGATTTGCCCTTCGAGAACCGGTGTTCAGCCGGCGGCTTGCCGTAGCCCACAGGGTAATCGTCATCACCGTCGCTCATTCGGCGGCCTCACTACCAAGACCGATACGCGCGTCGGCGACGTCCTCGAACGGCATGCCGCTCGAGGAGAGCTTGGCCCGCTTGCCGGTGAGCGCTTCCCAGCGGCGGACGATGGTATCACAGTAGAGCGGATCATATTCGATGAGCCGGGCAATGCGTCCGGTCTTGTCGGCGGCGATGAGCGTGCTGCCCGATCCACCGAACGCATCAAGGATGATCTCACCGCGACGCGAGCAGTCGCGGATTGCATCGGCAATGAGCGCGACCGGCTTCACCGTCGGGTGCATGGCAAGCTCCTCCGACCGGCTTGCGCCGATCGAGCTGATCCCGGCATAGTCCCAGACATTGGTCCGGTACCGCCCGGTCTCGCCAAGGCCGAAGCTGTTCGTATGCTCTTCAGTGCCCTGCTTGAACACGAAGATCAGCTCATGCTTCGAGCGATAGAAGGCGCCCATGCCGCCGTTGGTCTTGTTCCAGACGACAAGATTCTTGAGCTCGGTGAACGCTGACCGCCCGGCGATGAGCAATTCGCCCATGTGGCGCCAGTCCATGCACACAAACGCAATCGCCCCGTCGCGCATCATCTCTGCCATGTTGCCGAGCGTCTCGGTCAGAAAGGTCGCGAACTGGTCCTCGCTCATCTCGCCGGTCGCCATCGCGAACTCGCGGTGCCGGACCGACCCGAGGCCGCAGACATTGCCGTCGATCTTCACATTATAGGGCGGGTCGGTGAAGACCATGTCGGCCCGCTCGCCCTGCATCAGCAGCGCCAGATCCTCCGATCGCCGCGCATCGCCGCACAGCAGGCGGTGCCGTCCGAGCAGCCAGAGGTCGCCCATGCGGCTGACCGGCACCCCGGCTATCTCGGGAACATGATCGTCCGGATCATCGGACCCCTCAGGATCACTGTCGCCAGCCTCGTCGAGAACCAGATCGACTTCGGCGAGGCTGAACCCGGTGAGTTCGACATCGAAGTCGAGATCGATCAGCCCCTGCAGTTCGATCGCCAGCATCTCGCGGTCCCAGCCGGCATTCAAGGCCAGCTTGTTATCGGCGAGCACATAGGCCCGCCGTTCGGCCTCCGACAGATGCGACAGCGCGAGCGTGGGAACCTTGCGCAGACCAAGCAGCTTCGCGGCCTCGACCCGGCCATGGCCGGCGATGATCTCGCCATCGTGGGACACCAGCACCGGGTTCGTAAAGCCAAAGCGCTCGATCGATGCCGCGATCTGCTTGATCTGCCTTTTCGAATGCGTCCGCGCATTGCGCGCATAGGGCCGAAGCGACCCGACCTCGCGTTCGACCAGCTGTGAATATCCCTGGACCATGATGCCCCTGTCCCGATGTTCTTGCCCAGCTGGAACGTGGGAACAAAGAGAGCCATTAAAAGGACATTTGAGCGAACATATCGCATGAAATGCACGGCTCGTCGCACCAGGAAATCCGCGCAATCCTGGCGGCGCTGGCGGCCTTTGTAACCGAGCATTTCGCTGTTATCGGCCGGCGCCTTCCCTGTTCAGGGTGAAGGATTTCCCTGATATGGAGAATCAAATTCCCTGTTATTCGCGCAGGGAATTTTGATCGATTTTCTCCGAAAAGGTTCGGAAATCTCGGCTTTATGTGCACCGGCACGAGGCACGTCATGACGCAAAAAACCATGATTTCCCTGTTAATTCCCGCAGAACAGGGAATTTCAGCCAGAGACACGTTCGATACCGACTGCGTGGCGCGCCATTTTTCCGAGCAGGCGCATGAATCGAAAAAGGCGGGCCGCCCCTATTCGGGCGTCTGTTCGGCGCGCTTCAGCTTGCGCGCCTTTTGCTCGTGCCGGACCGCGGCTTCGCGGAGGCGGCGCGCGAGGAAGGGGTCGTCGGTCGCGTTCGCTTTCAGCCGGGCGACGCGCGCCAGCTGCTCGAAATAGATGGAGTCGCGAATCTGGTCCATTCGGGGACGCTTATCACGACCGCGCCGCAAAAGGCTCAGCGCAATTCCGCGGTTTTTCCCGAAACGGGGCAGGTCGCGGCCTGAAAGGAGTAATCGAAAATATCGATCAAAACTTCCTATATTTTCACTTTCCGCGCTGCAACAATCATGGCTAGAGGGAGCCTCCAACAACCAAGGAGCTCTCCTCAATGTCCGTTCTGAACACGACCCTGAAGCCTTTCAACGCCACCGCCTACAAGGACGGCAAGTTCGTCGACATCAGCGACGCCGACGTGAAGGGCAAGTGGGCGGTCTTCTTCTTCTACCCGGCCGATTTCACCTTCGTCTGCCCGACCGAGCTCGAGGATCTCGCCGATATCTATCCGCAGCTGCAGAAGATGGGCGTCGAAGTCTATGCCGTGTCGACCGACACGCATTTCTGCCATAAGGCCTGGCACGACACCTCGCCGGCGATCGGCAAGATCAACTATTACATGGTCGGCGACCAGAACCATAACATCTCGAACAATTTCGAAGTTCTGCGCCAGGGCGTCGGCCTCGCCGACCGCGGCACGTTCGTGCTCGACCCGCAGGGTGAAATCCAGCTCCTCGAGATCACGCCCGAGGGCGTGGGCCGCAACGCCGCCGAACTGCTGCGCAAGATCAAGGCGCTGCAATATTGGGTCAGCCACCCGGGCGAAGTCTGCCCCGCGAAGTGGGAAGAAGGCGCCGAAACGCTGGCTCCCTCGCTCGACCTCGTCGGCAAGATCTAAGCCTTAAATTCCCCGTGTGTCCCCGCGGAGGCGGGGACCCATCTCCGGCCGGTTCTATTTTGCACCATCCGGTGATGGGCACCCGCCTTCGCGGGTGCACACGGATATTTCTTTGAAACCGAACAGGAGCTCTCCCCATGCTCGACGCCAATCTGAAGCAGCAGCTTCAAGGCCTCCTCACGAATCTTCGTGAACCGATCGAACTGCTTTCGTCGCTCGACAACAGCGCGAAATCGACCGAGCTTGCGGATCTCCTCGACCAGATCGCGGCTTTGTCGGACAAGGTCGCTCTGATGCGGGCCGACGACGACGCGCGCCGCCCGAGCTTCCTGATCCGCCGCGTCGGCCATCCCGAAATCGCCGTGCGGTTCGCCGGTATCCCGCTCGGCCACGAGTTCACCTCGCTCGTCCTCGCGCTGCTTCAGGTCGGCGGCCACCCTCCGAAAGTCGCGCCCGAGGTGCTGGAGCAGGTCGCCGCGCTCGACGGCGACTATCATTTCGAAACCTATTTCTCGCTGTCGTGCCAGAATTGCCCCGACATCGTGCAGGCGCTCAACCTGATGAGCGTCGTCAACCCGCGCATCACCCACACCGCGATCGACGGCGGGCTGTTCCAGTCCGAGGTCGAGGATCGCAAGATCATGGCGGTGCCGACGATTTTCCTGAACGGCGAGACTTTCGGTCAGGGCCGCATGGAGCTCGAACAGATAATCGCGAAACTCGACAGCGGAGCCGAAGCCAAGGCGGCCGAGAAGATCGCGGCCAAGGACGCGTTCGACGTGCTTGTCGTCGGGGGCGGGCCCGCAGGTGCCGCGGCTGCCATCTATGCGGCGCGCAAAGGCATTCGCACTGGCATTGCCGCCGAACGCTTTGGCGGGCAGGTGCTCGACACGATGGGAATCGAGAATTTTATTTCGGTCCAGCACACCGAAGGGCCGAAGCTCGTCGCGCAGCTCGAGCAGCACGTCAAAGATTATGACGTCGACATCATGAACCTGCAGCGCGCCGAGAAGCTGATCCCGGCGAAGGCCGAAGGCGGCCTGCACGAGGTCAAGCTCGCGAGCGGCGCGTCGCTCAAGGCGCGAACGGTGATCCTCTCGACCGGCGCGCGCTGGCGCCAGCTCGGCGTGCCGGGCGAGGACGAATATCGCAACAAGGGCGTCGCGTACTGCCCGCACTGCGACGGTCCGCTCTACAAGGGCAAGCGCGTCGCGGTGGTCGGCGGCGGCAACAGCGGCGTAGAGGCGGCGATCGACCTTGCGGGCCTCGTCGCGCACGTCACGCTGATCGAGTTCGACAGCGACCTGCGCGCCGACGCGGTGCTTCAGCGCAAGCTCGCGAGTCTGCCGAACGTCAGGATCATCACCTCGGCGCTGACCACCGAAGTGCTCGGCGACGGCGAGAAGGTGACGGGCCTTGCCTACAAGGACCGCAATTCGGATGAACCGCATCAGGTCGAACTCGAAGGCGTTTTCGTCCAGATCGGCCTTGTCCCCAACACCGAATGGCTGAAGGACAGCGTCACCCTGTCGCGCCACGGCGAGATCGAGGTCGATCATCGCGGCGAGACGAGCCAGCGCGGCATCTTCGCTGCCGGCGACTGTACGACGGTCCCGTACAAGCAGATCGTCATCGCGATGGGCGAGGGGTCGAAGGCGGCGCTGTCGGCGTTCGACTATATGATCCGCTTGCCTGCGGACGCGGAAGCCGAAGCGGCCTGATATTTTTCGTCACCCGGACTTGATCCGGCATCCCGCTTTCCTCCAAATGAGCGGGACCCCGGATCAAGCCCGGGGTGACGAAGACAGGATGACCGAAAAGAAGAAACCGCCCGCGCCGATTCCGCTTTGCCGTTTCGAGGAACTGGCCGAGCGCGAGAACCGGCTGCGCGAGGAAGGGGCGCGCAAACGGAAAGACCGCGGCCGCAAGGACGGTTAGACCGTTAGGCGGGCTGCGTGACGGGCCGCTTGGCGTCGAGCAACGCGGCAAGCGTCGCTACCTCTCCTTCGCTGAACAGCAGCCCCAGCTTGCTGCGCCGCCATAGAATATCTTCGACGCCGCGCGCCCATTCGCGGGTCATCATCCATTCGACCTCGGCGGCCGAAAGCCCGTGCGCGATCTCGCCGCCCAGCGCGTCCCAACTGTCGGCATCGCCGAGCCAGCGGCGCGCGTCGGTGCCATAGGCCTTGACGATGCGGTCGATGGTCGCGGCAGGCAGGAAGGGATGGGCGAGCTCATATTCGGCCTTGAGCGCCGCCGCGCCATTGATCGGAAAATCGCCGCCGGGCAGCGGCGCGGTCGCGGTCCAATGTTTGGCCGACACCGCGCCCAGATGGCCGGACAATTCATCGACCGCATGTTCGGCGACATGGCGATAGCTGGTGATCTTGCCGCCATAGATGGTGAGCAGCGGCGCGCCTTCCTCCAGATCGAGGTCGATCCGGTAGCCGCGCGTTGCCGCCTCGGGCCGACCCGACCCGTCCTCGACCAGCGGCCGCACGCCCGAATAGGTCCAGACGACATCCGCGGGACGCACGGGCTCGCGGAAATATTCGCTCGCACCCTCGCAGAGATAGGCGATTTCCTCCGCGCTCGCATGGATGCCGGTCAGGGGTCCGTCATGGTCCTGATCGGTCGTCCCGATCAGCGTGAAGTCGCGCTCATAGGGGATGGCGAAGAAGATGCGCCCGTCGGGAAGCTGGAAGAAATAGGCATAATCATGCTTGAACTTCCGGCGCACCACAATGTGCGAGCCGCGCACGAGCCGCATCTTGTAATCGGGCGGCGCCGACGCGCGGCCCAGCACATCGAGTACCGCGGGGCCCGCCGCGTTGACGAGGCTCCGGCCGGTGAAGCGATAGCTGTGGCCGCGGTCGTCCGACGCCTCGACGACCCACAGCCCGTCCTCGACGCGCATCATCTCGGCACGCGTATGCGTCCTGATCCGCGCCCCGCGGTCGGCGGCGTCGCGGGCGTTGAGGAGCACGAGCCGCGCGTCGTCGACCCAACCGTCCGAATATTCGAAACCCTTTGCATATTGCGGCCGGAGCGGCTCGCCCGCGACATGTTTTCCGAGATCGATCGAGCGTGTTGGCGGCAGCTTTTTCCGCCCGCCGATATGATCGTAGAGAAACAGCCCGAGCCGCAGCAGCCAGCGCGGGCGGAGGCCCTTGCGATAGGGGAGGACGAAACGCAGCGGCCAGACGATATGCGGCGCGATCCCCCACAATATCTCGCGCTCGTTCAGCGCCTCGCGCACCAGGCCGAACTCATAATGTTCGAGATAGCGGAGCCCGCCGTGGACGAGCTTGGTCGATTTGGACGAGGTGCCCTGCGCGAGGTCGCCCGCTTCGAGCAGCAGCACGCGCGCGCCGCGTCCCACGGCATCGCGCGCGACGCCGGCGCCATTGACACCGCCGCCGACGACGATGACATCATAGGGAAGGGCTGCGTCGGGCATGGCGACGTCCTATGGCAGCAAAGGGCGATTTGCCAAGGCCCCGACATCGTATGCGGCCTACGTATGCGCGTTGCATTCGCGGGGCACATTCTCCAATTCGTCAAAACGATACCAAGGGGACCGAAGTGAGCGTGAAAGTCGAAACCCTGATCCTGTTCGGCGCCACAGGCGACCTTGCGCAGCGCATGCTCTTTCCCTCGCTCTACAATCTCCATGTCGACGGGCTGCTGGCCGACGCGCTGACGATCGTCGCGTCGGGGCGGTCGAAGATGGATCGCGCGGCCTGTCATGCGATGGTGCGCGAGGCGCTGGCCGATCATCTTTCCGCCGACCGGCTCGACGAAGGCCAGATCGAAAGCTTTCTTCAGCGCATCGATTATTGTCCGGTCGATGCCGGGGCGGGCACCGGTTACGAAGATCTCGCGGCGCTGCTCGGCGACCGGCTCGGCCGGCCGATTGGCGCTTATCTCTCGACCCCGCCCTCGATGTTCGGACCGATCGCGCAGGGTCTGAAGGCCGCCGGGATCGCCTGCGCCGAATGCCGCATCGCGATGGAAAAGCCGATTGGCCACGATCTCGCCTCGTCGCGCGCGGTCAACGCGCAGGTCGGCGATGCCTTTGCCGAGGATCATATCTTCCGCATCGATCATTATCTCGGCAAGGAAACGGTCCAGAATCTCCTCGCGCTGCGCTTTGCGAACATGCTGTTCGAGCCCTTGTGGAACGCGCAGGCGATCGACCATGTCCAGATCACCGTCGCCGAGACGGTGGGCCTCGAAGGCCGCGTCTCCTATTATGACGGCGTCGGCGCATTGAAGGACATGGTGCAGAACCATATGCTCCAATTGCTCGCGATCATCGCGATGGAGCCCCCGGCGAGTGTCTCATCGACCGCGGTGCGTGACGAGAAGGTCAAGCTGCTGCGTTCGCTCCGCAAGATGAGCGCGGCCGATGTCAGGGCGCACAGCGTCAAGGGCCAATACACCAGCGGCGCGGTGAACGGGCAGGCGGTCGCGGGCTATGCCGAGGAGCTCGGCCATCCGTCGAACACCGAAACCTTCGTCGCGATCAAGGCGTTTATCGACAATTGGCGCTGGAAGGGCGTGCCCTTCTATCTCCGCACCGGCAAGCGGATGCCCGAGCGCAAGTCCGAGGTGCTGATCCAGTTCAAGCCGGTGCCGCACAATATTTTCGGCCGCGTTGGCGCCGAAAAGCTCGATGCGAACATGATGATCATCAATCTGCAGCCCGAAGAGAATATCCGGGTCAAGGTGATGGCGAAGCAGCCGGGGCTCGACCGCGACGGGGTGAAATTGAAGGAGGTCACGCTCGACGTCTCGCTCTCGCACAGCTTTGCGGGCGAGCGGCGCCGGATCGCCTACGAGCGGCTGCTGCTCGACTTCATCGAGGGCGAACAGACGTTGTTCGTGCGCCGCGACGAGGTCGAGGCGCAATGGCAGTGGATCGACTCGATCCTCGGCGCCTGGGCCGAGGTCGATATGGCGCCGCAGAATTACACGGCGGGAAGCTGGGGCCCGTCGAGCGCGATCGCACTGATCGAACGCGACGGAGCAAGCTGGCATGACTGAGCGGGCATCGCATCCAAAAAAATCCGTTCGCCCTGAGCTTGTCGAAGGGCTGCTCTTTTCTTTGAGCGCTGCAAGGAAGAACGGTCCTTCGACAAGCTCAGGACAAACGGTTTTCGGGATATGACTGACCTCCACCCCGCCATCGCCGCGGTCACCGATCGCATCATCGCCCGCAGCGTCCCGCGCCGCGCCGCCTATCTCGACCTGATGCAGCGCCAGCGCGACGCCGGCACCAACCGCGGCACGCTGTCGTGCGGCAACCTCGCGCACGGCTTCGCGGCATCGGGCGAGGACAAGCCCGCGATCCGCTCGGGCGCCGAAATGAACATCGGCATCGTCACCGCCTATAACGATATGCTCTCGGCGCATCAGCCCTATGGCCGCTATCCCGAGCAGATCAAACTCTTCGCGCGCGAGGCCGGCGCTACCGCGCAGGTCGCGGGGGGTGTCCCGGCGATGTGCGATGGGGTGACGCAGGGGCAGGCGGGGATGGACCTGTCTTTGTTCAGCCGCGACACTATCGCGCAGGGCACCGCGATCGCGCTCAGCCACGCGATGTTCGAGGGCGCGTTGTTGCTCGGCATCTGCGACAAGATCGTCCCCGGCCTGCTGATCGGCGCGCTGCGTTTCGGCCATCTGCCGACGATCCTCGTTCCCGCCGGGCCGATGCCCTCGGGCCTTGCGAACAAGGAAAAGCAGCGCGTCCGCCAGCTCTATGCCGAGGGCAAGGTCGGCCGCGACGAGCTGCTCGAAGCCGAGGCGGCGAGCTATCACGGCGCGGGCACCTGCACCTTCTACGGCACCGCGAACAGCAACCAGATGATGATGGAGCTGATGGGGCTGCACATCCCTGCCGCAGCCTTCGTCCATCCCGGCACGAAATTGCGGCAGGAGCTGACCCGCGCCGCGACGCACCGGCTGACCCGGATCGGCTGGGACGGCGACGATTATCGACCGCTTGCCCGCTGCATCGACGAGAAGGCGATCGTCAACGCGATGATTGGGCTGCTCGCGACCGGCGGCTCGACCAATCACGCGATCCACCTGCCCGCGATCGCGCGCGCGGCGGGGATCGCCATCGACTGGCAGGATTTCGACGAATTAAGCCATGCCGTGCCGCTGCTCGCGCGTGTCTATCCGAACGGCGCGGGCGACGTGAACAATTTCCACGCGGCAGGCGGGATCGGCTTCGTGGTCAGGGAACTGCTCGGCGCCGGACTGCTCCACGGCGACATTCTGACCGTGGGCGGGACGATGGCCGATTATGCTTCGGAACCGGTACTCGTCGAGGACGAACTTCACTGGCAAGGCGCGCCCGCCGAGAGCCGCGACGTCACGATGCTGCGACCGGTGTCCGAGCCTTTTTCTCCCGACGGGGGGATGCGGCTGCTCGCGGGCAATCTTGGCCGCGCGATCATCAAGACGAGCGCGGTTGCCGAGGATCGCTGGACGATCGAGGCGCCCTGCCGGATCTTCGACGACCAGAATCAGGTGCTGACCGCCTTCAAGGCGGGCGAGCTCGACCGCGATGTCGTCGTCGTCGTCCGCTTCCAGGGTCCGCGCGCCAACGGCATGCCCGAACTGCACAAGCTGACCCCCGCGCTCGGCGTGTTGCAGGACAAGGACTACCGCGTCGCGTTGCTCACCGATGGTCGCATGTCGGGTGCGAGCGGCAAGGTGCCCGCCGCGATCCATCTGTCGCCTGAGGCGTTGCCCGGCACTGACGGCATCGGCGGCCCACTCGCTTATCTTCGCGACGGCGACATGGTGCGTGTCTGTGCGGTGAAGGGCGAAGTGACGACGCTGGTCGACGAAGCCGAATGGGCTTTGCGCACGCCCGCCGCGCCGCCGCCGCCCGCACTTGGTGTCGGTCGCGAACTGTTCGCGCTGTTTCGCTTGCACGCCGACGAGGCCGAGAAAGGCGGGTCCGCAATGCTGGCAGCGATGGATAGTGTCGTCTGAACCCACACCCGTTGGTGCTGAGCTTGGCGAGGCACCGTCCTTCTCTTCAACGGGTCAAAAAAAGAGCAGCCCTTCGACAAGCTCAGGGCGAACGGAGATTGAAATGACCGACCAAAGCATCGACCAGATCATGCGGCTCGCCCCCGTCATCCCGGTGATCGTCATCGACCGCGTCGAGGACGCCGTACCGATGGCCGAAGCGCTCGTCGCGGGCGGCTTGCCGGTGCTGGAGGTCACGCTGCGTACCCCCGCCGCGCTCGATGCGCTCGCCGCGATGAAAGCGGTGAAGGGCGCGGTCGTCGGCGCGGGTACGGTGCTCGATCCCGCGATGCTGAACGGGGCGATCCATGCGGGCGCCGAATTCATCGTATCGCCCGGCCTGACCGACAATCTCGGCAAGGCCGCGACCCAGAGCGGCATTCCCTTCCTGCCCGGCATCGCCAACGCCAGCGACATCATGCGCGGGCTCGACCTCGGCCTGTCGCGCTTCAAATTCTTCCCCGCGGCGACGAGCGGCGGCATCCCGGCGCTGAAGGCGCTCGCGGCGCCGTTCGGGCAAGCCCGCTTCTGCCCCACCGGTGGGATCACCGCCGCCACCGCGCCCGACTGGCTCGCGCTCGATCCGGTGCTCTGCGTCGGCGGGAGCTGGGTGGTTCCCGCGGGGCCGCTCAACCCGTCCCGGATCGAGGCATTGGCACGCGAGGCATCGGCGCTTTCGTGCCATTGATTAACCCCATCTTTGCTGCCATCGTGCAGGGAAAGGCGGCAATATAGCCGTTTGGTGGGGAGAGGCGCGTGCCAAGACCGCAGCCGCATTTGGAAGAAGTTCTTAGCTCCGAACCCGGATCGCATATCGCCGCGCTCTTCGATTTCGACGGAACGATCATCTCGGGCTACTCCGCGACCGCGATGCTGCGCGAGAAATTCCAGCGCCGCGAAATGTCGGTCGAGGAAATCGCCGAGACCGCGCAGGTGATCGCGCAGCACAGCCTCGGCAACATCGGTTTCTCGGGGCTCATGTCCGCCGCCGCCAAATTCATGAAGGGCGTCGACGAGGAAAGCTTCACCGAGTTCGGCGAGGAACTGTACAAGAAACATATCGCACGCAAAATCTATCCCGAGACGCGCGCGATCATCGAGGCGCATCAGGCGAAGGGCCACCGCGTCGCGATCATCTCCTCGGCGACGATCTACCAGATCGAGCCGACCGCGCGTGATCTCGGCATCACCGACATCAAATGCTCGTCCTACGAGATCGAGGAGGGGGTCTTCACCGGCGAAATCATCCGCCCGCTCTGTTTCGGCGAGGGCAAGGTGCTCGCGGCCGAGGAACTCGCCGCCGAATATGGGCTCGATCTCGACCAGAGCTTTTTCTATTCGGACAGCGACGACGATATCGAATTGCTCGAACGCGTCGGCAAGCCGCGCCCGCTCAATCCGAACATGAAACTGAAGGGCATCGCCGACGAGCGGAACTGGCCGGTCCAGCGCTTTGCGAGCCGCGGCACACCGTCGTGGGTCGATTATACGCGCACCATCTATGCGACCGGCTCGCTGATCGGCGCCTTCGCTGCGGGGCTGCCGATCTGGGCGCTCACCCGCTCGCAGCGTGAAGCGGTCAATTTCTCGATGGGCCTGTTCGGCGACTTCGCGACCGCGATCACCGGGGTCGAGCTGGAGGTCGAGGACGAGCGCTATCTCTGGTCGGCCCGCCCGTGCGTCTTCATCTTCAACCATCAGAGCAAGGCCGACGTGATGATCCTCGCCAAGCTCATCCGCCGCGACATGGGCGGGGTGGGGAAGAAGGAGATCAAGGACATCCCCATTCTCGGCAAGCTGATGGAATGGGGCGGCACCGTCTTCGTCGACCGCGCCGACGGCAAGAGCGCGATCAAGGCGATGGAGCCGCTGGTCGATGCGATCCGCAAGGAAGGCAAGTCGATCTGCATCGCACCCGAAGGCACGCGCAGCCTGACGCCAAAGCTCGAACCGTTCAAGAAGGGCGCTTTTCATCTGGCGATGCAGGCGGGCGTGCCGATCGTGCCCATCGTGATCCATAATGCCACCGATGTTGCGCCCAAGAACGAGTTCGTGATGCGCCCCGCGACGGTGCGCGTCACGGTGCTGCCGCCGGTCGATACCTCGAAGTGGAGCGTCAGGACGCTGAATGCGCATGTTCGCGATGTCCGGAACATGTTCCTGCGCACGCTGGGGCAGGCGGAGGAAGAGGGGGAGCTGGCGGAGACGGCGAAGGTGAAGCCGGCGAAGAAAGTATCCGAAAAGAAGGCCGAGCCGAAGTCTGCGAAGAAGAAGGCTTCTCCCCGAAAGGAAAGGAAAGCCTAGCGCATGCCCCACATCGTCATTGCGAGCGAAGCGAAGCAATCCAGAGCGGTCTGCTCAACCTTGGATTGCTTCGCTTCGCTCGCAATGACAGAGGGAGCGTAGGTCATGGCCGACGGAACGCCCCGCACCCCGATCTTGGCGGAGCAGGCGGCCGACCGGCTTTATATCATCGACGCGCGCAACGGGGTCGAGCGGCGCGTCCTGCTCGACTGGATTCATTCCACATCCGGCGATGAGGACCCGGCATGGGCCAGCCTCGATATCGAGGACGGCGATCATGCGCTGCCCCTCGATACGCTCCAGACGCGGCTTGGCGGCGCGCCGTCGCGGCAGGTCGTGCCGTTGCGCATCGCTTGGCGCATTCCCGGCTTCGACCGCGACCGCGCGCTCAAATTCCGCCACCTGATCTTCGGCGATCCGCGCCATCCGGGATCGCTCCGCGCCCGGCTGATCCTGCTGCGCGACCGGCGCCGCGCGCAGATTCTCGTCGGCGAGGCCGCGACGCTCGACGCGCTGCGCGATCGTTTCTGCGCGCAGACCGGCGGCGGGGACGGTGAAGGGGCCGACAGCCCCGAATTCGCGGGCTTCGTCGCGCGGCAGGCGGCGCTCGCGCTCGACGTTGCCGAGCGGGGGATTCGCGGGACGCGCTACAAGGTCCCGCGCTTCGTCGCCGACAGCCTGCGCACCAATCCGAAGTTCCGCGCCGCGCTCGCCGATCTTGCGGGCGAGCTCGGCCGCCCGGTCGCCGACCTCTACCGCGAGGCACGGCCGCTGATGAAGGAGGTCATCGCGCGGCCGTCGGCTTTGTTCCTCGATCTGCGCGCGCGGCTCGACCGTATGATGTTCGGCGGCTACGCGCCCGAGATGGAGGTCGATGCCGCCGAACTGGCGCGGCTGCGCGGTATCCTCCGCGAGCATCCGACCGCGATCCTGTTCACGCACAAGACCTATATCGACGGCGCCACGCCCAGCCGCCTGACCTATGAGAATGACATGCCGATGCTGCACAGCTTCGGCGGCGCCAACCTCGACTTCGCGGTGATGGGCGAATTTTTCCGCCGCTCGGGGATGATCTTCATCCGCCGCAGCTTTCAGGACCAGCCGGTCTACAAGCTGGTGCTGCGCCATTATATCGCCTGGCTGCTCGCCAAGCGCTTTCCGTTGAGCTGGGCGTTCGAGGGAACGCGCTCGCGGCTCGGCAAGCTGATGCCGCCCAAATATGGCCTGATGAAATATGTCCTCGACGCGGCCCATGCCACGGGCACCCGCGACGTCCATTTCGTGCCCTTCGTCACCAGTTTCGACCTGATCCGCGACGTCGAGGAATATGCCGCCGAGCAGACCGGCCGGAACAAGAAGCCCGAAAGCCTGAGCTGGTTCATCGGCTATATGAAGAGCCTGAAGGAGCCCTCGGGGCGCATCCGGCTCGATATCGGAAACCCGGTGGTGATCGGACAGGCGCCCGGGCCCGACGACAAGCGCGCGCTCGAGAAGATCGCCTTCGCGGTCGCGGTCGAGGCGAACCGCGTGACACCGCTCACCGTCACCTCGCTGATGTGCCTGATCCTGCTCGGCCTTGCGCCGCGCGGCGCGACCGCCGCCGAACTGCTCGCTGCGATCGGCGCGATCGCCCGCCGGGCGCGCGAGCGCGACATCCGGCTCAGCCGGGAACTCGAAAGCGGCGATGAGGCCGCGCTGACCGCGACCATCGACACGCTCGTCGCGAGCGGGCTGCTCACCCGGTACGAGGCGGGGAGCGAGATCATCTATTCGATCGACCCCGCCAAACATCCGATGGCGAGCTATTACCGCAACATCATCGCGCATCATTTCCTCGACCGCGCGATGATCGAACTGGTGCTGTTTCAATTGCGCGATGGCGGCGAGGGCGATGCGACCGCGGCTTTCTGGACGAAGATCGACCGGTTGCGCGACCTGTTCAAATTCGAATTTTTCTATCCGCCGCGCGATGAGCACCGCGCCGCGATCGAGGCCGAACTCGCCCGCATCGATCCCGTTTGGGACCGCCGCCTGGCGAGCGGCGACCGCGGCATCGCGCAACTCATCCGCCGCTGCCAGCCCGTCGTCGGCCACGCGATCCTGCTGCCCTTTGCCGAGGCTTATTCGGTCGTCGCGGACCTGCTTACGCGCGCCAAGCCCGGCGACGAGGTCGACCAGAAAGCGCTGCTCGACGCCGCGCTGGTCGAGGGGCGGCAGGCCTATCTGCTCCGCCGGATCAGCAGCGAGGCGGCGATCGGCAAGCTGCTCTTCGAAAACGGCCTGTCGCTGATGCGCCACATGGGACTCGCGGACACCGCGACCCCCGACGGCCTCGCCGCGCGCCGCGCGTTGCTCGCGGAACTTCGCGGGCTCGCCAACGTCATGGAATCGATGCGCCTCTCGACGACGGCGCTGGCGGATAAGTTGCCGTCACCGGGAGAATGATATGCTCAGCCGCAGATCGTCATTGCGAGGAGCCGAAGGCGACGCGGCAATCTCCAGCTATCGGCACGCTTGGACGATTGCTGGAGATTGCTTCCCCCGGATCAAGTCCGGGGTCGCAATGACGGGGTTGGGATTGGATGGAGGACGTGATGCTTAAACAACTCAGCGCGCAGGATGCCCAGTTCCTCTACACGCAGACCGCGAACAATCTGACGCACATCATGGGGGTCTATATCTATGATCCCTCGACCGCGCCGGGCGGCTTCGTGCGGTTCAAGGATATCATCCGCCACGTCGAAAGCCGCGTCCACACCTCGCCGCTGTTCCGGCGGCGCCTGCACCGGCTGCCCTTCGATCTCGACCATCCCTATTGGGTCGAGGACGAACATTTCGATATCGAGGCGCATATCAGCCACGCACGTCTGCCCGAACCCGGCGACTGGCGCCAATTCTGCATCGCGGTCGCGCGCTGGTTCTCGAAGCCGATGGACATGAACCGGCCGCTCTGGGACATTTATGTCATCGAGGGGCTCGATCGTATCCCTGGTATCCCCAAGGGCAGTTTCGCGATGCTCCACCGCGTCCACCACGCCGCGGTCGATGGCGCCTCGGGCGCCCACGCCTTCATCGCGATGAGCGACATCGACGCGCAGGGTACGCCCGCGATCGCCGAGCCGCCGCCGGTCGAGGAGCTCGGCCGCGCGCCGTCGAGCGCCGAGACGCTGACCCGCGCCTGGTCGGCATCGATGCAGTCGCCGGTCAAGTTCATGAACGCGCTGATGAAGGTCTCGCCCGCGATCGTCGCCTCGGCGCGCAAGTCGATCGGCGAGGGCGGGATGGCCGCCGGGGTTCCCGAAACGCGTTTCAACGTCCCCGTCGGCCCGCACAAGATGTTCGACGGCACGACGGTGGCGCTCGCCGACGTCGCCGAAATCCGCAAGAAGGTGCCCGGCGCGACGGTCAATGACGTGGTGCTGACCACCGTCGGCGGCGCGCTCCGCAAATATCTGACGAAGCACAAGGATCTGCCGCAGGAAAGCCTCGTCGCGGTCGCGCCGATCAATCTGCGCGGCAAGGAAAAGAGCGCGGGCAAGGCCTCGACCCCAGGCAATCAGGTCTCGGCGATGAGCGTGCCGATCCGCACCGATATCGCCGATCCGCTCGCACGCCTCGCGGCGGTACGCGACTATACGGTCGAGGCGAAGGAGGCGAAGGCCGGGGTCAGCGCGCGGATCATGACCGACCTGTCGCAACATATTCCGGGCGCGACGATGGCGGCGGTCGCGCGCATCCTGACCAGCGAGCGCTTCGCGGTGCGCGGCACCAACCTCTTCATCTCGAACGTGCCGGGGGCGCAGGTGCCGCTCTATCTCGCGGGTGCGAAGCTGGTGCAGCAGTACGGCATGGCGCCGCTCGCGAACAATATGGGGCTGTTCGTCGCGACCCCCAGCTACAACGGCCGCATCGCCTTCTCGATCATCTGCGAGCGCGACATCATGCCCGACATCGCCTTTTTCCGCGAATGCATCGACGAAAGTTTCGCCGACCTGATGGCCGCGGTGCCGAAGCCCGACAAGGCGCCCGCGCCGCCCAAAGCCGCTACGGCAAAGCCGAAAGCGACGCCGAAGCCGGCGGCCAGGCCGAAGGCAAAGGCCAAGCCGGCGGCGAAACCTGCCACGAAAGGCAGGGCAAAACCGGTTGCCAAAGGCAACGCAACCGGCAAGACTCCGAAGAAACAGAAATAGCGCAGGACCACCGAATGATTTTTGCCCCGACGCTCAGCGCCGATGCCGAGCTTGTAAACGCGCCCGACTATTCCGCCTGGGCCAGGGCCGCGCAGGCGCATGACGCGAAATCAGGGCTGCAGGCGTGGCGCACGGCGGACGAAAGCAGCCATTTCGATTACAAGGCGATCCGTGCGCGGCTGGAGAAACTCCGCAAGCTGTCGGCGGCGGGAGACGTCAAGGGGCTGCTCTTCGTCCTCAACGAGGGAATCCACGGCAATATCGACGGCATGGGGCACGAGCGTCTCTATCAGAAGGCGCGTTTCGGCACCAAGAAGCTGATCGAAGCCTATGTCGCCGAGGTCGTCGCGGCACTCGACAAGATCGCCGCGTCGCGGTCGATCCCGCGCGAGGAGAAGCGCGACTTCTTCCGCCGCGCGCAGCATTGCTACGGCCGCTCGGCGCTGCTGCTCTCGGGCTCGGGCAGCTTCCTCTTCTTCCACGTCGGCGTGGTCCGGGCGCTGTGGAACGAGGGCGTGCTGCCCAACATCCTCGCCGGGTCGAGCGGCGGGTCGATCGTCGCGGCGATTGTCTGCACGCGCAAGGACGCCGACGTCGGTCCCTTCCTCGAAAGCCAGCGGCTCGCGAACCCCGCCCGCGATCCCGAGATGAAGCGCCTCGCCCCCGATGAGGTGCGCGGCCGGCTCGCCGACCTGATCCCCGATCTGACCTTTCAGGAGGCTTATGAGATCAGCGGCCGCCACCTGAACGTCTCGGTCGCCCCCGCCGAAAAGCATCAGAACGGCCGCTTGCTCAACGCGATCACCGCGCCGAACGTGTTGATCCGCGAGGCGGTGCTCGCGTCATGCGCGGTGCCCGGCGTCTTTCCGCCGGTGATGCTGATGGCACGCGACGAGGCCGGTAACCGCGTCCCCTACCAGCCTGACCGGCGCTGGGTCGACGGATCGGTGACGCACGATATTCCGACCAAGCGGCTCGAGCGGCTGTACGGCGTCAACCATCATATCGTCAGCCAGGCCAATCCTCTGGCACTGCCCTTCGCGACCGACACGCGCAAGCAGATGGCGCCGATCGAGGCGATCCAGCATGCGTCGATGGCGACCTTCAAGGCGTGGCTCAACGCCAATATGGTGATCTTCCAGAAGCCGCTCGAACTCCTGCCGCCGCTCAACAGCCTCGCGAACATGGCGCGCTCGGTGATCAATCAGGAATATACCGGCGATATCAACATCATCCGCCCGCCCAAATTCTGGTCGCCGACGAAGATCCTGTCCGACCTTGCGCAGGAGGATATCGACGAGCTGATCGACACCGGCCAACGCACCGCCTGGCCGAAGATCGAAATGGTCCGCACCCAGACCGCGATCAGCCGCGCGCTCGACGCGATCCTCGCCAGGATCGACAAGGCGGGCGATGACGGTCCCGGTCACCGTGCCTCGGCGCTCAAGAAAGCCGTTCGTTGACGGCCGATGCCGTGATCCTGCCACCGCGTTCGGCGGGCGCCGGCGCGAAACTGCACGTCACCCGCTGGCTTCCCGCCGGTCCGCCGAAAGCGGTGGTGCTGCTCGCGCACGGCTATGCCGAACATGCGGGGCGTTATGCCCATGTCGCGAAGCGGCTGACCGGCGCCGGCTATGCGGTCTATGCGATCGACCATTGGGGGCACGGCCGATCGGACGGGGAGGGGGGCTATGTCCCGCGTTTCTCGACCTTCACCGATGGCATGGCCGAACTTCTGACGCTGGTCGAGGTCAATCATGCCGGCACGCCGCGCCTGCTTCTCGGCCACAGCATGGGTGGTCTGATCGCGACCCTGTTCCTGATCGAGCGGCAGGTCGCCTTCACCGCCGCCGCGCTCTCGGGCCCCGCCATCGTCCCCGGCGCGCCGCCGTCGCGCTTCACCGTCTGGATCAGCCGCTTCCTGTCGCGTTTCTTCCCGCGCCTCGGCGTGCTCACGCTCGACGCGAACGGCGTCAGCCGCGACCCTGCGGTGGTCGCTGCCTATCTCGCCGATCCGCTTGTTTACACCGGCAAGATCGGTGCGCGGCTCGGCAAGGAGTTCATGGACGCGATGGCCGCCGCGCAGGCGGGCGCGTCGAAGATCAGGCTGCCGATCCTGTTCCAGCACGGCGACGCCGACAGCCTCGCCGCACCCGAAGGGTCACGCTATCTGTTCGATCATGTGTCGTCGCAGGACAAGGCGCTGAAAATCTATCCGGGCCTGTTCCACGAAATCTATAACGAGCCCGAGCGCGATGCGGTGCTCGATGACCTGGTCGGCTGGTTCGACGCGCATGTCGAGCGGCCTCGATAAGCCCCTCCCCTGAAGGGGAGGGGATGAAAGGGCCTATATGAAATTCCTCCTCACCCTTGTCGCCGCGGCGCTGATCGCGCTGGCGCTGTTCTATTTCATCTTCCCCGGCCGCCTCGTCGCACTCGGCCGCGTGTTGCTCCGCAAGCGCGGCGGCACGGTACAGAAGAGCATCGTCGTCGATGGCCGCGTCTGGCCCTATCTGGAAGGCGGCGATCCCGCGAAGCCCACCCTGCTCCTTGTTCACGGCTTTTCGGGCGACAAGGATAATTGGTCCTTCCTCGCGCCTTATGTGACGCGCGACTATCATGTCATCGCGCCCGACCTGCCGGGTTTCGGCGAGAATGAGCGCAATCCGGACCTCGCCTACGACATCGCGGCGCAGACCGCGCGGCTGAAGGCCTTCGCTGGCGCGCTCGGTCTCGACCGGCCGCATATCGCGGGCAACAGCATGGGCGGCTGGATCGCGCTGCGCTATGCGATCGACTATCCGGGTGCGCTCGCCAGCCTGATCCTGCTCGACAATGCCGGGGTCAACGGCGCCGAGGAAAGCGAGCTTCAGAAACAGGCCGCGAACGAGGATTACAACCCGCTTGTCCTTGCGGGGCTGGAGGATGCCGACCGGCTGGTGGCGATGGTCGTCCACAGGCCGCCGCACATTCCGTCGCGGCTGAAGCCCGTACTCTACGCCGATGCGCTCAAATATCGCGACCAGCTCGACGCGATCTTCTGGGTCATCGCGATCGAGGGGCGCGACCATCCGCTCAACGACCGCCTCGGCGAAGTGAAGGTGCCGACGCTGATCCTGTGGGGTCGCCACGATAAGCTGCTCGACGTGAGCTGTGTCCCCGTTCTCGAAGCGGGAATCGCGGGCAGCCGCTCGCAGATATTCGATCATGTCGGTCACGTCCCGATGATCGAGGACCCGAATGCGACCGCTGCCGCGATGAAGGATTTTCTTCGTAACCTATAATCCTCCCCCCGGCTTCGCCACGGGGAGGATGGCCTTGCCAATCCTCTGCAACCCCGCCAATCTCCGCCGAAACAGCGGGAGAGACGCATGCGCCTGAAAGTGGGGCTGCTCGGTGGGGGGAGCTGGGGAACGACGGTCGCGTCGGTGGTGTCGCGCAACGCGCCGATCACGCTCTGGGCGCGCGATGCCGAGACGGTCGAGAGCATCAATAGCGGCCATGAGAACCGCAAATATCTCCCCGGCGTGAAACTGCCCTCCGCGCTCCGGGCGACGAACGACATGGCCGAGGTCGTCGCGGGCGCCGACGTGCTCGTCATGGGGGTGCCCTCGCACAGTTTCCGCGGCGTGCTGGAGGAAGCGCGCAACCACCTTCGCCCCTGGGTGCCGGTGATCAGCCTCACCAAGGGGCTCGAACTCGCTTCGGGCAAGCGGATGACCGAGCTGATCGAGGAGATATTGCCCGGCCACCCCGTCGGCGTGCTCACCGGCCCGAACCTCGCGCGCGAGATCATGGGCGGGCAGGCGGCGGCGAGCGTGTTGTCGATGGAGGACGAGATCGTCGTCCGTGCGCTCCAGCCGGTGTTTCATTCGGGGCTGTTCCGCGTCTACACCAACACCGACCTGCTCGGCTGCGAGCTCGGCGGGGTGCTCAAGAACATCATCGCGATCGCGGTCGGCATGGGCGACGGGCTCGGCGCGGGGGACAATACGCGCGCCGGGCTGATGACGCGCGGGCTCGCCGAGATCACGCGGCTCGGCGTCGCGATGGGCGGGCGGCCCGAGACGTTCGCGGGGCTCACCGGGATGGGCGACCTGATCGCGACCTGCACCAGCCCCTTGTCGCGCAACCGCCATGTCGGGGTCGAACTCGGCAAGGGGCGCCATATCGATGAGATCATAGCGGGGATGAACATGGTCGCCGAAGGGGTGAAGAGCGCGCCGACCGTCATGGCGCTCGCCGACAAATATGGCCTCGCGATGCCGATCGCGCGCGACGTGTTCGACGTGACGCAGGGCAAGCGCACTGCGCGCGAGGTGTTCCGCGGTCTCCTCCAGTCGAGCGTCGGCGACGAGGCGCACCCGGGGTAAAAGCCGATTCCACCGCCAGCCGTGCGGAATCATCGTCGAGCCGGGAAGAAAAGGCCCGGCTCCTTCGTTCTTTTATCGACCAACAGGGTCCCAAGGAGACGAACGATGAAAAAAGTGACGAGTTTCGCCTTGCTTATGGCTCTTCCCGCCAGTGCCGCCGTTGCTGCAGTGCCCTATGGCTCGATGCCGTCGGGCTTCGATCGCCCCGAAATCCGCGCGGCGCCGATCGCGGGCGTCTACAATCAATATTGGTATAATTACAAAGCCGATATCCTCGAGGCCGAGAAGGAACTGGTCAGCGACCTCCGCCACGCGACCGATCGTGAGGATCGTTGGGACGCCTGGGACGAATGGTCGACGGAGGTCGCCGACGCCGACAAGGATTATGTCAAGGAAATGCGCAAGAAGGGCTATCGCATCGGTCGCGTGACAGTCGGCGGGTAGCGATGAATCCCCTCCCGCAAGCGGGAGGGGAATTAAACCCCGCCTTCCGCCAGCAGCGTCTTCGCCTCGGCACCCTGCCAGTCGATCGCGCCGATCACCCGCCACAGCTCTTTGCCATCGGCACCATAATAGATGCTCGTCGGCAAGGCGTCGCTTGCGGCGTCGAGCAGCTTGTTTTCGGGGTCGAGATAGGGCTGCAGCGCTTTGAGGCCCGCCTTCTGGAACCAGGGATCGATCACCTTCTCCCCCTGCAAATCCTGCGCGACCGCGACGACGGTCATTGCCGCGCCCTGCTTCGCCGCGAGCGCGTCCAGCGTCGGCATCTCGGCGATGCACGGCGCGCACCAGGTCGCCCACAGATTGACGAGCAGGGGACGCCCGCGAAACGCCGCGAGCGTCACCGGCGCATCGTCGGGGCCGCGAAAAGTGACGGCGGGTGCGGCCTTGCCGGCGTGGCTGCGATCGACCTTGTGCTCGAAGGCGCCGATTCCGCGCGCATCCTTCGCTTCACCGCCCGAAATATTTGCTTGCGCGCCTGCCGCTTGCTCCCCGGCGGCCTTTTGCCTATCGCAGCCCGCGATCGTCGATCCGGCCAGCATCAGCGGCAGGATCATCAGCTTGAAGTTCGAGATGCGGGAAATGGCGGATACTCCGGACAGTAACAGCATGTGGGGTGGCCGCTTCGGTGGCGGACCCGCGGCGATCATGCAAGAAATTAACGCCTCGATCCCCGTCGACAAGCGGCTTTGGGAAGAAGATATCGCCGCCAGCCGGGCGCATGCCGCGATGCTCGGCGGCACCGGCATCATCGCTGCCGACGATGCGGTCGCGATTGATCGCGGCCTTGCCCAGATCGCCGAAGAATTCGCCGCAAACGGCGTGCCCGTCGATCTCGCACTCGAAGACATCCACATGACGGTCGAATCGCGACTGAAGGAGATCGTCGGCGAAGCGGCCGGACGGCTCCACACCGCGCGCTCGCGCAACGATCAGGTCGCGACCGATTTCCGCCTGTGGGTGCGGACGGCAACGACGCGGATCGACACGGGATTGAAGGCGATCCAGACCGCTCTCCTCGCGCGCGCCGAGGAGCATGCGGGCAGCATCATGCCCGGCTTCACCCACCTCCAGGTCGCGCAGCCAGTGACGCTCGGCCACCATCTGCTCGCCTATGTCGAGATGTTCGCGCGCGATCGTGGCCGCTTCGCCGATGCGCGCGCGCGGCTCAACGAATTGCCGCTCGGCGCCGCGGCGCTTGCCGGAACCGGTTTCCCGGTCGACCGTCACGCGACCGCGTCGGCGCTCGGCTTCGACCGACCGATGGCGAACAGCATCGACGCCGTCTCCGACCGCGACTTCGCGCTCGAATTCTGCGCCGCCGCCTCGATCGCCGCGATCCATCTCTCGCGTCTCGCCGAGGAAGTCGTGATCTGGGCCAGCCAGCCCTTCGGTTTCGTCAGTCTCCCCGATGCCTGGTCGACCGGCAGTTCGATCATGCCGCAAAAGCGTAACCCCGACGCCGCCGAACTGGTGCGCGGGCGTGCGGGCCTGCTGCTCGGCGCCTTCCAGCGGCTTGCCGTGATCGTGAAGGGCCTGCCGCTCACTTACTCGAAGGATTTGCAGGACGACAAGGAGACGGTGTTCGGCGCCTTCGACGCGCTCGCGCTGTCGCTCGCGGCGATGACCGGGATGGTCGAAACCTTGACTTTCCGCACCGACCGGATGCGCGCGCTGGCCGCTTCGGGCTATTCGACCGCGACCGACCTCGCCGACTGGCTGGTGCGCGAGGCGGGGGTGCCGTTCCGCGAGGCGCACCATATCGTCGGCGCCTGCGTGAAACGATCCGAGGAACTCGGCGTTGAACTGTCGGCGCTGCCGGCCGCGGACGCCGCCGCGATTCATGCCGCGGTGACGCCCGAAGCGCTCGCGGCGCTCACCGTCGAGGCGTCGGTCGCCAGCCGCCGCAGCTATGGCGGGACGGCGCCCGACCGGGTAAGGGAAGCGATCGCCGCCGCGCGCGGCGCGCTGGAAGGAAGCGATTGATGGCGAAGCGCCGCATCCTCATCATCACCACATGCGCCGCCGCCGCGCTGCTCGGCGCGTGCGGCGCCAAGGAAGATCTGAAGCCGGCGGCGAACCAGCCCGCCCCGGTCGTCCCCGTCGGCGCGACCCGCGCGCCGACAACCGAGGAGCTTACGACGCCTGACGCGCAGGCCTTGCCGACGCGCAGCGACGAACTTCTCAAACGGTCCGAGAAACGCGAACCCGACGATTTCGATCTTCCGCCTCCGGGCTGAATCACAGGACTTCCTTCGATGGACCATTTTGAACTGCGTAACGGCGTCCTCCACGCCGAAGATATTCCCCTGCCGCGTATCGCCGAGGAAATCGGCACTCCCGTCTATGTCTATTCGCGCGCGACGCTCGAACGCCATGCCCAGGTGTTCGCCGACGCGCTGAAGGACATTCCGAAGAAGCACATCGCCTTCGCGATCAAGTGCAACCCCAACCTCGGCGTGCTGCGCGTGCTCGCGCGGCAGGGCTATGGCGCCGACGTCGTGTCGGGCGGCGAACTCGAACGCGCGCTTGCCTCGGGCATGGCGCCGCAGGACATCGTCTTTTCCGGTGTCGGCAAGACCCGCGCCGAGCTGGCGCAGGGCCTCGACCGCGGCATCGGCCAGTTCAATATCGAACATGAACCCGAAGGCGTCGCGCTCGCCGAGATCGCGCTCGCCAGAGAGACGACCGCGCCGGCGGTGCTGCGCGTCAATCCGGACGTCGATGCAGGCACCCACGCCAAGATTTCGACCGGCAAGGCCGAGAACAAGTTCGGCGTCGGCATCGACGTCGCGCCCGAGATTTTCGGCCGCCTCGCCGCGCTGCCGGGGCTGCAGATGCGCGGCATCGCGCTTCACATCGGCAGCCAGCTCACCAGCCTTGCGCCGCTCGAGGCGGCGTTCGAGCGCGTCGGACGCCTCGTCGCCGATCTCCGCGCTGCGGGGCACAGCATTACCCACGTCGACCTCGGCGGCGGGCTCGGCGTGCCCTACAAGCCCGACGACAACCCACCGAGCCCCGCCGACTATGGTGCGATGGTCGCGCGGGTGACGAAGGATTGGGACGTCACGCTGATGTTCGAACCCGGCCGCGTCATCGCGGGCAATACGGGCGTGCTGCTGACCGAGGTGCTCTGGGTCAAGCCCGGTGCGACCAACCCTTTCGTGATCGTCGATGCCGCGATGAACGACCTCGCGCGCCCGGCGCTTTACGATGCGTACCACGACTTCGTCGCGGTCAAGCCGACGGGCGAGAAGATGACCGCGTCGATCGTCGGCCCGGTGTGCGAGACCGGCGATACCTTCGCGCGCGACCGCGTGATCGATGCGGTGGAATCGGGCGACCTCGCGGTGTTCCGCACCGCCGGCGCCTATGGCGCGACGATGGCTTCGACCTACAACAGCCGCAGTCTCGTGCCCGAGGTGCTTGTCGATGGTGATCGCTATATCACCGTCGCCGACCGCATCGCGGCGGGCACGATCATGGCCGCCGAGCGCGTGCCCGACTGGATCGACTGACGATGGAACAGCTTCCCCTCTTCCTGAACCTCCGCGGCCGCACGGTCGTGCTGGTCGGGAAGGGGGAGGCGGCCGATGCCAAGGCGCGGCTGATCGCGCGCGCGGGCGGGCGTATCGTGCCTGCGTGGGAAGAGGGCGCTACCCTTGCCTTCGTGGCACTTGACGAGGGCGCCGAAGCCGTCGCCGCCGACCTTCGCGCGCGCGGCCTGCTCATCAATGTCGTCGATCGCCCCGATCTCTGCGATTTCACCACCCCCGCGATCGTCGACCGCGCGCCGGTCACGATCGCGATCGGCACCGGCGGCGCATCGGCGGGGCTCGCGAAAGCGATCCGCCAGCGCATCGAGGCGCTGCTTCCCGCGCGTCTCGGCGCGCTCGCGGCCGCGCTTCACGCCGCACGGGGCGCGATGAAGGCGCGCTGGCCCGCCGCCGCCGACC
>NZ_JAYSAH010000029.1:0-53924 GCF_041916015.1 Sphingopyxis sp. | reverse complement strand
TTTTCGGCGTCTGCTTTTGCGGCCCATATCCAGACGGTCTGTTCTCAGATGCGTCTGCTTTTGGGCAGCATCTGGCTACCCCAGCATCAGCGCAAAACAGCTTTCCCCATAGCTCGGCCCATGACCACCGCGGTTCGGGCATCGAAGACTTTCCGACGCCTGGCGGCGTCCGAAACTCTCAACGGCTGCCGACCGTCCGCTTTTGATTTGACCGTGCCGACAGCTGCCATTTGAACGAGACGAACATCCGAGATGCGTTCTGCCTTCGCCAGCGCGTCATGGCAGCCACACATGGAAGATTCCGGCCGCGACAGATTGCAATTGCCGGGCCGGTTGGGCCTGCGCTACTATTGCCGAGCGGTGGGGAGGTGCAGGCAGGCCGATGGAACAGGTGGGGGCCTCATGTCCGAGCCAGCCCGCGGCCTATGCCTCGTTGTTCGGCATGTTTCAGTTCTGCACGGCCGACCACAATGAAATCGCCATTACCAACCGCCGCGCGCGGGCGCTGCTGGGAATATTGTGCCTGGCCGGAAGCGAGGCGATCGAGCGCGACTTCCTGAGCAAGCTCCTTTGGCCTGGCCGCTTCGAGGCACATGCGAGAGCGAGCCTGCGCCAGTGCCTTCTCGATCTCGGCAAGCTGCTCGCGCCGCACGGGCCGGAGATTCTGAACGTTTCGCGCAATAGCGTAGCGCTGCACCCCGGTGCTGTGCAGACCGATCTCGCCGCACTGGAAGGCGCGCTGGCGAGCGGCGATCTGATCGCGGCGATCGAACGGATCGATGCCATCGGCTCGAAGCCGATCCTCGACCAGATGGATTTCGGCCCGGCGTTCAAACAGTGGCGGGCGCAGCGCAGCGGCGATGTCGAGCGGCGGCTGCGCGCGGCGGTCGAGGCGGGAGTCGCGAAGCTGAACCGGGCCGGCGATCACGAGACCTCCGCGCGGCTGCGCGGGGCATGGACCGCCCGAAGGCCCGAAGCAACACCCAGCCGGGCCGCCGAGGCGGGCTGCGGGCGGACGAGAATCGCGGTGCTGCCCTTTCGGTCGGTCGGCGGACACGACGCCCCCGATTACTTCGCCGACGGCATCGCGGAGGAGCTTATCACCGCGCTGGGACAGGTGCCGCAATTGCTGGTCGCCGGGCGAACCTCCTCGTTCCATTTCCGGGATTCGCCGCTGACCCCGGCCGAAATCGCGAAAGCCCTGCACGTATCCCACCTCGTCGAGGGTTCGGTCCAGCGGCAGGGAGAAAGGCTGCGCATCCATATTCACCTGATCGACGGCGCCACGGGTTTCGAAAGTTGGGCGCAGGGCTATGATGGGTCGCTCGACGGCATCTTCGCGTTGCAGGCGACCGTCGCGCAGGCGGTGACCAGCGCGATCGGCGATGCCTTGGGCATCGCGATGACGTCGCCTCCGGCACGCGGCATGACCCACAGCAAACAGGCCTATGACCTGTTCCTGCAAGGCCGCGCGCTGAGTGCGCGGGTGTTCGGCGACGGCGTATTGGGCACCGCGGTCGGCCTGCTCGAGCAGGCCGTCGCGCTCGATCCCGAATTTGCCGAAGCATGGATCGCGCTGGCCGAGGCGCACCAGCTGATCGCAGTCTATACGCCCTGTCTCGATCGAAACGCGGAATCGCAACGCATGGCCGACTGCGCCCGCACCGCCATCGGCCTCTCCCCCGGCCTCGGCTATGCCTATTCGCTGCTAGGTGTGCACCAGTGGACGCAAAACGACGTCGTCGGAGCACTCGATCTGGCGTTCCAGGGCTATCGGCTCGAACCGAACAATCCAGCGGTCTGCATGCGGCTGGGCTCTTTCCTGCTCTATTGCGGACGCACCACCGACGCGATGCAATATATCGAGGCGGCGATCGATCAGGATCCGGTCGATGGCCGTAAATTCAACCTGCGATCGGTCGGCCGGTTCAACCTGGGCGATATCGATGGCGCGATCGAGGCGGGTCTACGCATGGTCGACCTCGGTTTTCCTTCGATGTGGCTCGCGGTGGCCACCGCCGCGTCCGGCCAACACGAACTTGCCATCGAGCAATATCAGCAAACCCGCATGCTGCTGAACAAGGTCATCTTCCCGCCGGCAGGAACCGAACCGATGCCCCCCGCGATGATGGATGCCTATTGGCACGTCGCGGCGCACGGCGTGTGCAGCGGCCGCGACGAAGACCGCGCGACCTATTGTGCGATGCTCGACATGATGCAGACGCAATTGCACGACCCCGCCGACGCCTCGATCGTCTTGCCCGCGATCTTCATGGGTTACCCCGAACGGCTGTTCGAGGCTGTCAGCCATGCAATCTCGCCCGCGAACACCCTCTGCCTGCTGTCGATCTGGGCCGATATCGATCCGATTCGGCGGATATGGCAGCATCCCGAATTCATTCCCTTTGCCCAGCGCATCGGCCTGGCGGCCGCTTGGGACAAATATGGCTGGCCCGACCTGCTCCCTGCGCCCAGCAATCGTCTGGAGACGCCACCCCTCCTGCCGAATTGACGCCCGATTGACGCTTTATTGACGATCGCATGATTGACGACTGACGCTACGGAAACGCAAGGTCCGCAACGGGTATCGCAGACATTTTGAGGCGCATGGCGCGGACCGGGAACCCCCGGCTCCGGCGACGGAAAGCCTGTGTCTGCGCCGGGGAGCATGTCATGGCGGCGAACCACAGGCACGTATCGGCAATCGGACGATCCGCAATGGACAAGGCGTTCTGGCGCATCCTGCCGCTGATCCTGGTCGCCTATCTCTTCGCCTATATGGACCGCGTGAACGTCAGCTTCGCGGCGACGCAGATGAACGAGGACCTGCGTTTCAGCGCCACGATCTACGGCCTTGGCGGCGGCCTCTTCTTCCTGGGCTATGCGCTGTTCGAAATCCCGTCGAACCTGATGCTCGTGCGCTTTGGCGCGCGCAAATGGATCGCGCGGATCATGATTACCTGGGGGTTGCTGTCCGCCGCGATGATGTTCGTCGCAACGCCGATGCAATTTTATGCGCTCCGCTTTCTGCTCGGCGTGGCGGAGGCCGGATTCTACCCCGGCGTCATCTTCTATTTCTCCAGCTGGTTTCCGCCCTGCCACCGCAGCCGCGCGGTCAGCCGCTTCTTCATCGCTTCGCCGCTGGCGTCGGTCGCCATGGGCGGCATGTCGGGATGGTTGCTCGCGCTCGACGGAACCGGCGGGTTGCACGGCTGGCAATGGCTGTTCCTGGTGCAGGGCCTGCCGACCGTATTGTTCGGGCTGGTGGTGCTGCGCTATCTGCCCGACGCCCCGGCGACGTCCGTCTGGCTGACACCGGACGAAAAGGCGTGGATCGAGACCGAACTGGCGCGCGAACAGGCGCGGATCGGCGCTCCAGCCCGCCACGATGTGCTGGGGGCCTTCCGCAATCCGCGCGTGCTGCTGCTCGGCGCGATCGGCTTTCTGTTGATCGCCGTCATCACCACGGTCATCCTCAATGCGCCGCTGATTCTGCAAGAGGCGACGACGCTCGACACCAGGTCGATCGGCTATCTGGTCGCGCTCGGCGGCCTTTTGGGGGCCGCGGCGATCCTTGTCCTTGGCAACCATGCCGACCGGAACGGTGACCGCTGGGGCGCGGCCTTTCGGTGCGGGATCGTCCTCGCCGGCGCAGTGCTGGTCATGGGGTTGTCGCCGTCACCCTTGCTGGTTTGCATCGCCTATCTCGCCTTCGCGACCGTGTGTTTCGCGATCCCGATGCTGACGTCGTCGGGCTGGGCCGAGGCGCTGCACGTGCGCGAACTCGCGGTCGGGGCGGCGGCGATCAACACGCTTTCCCAGATCGGCGCCTTCGTCGCCCCCTATGGCTGGGGCGCGGCGAAGGATGCGACGGGCAGCTTCCAGCTCGCGCTCATCGCCTTTTCGATCGTCGCATTGCTGATGTCGGCGCTGATCCTGCTGCTGCGCCACCAGCTTCACGGGCGAGCGGTGCCCGTCGACACCGTGCCGGCTTAGCCTTTTTTGCAGACCCCGCCCGATCTCCGGGCGGGACGATTGGAGGGAAGAGACGATGACGAAGATAAGGACACTCGTTGCCGGGGCTGCGATACTGATCGCCACCGCGCAGATCACGCCTGCCATGGCGCAGGAATCGAGCTACAAACCTGGAACGGTTTGGAATGCAGGTCGTATCGACGTGCTGCCCGGCCAGTTCGAAAACTATATGGACTGGCTCGCCACCAGCTGGAAGAAGATTCAGGAACTGGGCAAGGCCGAAGGCATCGTGGTGGACTATCACGTGCTTGCGACCAACAATGCCCGGGCCGGTGAACCCGACCTGATCCTGATCGTCGAATATAAAGACTATCTGACGACCGCGCAGCAGGAAGCCTTCAACAAGAAGGTCAATGCCATGCTGTCGCAAACCGACCGCACGGCCGGCACCGCCAGCGCCGAACGCGGCAAGATGCGCGAACAGCTTGGCAGCATCGAATATCAGGAACTGGTCCTGAAATAGGCATGCCGGTGCGGGGGCACGGCGGGCGGCGCACCAGTATCGCGCCGTCCGACGGGCTCCGCTCCATGGGCATCCGAAAGGGGTGGTGATGGCATCCATCGAAGACATCGCCCGCGATTTCACGGCGCTGCTGCGCGCCGGCGAGTTCGAAACCGCCGGCGATCGCTATTGGGCCCCGGACGTGACCAGCATCGAGCCCCCGCTCCTGCCCGGAGGTCCTTGCGTGGCGGTGTCGGGTATCCAAGCCACCCGGATCAAGCGTCGAGCCCGCTTCGGCGACGCGCGGATCGATGAGATCGGCATCGATGGCCCCTTCGTAACCGGCGACCAGTTCGCGCTGTTCCTCGACATGGTGCTGATCGACGCCGCGAGTGGCGCGCGCCAGCCCTTCACCGAAATCGCACTTTACACGGTGCGCGTCGGCCAGATCGCCGAAGAGCGATATTTTTATCGCTGACACCCACTCTTCGCACCATGCCGTCCATATCCAGACGTCGCCCGCCGATTGCTGACGGTCGGGAATGCTTCATCACCGGCGCCGACTGCGCCAGGGTCGGCATCGTGATGGCGAAGGTCGCGGTATCCGAGGCACTGATGCGCATCGCCGATCGCTGCGTCCAGGTGATGGGCGGCACCGGCGTCACCGACAAGACGATCGTCGAACAGG
This sequence comes from Sphingopyxis sp., assembly GCF_041916015.1. GTDB lineage: Bacteria > Pseudomonadota > Alphaproteobacteria > Sphingomonadales > Sphingomonadaceae > Sphingopyxis. The sequence continues at coordinate 48,759 of NZ_JAYSAH010000029.1, read as the reverse complement.
TGTTCCGCGAAATCCGCGCCTTCCGCATCTACGACGGCCCGACCGAGGTTAATAAATGGAGCCTCGCCAAGAAGATCAAGCGCGACTGGAAGGGCGCGGAGGAATAGCGCGGTACCGATGCCACAGTCATCCGCGAAGTTCGCCAGCAGGCGAGGAAAACCCTCGGCGGCTTGGATTCGAATGCCGCGAGTGGCCGGATTGCGGTCATAATGATTATCAGGGAAACTGCCGCTTTCGACCTATTGTGATCCCGCGTCGGATGTCTGATTTCCGGCGCGAAGCCGACATTGTGCTGGACTAGTGCGTTGGGCTGAGCATTGGTGCTCGCGCGGCGGCGAAGAGCATCGCGGTCCGCAGGCTCCGCGTACACGACAGCGGGGCTTTGGGTGGTGGGCCCGGCGTGGCGCCGGGTCTGATCAGGAGACCACCCATGACCAAGACCCACGCGAACACTCACGCCGCCAACGCCGCAGGTTCCCCCGCAGAGCCCTGCACGACGACCAAGACCGCGCGCCTGCTCGCCATGCTGCGCGCTCCCGCGGGCGCCAGCACCGAGGAGATCGGCGAAGCCCTCGGCTGGCAGCAGCACACGGTGCGCGCCGCGCTCACCGGCCTGCGCAAGAAGGGCCATGCGATCATGCGCGGCAAGCAAGTCAGCGTCACCACCTACCGGATCGACGCATGACCGGCGCCGTCCTCGACGTCGCCGCGATCGAAGGGTTATCGAGCGCCGCGCTAAAGGCCGAGTGGGAGCGGGTGCATGGCATGCCCGCTCCCGCCGTCGTCCCGAGCCTGCTCGCCCGCGACCTCGCGCACCGGGCACAGCTTGCGGCATCGGGCGGAATGGATCGCAGGCTCGATCGACGCCTCCGCGATCTCGTGGCGAGGGATGCTGATGCAGCGGCATCGTCAACTTCGGGTGCGCGCCTAGCCTTGGGCAGCCAACTGCTGCGCGAATGGGGCGGGGTTACCCACCGGGTGATCGTCGAGCCGGACGGGCGCTTCCTGTATGACGGTCGGCACTGGCGCTCGCTCTCGGCGATCGCCCGCGCGATCACCGGGGTGCGCTGGTCGGGCCCGCGCTTCTTCGGGACCGGATCATGAAGAAGCTGCGCTGCGCCATCTATACGAGGAAGTCCACCGAGGAAGGCCTCGACATGGACTTCAACAGCCTCGACGCCCAGCGCGAGGCCTGCGAGGCCTATGTGACCAGCCAGCGCTCCGAAGGCTGGACGCTGATCCCCACCGCCTATGATGATGGCGGGGTATCGGGGGGGACCATGGAGCGCCCGGCCCTCCAGCGCCTGCTCGCCGATGTGCGTTCGGGGAAGATCGACGTGATCGTCGTCTACAAGGTCGACCGACTGACGCGGGCGCTCGCCGACTTTGCGAAGATCGTCGACATCCTCGATGCCGCCGGCGCCTCGTTCGTCAGCGTCACGCAGGCGTTCAACACCACGACCAGCATGGGACGGCTCACCCTCAATGTCCTCCTGTCGTTCGCCCAGTTCGAGCGCGAGGTCATCGCCGAGCGCGTCCGCGACAAGATCGCGCAGTCGAAGGCGCGCGGGATCTGGATGGGCGGGCCGGTGCCGCTCGGCTATGATGTGCAGGACCGCAAGCTCATCCCCAACGCTGCCGAGGCAGCGAGTGTCGTTCACATCTTCCGGAGCTATCTCGAGCAGCCATCGGTGCGCGCACTCAAGATGCTGCTCGACGAGCAGGGGGTTCGCACCAAGGTCCAGCAAACAAGGTCGGGGCCGCGCGGCGGATGCGCCTTCTCGCGCGGGGCGCTCTATTGGCTCCTCTCCAACCCCATCACCATCGGCAAGCTTCGCCACAAGGACAAGGTCTACGAGGGCCAGCATGAGGCGATCGTGCCCGCCGACCTGTGGGACGCGGTGCAGGCCAAGCTGGCCACCTCAGCCGCCGAGCGCGGCAACGCCGTGACCGGCGTCGGCACCGCGCTGTTGGTGGGCATGATCCGCGATGCTGAGGGGCGGCCGATGTCGCCCTCATTCACGGTCAAGGCGGGGCGACGCTATCCTTACTATGTGTCGAGCATCAGCAGGGACATCAACCGCGAGACGGCAGCACATAAGCCCGCCCCGGTCACGCGCATCGCCGCGCGCGCAATCGAGAGCGCCGCTCGCGAGGCCCTGCGCACCTTGCTGCTCGATGAGGCCAGCATCGCCGAGCTCGATCCGGAGGCCAGTGCAGCGGACACCCGCAATCGGATCACGACCGCCGCCGAGCTTGCCCGGCAGCTCGGACCAAACGCATCGCTCGGCGCGCGCAACCTGTTCGAGCGGCTGACGCTCAGCTTCGTCATTCATGCCGATCGGGTCACCGCCGATCTGTCGCGCGGCGCCCTGCTCGCCGCGCTCGATCATCGGGCTGGCGAGGATGTCAACGACGACGCACGCATCGCGCTCGCCATCAGCGCCGACGTGCATCGCGGCAAGCGCGGAACGAAGCTTGTCATCGCCGCCACGAAGTCAGCCGCCCCAACGCCCGATCCCCGGCTCGTCGCGCTCATCGCCAAGGCGCATCGCTCGCGCGAGCTTCTGTTCGCAAACGCCGCCGCACGCAGCAATCGCCATGCCGAGCGCCTTGCCCGGCTCGCCTACCTCGCCCCCGATATCACCAGCGCCATCCTCAATGGCAGCCAGCCACGCGCGCTGACCAGCCGCCGCCTGCTCAAGCTGCCCGCGCTCCCGCTCGGCTGGGCCGATCAGCGCAAGCTCCTCGGATTTAGCTGACCGATCCGTCGAATCGGTGGCCACGAAAATCGCCCGCAGAGACGCGCGCGAAGGATCCGCACAATCGCCGCTCCACATCCCGCGTCTCCGGCCACGACATCAAAGCCGCGCGCAAAAGACCCGCAGAACTGCGCCAATCTGTGGACATCAACAGATATTTACTGAATTATATCAATAGTTTGTATGTGCCTGGTGCGCCCGGCAGGATTCGAACCTGCGACCACCCGCTTAGAAGGCGGGTGCTCTATCCAGCTGAGCTACGGGCGCGTGGCACGGTTTGTGCGGGAGCGGCGAATAGCGTGGTTTGCGCGGGCTGCAAAGCGCGTTAAGCAGCGAAGGCGATGACCGATACCCCCACTCCGTCCGCAAAGCCCGCGCACGTCACGGCGTCGGCTGTCCGGCACTTTCGCTATTATGACCTGATGATGGCGGCGTTCGTCGCGATCCTGCTGCTCAGCAACATCATCGGCGCATCGAAGCCGAGCTACGTCATCTTGCCGAATGGCGAGCAATGGGCGTTCGGCGCCGGGGTGCTCTTCTTCCCGATCAGCTACATCATCGGCGACGTGCTGACCGAGGTCTATGGCTACGCCCGCGCGCGGCGCGTGATCTGGACCGGCTTCGCGGCGCTCGCCTTCATGGCGTTCATGGCGTGGGTCGTCGTGTCGCTGCCACCTGCCGAAGGGTGGCCGGGGCAGGAAGCCTATGAATTCGTCTTCGGCAACAGCTGGCGCATCGTCATCGCGTCGATGACCGCCTTCTGGGCCGGCGAGTTCGCCAACAGCTACGTCCTCGCACGGATGAAGATATGGACGGGCGGGCGCCACCTCTGGATGCGCACGATCGGCTCGACGGTCGTCGGGCAGGGGCTTGACAGCCTGATTTTCTACCCGCTCGCCTTTTACGGGCTTGCCGGCTGGCCGCCCGAGCAGCTCTATGAGGTCGTGCTGTCGCAGTGGTTCATCAAAACGGCGTGGGAAGCCGCTCTGACCCCCGCAACCTATCTCGTGGTCGGCGCGTTGAAACGGCGCGAAGGTGTCGACGTGTTCGATGAAGGCACCGATTTCAATCCGTTCGGCGCCAAGGTTTGATATTGCATGACTTTGATCGAGATCGCCTCCCTGTTCGAGGCGCGGAAGCTGTCGGTGATCGAGGCAACGGGCCTCGACAAGGATGCGCTCCATATCTATTTCGGCATGACCCTGTTCCTCGCCGTGCGCCTGGCCTGGCGCGGGCGCGGCGGATGGATCGCGGCGTGGCTGGCCGTCTTTGCGATGGCCTGTGGCGGGGAGTTGCTCGACCTGACCGCCGAATATAGCAACGCGACGATTCAGCCCGATGCGGAACATTGGCACGACATCTGGAATACGATCTTCTGGCCGACGGTGCTTCTGTTCGCCGGACGCTGGCTGCAACCGCCGGAGCCAGCCGCCCCGTCGGACGGCCTAGCTTATTCAGGCGAGTACGCCGAGCGCCGCCTCGAACAGGCGTAGTCCGTCGGTGCCGCCGTGCGCGCGGTCGATCGCGCGCTCGGGATGCGGCATCATGCCGAGCACATTGCCCGCATCGTTCAGCACGCCCGCAATGTCGCGCGCCGATCCGTTGACGCCATCGGCATAGCGGAAGGCGACGCGCCCCTCGCCCTCGATCCGGTCGAGCGTTGCGGCATCGGCAAAATAATTGCCGTCATGGTGCGCGACAGGGATATCGATCACCTCGCCCGCCCGATAGCCCGCGGTGAACAGCGACTGGCTGTTCTCGACCGTCAGCCGCACGCGGCGGCAGACGAAGTTCAGCCCCGCATTGCGCATCAGCGCACCGGGGAGCAGCTGCGCCTCGGTCAGCACCTGAAAGCCGTTGCAGACGCCAAGTACCGGCACCCCGCGGCCCGCGGCGTCGGACACCGCGCGCAGGATCGGCGACCGCGCCGCCATCGCGCCCGAGCGGAGGTAATCGCCATAAGAGAAACCGCCGGGCAGCGCGATGAAATCGGTGCCGGCGGGCAAGTCGGTCTCGCGGTGCCACACCATCGCGGGCGCCTTGCCCGTGACGGACTCGAGCGCGACGGCCATGTCGCGGTCGCAGTTGGAGCCGGGAAAGACGATGACGGCGGTCTTCATGGGCGTGGCTCCCTTGTCCGGTTCAGGCGCGTTCGATGCGGTAGTTTTCGATCACCGTATTGGCGAGCAGCTTCGCGCACATCGCGTCGAGATCGGCATCGCTGGTGCCGTCGGCGACGTCGAGTTCGATGAAGCGGCCGGCGCGGACGTCGGCGACGCCGCCGAAGCCCAATCCTTCGAGCGCATGATGGATCGCCTTGCCCTGCGGGTCGAGGACGCCCGGCTTGAGCGTCACATAGACATTCACTTTCATGGGGCGGACCTTTGCGTTTCGAAGGCTTGGGAAGATGGGCGCGCCTATGCCCGCGAATCACTTTTCGGGCAAGGGGCGCGGACAGGAAAAATCCCGCTTTCTCGACTGCGAGTCAGTCGCATCTTTCCTATTGCGAATCCCTCGCACTATCCCTAAATCAGCCTTGTTGAGAAGGATTCGCACATGGTTGTCTGTGTCTGCAACGCAATAAGGGAACGGGATCTTCGCGACGTCGCGAAGGACGGCCAATTGCGGTGCGCCAAGGCCGCCTATGCGCAACTGGGTCGCAAACCCAAGTGCGGCCAGTGCCTGTCATTCGCTCGCAATATCATCAGCGACGTCGCCGCGACCGCCTGATTTTTCTCGGATTTCCGCCATTTTTGGCCTTGGCCTGATCGGGTCGGGGGCGGTATAATGCCACCCGTCATTCCACCCGATAACATAAGCAGGACAAGAGCCATGAAGGGCGACGAAAAAGTCATCGATTATCTCAACGAGGCGCTCAAGAACGAGCTGACCGCGATCAACCAGTATTGGCTGCATTATCGCATGCTCGACAATTGGGGCGTCGCACGCCTTGCGCATTTCGAGCGCGAAGAATCGATCGACGAGATGAAGCACGCCGACAAGCTGGCCGACCGCATCCTCTTCCTCGGCGGCCTCCCCAACTTCCAATTGCTCGGGCGCCTCCGCGTCGGCGAAACGGTCGAGGAAATATTGAAGGCCGATCTCGCGATCGAGGAAGAAGCGATCCCGTTGCTCAAGGATGCGATCGCCCATGCCGAGAGCGTGCGCGACTATGTCAGCCGCGACCTCTTCTCCGACATTCTCGAAAGCGAGGAGCATCATGTCGACGAGCTCGAAAAGCAGTTCGAGATGATCGAACGGATGGGAATCGAGAATTATATCCAGCTGCAGTCGAAGCCGGTCAGCGAAGACTGAGCCCCCCCCCATCGTCGTCCCTATCTTTGCGGGGACAACGAAAACGACGGAAAACAGGGAATATTCAGAGGCGCTTTCGGGCGCCTCTTTTTTTGCTTGTATTTGAGAATAATTCTCAATAGCAAGGTTGAGCAGTCCCCTCCTGCCGGCCGCTGCACCTTTCAGGCGCACTCAAGCGGCCGGCATCTTTTTCGCCAGGGAAGCGGGACGCCCCAAGCGGGCACCAAGGGAGATTCCATGCAGAGCAGCAGCGACCTGGTCCGGAAATTCACCGAGCAACCGCTAATCCGCGACCTGCCGGTCGATGCCGCACAGGCGGTGCTCGCGCTGCGTTACTGCATCCTCTGCCGCAAGAGCGAACGCGACCCGATGCCCGAACTCGAACGCCGCTGGGGCAATATCCTTGCGGCGCGGCGCTACCGGCTGGTGGTCGAGGCGATCGGCCATGTCTGGCCCGACCCGTTCGCCGTCGCACCGCCCTGCTGCCCACGCCTCAGCTTCGACGAGGGCCTGCTCGCCGACATCGTGACCGCCGCCGGTCGCGGCGACCGGGTGCGGTTCGATTGCCTCACCGGCGAAATGCTGGGCAACGATGCGCGCGCGATGCTGTTCGCCGCACTCGAGAATTTTGTGCGGGCAAGAGCGCCAGGGCGGGTTTAGGTCGCGGCCCAGCCGACATTTTCGAAAGCGTCCGCTCTTGGGGTGATGAGCGGCCGTTCTTTCCCCCCTCCCGCAAGCGGAAGGCGAAATCAGGTCAGCTTTCGGTCGAAACCCGCCGCCCCATAGCGAAAAACCGGCGCGGATCGCTCCGCGCCGGCTCTCGGGTATAACTCTCGGGAGCTATATTTTCAGTGCGTCAGGCGACCCGGCGCACTTCATTTCCTTCGTCGTCGATATCGCGCAGCACATAGCCGCGGCCCCAGACCGTCTCGATGTAATTTTCGCCGCCACAGGCCAGCGCCAGCTTCTTGCGCAGCTTGCAGATGAAGACGTCGATGATCTTCAGTTCGGGCTCGTCCATCCCGCCATAAAGATGGTTCAGGAACATTTCCTTGGTCAGCGTCGTCCCCTTGCGGAGGCTCAACAGCTCAAGCATCTGATATTCCTTGCCGGTCAGATGAACGCGGACGCTGTCGACCTCGACCGTCTTGGTGTCGAGGTTGACCGCGAGCTTGCCCGTCTTGATGACGCTCTGGCTGTGGCCCTTCGAGCGGCGGACGACCGCATGGATGCGGGCAACCAGTTCGTCACGGTGGAACGGCTTGGTGACATAGTCGTCGGCGCCAAAGCCGAACGAACGGACTTTCGAGTCCATCTCCGAAATGCCCGACAGGATCAGCACCGGCGTCTGCACCTTCGCGGTGCGGAGCTTCTTCAGCACGTCATAGCCATGCATGTCGGGAAGGTTCAGGTCGAGCAGGATGATGTCGTAATCATAGAGCTTGCCCAGATCGAGGCCTTCCTCGCCCAGATCGGTCGTATAGACATTGAAGCCCTCGGTGGTGAGCATCGTGTCGATCGCTTTCGCGGTCGTCGGCTCGTCCTCGATCAGCAGTACGCGCATTGGGCACCCCTTAACTCTATCCCCGCAGGGACATGTTCCCACGACGATCCCGCGACCCGTCCGCACGATCCCCGATGGATGTCGCCGACGCGCCCCTGTTGCAGGACAGCCGGAACATTAACCATGAAACTAATGAAGGGAAAAGGTTAATTTTGATTTAACCCGCAGAAATCCACGAGTCGCGGCGAATCTGCAACAGCTTTGCCCCGCATTTTCACCCCTTGCGCGCCGCCAGGAAACGCTCGTGTGCGCCCGTGCACGATGGCTTCAGCGTCTCGACGAGATAGTCCGAAAGCGCCCGGACGCGTGCGGGGCGCAAGCGCGAAGGTGGCGACAGCAGGTGCAGCCAAGCCTGCGGCGGCGACCAGTCGGCAAGGATCGGCACCACCGCCCCCGACACGAGTTCGGCGGCGGCGATAAAGTCCGGCAACATCGCGATCCCGACCCCCGCAACCACCAGCGGCACTGCGATGTCGCCATTGTTTGCAAACAATGGCCCGGTCGGCAGGATGGTGACCTCCTCACCCTTGCGATGGAAATGCAGCGGCGTCGCGCGCTGGCGATGGCCATATCCGATCAGCCTGTGCCCCGCGAGTTCAAGCGGATGTTTGGGCGTGCCGTGTTTCTCAAGATAGGCGGGGCTGGCGATCACCGATGCCGAGACCGGCGCGATCGTCCGCGCAAGCAGGCTGGAGTCCGCCAGCGGCGAAATGCGCAGCGTCAGGTCGATCCCCTCGGCGACGGGATCATGCCGCGCGTCGCTCAAGAGTACCTCGATCTCGACCGCAGGATTCCGGTCGAGGAAAGCGGCGAGCGTGGGGCCGAGCGCCTTGATCCCGAAGCTCATCGGCGCGGCCAGGCGGATCGGCCCGGCAAGGTCCACCCGGTCGCCGCGCGCCGCTTCGGTCGCCGCGGTCGCCGCCGCGACCATCGCGCGCGCTTCGTCGAGCAACCCCGCGCCCGCGGTCGACACCGCAACGACGCGCGAGCTGCGGTGGAGCAGGGTGATACCGAGCGACGCCTCGAGCCGCGTCACCGCTTTCGATACGCTCGCCTTCGACAGGCCGAGCGCGGCGGCCGCCGCCGTGAAGCTGCCGCCCTCGGCAACGGCGACGAAACAGGCCCAGCCTTCATAATCGGGAAGCGCCAAATTCATCCTCCAAATGGAAACAATGGTTTTCCATCTACGCTATTTTAGAAACGACCCCAATCGCTATTTTGCTCTCAACAGATCAGCCGCCCGGAACCGAAGGGCGGCTTCGAGAGAAAGGATTGCCCGATGATCGACATTCGCAAATTCGACACGCTGGGCCACGCCAACCACGGCTGGCTCGACGCCCGTCATCATTTTTCGTTCGCCAACTATTATGACGAGAGCCGCATGGGTTGGGGGAGCCTGCGCGTCTGGAACGACGATGCCATCGCGGCGCAGGCCGGCTTCCCGCCGCATCCGCACCGCGACATGGAAATCATCACCTATGTCCGCACCGGCGCGATCACCCACCGCGACTCCATGGGCAACACCGGCCGCACCGCGGCGGGCGACGTCCAGGTGATGAGCGCGGGCACCGGCGTGACGCACAGCGAGTTCAACCTCGAGGATGAGGAAACCACGCTGTTCCAGATCTGGATCATGCCCGACCGGAACGGCGGCAATCCCGGCTGGGGCGCGCGCCAGTTTCCCAAGGCCGACCGTTCGGGTCAGTTCGTGACGCTGGCGAGCGGGATCGAGGGCGATGACGCTTTGCCGATCCGCGCCAACGCCCGTGTCGCAGCAGCGACGGTCCATGCCGGCGAGCGTGTCTCCTACGACCTCGAAGGCGGGCGCCACGCCTACCTCGTCGCCGCCAAGGGCCGCATCCGCGTCAACGGCGAGGACGCCGGCCCCCGCGACGGCGTCGCGCTCCGCGACGTCGGCACGATCACCGTCGAGGCGCTCGACGACGCCGAACTGGTGCTGGTCGACAGCCTGTAATCGCCTCCCCCGGGCCGCCGCTCGTCCCCCTCCCTGTTGGCGGCGGCCCACCCACTTCGCAGGAGCAAGATCATGAGCCATATTCTCCGCATCGACGCCAGCGCCCGCAATACGGGCTCGACCACCCGCACGCTCGCCGACCAGCTCGAACGCCGCTTGGTCGAGCAAAGCTATGGCGCGACCGTCACCCGCCGCGACCTCAACGTCACCCCACCCGCCTTCCTCACCGAAAACTGGGTCGGCGCCAGCTTCACCGATGAAGCCGACCGCAGCGACGAACAGAAGGCGCTGCTCGCCAGTTCGGAAGAGTTGATCACCGAGCTCGAGGCGGCCGATACGATCGTCATCACCGCCCCCATCTATAATTTCGCCATCCCGGCGACGCTGAAGGCCTGGATCGATCAGGTGGCGCGCGCGCGCCGTACCTTCCGCTATACCGAAAGCGGCCCCGAAGGACTGCTCAAGGGCAAGCGCGCCTATATCGTCTTCGCCTCGGGCGGCGTGCCGCTGGGCAGCGCGGTCGATTTCGCGAGCGGCTATCTGAGGCACGTCCTCGGCTTCATCGGCATCACCGACGTGACCATCGTCGCCGCCGACGGGCATCAGCGCGACAGCGAGGCGATCGGCCGCGCCACCACCGCGATCGACGGGCTGAAACAGGCCGCCTGATCCCCTCGGGCCGCCGCTTCCCTCCCCCTCCCCGGCGGCGGCACACTCACTTCAAAGTTCCCATCAATGAAAGGATGACATGATGACCAAGGTGCTGGTTCTCTATTATTCAAGCTACGGTCATATCGAGCAGATGGCCGATGCGGTCGCAGAAGGCGCGCGCGCCGCGGGCGCCGAGGTGGATATCCGCCGCGTCGCCGAAACGGCGCCCGAGGCGGTCGTGCAGGCGGCGGGCTTCAAGACCGACACCGCGCACCCGCTGCTGAGCGATCCCAATGAACTCGCCAATTATGACGCGATCGTCGTCGGCTCCCCGACGCGCTTTGGCCGCATGGCGAGCCAGATGGCGAGCTTCTGGGACACCGCGGGCGGCGTCTGGGCGCAGGGCAAGCTCAATGGCAAGGTCGGCGCCGCCTTCACCTCGACCGGGTCGCAGCACGGCGGGCAGGAAACGACGCTCTTCTCGATCCTCACCAATCTGATCCACTTCGGCATGACGATCGTCGGGCTCGACTATGGTTTTGCCGGCCAGATGGGCGTCGAAGAGGTCAAGGGCGGCGCGCCCTATGGCGCGACGACAATCGCGGGCGGCGACGGCTCGCGCCGGCCGGGTGAAGCCGATCTCGGCGGCGCCCGCTATCTCGGCGAGCGCGTCGCGCGGACCGCGGCGAAGCTGATCGCCTGATGCCGATGCGCCGTCTCCCGAGCCTTTTCGTTTCGCACGGCTCGCCGATGATGGCGCTCGAGCCCAGCCCGGCGCGGACCTTCCTCGCCGGGCTGGGAGCCCGCCTGCCGCGCCCGCGCGCGATCTTGGTCGTGTCGGCGCACCATGACGCGGCGCACGAAGGCGGCCGCGCCACGGTAACCGTCTCTCCCGCGCCGCCGACCATCCACGATTTCGGCGGCTTTCCTGACGAGCTGTTCGCGATGCGCTATCCCGCGCCGGGCGACCCGGCACTGGCGAAGCGTATCGTCGAGTTACTCGCAGATCACAGCCTGACTGTTTCGGCCGACCCCGAGCGCGGCCTCGACCATGGCGCATGGGTGCCGCTGTCGCTGATCTATCCGCAAGCCGATATCCCCGTCGTCCAGCTCTCGATCGCCTCGAACGCTTCGCCCGAATGGCATTATGCGCTCGGACAAGCGCTCGCTCCCTTGCGCGATGAGGGCGTGCTGATCGTCGGATCGGGCAGCATCACCCACAATCTGCGCGCCTTCTTTCAGTCGCGCCCGCCGATTGGTGCCCCTGCGCCCGCATGGGTCCGCACCTTCACCGACTGGGTCGCGGATCGCTTCGCGGCAGGCGCGATCGACGATGTGCTCCACGCCGTCGAGCGCGCGCCGCACGGCCGCGACAATCACCCGACCCCCGATCATATATTGCCGCTGTTCGTTGCAATGGGGGCCGGAACGGAGGCGAAGGGCCTGCGCGCGCGCCGCCTGCACGACAGCGTCACCTATGCCGTGCTCGCGATGGACGTTTACGCTTTCGGCGAGGAGGCCGCCGCCGTATAGCGCGGCCATGCTTCTTTCCGACCGCGTTCTCTTCCTCGACGGCGAGGCCCTCGTCATCGACAAGCCCGAGGGCCTGCCCGTCGACGCGCCGCGCGACGGCAGCTTCAGCCTCGAAAATCATCTCGACAGCCTGCGCTTCGGCTTCAAGCGCTGGCCGCTGCCGGTCCACCGCCTCGACCGCGACACCTCGGGCTGTCTGCTGCTCGCGCGCAACCCCAAGGCGCACGGCCGCTTCACCCGCGCCTTCGAAGGACGCGAGGTCGAGAAGCAATATCTCGCGATCATCGACGGCGTGCCCGCGGACAACGGCGGCACGATCGACTTGCCGCTCGGCAAGACCTCGACCGCCGAGAAGGGGTGGCGCATGGTCGTCGATCCGAAAGGCAAGCCCTCGGTCTCGCATTGGGAAAAGCTCGCCGAAGTCGATGGCCGCACGCTGCTGCGCTTCCGCCCCGAGACCGGCCGCACGCACCAGCTGCGCGTCCACGCGCTCGAAGGGCTCGGCTTTCCGATCGTCGGCGATCCCGTTTACGGCAGCGGCGGCGCGAAGGATCGCACGATGCTCCACGCCGAACGGCTGGTCGTCAAACGTGACGTCAAGCCGTCGATCATCGCCGAAGCCCCCTTCCCCGGCCGCTTCGCCGCGCTCGGCTTTTCGGCGCCCGAAGGGGCGTCGCCGACCCGTGGCTGACATCCCCGAAAGCGCGATCACGGAAAAGTTCCTCGCAGGCACCGGCCCCGGCGGACAGAATGTCAACAAGGTCGCGACCGCGTGCCAGCTCCGCGTCGATGTCTTCGCACTCGGCCTCGCGCCCGATGCCTACCGCCGCCTCAAGACGCTCGCGGGCAGCAGGATGACAAGCGCGGGTGAACTGGTGATCCTCGCGCGCAGCTTTCGCACCCAGGAAGCGAACCGCGCCGATGCCCGCGCACGACTGAACGAACTGGTCGATGCCGCGCTCGTCCGTCCCGAAAGGCGCATCAAGACCAAGCCGAGCAAGGCCGCCAAGGCCAAGCGCGTCGATAGCAAGAAGGCGCGCAGCTCGGTCAAGGCGGGACGCGGGCGCGTCCGCCTCGACTAGGCCCCGACTTTGCCATGCAGCTTTACCGGCTCGACGCCACGGCAGCGCAGATTTCCGACAGTTTCGGCGTCGAAGCCGGCGAAGACCCGTGGGCGGGCGGCTATGTAACGCCCGGCCGCCCCGCGCCGGTCATCGTACCCGACAGCCGCGGCGGCCCGCGCCGCTTTCTGCGACCCAAGCTTTGGGGCGTCCCGCCGCCGCCGCGTGGGACCGAGCCGGTGACGAGCGTCCGCAACCTGTCGAGCCCCTTCTGGATCGGGACCTTGCGCCACCCCGAACTGCGCTGCCTGATCCCGGCGACCAGCTTCGCCCTATGGTCGGGGCCGGCGGGCGCCCGGCGCCAGCATTGGGCCTCGCTTCCCGGCCGGCCGATCTTCGCTTTCGCCGGAATCCAGCGCCAGAACGAGGATTGGCCGGGCTTCGCGATCCTGACGACCGATCCCAACGGGCTGCTCGATCGCTATAATCCGGGCGCGATGCCGCTGATCCTGCATCCGGAGGATCAGGAGCGTTGGCTCACCGCCGAATGGCGCGACGCCGCGTCGCTCGTCAGCCCCTACCCCGGCCATCTGATGGCAGTCGGCGAGACTCCATCAACGCTCTGAAATTCACCATATCCCTTCACTTTGCGATAACCAGTACCGCGCTAGATTTTCGCGAATCAATGGACCGGGTGGGATTTGCAGGACGTGCAGACAAGGACTAAAATCGCATCGCAGGCGCGCCGCGCCGAACGCGCCCCCGTGTGCGGCCGCGCCCGCTTCCGTGAGCCCGGCTTCAATCCCTTCGATGTCGAATTGTTCGACCTGTCCTCGACGGGCTTTCGCATGGTCACTTTCGCGCGGCCGCAGATCGGCAAGACAATCTGGGTGAGCCTGCCGGGCCTCCAGCCGCTCGAAGCCGTCGTGCGCCGCGGCGACGGCAATAATTACGGCTGCGAGTTCGTCCATCCGCTCTATCCGTCGGTGGCGAAGCATCTGCAGGTGAAGCTGCGCTGATGTGTTGCGGGGCGGTCAGCCTCCCGCCTTCTCCGACTTCTTCAATATATGCTTCCATTCGGCGGGCGTGACGCGCCCGACCGACAGGCGCGACTGGCGGATCAGGTCCATGTCGGCGAGCGCCGGATCGGCCTTGATCGCCGCGAGTGTCACCGGATGCTTCAGCGCGCGCACCGGCGCGACGCGGACGATGACCCAGGGCGAACCCTTTTCGGCGGTCGGATCGGGCGAGGCGGTTTCGGTGATCGTCATGATCCCGACGCATTCCTTGCCGATGTTGCTGTGATAGAAGAGGGCCTCGTCGCCGACCTTCATCGCCATCATGTTGAGTTTGGCGGTGTGGTTGCGCACCCCGTCCCACATCCCCGTCCCGTCGTGCACGAGCTGCTCCCACGCATAGGCGTCGGGTTCGGATTTCATCAGCCAATATTGCTTTGCCATGGCGGCGGGTCTAGCCGAGCCGCGCGCAGGGTGGAACCGCCTTTTTCCCTTTAACCCGCAAGCCGCAGCGCCTAAATCGCGAGTCATCCAGCGCCTGCAGGCGCCGCCCTATCATATGGACCCTATATACATGACTGCTGCCGTTCCCGTCATCTCCATGTCGCTTCCCGCCGACCAGTTCGCGCACGACTTCGGCGCCTCGTTCGAGCGCTTCGGCTTCGCGATGATCACCGATCACGGCATCGACTCCGCGCTGATCGACGACGCCTGGGCGAAGGCGAAGGCCTTCTTCGCGCTGCCCGAGGAAACCAAGCGGGCCTATCATATCCCCGGCGGCGGCGGCGCGCGCGGCTACACACCCTTCGGCACCGAGATCGCGAAGGGCGCGAAAGAGGTCGACCTCAAGGAATTCTGGCACGTCGGCCGCGACCTTCCCGCAGGGCACCGGCTCGCCGCGCAGCAGCCGAACAATGTCTGGCCGAAGGAAATCGACGGCTTCCGCGCCGTCTATGACAGGCTGTTCGCCGAGTTCGACCGCGTCGGCGGCCGGCTGCTGTCGGGCATCGCGCGCTACCTCGGCCTCGCGCCGGATTTCTTCGACGACACGGTTGCCGACGGCAACAGCGTGATGCGCCTGCTCCACTATCCGCCGGTCGCGGGTCCCGCAAAAGGCATCCGCGCCGAAGCGCATGAGGACATCAACACGATCACGCTCCTTCTGGGTGCCGAGGAAGCCGGCCTCGAAATCCTCGACAAGGACGGATCGTGGCTGCCCGTTTCGCCGCCGCCAGGCGCCATGGCGGTCAATGTCGGCGACATGCTGCAGCGGCTGACCAACAACCGCCTTCCCTCGACGACGCACCGCGTCCGCAACCCCGATGCCGGCCGCGCCAGCGTCGCGCGTTACTCGATGCCCTTCTTCCTCCACTTCCGTTCGGACTATCCGATCGAGACGCTGGAAAATTGCATCGATGCGTCGCATCCTAACCTCTATCCGACGCCGATCACCGCCGACGACTATCTGCAGGAGCGGCTGCGCGAGATCGGACTGAAGAAATAGGGGCGGCTCACCCGGCCACGCGGTGGAGAGTAATGCGCACCACCGCCATTATCCCCTTTCCCTATCCGCCGCCGCTGGCTAAGGGGGCGCGCAATCTCCCACGCGCGAAAGGGCCTTGCACCCCATGAAACTCATCTCCGGCAACAGCAACCTGCCGCTGGCCCGCGCGATTGCCGATTATCTCGAGCTGCCGCTGACCGACACCAGCGTCCGCCGCTTCGCCGACGAGGAAGTCTTCGTCGAAATCCACGAAAATGTTCGCGGCCAGGACGTCTTCGTCGTCCAGCCGACCAATTTCCCCGCGAACGATAATCTGATGGAGCTGCTCATCCTCACCGACGCGCTCCGCCGCGCCTCGGCGAAGCGCATCACCGCGGTGATCCCCTATTTCGGCTATGCCCGGCAGGACCGCAAACCCGGCCCGCGCACCCCGATTTCGGCCAAGCTCGTCGCCAACCTGATCACCACCTCGGGCGCCGACCGCGTCCTCGCGATCGACCTCCACGCCGGGCAGATCCAGGGCTTTTTCGACATTCCGACCGACAATCTCTATGCCGCACCGGTGATGAGCGCCGACATCCAGGCGCGTTTCGGCGGCAAGAATCTGATGGTCGTCTCGCCCGACGTCGGCGGTGTGGTCCGCGCGCGCGCGCTGGCCAAGCGCCTCGACAACGCTCCGCTCGCGATCGTCGACAAGCGCCGCGAGCGCGCCGGCGAATCGGAAGTGATGAACATCATCGGCGACGTCGCGGGCCGCTTCTGCATCCTGATCGACGATATCGTCGATTCGGCGGGCACCCTCTGCAACGCCGCCGCCGCATTGAAGGCCGCGGGCGCCGAGGGCGTCGTCGCCTATTGCACGCACGGGGTGCTGTCGGGCGGCGCGGTCGCGCGCGTCGATGCGAGCGAGCTCACCGAACTCGTCATCACCGATTCGATCATGCCGACCGACGCGGTGAACGACAGCGCCAAGGTCCGCGCGCTCACCGTCGCGCCGCTGCTCGGCGAGGCGATCAAGCGCATCGCCGACGAATCGAGCGTGTCGAGCCTGTTCGACTAGGCTCACATCGAAGAAAAGCGCTGCCTCCCCCCGCAAAGGAGCATCGGGTCAGATCGCCCCCATCCTTGACCATGCGGGGCATGGTCAACCCGATACTGGTCCATCTCAGGTCGATTCCATCTTGCACCGATAGGAGATGGGTCCCCGCCTTCGCGGGGACACACAATATTTATTAGTATAGGCTCCTCGCATGACCCTCGAATCCGACATCGCCCTCGCCCATCGTCTCGCCGACGCCGCAGGCGCCGCCATCCGGCCCTTCTTCCGCGCCGGCTTCGCGCATGAGGCCAAGGCCGACGCCTCGCCGGTGACCGAGGCCGACCGCGCCGCGGAAGCCGCGATGCGCCGCCTGCTCGATGCCGAGGCGCCGCGCGACGGGATCATCGGCGAGGAATATGGCGCCGATCGGCCCGAGGCATCGCGCCAATGGGTGCTCGACCCGATCGACGGCACGGTCAGCTTCATGGCGGGCCGCCCGATCTTCGGGACGCTGATCGCGCTGTTGCAGGACGGCTGGCCGCTCATCGGCATCATCGACCAGCCGATTTCGGGCGAGCGCTGGGTCGGCGCGATGGGGCAGCCGACCCTATTCAACGGCAAGCCGGCAACGACGCGTACCTGCCGCAGCCTGTCCGACGCGGTGCTCGCGACGACCGGCCCGCAATATTTCAGCGACCATGACGGCGAGCATTTCATGGCGCTCGCGGCGAAGACCTCGCACAAGCGCATGGTCTTCGGCGGCGACTGCTATAATTACGGCCTGCTGGCGAGCGGGCATATCGATCTGGTCGTCGAGGCCGGGCTCAAGCTCCACGATTTCGCCGCGCTGGTGCCGATCGTCGAGCGTGCGGGCGGGACGATGTGCGACTGGAACGGTGAACCACTGAACGCCGACAGCGACGGCCATGTCATCGCATTGGGCGATCCCGCGCGGCTCGAGGATGTTATCGAAGGGCTCGCCTGCCACCATTGACGAGGGAGACGATCATGGCGTTCGAGGGAAGCTGCCATTGCGGCGCGGTGACCTACACGGTCGAAGGCGATATTCCGACGACGGCGATGAGCTGCAATTGCTCGCATTGCCGGCGCAAGGGCTTCCTGCTTTCCTTCGTGCCGATCGACCAGTTCCGGCTGACGGGCGGCAGCGACAAGCTCGCCTCCTACAAGTTCAACAAGCATAATATCGACCATCAATTCTGCACCGACTGCGGCTGCCAGGGCTTTTCGGTCGGCACCGGCCCCGACGGCGCGAAGATGGCGGCGGTGAACCTGCGCTGCGTCCCCGACGCCGACCTCGATTCGCTGACGATCCAGAAGGTCGATGGCGCGAGTTTTTAGCTTCGTCATTGCGAGCGGAGCGAAGCAATCCAGAGCGGTTTACGCGGGCTCTGGATTGCCGCGTCGCCTTCGGCTCCTCGCAATGACGATTCCATGCGCAGCACTTGCAATTCCGCGCGAATCCGTCTAGGCGCGCGCCTTCGCACGATAGAGTTGCTGACCTGCCTGGCGACAAGGGCTGCCAGGGCCGGTCGATATCGTCGCAGTATAAGGAGACGAAAATGCCCAAGATGAAGACCAAGAGCGGTGTGAAGAAGCGCTTCAAATTCACCGCCTCGGGCAAGGTGAAGCACGGCGTCGCCGGCAAGCGTCACCGCCTGATTTCGCACAATAGCAAGTACATCCGTACCAATCGCGGCACCAGCGTGCTGAGCGAAGCCGATGCGGCCCATGTGCGCCTCTGGGCGCCCTACGGCCTGAAGTAAGGAGCGCTAGACCATGTCACGCATCAAACGCGGCACGACCACGCGCGCCAAGCACAACCGGATTCTGGATCAGGCGAAGGGCTATTATGGCCGCCGCAAGAACACGATCCGCATCGCGCGCCAGGCCGTCGAAAAGGCCGGCCAGTACGCCTATCGCGACCGCAAGGTCAAAAAGCGGAACTTCCGCGCCCTGTGGATCCAGCGCATCAACGCCGCGGTCCGCGCCGAAGGCCTGACCTATTCGCAGTTCATGCACGGCGTGAAGCTCGCCGGGATCGAACTCGACCGGAAGGTCATGGCCGACCTCGCGATGAACGAAGGCGGCGTCTTCGCCGCGATCATCGCACAGGCGAAAGCGGCGCTGCCCAAGGCCGCCTGAGCCTGAAGCGACATCGCTGAAACGAAAAGGGCGGTCCTGCGGGGCCGCCCTTTTCGTTTGGGCGATGCGGCACAGATGCTCCGCTCTTGGGTAGGCATTCATAGCCACTGTCAGTCATACCCTTGAGCGGCGTGTAACATCGATGGCCTCTCTCGCTTCCTTCCGGAAGCCTATTCACGCGCAACTCTCTTGGCTTTAATGGCGTCGATAGCATTCCGCCATGTGGGCTTTGCAGGCTTGTGGTTGGCGCCGGGCGGTGCCAGCGCATAGGCACCCACGAAATCCACCTTCAGCTTGCGAAGATAGCGCTTCGCCTTACCGCCAAACGCTACAACAGTTGCATGAGACAGTAACGCAAGTTGTGTCCCAAGGTAATTTTGCGCGCAGGTATGATCCACGAGATTGCCGATCTCGTTTTCGATTGAACACAGCCGCCCTTCAGTCATCCAGACGTAGCGCAGTTGCTCGTCGAAAGTCATGCCGGGATAAAGTTCATCAAGGAACCAACGCATATTTCTGTGAAACTGACCGGAGGCAGCTTGGCGAATCCTGTACGTATCCAGGCAAGCCGCCTCCAGCATTGTGCCCGGAGAGGCATCCGGCACGAACGATTGGCCCGAATAGGGATGTCCTGGCTCGGCCATCACCATAACTACTTCAACATCGATCATCCGCGCCGTTGCGCCTAAGAATCCCCTGGGAACATGCCCGTCCAGCGGACTCCATTTTGCCTCGCGACAAGATGCATCGCATACGTCGATGTACTGGCAGGGATTGAATGCAGGCAGCAGCACATCGCGCAGTTTTTTATTCGGCTTCATGCAAGTTCCTACCGCTCCGCCCAGAAATCGAACACCGCCTGCTGCTGCTCGCGGATGAAACGCGCCGCCGCCGCGCCTTCCCACGGGCCGTCATAGCCGAGCAGCAGCGCCGTTCCGCCGACCCACCAGCCCTGTCCCGGCAAGCGGTCGCTCTCGCGCACGACGAGCACCGCGAGGTCGGGCTCGCCATCGAGCGCGGCAAGCCGGTCGACTTCCTCGAGCGTCCGGCACACGGCACGCATCTTGGGCCGCGTGAAGCGGAAGCCGAGATCGCCGAGCAATTCGGAATAGCTGACGCTGCGCCCTTCGCGCGCCGCCGCGGTCAGGATCGCGCGGATGCGCGGCGCATCGCCGAGCGCGCCGACGTCGGCCGCAATGGCCTCGTCGCCTAAGCCCTGGTCTTTGGCGGCCATGGTATGAAGCCCGACGTGCGCTGGACGTAATCGGCGTAGCCGGGTCGCGTCTTGTGAAGCCCCTTTTCGAGCAGCGCCTTGCCCGACCATCGCGTCAGCGTGAAGGTGAGGAAAACCGGCCCGATGGCGCTTGCCAACGCGACCCAGGGCGCGATGTCGGCGGCGACCAGCCAGATGCCCCACCAGCTCAGCGTGTCGCCGAAATAATTGGGGTGCCGCGTGTAACGCCAGAGGCCGGTGTCGAGGATCTTGCCCTTGTTCGCGGGGTTCGCGCGGAAGCGGACGAGCTGCGCGTCGCCGACACTCTCGAAGGCGATGCCGATCAGCGCCACCACAACCCCGGTCCAGCCGACGACGCCCAGCGCCGATGCCGGCTCCGCCGCGCTCGCCCAGATGCCGATCTGCGCGGGCAGGCAGGTGAGAAAGAGCAACGGCGCCTGCATCAGGAAAACCATCACCAGCGCCGACAGCCCCCAGCTCCAGCCGCGCTGCTTCATCACCCCGCCGAGAATCTTCTGATAACGCGGGTCTTCACCCTCGGCGCGCCAGCGCAGGAACAAATGGATTGCAAGCCGCAGGCCCCACAGCGCCGTGAGACCAAGCAGCCATCGGCCGTGCGGCGTTTCTGTCCCGGCCTGCCCTGCGCTCGCCCAGGCGAGCAGCACCATGCCGAAGGCCCAGAAAGCGTCGATGAACGACACGTCGCGGATGCGAACGGCGACAGCCCACAGGATCAGCACCGCCGCGATCAGCGCAGCAAAGTTCATCCCCAGCATCGCCGGCAAGCCGCTCATCGCTGTCCTTCCTGCTCCTCCGTCCCCAAAATATCGTCGATCGAGCGTACCGCGCGCTGGGGAAATTTCGGAATACAGCTTTTATAGACGTCGAACACCTTGATCATGTCGGCGCGGAAATCGCCCGTCGGCCAGATCAAGGGCCCGAGCCCGCCGGTCTTGGTGCCATAATCCATCAGCCCGACGACCATCGGCACCTTCGCGGCGAGCGCGATCTGGTAGAAGCCGGTGCGCCATTTCCTCGCCTTGCCGCGCGTCCCCTCGGGCGCGACGGTCAGCATGAATTCGGCGCGGCGCGCGAATTCATCCACCATCTGCTGCACCGCATTGCTGGCATTGCTGCGATCGACGGGGACGCCGCCCATCTGGCGCATGAAGCCGCCGAGCGGCCATTTGAACAGCGACAGCTTGCCCATGAAATGCGGGCGCACGCCGAGGTCGGCGGTGAGGCCGAGATAGTTGACGAAATCCCAGTTGCTCGTGTGCGGCGCCGCGATGATGATGAAGCGCCGGGGCTCGGGCACCTCGCCCACCGCTTTCCACCCGCGCAGCCGGTAGAGCAGCAGCAAGAGCCGGCGCACGGCGCGCGCCACCAGTCCCGGCGGGTCGTCTTCGATAACGGTCAAAATTCTCTCCCCGGCCCGCACTTGCGCGAAAGCGGACGGGGGCGCAAGCGGCTTGCAGCTGGCTGCGCTTTCTGCTCCTTGGCTTCCTCAGCATTCCGGGAGGGAGAGACGATGAGGACGATAACCGCGCTGCTGACGTCGGCCTTGCTGGTGGCGACGCCGGGCGTCGCGCAAGAGGCACCGCGCCCCGATCAACTCGCCTTCCGCGATCTTTACAAGGAACTCGTCGAAACCAACACGACGCTGTCGTCGGGCAGCTGCACATTGGCGGCCGAGCGCATGGCGACGCGGCTGAAGGCGGCGGGCTTCGCCGACGAGCAGCTCACGCTGTTCGCGGCGCCCGATCATCCGAAGGAAGGCGGCCTCGTCGCCGTCTATCCCGGCACGTCGAAGACCGCGAAACCGATCCTCCTCATCGCGCATATCGATGTCGTCGAGGCAAAGCGCGAGGATTGGGAGCGCGATCCGTTCGTCATGGTCGAGGAGAACGGCTATTTCTATGGCCGCGGCACCGCCGACGACAAGGCGCAGGCGGCGGTCTGGATCGACACGCTCATCCGCTTCAAGCAGCAGGGCTACAAGCCGAAACGCACGGTCAAGGTCGCGCTGACCTGCGGCGAGGAGAGCAACGGCGCGTTCAACGGCGCCGAATGGCTCGCCGCGAACAAGCGCGACCTGATCGACGCCGAATTCGCCCTCAACGAAGGCGGCGGCGGCGACAGCGACGGAAAGGGCAAGGTGCTCGGCCAGTCGGTGCAGGTCGGCGAAAAGACCTTCGCCAACTTCCGCCTCGAAACGCGCAATCCCGGCGGGCACAGCTCGGCGCCGGTCCCCGCGAACGCAATCTATCAGCTCGCAGCAGCGCTGGGGAAGATCGGCGCCCATGACTTCCCGGTCGAAATGACCGACACGACACGGCGCTTCTTCGCCGAAGCCGGCGCCGCCCGCGGCGACGAGACCGGCAAGGCGATGGTCGCGCTCGCGAAAGACCCCGCCGACAAGGCAGCCGAGGCGATCGTCAACAAGGACCCGTTCCTGCACAGCAATCTGCGCACGACCTGCGTCGCGACGATGCTCGATGGCGGGCATGCGCCGAACGCGTTGCCGCAGCGCGCGGGGGCGAACATCAACTGCCGCATCTTTCCGGGGCACAGCATCGAATCGATCCGCGACGAGCTTGCCAAGGTGATCGGCGACCCCGGCGTCACCGTCACCCAGCTACCGCCCAAGCGCCCCGCGCCGCCCGCGCCGCCGCTCGATCCGAAGGTGATCGGCCCGATGCAGAAGCTGGTCGACAAATATTGGCCCGGCCTGAAGGTCGTCCCCGCGATGGCGAACGGCTATACCGACGCGACCTTCCTCGGCGCGGTCGGCA
This sequence comes from Sphingopyxis sp., assembly GCF_041916015.1. Lineage (GTDB taxonomy): Bacteria > Pseudomonadota > Alphaproteobacteria > Sphingomonadales > Sphingomonadaceae > Sphingopyxis. Next base: position 26,147 of record NZ_JAYSAH010000029.1, on the reverse strand, counting down.
TTCCGACCTATGGCATACCCGGCATGTGGGGCGACCCCGACGGCAATGGCGCGCACGGCCTGAACGAACGTATGGAAGTACGTTCGGTCTATGTCGGACGCGATTATATGTTCGATCTGGTGAAGGCTTACGCGGGGAAGCCCTAACCGACGAACGCGCGCTCGATCACGAAATCGCCGGGCGCGGCGTTCGATCCTTCCTCGAAGCCCAGCGCCTCGAAGCGCGCCTGCAGATCGCGGATCATCGCCATGCTGCCGCACATCATGATGCGGTCGGTCGCGGGATCGAACTGATCGGCGCCGGTCAGCGGATGGCCGAACAGGCGGCCATTCTCGATCAGCGCGTCGATGCGGCCTTCGGTGCGGAAGGATTCGCGCGTGACCGTCGGCAGATAGTGGAACTGTAGCAGCGCCTGGTCCTGCACCAGCGGATCGCCGGCGAGCTGACTTTCCAGTTCTTCGCGGAACGCAAGGTCACTCACCTGACGCACACAATGGACGATCACGATCTGGTTGAAGCGATCGTAGATGTCGGGATCGCGTGCGAGGCTGAGGAACGGCGCAAGGCCGGTGCCGGTCGAGAGCATGAACAGCCGCTTGCCCGGCGTCAGCGCGTCGGCGACGAGCGTCCCGGTCGGTTTGCGGCCAAGATAGATCGGGTCGCCGGGCTTGATGAGCTGCAACCGCGAGGTCAGCGGCCCATCGGGCACCTTGATAGACAGAAACTCGAGCTCGTCCGAATAGGCCGGGCTCGCGATCGAATAGGCGCGCAGCAGCGGCCGCCCCTCGCCGCCCGGCAGGCCGATCATCACGAACTCGCCCGACCGGAAGCGAAAGCTCGGCGGGCGGGTGATCGAGAAGCTGAACAGATGCTCGTTCCAGTGACGCACCCGCAGCACCTCCTCGACGGTCAGCGAGGCGGACGGGGCGAGTTTGGCGGCTGCGGCAATACGGTCACTCATCACTTTGAACTTTCCTGATGCTTCATGGCGCCGGCCGCGAGGACCGACAGGTGGAATCCCGCGAAGGCCAGTCTTTCGATCGCTGCGCGCATCGCATGGGCGACCGGTCCGACGCTGGAATTGCCGACGAGCAGGGCAAGGGTGGCACGGGCGGCTCCCCCGTCTCCCAGCGAAAAATCGCGCCAGAGTCCAAGCAGAATTGCTTCATGCTCTGAAATCTGGACACAGGGCATCGGCGCCAGCTCGATCGGCGCGGCCGCGCCGGTGGCGATGAGCGCCATCGCGACATGGAAATCGGGAAGCGCCGCGAGCGCGCCCGTCTCGGCAAAGCCGCGGCGCAGCGCCTGCGGCGGACAGACGCCGCGCGTCGCGGCCTGCGTCCAGCCGCGCATCGCCCATAACAGGAAGCGTCCGCTGTTGGTCAGGCTTTCGACCGGCCGGTCGACAAGGGCGTACATGCGATTCTCCGTGCAGGGTGCCGCGCGCTTATATGTTATTGCGAGTCATTTGCAACTATGGCATGATGAAAATCTGCACGAAAGGATGGCCTTATGTCCGAAGCGAACCGGCGATCGATGATGACCAGCCTTCCCGCAGTAGCGACCGCGATCGCTGCGCTGGCCCTGTTGCTGCTGGCGCTGCTCCGATGGCAGGACAATGGCTGGGGCGCGCTCGTGTGGCTCGGCGCTTTCGTCGCGACGATTGCGATCCGCCTGCCTCACTCGCTGCGCAACCGCGCCAATGTCGTCGTCGATGCGCGCAAGGACGTGACCGAAAAGCTGCTGCTGACGGCGATGTTCCTCGCCATGATGCTGCTGCCGCTGCTCGACCTCGCCTCGCCGCTGTTCGCCTTTGCCGACTATCGCCTGCCCGGCTGGGCAACAGGGATCGGCGCCGCGTTGCAAATCCCCTTTCTATGGCTCTTCTGGCGCAGCCACGCCGACCTCGGCCGCAACTGGAGCCCGGGCCTCGAGGTGCGCGACGGCCATGCGCTGGTGACGAACGGCATTTATGGTCGTATCCGTCACCCCATGTATGCCGCGATCTGGATTTCGGCGCTGGCGCAGCCGCTGCTGATCCACAACTGGATCGCGGGCGCGCTCGTCGTCCCCGCCTTTGCCGCGATGTGGTTCCTGCGCGTTCCGCAGGAGGAGCGCCTGATGGCGAGCCGCTTCGGCGCCGAATGGGACGCCTATTGCGGCCGGACCGGCCGCCTCTGGCCCAGCAGCGGGCCGATAATCGGGCCGCAGCTTTGACGGAAGCAAGCGCATGAGCGTCATCGACAGCATCGCCGCGCTCGAAGCGGTGGTCGGCAAGCCGCCGCCCGCGATCAACCTGAAGGTGATCGATCATGTCGATGCGACCGCGCAGCGCTGGCTCGCAGCGTCGCCGCTGATGTTCGCGGGGATCGGTGACGGGGCGACGATCGCGATCACCATCGGCGGCGGCGAACCGGGCTTTGCGAGCACCGATGCCGCAACGCTGGCGGTGCCGCTCGACCTGATCGACGATCCCGCTCTGGTCCGGGCGGGCGCGGGGTTCAGTTCGCTGTTCCTGCTGCCCGGCATCGGCGAGACGCTGCGCATCAACGGCCGGGTCGCGGACGCCGAAGGGGGCATGGCGCGGATCGCGGTCGAGGAATGCTATGTCCATTGCGCCAAGGCGTTGATCCGTTCGGACTTCTGGTCGGCGCAGCCGCTGGACACCGCGCCGGACGCGGTGGACGCTTTCGTCGCCGCAAGCCGCTTCATGGCGCTGGCGACCGTCGACCCGCAGGGCCACGCCGACCTCAGCCCCAAGGGCGACCCGGCGGGATGCATGGCAAGGCTGGCGGACGGCGCGCTCTGGTTCCCCGACCGCCCCGGCAACCGCCGCACCGACAGTTTTCGCAACATCATCGCGCAGCCGCGCATCGCCGCAGCGCTACTGCTGCCGGGATCTTCCACCGTTGCGATAGTATCGGGCACGGCCTCGCCGATCAGCGACGAGGCGGCGCGCTTGCCCTTCGCGGTGCAGGGCAAGACACCGCTGCTCGTTACCGTGGTATGCGACCTCGATATCGCGCTGCAGCCCAGTGCCGCGCTGGCACGCGCGGGCCTCTGGCCGGCCGCCGCCGCGCCCGCCGATATCAAACCCGCCAAGATGTTCGCCGAGCATATGCGGCTCAACAAGGACAAGGGGCTCGGTGCCCGGATCGCGAGCGCGGCGGTGTCGATTCCCGGCCTGATGCAGAAGGCGCTCGACAAGGATTACAAGGACAATCTCTATTAGGACGCGCCAAGCGAACCCCCATCGGTGATCGCCCTTTGCCATGTGACGCCGCGCTTGCTATCGGCTCCCGGCAATGGCGAGTAACTCCGACGACCTTCCCCCTTCTGAGCCCCCAAAATCTCCGGGCGACGGCATCGACACTCCGTTCGACAGCGCGCTGTCCGAACGCTATCTCGTCTATGCGCTCTCGACGATCACCGCGCGGTCGCTGCCCGATCTGCGCGACGGGCTGAAACCCGTTCACCGCCGTCTACTCTGGGCGATGCGCGCGATGCGGCTCGACCCGAGCCAAGGCTACAAGAAGTCGGCGCGCGTCGTCGGCGACGTTATCGGCAAATTCCACCCGCACGGCGACACGGCGGTCTATGACGCGATGGTCCGCCTCGCGCAGGATTTCTCGCTCCGCTATCCGCTCGTCGACGGCCAGGGCAATTTCGGCAATATCGACGGCGATAATGCCGCGGCCTACCGCTACACCGAAGCGCGGCTGACGCGCGTCGCGATCGACCTGATGCACGGCCTCGACGAGGGCACGGTCGATTTCAAGCCGACCTACAACGGCGAGGACGAAGAGCCCGAGATCATGCCGGGCCTGTTCCCGAACCTGCTCGCCAATGGCGCGAGCGGGATCGCGGTCGGCATGGCGACGAACATTCCGCCGCACAATGCCGCCGAGGTAATCGACGCCGCGCTGCTGCTGATCGACAATCCGAAAGCCGAGCTCGCCGAGCTGCTCGAGCATGTCAAAGGCCCCGACTTTCCGACCGGCGGCATCATCGTCGACAGCCCCGAAACGATCGCGCATGCCTATGAGACCGGCCGCGGCGGCTTCCGCGTCCGCGCGCGCTTTTCGACCGGCAAGGCCGCCGATGGCGCCTGGGAAGACACCGGCATCGAAAAGCAGCCGGGTGGCACCTGGCAGCTTGTCGTCAGCGAAATCCCCTATGGCGTCGCCAAGGGCAAGCTGATCGAGCAGATCGCGCAGCTGATCGCCGACAAGAAATTGCCGATCCTAGAGGATGTCCGCGACGAAAGCGCCGAGGATCTTCGCATCGCGCTGGTGCCGAAGAGCCGCAACGTTGACCCCGACATCCTCAAGGAAAGCCTCTATCGGCTGACCGAACTCGAAAGCCGCTTCGCGCTCAACCTCAACGTCCTCGACGCAACGCGGACGCCGAAGGTGATGGGGCTGCACCAGCTTCTCACCGAATGGCTGCAACACCAGATCGTCGTGCTGGTCCGCCGCTCGAAGCATCGCATCGCCAAGATCGACGACCGGCTCGAACTCGTCGGCGGCTATCTGATCGCCTTCCTCAACCTCGACCGCATCATCGAGATCATCCGCACCGAGGACGAACCCAAGCCGGTGATGATGGCTGAGTTCCTGCTCACCGACCGCCAGGCCGAGGCGATCCTCAACATGCGCCTCAGGAGCCTGCGCAAGCTTGAGGAAATGGAGCTGAGGCGCGAGCAGGATGACCTCACCGCCGAGCGCGAGGAACTGGCCAAACTTGTCGAAAGCCCGGCGCGCCAGCGCACGCGGCTGAAGCGCGACCTCGGCGCGCTGCGCGCCGTCTACGGCCCCGACACCGCGCTCGGCGCGCGCCGCACGACGCTGGCCGAAGCGGCACCGGCGCGCGACATTCCGCTCGATGCGATGATCGAGAAGGAGCCGGTGACGGTGATCCTCTCAAAGCGCGGCTGGATTCGCGCCCAGCGCGGCCATGTCGCCGCCGATCAGTGGAGCGAGTTCAAGTTCAAGGAAGGCGACGACCTCGCCTTCGCCGCGCATGCGCAGACGACCGACAAGCTGCTGGTCGCGGCAAGCGACGGACGCTTCTATACCGTCGGCGCCGACAAGCTGCCCGGCGGGCGCGGCTTCGGCGAACCGCTGCGGCTGATGGTCGATATCGACCCCGACGCACGCATCGTCGCGATGGTTCCGGCGAGCGCCGAGGGCCGCCTGCTCCTCGCCTCGACGAGCGGCCACGGCTTCATCGCGCAGATGGCCGATGTCGTCGCCGAGACGCGCAAGGGCCGCAACGTCGTCAATCTGAAGCCCAAGGCGCAGCTCGCAGTCGTCCGGCCGATCGCGCCGAACGACGACAGCATCGCGGTCGTTGGCGAGAACCGCAAGCTCGTGGTCTTCCCGATCAGTGAAATGCCGGTGATGGCGCGCGGCCAGGGGGTAACGCTGCAGAAATATCGCGACGGCGGCCTGTCCGATGCGACGAGCTTCGTCTTTGCCGACGGGCTGAGCTGGCCGATGGGCGGCGATACCGGGCGGATGCGGACCGAGGCCGACCTCGGTCCCTGGCGCGTTGCGCGCAGCGCGTCGGGCCGGATGCCGCCGACGGGCTTCCCGCGAAGCAACCGCTTCAACTGATCGCATTTGGATGTTGCCGTAAATCCCTTCTTTACTTCCCGTCCCCTACGTCACCGCCAATGGGGAAAGGTCGCTTAAAACCCACTCTTATGCCTATCGATAGAACCGGCGAAGACCGGCCATCCTTGTTTGTCGGCTGGATCGACGCCCTTCCCGTGCCGGCGGCCCTGATCCGCCCGCTGCCGCGCGGCAATTTCAGCCTGCACGCAAGCAATGCGGCGTTCGATCGCCTCGATCTTTCACCCGCCGGCGTGAACGCTCCCATCGAACTGCGCCGCATGATCGAACGCGCCGCGCAGGGTGTGGACGAACCGCTGGAATTCTCCTGCCGTCTCGGCAAGGGGCCCGCGGCCCGCGACCTGCGCGGTTCGATCGGTCCGCTCGCCGACGAAAGCGGTGGCAGCTCGCTGTTCCTGCTGACGCTGATCGACCGCACGCAGGAGATGATGACCGAGCGGAACCTCCGTCGCGAACTCGTTTCGGACAGCCTCACCGGCCTGCCCAACCGCGCGGGTTTCGAGGAGCTGGTCGAACAGCGCGGCGATGGCGAAGGCAGCGGCGATCATGCGATCCTCCTGCTCGATCTCGCGCGCTTCAGCCGCATCAACGAACATATCGGCCCGATGGCCGGCGACGAGCTGATCATCACCGTCGCCCGCCGCCTGAAATCGAGCCTGCGGAGCGGCGACATATTGGCGCGCACCGGCGGCGACGAATTCGCGATCTCCTCGCGCGTTCCGGGCGGCAAGGCCGATGTGCGCGAAATGGCGCGGCGCATCCGCGGCTGCTTCGATCACCCCTTCCGCATCGGCGAATTGAAGGTCAGCGTCGATTGCGCGATCGGCTGCGCAATCCAGCCGGTGATCGACACCGATATCGCCGACCAGATCCGCCATGCGCAGATCGCCCTCAAGCGCGCCAAGCGAACCGACCGCATCGAAATCTACGAACCCGAAGCGGCGGGCCTCGCCGACAATCGCTTCGGGCTTGAGACCGAACTCCGGAGCGCGATCGAAGAGGACCGGCTCCACCTCGACTTTCAGCCTTTGATCGAATTTTCGACCGGAACGGTCGCCGGCTTCGAGGCGCTCGCGCGCTGGAACACCGGCGACGGCCAGTCGGTCCCGCCGACCGAATTCATCCCGATTGCCGAGGATTCGGGGCTGATCGTCCCGCTCGGCCAATGGGCGATCGGCAAGGCCGCGGCGACGCTCGCCGACTGGGACAGGCAGAATGACGGCAAGGCGGTCGATTGCTATATTTCGGTCAATGTCTCGGCGATCCAGCTCGTTCGCGACGACATTGCCGCGGTGGTGCGCGACGCGCTCGCCGCGAACGCGGTCGGCGGCGAGCGGCTGATGATCGAGCTCACCGAAAGCGCGATCATCGGCGACCCCGACCTCGCGCTGTCGGTTCTCCGCGAGCTGAAGGCGCTCGATGCGCGCGTTGCGATGGACGATTTCGGCACCGGCTATTCGAATCTCGCCTACCTCCAGCGCCTGCCGCTCGACGTGCTCAAGATCGACCGCAGCTTCGTCGACCATATGGTCGAGGACCGCGACAAGGCCGCGATCGTGCGCACCATCCAGAGCCTCGCCGAAGTTCTGGGAATGCGGACGACCGCCGAGGGGGTCGAGACCGTCGATCAGGCGCGGCTGCTGTCGGCACTCGGCTGCGATTTCGGACAGGGTTTCCTGTTCGCGCGGCCGATGGAAGCGAGCGCCGCGCTCTCCTACTGGCGTCAATCGCGGACGCGGCCGGTCATCTGATCGGCGAGCGCCGCGACGCGCGCGGCATCGGGATAATCCTCAGCTACCCAGGCCGCCTCGACTGCGCGGAGAATGCGCGCCACCTCGGGTCCCGCAGTCACGCCGCGCGCGATGATGTCGCCGCCCTTGATCGGAAGCATCGGGACGGTCCAGTTTCGCAAGTCGGTGACCGCCGCCTTTGCAGCACCCCTATCTCCTGCAAGCAGATACACATCGCGCGCCGCATCGATACCGATGCCATGCGCAAGCTGGCGCGCCGGCGGCAATATCCCGCGATGCCCGGCGAGCGCCGCCAGATGCTTGCGCTGGCGCGTCGATAGCCGCAGCCGGCTCGCGACCTGTTCGGCGACCGCAGGATCGGCGGGAAGCAGCGCAGCCAAACGGCGAAGCGGCGCGGGATCGACGCCCGCCGCCGCCTCGTTGGCGAGCAATCGGTCGAGCGCCTCGGCGAAGTCGGCCGCCAGCTCGGGCAGGATCACCTCGAACATCCCGTCGGCCGCCATGCGGTCAAGGATCGCGCGCGGATCGGGAAGCGAGAGGATCTTGAGCAGTTCGTCCGCCACCCGTTCACGCGACAGGCTCTTCAGCGACTGGCGCGCCGCGACCACCGCGGCGTGGCTGGCGGGTTCGAGTTCGCCGCGTCCGAAGCGCGCCGCGAAGCGATAGAAGCGGAGGATACGCAGATGATCCTCGGCAATCCGGGTCGCCGCGTCGCCGATGAAGCGGACGCATCCCGCCTCCAGATCGGCAAGACCGCCGAAATAATCGTCGATCTCGCCCGTGCTGGGATCGGCATAGAGCGCGTTGATCGTGAAGTCGCGCCGCGCCGCATCCTCGCGCCAGTCGTCGGCGAAGGCGACGGTCGCGCGGCGGCCGTCGGTTTCGACGTCGCGGCGCAGCGTGGTGACCTCGTGCCGCTCGCCGCTCGCAATCGCGGTTACCGTGCCATGCGCGATGCCGGTCGGGACGACCTTGATGTCGCTCGCCTCGAGGCACCGCATCACCTCGTCGGGGAGCAGCGGGGTTGCAAGGTCGATGTCGGCCACCGCGAGGCCGAGCAGCGTGTCGCGCACCGCGCCGCCGACGATCTTCACCGCGCCGCCACCGGCCGAGAGCGCGGCGACGATCCTGCGCAGGCCCGGCGCGCGCAGCCAGTCATTGGCCGGCAGCTTCCTCATCGATGCCAGCCCGCCGGCAGCCGCCGCGCGAGGTTGATGATGATGTCCGCCGTCACGCCCCAGATTCGCCGTCCCTGCCAGTCCATGTCGTAATAATGGCGGTCCTGCCCCTGCCAGTTCGCATGGTGCAACGTGTAATTTTGGGGGTCGAACAGGATGTCGAGCGGCACCTCGAACCAGTCCTCGACCTCGTCGGGATTCGGGTCGAGCGGCAGGTCGGGGGGGATCACGCCGAGCACCGGGGTGATGTGATAGCCGCTGCCCGAGCGATAGGCGTCGGTTGTTCCCGCGATCATCACGTCGCGGCGGTGCAGCCCGATCTCCTCCTCGGCCTCGCGGAGCGCCGCATCGACGACATCGCGGTCGCCGGGATCGACCTTGCCGCCTGGAAAGGCGACCTGCCCCGCGTGGCTGCGCAGCCATTGCGGCCGCTGGGTCAGGATCACGCCGGGATCGGGGCGGTCGGTGAAGGCGATCAGCACCGCGGCGTCGCGCAGCGTCTGGCCGTGGAGCAGATAGCCCTCGTCCTCGCCGGGTTCGGGAAGCAGATTGTCCAGCGCGCCGCGCAGCTTTGCCGAGAGCATCAGGCGTCCACCAGCGGAAAGCGCGCGCCGTCCGACCAGATCGCCGGTGGCTCCGTCCCGTCCGCCAGCGCCATCTCGACGATTTCGTAATAAAGCGCACGGTCGATGCGGGCTTCGAGGCCATTGCCAATCGCGCCGCGGACGTGGAGGCGCGGATCGGGATCGTCGGCGTTCTTTCCGAAGCGTAGCGGATGCTCCGGTCCCGCCATCACCAGATCGTCGGTGTCGAGACGGAAGACGAGCCTCCGCGCTTCGCCCTCGCCTTCGCTCTTCATCTCGACCGCGCGGAAGGGCGTATCCTCGACGGCGATGTCCAGTTTCTCGGCGGGGGTGACGAGGACATGACGACCATCGGCCTCGCGCCGCAGGATGGTCGAGAAGAGCTTCACCATCGCGGGCCGGTTGATGCGTCCGCCCTCATGATACCAGCTGCCGCCGGCGCGAATCTCCATCGCGCTGTCGCCGCTGCGTTCGGGGTGCCATTGCTCGACCGGCGGCAGCTTGCGCGCCGCGAGCAGTTCGGCGGCTTCGGCGAGCGAGAGCTGCGAGAAATCCTTGGGAAGCGAAGGCGCGGGGCTGACCATATCTCCGACATAGGGGGATGGACGGTCGGTGCAAGTCCGGCCGTATGCAGGATTCGCGCCGAGACCGCACAGATTGGGTTCGCGCGGAGACGCGGAGGCGCGGAGAGAAAGCCTGCGCCGATAGGTCCCTTGATTTCTCAACGACGCATTTGTCCGCAATGGGAAAGATCGAAAGCCGCTCCGCGGCAGAAGCGACCTCTCCGCGTCTCCGCGCGAACAATTTCCGACGCAGCTCGATCATCCTGGCGATCCTTGGAAAACTGCGCAACTTCACACGGGATTTGCACTACCCGCAGATTATCGTCACCCCGGACTTGATCGTGGGTCCCGCTTGGTAACGGTGGAAAGCTGGACCCCGGACGTGATCGGTGATTATCCCTTGTGCATCCGTGAATGGTCTTTCTTTCGTCATTGCGAGCGAAGCGAAGCAATCCAGAGTGCGCGTAAACCACTCTGGATTGCTTCGCTTCGCTCGCAATGACGAGCATGGATGCAAAAGGGATAATCACCGATCAAGTCCGGGGTGACGACGAAAGACGTCGGGTCCGAACCGGGAAACGGCCGAAAACTGCGTAACTTTACTCGCAAAACAGGGTTCGGCGGCATGAAAGGACAGCATTCCGCAACGCTATGCGCCCGGAGGAATGTAGGACAGCGTTTTTCCGGTGCGCCTAGCGCGGTCCGATCATCCCGGCATGGGTCGGCAGGCTGTGGCCGTTGACCGCCCGCGCGAGCAGGCGGCGCTTCTCATATGGCCCCGGCACATCCCATGCGCCGGTCGCGTCGGCAGTGAAATCGAAGAAGCGGCCATAATATTCGGGATCGCCGATCATCATCAGCGCGCTGTCGGCCTGAGTCTCCGCCGCCGCCAGCATCTGCGCCATCAGCGCGCGGCCGTGACCTCCGCGCTGGATGTCGGGACGCACCGCGACGGGGCCGACCATGACGAGCGGCGTTGCAGTGCCATCGGCGGCGCGATGCGCGACCGGCCAGCACTGGATCGTGCCGATCAAGGCACCGTCCTCGACCGCAGCGAAGCTCAGCGCCGGCACCGCATCCACGCCCTCGCGGATGCGATAGGCGGTTCGTCCAAAGCGATCCGGTCCGAAAGCGGCGTCGAGGAGCGTCTCGACCGCCTGCGGCTCGATATCGGACAATGGAAGTAACTCGACCAACGCGCACCCTTTCGCTAATGCGGCGGCGCTTTAGGGTCGCGGACCGGCAATGGAAAGCCGAATGTCGCGCTCGCTCGACAGGAATTTCTTGTGACCGATACATTGTGGCTCGAGGTGGACGGGCTGACCGTCGACGTGCTGACCGGCATCTATTCCGAGGAGACGCACCTGCCGCAGCCGCTGCGCATATCGGTGCGCGCGAAGCTGACGATGGCCGATCATTATGATCCGACGACGCCGCTCAGCCGCTCGAAGAACTACATGCACCTCAAATTCGCGGCGACCGAGGGCATCCCCAAGGATGTCCATTTCGTGCTGATCGAAAGCGTCGCCGACCATATCATCGACACCTTGTTCCTGCAGGACGACAAGGTCGAGGAGGTCGAGGTCAAGATCGTCAAGCTCGCGATCGCCGAGGAGGGCGAAGAGATCGGCATCACGATGCGCCGAAGTCGTTTGGGCGCGCGCAAATGACGCAGAAGCTGGCGCTGGTCACGGGCGGGCTCCACCGCGTCGGCGCCGCGATTTCGGCGCGGCTGGCGCGCGAGGGCTATGCGCTGGCGATCCACAAAAGGACCGATGCCGAGGCCGATCCGGTTCTCGCCGAGGCGCTCGCCGAGACCGGCGCGGTCAACCATCGCTTCGCCGCCGATCTCGCCGACCCGGCCGCAGTCGATGCGCTGATCCCGAGGATAATCGAGACCTTCGGCCGCGCGCCCGACCTGCTGGTCAACAATGCCGCGCTGTTCGCCGAGGGCGAGTGGGCCGATCTGTCGGCCGCCGCGCTCGCCGAGATGATGCAGGTGAATTTGTCTGCGCCGGTGATGCTCGCCAAGGCGCTCGTCGCCGCGAGCGAAGGCGCGCGCCCGGCGATCGTCAATATCGTCGACCAGCGTGTCGTCCATCCGGTGCCCGACCAGATCGCCTACAGCCTGTCGAAATCGGCGCTGTGGCAGGCGACGCAGACGCTGGCGATTGCGTTCGGCGGCCGCGCGCGGGTCAATGCCGTCGCGCCGGGACTGACGATGGCGACCGGGGATTATACCGGCGCGCAGGTCGAACGGCTGGCCAAGCTCATGCCGCTGGGCGCGCTGCCGACGCCGGGGCAGATTGCCGACGCGGTCGTCTATCTGGCGCGCGCCGAGGCGGTGACGGGGCAGACGGTCTTCGTCGATGGCGGCGCGCATCTGGCGCCAATGGCGCGCGATTTCGTGGCGCTGGAGCGGGACTGAGCGCCGTCGGGAGAGAATGACGGGAAGCGACCGATTGTTGACATCCCGCATCTCCTGCCCTCGTCACTCCCGCTTTCGCGGGAATGACGAAAATTGGGAAAGGGCCGCTCCCTGACCCGAAACCGACGCCCAACCCCGGGCTCGCCGGGCGCGGTACTTAATAAATATGCACCGCCTTGGTCACGAGATACCCGTCGAGCCCCTCGGGCCCGCTTTCGCTGCCGAAGCCCGATTCCTTGATCCCGCCGAACGGCATGTCGTTCGCCGAGATGACGAAGCTGTTGATCCCGACCATGCCGCTTTCGATACCGTCAGCGATGCGGTTGATACGGCGGCCGTTTTCGGTGAAGGCAAAGGCCGCGAGACCATAGGGCAGCCGGTTCGCCTGTTCGAGCGCTTCCTCCTCGGTGCCGAAGGGGCGGATCAGCGCCATCGGGCCGAAGGGTTCATTGTTCATCGCATCGGCGTCGAGGGGCACATCGGCGAGCGCGGTCGGCTGGAAGAAATAGCCCTCGCCCGTCGCCTCGCCGCCCGCGATCACGCGCGCGCCCTTCGCGGTCGCGTCGGCGATCATTGCCTGCAATGCGGGCGCGCGGCGGGCGTTGGCGAGCGGGCCCATCTGCGTATCGGCGTCGAGCCCGCTGCCGATTTTCACCTTCTTCGTGCGCGCGGCGAAGCCCGCGACGAAGGCGTCATAGATGCCCTGCTGCACATAGAAGCGCGTCGGCGAGACGCAGACCTGTCCCGCGTTGCGGAACTTCTGCATCACGACGCGGTCGAGCGTCGCCTCGAGGTCGCAATCGTCGAAGATCAGCACCGGGGCGTGGCCGCCGAGTTCCATCGTGATCCGCTGCACGCGGTCGGCGGCGAGCTTCATCAGATGCTTGCCGACCGCGGTCGAGCCGGTGAAGCTGACCTTGCGGATCACCTCGCTGCCGAGCAGGTGGCGGCTGATCATGTCGGGATTGCCATAGACGAGCTGCACGACATCGCCGGGGACGCCCGCGTCGGCGAGGCAGCGCATGATCGCGCTAGTGCAGCCCGGCGTCTCCTCGGGCGCCTTGGCGATCACGACGCAGCCCGCGGCGAGCGCGGGAGCGATCTTCTTGACCATCAGGTTGACCGGGAAGTTCCACGGGCTGAATGCCGCGACGGGGCCGACCGGCTGGCGCAGCACCATCGCGCGCTGGCCCGCGGGACGCGGCGCGACGCGGCCGGTGATGCGCTTGCCTTCTTCGGCGAAATATTCGAGCAGCGACGACGCCGAGAGCACCTCGCCGCGCGCCTCGGCGATCGGCTTGCCCTGTTCGAGGGTCAGCAGGGTCGCGATATGGTCGACGCGCTCGCGGATCAGCCCCGCGGCCTTGCGCATCAGCGCGGCGCGCTCGTCGGGGGTCTTCGCGCGCCACACCGGCCAGCCGCGCGCGGCAGCGGCAAGTGCCTCGTCGAGGTCGGCGGCGGTCGCGACGGGCAGCTCGGCGATCGTGCCGGCGGTGGCGGGGTTGTAGACCGGCCGCGCCTCGCGCCCCTCGCCGCTCCGCCAGGCACCGTCGATGAAGAGCTGGAGGTCGGCGTCGTAGGTCGCGGTCATGGCAGGGCTTTCATTCCAAGGCTTCGTCATTGCGAGCGAAGCGAAGCAATCCAGAGCGGTTTACGCGGGCTCTGGATTGCCGCGTCGCTTCGCTCCTCGCAATGACGAGCGCGATATAGGATCGCCTCAGCGATAGTTAAAGCTGATACTAATCCGCTCGCCCTTGCCCGCATGGGGCATCACTTCGTGCCGCAGCCAGCTTTCCCACAGGAAGATGCGGCCGGCGGCGGGCTCGGCATAGACGAAGGGCTGGAGGCTTTCGGGCGCGTCGCCGGTGCGGCCCGGCGCGGCCATCAGCATCGGCAGGCGCGGGTCCTCCAGCTTCAAGGCTCCCGACCCCGGCGGCACCGCGACATAGAAGGTGCCCGACACGATGCTGTGCGGATGGATATGGCCGCTGTGGGTGCCGCCGGGTTTCAGGATGTTGACCCACAGGCTGTCGAGTTTCAGCGGCTTCGCAAGGTCGAAATGGCTCGCCTTGGCGAAGGCCTTGACCTCTTTGTCGAGCAGCTTCTTCAGATGATAAAAAGCCGGATCGCGCTCGGGCAGGTCGCCGAGGCTGGCGTAGCTGGTGTAGCCCTTATAGCCATGCTCGCGGCTCCACGCGCGACCGGCGCCGTCTTCCTCGGCGAACAGGCGGCAGCTCTCCTCCAGCTCTTCGAGCAGTTCGGGGTTGCCGATGTCGGCCTCGTAAAAATGTGTGGCGAAGAGCGTGCGAACGGGCATGATGGGCGCAAAGCACAGCAGCAGCGCGAGAGCAAGGAGAGAGCATGGCCGAGTTTGAACTGATCGCCGACGGATTGCGCTTCCCCGAGGCGCCGGTGGTGATGGACGACGGCAGCGTCATCGTCGTCGAGATCGAGCAGGGCCGCATCACGCGCTGCTGGCCCGGCGGGAAGAAAGAGGTTGTCGCGACCCCCGGCGGCGGTCCCAACGGCCTGGCGATCGGTCCCGACGGCAAACTCTATTGCTGCAACAACGGCGGCTTCCACTATGTCGAATCGGACGGCTATCTCGCCCCGCACGGCATTGCGAGCGACTATTCGGGCGGGCGGATCGAGCGGATCGATATCGACACCGGCGAGGTCGAGATATTGTATAAGTCGGGCGACAACGGCGTGATCCTGCGCGGCCCGAACGACATCATGTTCGATACGCACGGCGGCTTCTGGTTCACCGATCACGGCAAGGTCGATTATGCGAAGCGCGCGCACGACATCGTCGGCATCTTCTATGCCAAGGCCGACGGCAGCTTCATCGAGGAAGTGATCTTCCCCTCGAACAATCCGAACGGCGTCGGCCTGTCGCCCGACGGCAACACGCTCTATGCTGCCGAAACCTACACCTGCCGCCTGATGAAGTTCAACATAACCGCCCCCGGCAAGGTCGCGCCCGACGCGGGCCCCGGCGGACCGGGCATCCCGCTCTATCGCCCGGCGGGTTACAAGTTTTTCGACAGCCTCGCGATGGAGGCGAACGGCAATATCTGCGTCGCGACGATCGGCGAATGCGGGATCAGCGTGATATCGCCCGAGGGCGAACTGGTCGAATTCGTCGAGACCGACGATATCTTCACAACCAACATCGCGTTCGGCGGCGAAGACATGCGCGACGCCTATCTGACCCTGTCGGGCAGCGGACGGCTGGTGAAGACGCGCTGGGCACGGCCGGGACTCAAGCTGCAATATTGACGAAGGGCAACCGGGGATCATGCACCGCGAAACCCACGTCGTGGCACGTGTCGGCTGGCTGCGCGCCGCGATTCTCGGCGCGAATGACGGGATCGTCTCGACCGCGAGCCTGATCGCGGGAGTCGCGGCGGCGGGAGCGACGCAATCGTCGATCCTCGTCACCGGCACCGCGGGGCTCGTCGCCGGGGCGATGTCGATGGCGGCGGGCGAATATGTTTCGGTCAGCTCGCAGCGCGACGCCGAGAAGGCCGACATCGCGACCGAAAAGCACGAACTGGCGACCGACCCGGCGTTCGAGCTCGAGGAGCTGACGCAAATCTATGAACAGCGCGGGCTCGGCCGCCCGCTCGCCGAGCAGGTCGCGCGGCAGCTCACCGACCATAATGCGCTCGACAGCCATTTGCGCGACGAGCTCGGCCTGACGCACGAGGCGCGGGCGCGGCCGATTCAGGCGGCGATTGCCTCGGCTGCGAGCTTTTCGGTCGGCGCCGCGTTGCCGCTCGCGACGGTGCTGGTCGATCGCGGCGGCTCATTGCCGTGGACGGTGTCGGGGGCTTCGCTGATCTTTCTCGCCATATTGGGCGCGCTCGGCGCGTGGGCGGGCAATGCGCCGATGGTACGCCCGGTTGTTCGCGTCACCTTCTGGGGCGCGATGGCGATGGCGGCGACGATCGCGATCGGGTCGCTGTTCGGGGCGGTGGGTTAGCAACCCTAATTCGTCATTGCGAGCGAAGCGAAGCAATGACGCGTGATAGAATTCAGCGCCGCTCCAGCCACTCGCGGAGCGCGACGGCGTTGTTCCGCTGCTCGTCCTTCGCGGCGTAGAGCAGGGTCACCGGACCCGCCTTCGCCGCCGCGTCGAGTTCGGCCAGCGCCGCTGCGATCTCGTCGCCACCGGCGTCGAGTTCGGCGAAATATTCCTTGCGGAAGGCCGACCATGCCGCGTCAGAATGCGCGGTCGCGTGGTGAAATTCCTCGCGCATCGCGTCGGTCGGCGACAGGATTTTGAGCCACGCGGTCAGCGCCGCCTTCTCCTTGGACACGCCGCGCGGCCAGAGCCGGTCGACGAGGAAGCGCGCACCGTCGGTCTTCTCGGGCGCGTCATAAATGCGCTTTACCGCGATTGTCTCTACTTTCGCCATCTGCAAGACTATCGGTCATTCCGCACGCGCGGGCAAGACTATCGGAGGGATGCGGACATGAATTGGGCAATCGACATCAGCCGCGACGACATCGCCGAGGCCACGCTGGTCGCCGAGCCCGCTACGCCCCTCGCGCCCGGTCAAATCCGCGTCCACCTCGACAGCTATGCGATGACTGCGAACAACATCACCTATGCGGTGTTCGGCAAGCCTGCAGGCCTGTTCGGAAACGATCAGGGCTATTGGGATTTCTTCGCCGAGCGCGGTACGCCGGGGCGGCTTCCGGTCTGGGGCTTTGCGACCGTGGCCGAAAGCGCCGCCGAGGGTATCGCGCCCGGCGACCGCTTCTACGGCTACTATCCGATGGCGGCGGAAGCCGTCCTGACCGCAGGGACCATCGGCCCCGGCGGTTTCACCGACGTCACGCCGCGCCGCACGACGCTGCCGCCGATCTATAACCAATATCAGCGGGTCGAGGCGCTGGACGGTTATCGCGCCGCCGACCATGATTATTGGCCGGTCTTCCGCCCGCTGTTCCTGACCGGCTGGCTGATCGCCGACCAGTTCGAGGATGAGGACGACTATGGCGCCGATCAGATCCTGATCGCGAGCGCGTCGAGCAAGACCGCGATCGGCCTCGGCTTCTCGCTCGCGCAGCGGCAAGGACCGCGCCCGCAGACGATCGGCCTCACCAGCAAGGCCAATGTCGCGGGCCTCGATGCCCAGCGCATCTACGACCGCGTGATCGCCTATGACGACATCCTGACGCTGAACGCCGCGACGCCCGCGGCGCTCGTCGATATGGCGGGCAATGGCGCAGTGACGCGCGCGGTGCACAGCCATTTCGGCGATGCGCTCAAAGCCTCGATCATCGTCGGCAAGTCGCACTGGGACGCCGACGCGGGCGAAGCCGCGCTGCCGGGGCCCGAGCGGCAGGGTTTCTTTGCGCCCGGCCGCAGCCAGAAACGCATCGCCGACTGGGGCGGGGCGGCGTTCGGGCGGAAGATCGCCGACGCGTGGCTCGGCTTCATGGACGTCGCGCCGCGGCTCACCCGCATCGACAAGCGGAGCGGCGGCGACGCCGCGCTCGGCGCTTACAAGGAAATGCTGTCGGGCGCCGCCGATCCCAAGGCCGGAATCGTCGTCGAACCCTGAACGGTGGTGGCGCAGCAGGGAAAAAGGACCTTATTTCCTCGTCACCCCGGACTTGATCCGGGGTCCCGCTTTTACCGTCACCTAGCGTCACCCCGGATCAAGTCCGGGGTGACGAAAATGGGCAATCGAGCGGCCCGAAAGCCAAGCCATGCTCCTCCGCACCAGTTGACGTTAACGTCAATCTGCGCTCTAGCCGCGGCATGTCTCGCTATACCCATGTCATCTTCGATTTCGGCGGCGTCATCACCGCCTCGCCCTTCGAGGCCTTCAACCGGCTGGAAGAGGAACGCGGGTTGCCGCGCGACTTCGTGCGCCGCGTCAACAGCGCCGATCCCGACGGCAACGCCTGGGCGAAATTCGAGCGGGCCGAGATCGACGCGGCGGCGTTCGACAGGCTGTTCGCGGAAGAAGCGCGCGCGCTGGGGCACGAACTCGAAGGCGAAGCGGTGCTCGCGGTGCTCGCCGGCGCGGTCCGCCCCGCGATGGTCGCGGCGCTGGACACGCTGAAGGCCCGAGGGTTCACCATCGGCTGCATCACCAACAATGTGCCGAGCGGCAAAGGATCGGGCATGGCGCGCAGCGAGGCGATGGCGGCCGAGGTCGCCGCGATCATGGCGCGCTTCGACCATGTCATCGAGTCGAGCAAGGTCGGCGTCCGCAAGCCCGACCCGCGCATCTATCGGATGATGTGCGAGGCGCTCGGCACCGAGCCCGCGGCCTGCATCTATCTCGACGACCTTGGCATCAACTGCAAGCCGGCGAGCGCGCTCGGCATGCACGCGATCAAGGTGACGAGCGGCGAGCAGGCGCTCGCCGACCTGTCGGCGGCGCTGGGGATCGTGCTGCCCTGAAGACCAAATTGTCATTGCGAGGAGCGTAGCGACGAAGCAATCTCCAGCTATGGCCCGGACAGGGCGTTGGCTGGAGATTGCTTCGCTCCTCGCAATGACGCGCCGGGTTCGCCCGCCCTAATGCGCCAGCAAGAGCGGCACCCGGCCGCTCGTCAGCAGATATTGGGTCACGCCGCCGAAGATCGTCTCGCGCAGCCGGCTGCGGCCGAAGGCGCCCATCACGATCAGCCCGGCGCCCATGGCCAGCGCTTCCTTTTCGAGCCGTTCCTCGACCGTGTCGCCGCCGCGTTCGACCGTCTTCAGTTCGGCGTGGATGTCGTGGCGCGACAGATAGCGCAACGCGTCGGTCGCCGGGAAATCGCCGTCATCGCCGCCGACGGTGACGAGGACGACCGGCCGGCCGGCGAGCAGCGGGATCGCGGCGCGCAGGGCACGCGCCGCCTGGACGCTACCGTTCCACGCGACCATCGCCGGAGTGTCAGGATCGAGCCGTTTCGCGCCGCGCGGCAGCGCGAGTACCGGCGCCGCCGCAGTCACGGCAAGATCGCCCGCGAGCATCGCCGGCGGACCGCCGCGCCAGTCCTCCTTCGCGGGCGGCAGGCTGACCACCGCCAGATCGGCGAAGGTCGCAGCTCCCGCAAGCGCGACGATGGTGTCTCCGTCGGCCATCAATATGTCCCACGGTACGTCCTCGCCCGCGAGGCGGTCGGCGAGGCGGCTTTCGAGCGCGATGTCGTCGGCCTGCGCCGCGGCAAGCGCTTCGGCAGCGAAATAGGTGCCGCCGAACGGGTCGAAGCTGACGAACTGCTGCAGCGGCGTCGCGATCAGCAAGGTCGCATGACCCTGAAAGCGGCGCGCGAGGTCGAGCGCGACCTGCAGCCGGTCTTCGCAGGCGGAATCAGTGTCGGCATGAACCAGTATCGAGCGCATGGGAGCCTCCTTTGCTGTGCGATACCGGGACAATGCGCCGCAAGGCACAAGAGTTCATTGACCGGGATCAAGAGCCGGCGCGATCCGCAGGCGCGCGGCCTGTTCGAAGATGCGTACCAGCACCGGCTCGGTATCGGCGACGCGCATCGCGACGTGGAATTCGACCGGCGCCAGCGGGGGCATCCCGGCAAGCTCGACGAGCGCGCCGCGCGCGACCTCGTCGCGGACCATCGGTTCGGGAAAGATGCCGACGCCGCCGTCCGCGAGCGCGATGTCGATCATCATCCGCGCGTTGTTGCAGAGATTGAGCGCGCGCGGCGCGATCCGCGAGGCGTCGATCGCATCGCGCATCCGGCCGTGGATCGGCGAATGGCTGGCGAGCGACCAGATCGATACCGGCGGCGCGTCTCCCCCCGAACCGAAGGCTGCGGCGACCGTGGGGCTGGCGAGCCACACCAGCGCCACCTTGCCGATCGGGCGCGAGGTCAGCGCCGGATGCGCGACCGGCCCCGCGGCGAAGGCCATGTCGGTGCGGCCGGTGAGCAATTGCTGGATCAGATTCGCGGTCAGATCGATCTCGATCTCCAGGCCGACGCCCGGCATTTCCTTCTTCAGCGCCGCGACGAAGGACGGCAGGCAGCTTGCCGCCGCAATCTCGCCCGCGCCGATCCGCACCACCCCGCTCGCCTCGGCGAAACCGCCGCTGCCGAGCAGCGCGCGCTCCATGTCGCGGAGCAGCGGCGCGCAGTCGCGCACCAGCTTGCGGCCCGCGGGAGTCAGCGACATGGTGCGCCCGTCGCGGCGGAACAGCGCCGATCCGAGCCGCTGTTCGAGTTCGCGCATTCGCGCCGAGACCGCGGGCTGGGTGGTGTTGAGCCGCTCGGCCGCGGCCGAAAAGGTGCCGAGCCGGTCGATCCAGAGCAGGGTTTCGAGATGATAGAAGGCAATGCGATTGATCGACATTGTTTATCAATACCCTAAAAACACTATGATTAGAATTGATATGTCGGATGCGCCAAGGTCGCGCGCGATCATTCATCAAGGAGGCCGTTTCATGGGGAACAAGCGCTATTCCGACGCCGCTGCCGCGCTGGACGGACTGCTTTTCGACGGAATGCATATCTGCGCGGGCGGTTTCGGCCTCTGCGGCATCCCCGAACGGCTGATCGACGCGATCCGCGATGCGGGCACGAGGGACCTCACCATCGCCAGCAACAACGCCGGGATCGACGGCGAAGGCCTCGGCAAGCTGCTTCGCACCAGGCAGATCAAGAAGATGATCAGCTCCTATGTCGGCGAGAACAAGGAGTTCGAGCGGCAATATCTGGCGGGCGAGCTCGAGGTCGAATTCTGCCCGCAGGGCACGCTCGCCGAACGCTGCCGCGCCGGGGGCGCGGGCATTCCGGGCTTCTATACCAAGACCGGCGTCGGCACCCTCGTCGCCGAAGGCAAGGAAGTGAAGAGCTTCGACGGGCCAAATGGACCTGAAGATTATATCCTCGAGCGCGGCATCTTCGCCGACCTCGCGATCATCAAGGGGTGGAAGGCCGACGAGAGCGGCAACCTCATCTTCCGCAAGACCGCGCGCAACTTCAACCAGCCGATGGCGACCGCGGCGAAGATCTGCGTCGCCGAGGTCGAGGAGATCGTGCCCACGGGCAGCCTCGACCCCGACTGCATCCACCTGCCCGGCATCTATGTGAAGCGCATGATCGTCGGTGCGCCCTACGACAAGAAGATCGAATTCCGCACCGTCCGTCCCCGCGAGACGGCGTGATGCGCAGCCTTGCCTTCGCCGCCGGACTGCTGCTCGCCGGCTGCGCCTCGACCCAGACCGCGCCCCAAACGGCGCAGGAGCCGCTGAGCGCCGACGTCCTCGCCTCGCAGGTCGGCGAGACGCCTACTCCCGCCTCGCCGCCAGCGGGGCAGCAATGGCTCTATGGCTCGGCCGAGGGCGCGGTCGCGTCGGCGCAGGTCTATCGCGCGCTGGCGGGCTATGTCCGCGCGGTCGCCATCTCGGCCGCCCCGCACAAACAGGTCGTGCTCGCCGAGGGCTCGACGCCCGCCGCGCCGCGCTTCGACGATTGCGGGGAGAAGCCGCTTGCGGCGGTGTTCGACGCCGACGAGACGCTGATCTGGAACCTCGGCGCGATGCGCTACATGGCCGAGCAGCGCAAGGATTTCGATCCCGCGGTCTGGGACCAGTGGGAAAAGACCGGCGCGGGCAAGGCGGTCGCGATGCCCGGCGTGATCGATGCGGTGACCATCATGCGCGGCGCGGGGGTGACGGTGATCGTCAACACCAACCGCAGCGCCGCCAATGCCAAGGGCACCGAAGACGCGCTGCGTGCGGCCGGACTGGGCGAATATAAGCATGGCGAGACCCTGTTCCTGATGGGCGACACGCCCGACGGCGCGAGCAAGGACGGCCGCCGCGCGCTGATCGCGTCGCGCTGGTGCGTGATCGCGATGGGCGGCGACCAGCTCGGCGATTTCGCGCAGGCGTTCAACGCGAAAGAGCTGTCGGTCGCGGATCGCAAGACGCTCGCGACGAGCGGCCCGATCGCCGATCTGTGGGGGCATGGCTGGTTCCTGCTCTCCAACCCCGTTTACGGCCCGTCGATCCGCGGCGGCTTTGCCGACATCTTCCCCTCCGACAAGCAATGGGAGCCGAAATAATGGCCCAAGACACCAAAGGTTGGACCCGCGACGATATGGCGGCGCGCGCCGCGAAGGAATTGCAGGACGGCTATTACGTCAACCTCGGCATCGGCATTCCGACGCTCGTCGCGAATCACATCCCGGCGGGAATGGAGGTCACGCTGCAGTCGGAGAACGGCATGCTCGGTATCGGCCCCTTCCCCTATGAAGGCGACGAGGATGCCGACCTGATCAACGCGGGCAAGCAGACGATCAGCGAATTGCCGCAGTCGGTCTATTTCAGTTCATCGGACAGCTTCGCGATGATCCGCGGCGGACATATCGACCTGACCGTGCTCGGCGCGATGGAGATCGCCGAGAATGGCGACATCGCCAACTGGATGATCCCGGGCAAGATGATCAAGGGCATGGGCGGCGCGATGGATCTGGTTGCCGGGGTCAAGAAGATCATCGTCGTGATGGAACATAACGCCAAGGACGGCAGCCCGAAATTCATCCCCGCCTGCACCCTGCCGCTCACGGGCAAGAATGTCGTCGACATGATCATCACCGACCTCGCGGTGTTCAGGCGCGACGACCATGCGAGCCCGTTCCGGCTGATCGAACTCGCACCGGGGGTGACGGCGGAGGAAGTCGCCGCTAAGACGACGGCCAAATATGAGGTCGCGATCCAATAACGAGTCGATGAAGCGGGTTTTTGTTGTTCTTCTGGGCGTCGCCGCGCTGGCGCTGACTGGCTGGTTCGGGTTGCGTGCCTTTGGGGGCGGACAGCCGCTTGCCAGCGTGGCCATTCCGTTCAGCGCGGCCGAAAGCCTGCCCGATGCGCCCGACAAATGGCGCGGGCGGATCGACTATCGCACCTTCGACCGGCAACTCGCCGAGCTGGCGCAGCGCCCCGAAATGGCCGGGCTCGCGGTTGCGGTGGTCGAGGACGGCAAGCTGACCTTCGTCCGCACCTATGGCGTCGCCGATGCGGCGACCGGCGCGCCGGTGACCCCGCATACCCTGTTCCGCTGGGCCTCGGTGTCGAAGACCGCGACCGGCGCGATGGCGGCGGCGCTGGCGAAGGATGGCACGCTCGACCTCGACCGGCCCGTCGCCGACTGGCGCACCTCGTTGCGCCTGCCGGGCGGGGCCGAGGCGCGAATCTCGGTCGCCAACCTGCTGTCGCAGCGCACCGGCCTCACCAAAAATGCCTATGACGAGAAGCTGGAAGAGGGGCAGGACCCGCAGCTGCTCCGCGCCAGCCTGACCGCCGCGCCGCTGCAATGCGAGCCCGGCACCTGTCACACCTATCAGAACATCGCCTTCGACACCGCGAGCGAGATCGTGTCGCAAATTGCAGGCAAGCCCTTTCCCGATGCGGTCGAGCAGCGGCTGTTCCTGCCGCTCGGCATGGTGAACGCGGGCTATGGGATGAAGCGGCTGACCGGCGCCAGCGACTGGGCGCGGCCGCACCGCAACGGCCAGGTCCGTCCGCTCAAGGAAGCCTATTGGCGGGTTCCCGCGGCCGCGGGCGTCGAAAGCGACATCGTCGATTTCGCGACCTGGATGCGGGCGATGATGGGGCTCCGCCCCGACGTGCTGCCGAAGCCGGTGCTGGAGATCGCGCATCAGCCGCGCGTCCACACCGAACGGCTGTATGGCAGCGGCCTGCGCCAGGCGATCAGCGACGCCTCCTATGGCCTCGGCTGGCGGAACTTCAGTTACGACGGCCACCGGCTGGAGGGCCATTCGGGCGCGGTGTCGGGCTATCGCGCAACGATGATCTTTGAGCCGGCGACGCGGACCGGCGTCGTGGCGCTGTGGAACAGCGACTGGGGATTTCCCTTCCGCATTCCGTTCGCCGCGATCGACAGCTATCACAAGCGCGGCGATGGGCATTGGCTCGACCTCAGCGAATTGCCGCCGGCGGCGGGCGGCGGCAGCGCGGCCAGCCCCGTCGCGCCGAGCCTGAAGAAGTAGCGCACGGGCGCTTGCTCCGGCGTCGGCTGGCCGTCTATCAGACGGCTCCGCCATCGCCGCAGAGGAGCCAAGGCATGTATGTGCTGATCACCGCCAACCGCAATTATTCGAGCTGGTCGCTGCGGCCGTGGGTGCTGATGCGCGCGCTGGGCATCGCGTTCGAGGACAGGATCGAGCCTTTCGCGGCGCCGGTGAATTACGATGCTTTCCGCAGCTTTTCGCCAACCGGGCAGGTGCCCGCGCTGCTCCACGAAGGGCGCACGCTGCACGACTCGCTCGGCATCACCCTCTATCTCGCCGACCGTCACGACGGCGTGTGGCCAGCCGATCCCGGCGCGCGCGCCTGGGCGCAGTGCGCGGTGGCCGAGATGCACAGCGGCTTTTCGGCGCTCCGCAACGACTGCACGATGAACGTCGGGGTAAGGGTGACGCCGAAGCCGATGTCCGACGCGCTGAGGACCAATGTCGCGCGCATTCGTGAACTGTTCGAGGAAGGACTGGCGCGATTCGGCGGACCGTGGCTCGCGGGGGCGGATTTCTCGGCGGCCGATGCCTTCTTCGCGCCGGTCGCTTTCCGGATTCGCACCTATGGGCTCGACGTCGGCGCCGGGCAGGCGTGGGTCGATCATATGCTGGCGCATCCGGCGATGATCGAATGGGAGCGGCAGGCGCTCGCCGAAAGCTGGCGCGAGGAAAGCCATGAGGCGGAATTGGCGGCGGCGGGCGTGATTATAGCGGATTATCGGGCGGCCTAGTCGGCCAGTGCCTCGCGCACCACCGCGATCCCCGCTTCGCGCTGGGCTTTCAGTTCGGCCTTCAGCTTCGCGGGATCGCGCGCGAGCACGAAGCCGAAGCTGACGCCGCCTTCCTTGCCGGTCGTCGCATGGTGGAGCTTGTGCGCCTGCACCAGCCGCTTCGCATAGCCGCGCCGTGGCACCCAGCGGAACCAGCGCTGGTGGACGAGCCCGTCGTGAACGAGCGTATAGATGATCCCGTAGAAGAGAATGCCGAGCCCGATCCAGCTTCCGGGCTCCCACGCCGACGCGCCCATGATCATCGGACTGCCCGCCGCGAACATCGAAATGCTCATCGCGGCGCCGACGAGCGCGAACAGGTCGTTCTTTTCGAGCCGGTGCCCGTGCGGTTCATGATGGTCGCGGTGCCACGCCCAGCCGAAGCCGTGCATGATATATTTGTGGCTCGCCCAGGCGACGCCCTCCATCGCCGCGACGGTGGCGAATATCAGCACGAGGATGGCGGGAGTGGGCATAAATGAACTATAGGCTCATTCCCTTCCCTATGCACCCTCCCCTTCGTCACCCCGGATCAAGTCCGGGGTGACGATAGAAAAGGGCGAAAGCGCCGCGACCGAAAATTGCGTTTTTGTGTCCCACTCGCTTGCATTGTTATTCGACTGGCGTAAGTGAACCCGCATGACTCGGCCCCGCACCCTCTATGAGAAAATCTGGGACGCGCATGTCGTCGAACAGCGCCCCGACGGTACAGCTCTGATCTTCATCGACCGCCACCTCGTCCATGAAGTCACCAGCCCGCAGGCCTTCGCCGGGCTTCGCGCCAGCGGGCGCACGGTGCGCCGTCCCGACCTGACGCTCGCGGTCCCCGACCATAATGTGCCGACGACGGCGCGGCTCGACGCAGGCGGCAACAAGCTGCCGATCGCCGATCCCGAAAGCGCGGCGCAGCTCGCGGCGCTGGAAAAGAACGCGCCCGAATATGGCATCCGCTATATCGACGCGGTCGCGCCCGAACAGGGCATCGTCCATGTCGTCGGCCCCGAGCAGGGATTTTCGCTGCCCGGCACGACGATCGTCTGCGGCGACAGCCACACCGCATGCCACGGCGGCATCGGCGCGCTCGCTTTCGGCATCGGGACGAGCGAGGTCGAGCATGTGCTCGCGACGCAGACCCTGCTGCTGCAACCGTCGAAGACGATGGAAGTGCGCGTCGAGGGCGAGGTCGGCCCCGGCGTCACCGCGAAGGACATCATCCTCCACATCACC
>NZ_JAYSAH010000028.1:0-4091 GCF_041916015.1 Sphingopyxis sp. | reverse complement strand
GGGCAAGAGCCGGTCGTACCCGCTCGCGAAACCCCCTTCAATTCGGTCGCGGCGCGCCGGCGCTTGCGTGCGCCTGTACGTATCGCGCAGCGGCCCTCGCGCGTCCGGCGTCTCGGTCATGTGGTGCTGAACGTCGCGGACTTTCGTCGGTCGGAGGCGTGGTACAAGGCGCGCTTCGGCTTCATTACGTCCGACGAGATCGAGGCGGCGCCGGGGCTCGCGATCGGTGCCTTCATGCGCTGCGACCGCGGCGACACGCCGACCGATCACCACACGCTGTTCCTCGCCCAGCTGCCGCCCGGCCCCGGCTTCAACCACGCCGCGTTCGAGGTCGAGGGTCTCGACGACCTGATGGCCGGCCACGAGCATCTGAAGCGCGCGGGGCGCACCGCCGCGTGGGGCGTCGGGCGCCATGTGCTCGGCAGCCAGATCTTCGACTATTGGAAGGATCCCTGGGGGCACGAGCTCGAGCATTGGACCGACGGCGACCTGTTCGCCGCCGCCGACGGTTCGCGCCTGTCGACGATGCGCGAACTGCTCGACGTGCAATGGGGCGCGCCCTTCCCCGCGCTCGCCGGCAAGCGCGCGCCGAAACCCGAGACCCTCGGCAGGCTGCTTGCCCTCCGGCTTCGCTTCAAGGCGCTTTTCCGCCGCAAACCCAAGGATATCGCAGCATGAAAATAGCAACCTACGAACAGAATGGCGTCGCGCACATCGGCATCGTTCGCGGCGAGACGATCGTCGACACCGGCTTCGCCGGCAGCATGATCGACCTGATCGCGCGCTGGGACGAGCTGCGCCCCGCCTTCGACGCCCTCGACGACCGCGGCGCGGCCCCGCTTACCGCGGTAACACTGACCGCCCCCATCGCGCGCCCCGGCAAGATATTCGCGATCGGCCTCAACTATGCCGACCATATCGCCGAATCGAAGATGGAGACGCCGCAGCGGCAGGTCTGGTTCACCAAGGCGCAGACCTCGATCAATGGCCCCTTCGCGCCGATCCTGATCGCGAAAAACACCTTCACCGCCGACTATGAGGTCGAACTGGTCGCGGTGATCGGCAAGCGCGGCAAGCATATTCCCGCGGTGCAGGCGCACGAGCATGTCTTCGGCTATTGCGTCGGCAACGATGTGACCGAACGCATGTGGCAGCACGCGGGGCCGCAATGGTCGCTCGGCAAGTCGTTCGACACGCACGCCCCGATCGGGCCGTGGATCACGACGGCAGACGAAGTCGACCCGCACGCCCTCGACCTCCGTTGCCTCGTGAACGGCGAGCTGCGGCAATCTTCGAACACCCGTCATCTGGTCTTCGACCTGTGGCAGCAGATCGAGCATCTTTCCGCGGCGATGACGCTCGAACCCGGCGATCTCATCTTCACCGGCACGCCGGGCGGCATCGGCGCCGCAATGGACCCGCGCCAATTCCTGAAGCCCGGCGACGTCGTGCGCTGCGAAATCGACGGCCTCGGCGCGATCGAGGGGGTGATGGAGGCGGAAGCGTGAGCGGCAGCCCCAAAGCCGAAGATTGCGACGTCCTGATCGTCGGCGCCGGGCCAACCGGGCTTACGCTTGCGCTGCTGCTTGCCCGGCGCGGCGTGACGGTCATCCTCGCCGAACGCGCCACCGAGCCTTACGCCCTGCCGCGCGCCGCGCATATCGATCACCAGATCCTCCGCGTCTTTCAGGAACTCGGCATCGCCGACGCCATCGTCGCGACGTGCCGCCACAGCCCGCGCTATGATTTCGTGACCGCCGACGGGCAGGTGCTGCTTCGCCTCGACGGGGCGGACCGGATCGCAGCTGGCGGCTGGCATAGCGCGAACATGATCCATCAGCCTTCGATCGAGCGACTGTTGCGCGAGGCCGTTGCGGCACAGCCGAATATAGGGCTGCGCGCGGGATGGCGACTGACCGGCCTCGGCGGCAGTTGCGACACTCCGGCGGCGGAGTTCGAGACGGAGCAGGGCGCGCAGCTCATTCGGCCCCGCTTTCTTGTCGGTGCCGACGGCGCGCGCAGCACCGTGCGCGACCTTGCCGGCATCGGCATCGACGACCTCGATTTCGACGAAAGCTGGTTGATCGTCGACACGATCGTAAGCGACGTATCGCGGCTTCCCGAGGTCAATCTGCAGATTTGCGATCCCGCGCGGCCGACGACTTGCGTGCTGATGGGCGAAGGGCGTCACCGCTGGGAATTCATGGTGAAGCCGGGTGAAAGGCCCGACGACCTCCTCGACGACGCCATGATCGGGCGACTGCTGGACCCTTGGGATGTCGCGGGCGCGGTCGAAATCGAACGCAAGGCGGTCTATCGTTTCTCGGCGCGCATCGCCGAACAGTGGCAGCGGGGCGCCATCTTCCTCGCGGGTGACGCCGCGCACCAGATGCCGCCGTTTGCCGGTCAGGGCTTGTGTTCGGGCATTCGCGACGCCGCCAATCTCGCGTGGAAACTCGCCGCTGTCGTGGGGGGCGAGGCGGCAGCGCCCATCCTCGAAACCTACCAGCGCGAGCGCGAGCCCAATGTCCGCGCGATCATCGGTCTTGCGGTGATGATGGGTCGGACGGTGTGCATCACCGATCCCGACGCGGCGGCCGCCCGCGACGCGCAGATGCTCGCGGCGCGCGCTGCCAATCAGGAGCCGGCCGGGGCAGCGGCTTATCCCGATATTCTGACGGGCCTCATCGACGCGGGCACTCCGGGCGCAGGAAGCTATTTCCCGCAGCCCAAAGCGGGGCCGAGCCGGCTCGACGACCTGCTGGGCCCGGGGCCTTGGATCGTCGCGCGGGAAACCTCGCCGTCCAGCGGCGCCGTGCCCTGCTTTTCGCTCGACGACATCGAACCTTTTGGCGCCGAAGTCCGGCACTGGCTCGATAAGCATGGCGCCGACGCGGTACTCGTCCGAGCCGACCGTTATGTGTTCGGCAGCGGGCCGGTGGGCGAACTGACGGCTCGTTATCTTGCCGATCTCCGCGGGCACCCGGCGGCCCGCAACGGCCGGGTCGGGATCCATTGATTTCAGATGACGGCCGTGCTTCAGGCTCGCGGTGACGAGCCTGAAGGAAGAGTCATTTCGTCCGGCCGCCCTCGCCGTGGATCGGAAAGGCTTCGAGCGCGCCGGTGTAGGCCTTGAAGCCGGTCGCCAGCACGATGATGTCGAATTCATACGCGTTCAGCGTCGTCCGCACTCGCGTCTCGGTTATCTCGACCAGCGCTTCGCGTTTTCTGATGTCGACGAGATGCAGTTATCGCGGTTGAAGGCTTCGAAATAGCCATGATCGAGCGGCGGCGGCTTGGCGACCAAGGGATAATCGTCAGAGCCGGGGGTCCGCAGATCGGCCAGCGCGGGGGCGTTGACCGCCGCGTGATATCGACACGATCTGGAAGACCCCGACCGGATGATCTATGTCAACGCCACCATCGCTGCACACGACGGCCTGCGTATGGAAGCGGGCGGCTATCGGCCGGATCAGCTGCGCGCCTTCGCTCAGCGCGTCGAGGTCGCAGACGACGAAGTTCGCATCATGGGATCGAGATCGGAACTGCGTCCGAGCTTGGTAGCCGCCTCCAGGGTGGATATGGCGGGGTACGGCGTTCCCACTTCTGTAGTGAAGTGGCGCACCCGACAGGATTCGAACCTGTGACCTCTGCCTTCGGAGCGGCTACTAACAGGCTACGCTATTCAACGCCAGAGCCTGTTTCTCTACCCTAAGCTACTCATATTGCATCTCAAAGATGAAAATCGCTGCCGCCGATGCTAACCCAGGCCCGCCGAGAATACACCCCCTGTTGCTTACGCGGTGCTTTCGCGGAAGCAGCACGGTTCGAAGAGGTTGCAGCCTATGGGCAGGATCACAAAACGCCTTGTAGAGGCGGCTCTCGCCGAGGTGTGTCAAACGGCGTTCAAAAGGGACCCCCGATCGGCGTCGAAGAGGGACCCCCTTTTCGGATAATATGATGCTGGTTTGTTGAAGATGGCCTTGCGCTGCGTGCGGCGGAGGGCGGGCGTAGCCCGACCGGAGGCGCGCGCAGCGCAAGATAGATTTTTGAAGGCGCCGAAGGTGGCTGTCAGCTGCGGTTTTTGAAGC
>NZ_JAYSAH010000027.1:0-9317 GCF_041916015.1 Sphingopyxis sp. | reverse complement strand
GCGCCGATGATCAGGAAACCCGCGACCACCGCGACCAGGAAGGCGCCTGCGACCCACATCAGATATTTGTCGATGAACGCCTTGATCGGCGCCCCGAACAGCCGGAACAGGATTCCGACGAGCATGAAGGAAAAGGCCCGGCTGGCGAGGCTCGCCCACAAAAAGGTCCAGAAATTCATGTGGATGAAGCCGGCGGTGATCGTCAGCAGCTTGAACGGGATCGGCGTCGCGCCCTTGATCAGGATGATCTCGGCACCGAACTCGCGCAGATAGCAGGCGGCCGGCGGAAAGGCGTCGGTCAGCCCGAGCACGCCGAGCAGCCACAGGCCGACGCTCTCGTACAGGAAGTAGCCGATCGAATAGCCGAGCATCCCACCCGCGACCGACGCGAGCGTGCAGATGATCGCATAGCGCACCGCCTTCTTCGGGTTCGCGAGGCACATGAGGCCGAGCAGCGGGTGCGGCGGGATCGGAAAGAAGCTCGCCTCGACGAAGGCGACCAGCGCCAGCCAGAACTCGGCGTGCGGGTGCGCCGACTTCTCCATCGTCCAGTCGTAGAGGCGTTGGATGATCGACGGCTTGCGGGCGGTGGCGGTCATGGTGGTCCTTGAATCAAAGCGGTATCGCCAATTCAATCCGCTCGCCCCGAGCCTGTCGAAGGGCCGTTCTTTCTTTGAAGGAAGAACAGGGCTTCGACAAGCTCAGCCCGAACGGAGCGGGTGTCAGTGGCGGAAATGCCGCATCCCGGTGAACACCATCGCCAGCCCCGCTTCGTTCGCCGCCGCGATCACCTCGTCGTCGCGGATCGAGCCGCCGGGCTGGATCACGCAGGTCGCGCCCGCCTCGACCGCCGCGAGCAGCCCGTCGGCGAAGGGGAAGAAAGCGTCGCTCGCGACCGCGCTGCCGACGGTGCGCGGGGCCGCCCAGCCGTGCGATTCCGCTGCCTCGCGGGCTTTCACCGCGGCGATGCGCGCGCTGTCGCGACGGTTCATCTGCCCCGCGCCGATGCCCGCGGTCGAGCCGCCTTTGGCATAGACGATCGCGTTCGACTTCACATGCTTGGCGACGGTCCAGGCGAAGAGGGCGTCGGTGAGTTCCTCCTCGGTCGGCGCGCGGTCGGTGACGATTTTCAGGTCGGCGCGCGTGATGCGGCCATTGTCGCGGCTCTGTGCGAGCCAGCCGCCGGCGATCGTCTTGAGCATAAGGCCGCCGCGCGCCGGATCGGGGAGTTCGCCGGTCAGCAGCAGGCGGAGGTTCTTCTTCTTCGCGAACACCGCGCGGGCGTCGGCGTCGGCGTCGGGCGCGCAGACGACCTCGGTGAAAATGCCGCTGATCAGCTCGGCGGTCGCGCCGTCGAGCGGCCGGTTGACCGCGATGATACCGCCGAACGCCGAGACGTCGTCGCACTTCAGCGCGGCGTCATAGGCCTCGGCGATCGTCGCCGCGCTCGCGACGCCGCACGGATTGGCGTGCTTGACGATGACGCAGGTCGGATCGGCCTCGCGGAACTCGGCGACGAGTTCGAGCGCGGCGTCGGCGTCGTTGATGTTGTTGTAGCTCAGTTCCTTGCCCTGCACCTGCTCGGCCTGCGCGATCCCGCGCGCGGCGGGGCCGGCGGGCAGGTAGAGCGCTGCCTGCTGGTGCGGGTTCTCGCCATAGCGCAGTTCGTTGGCGAGCTTGGCGGTCAGCGGCAGCGTGTCGGGAAAGAGCTTGCCCTGATCGGCGAAGGCGAACCACGACGCGATCATGCCATCATAGGTCGCGGTGTGCGCGAAGGCGGCCGCGGCGAGGCGCTTGCGGAGGGCGATGGTGGTCGCGCCGTCATGGGCGTCCATCTCGGCGATCACCGCGGCATAATCCTCGGGCTCGGTGACGATGCCGACGAAAGCGTGGTTCTTCGCCGCCGAGCGCACCATCGCCGGGCCGCCGATGTCGATATTCTCGATGATGTCGTCGCGCGGCGCTCCCTTCGCGACGGTCGCGGCAAAGGGGTAGAGGTTGACGACCACCAGATCGATCGCGCCGATACCGTGCTGTTCCATCGCCGCGACATGCGCGGCATCGTCGCGGACGGCAAGGATGCCGCCATGGACCGTCGGGTGCAGTGTCTTGACGCGGCCGTCCATCATCTCGGGAAAGCCGGTGAGGTCGGCGACGTCGAGCACCTGATGCCCCGCATCGCGCAGCGCTTTCGCGGTGCCGCCGGTCGAGACGAGTTCGACGCCATGCTTGACCAGCGCGGCGGCAAGCTCGGCGAGCCCCGCCTTGTCGCTGACGGACAGCAGGGCGCGGCGGACGGGAATCAGGTCGGTCATGGGAAGGGCGGCCTTTGCAAGACGGGAAAGACGCGGCCCCCCTAGGCGGGCGGAAGCATTTGGGCAACCGTTTGAGGGTTCACGCGGAGACGCGGAGGCGCGGAGAAGAAAAATATTCCCGCAGAGGCGCAGAGATCGCAGAGAAAGAAATAGGCGGCCAGGCCGCCGAACTCTTTTCCTCCGCGTCTCCGCGTGAACTGATTCTCTCTGCGATCTCTGCGCCTCCGCGGGAATCTCTTACAGCCCCAGAGCGGCAGCGATCCGGTCCCAGCGCACCAGCTTGAAATTCTGCGCCTTGGGGGCGTTATCGCCGTCCTGCGCCAGAAAAAGCCCATCGGGATAATCCGGGCCGAAGCTGCCCGCGACCGCCTCGATCCCGTCGGTCTCGCTCGTCGCACCGAATGTGCCCGCCGCGATCACGAAGCGGCCGACATAGTCCATCTCCGGCAGGCGGAAGACCGCATAGGCATTGTCGCCCTGTGACGAAGCGAGGAGATAGCGCTGGCCCTTGTGGTCGATCGTCGCGAGGCCCTCGACATCGGCGACGAGGCGCTGGTTGTCGACCGGCGCGACGAGTTTCGCATCGACGCCGCCTGCGTTCGGCACGAGCCGCCAGATGCCGGCGTCTTCCTCGCCGACATAAAGCGTGTCGCCATCGAAGACGCAGCCTTCGGACTGGGTCGGGATCTTATAGTCCCATTGCACCGCGAAGGTCGGCGCCGCGCCTTCGGGCAAGCGGATAGTGCCGACGCGCACCGTGCCGTCCTTGACGATCAGCGCCGCGGTGATCGGGGTGCCCGG
The DNA here is from genome assembly GCF_041916015.1 of Sphingopyxis sp. Lineage (GTDB taxonomy): Bacteria > Pseudomonadota > Alphaproteobacteria > Sphingomonadales > Sphingomonadaceae > Sphingopyxis. The sequence continues at coordinate 6,201 of NZ_JAYSAH010000027.1, read as the reverse complement.
CGCGCTCTTCCCGAGGCAGAGGCCATAGGCTTCGCCCGTGCCCGCCGCCGCGCGGCCGAGCGGGGCGATCGCGGGCTTGTCCGGATCGAGGCGGAACAGCGCGAGATGCGCGTTCACCCCGTCGTTGCGGTCGCTCGCGACGATGATGTTGCCGACGACATCGACATTGTTGACGAGGCCGCCCTTGATGAAGGCGATATCTTTGCCGGTCAGGTCGTAGAGGTGGACGCCGGCCTTCTTGTCGGTCGCGACGATCAGTGCGCGGCTGGGGTTCGCGGGATCGACCCAGATCGCCGGGTCGTCGGCGGCGTCGGCCTTGCCGGTGCCGACCGGATCGGTCTCGCCGCTCGCGGTGACGGAGGCCGGCGGCAGGCCGGCGATGACGGGCTTTTCCGTGCCCGCCACGCAGGCGGCGAGCGGGAGGAGCGGCAGCAGCGCGATCAGGCGGCGCATCAGAATTTCACCCGTGCGCCGAACTTCATTGTCCACTTATATTCCTCGAACTGCAGCAGATTCCGCCGCGCGCCGACATTGTTGTAGGCATAATATTTGGCGTTGTTGATGTTCACCCACTCGTAAAAGAGCTGGAACCGCCTGGTCAGATCATATTTGGCCGACAGGTCGAGCTGAAAATGATTGTCGATCATCCGGTCCTCGGGTGCGTCGTCGCCGAGTTCGTCGAGATATTTCGAGCGATAGGTGCCCGCGAGGCGCAGCGAGACCGGGCCTTTCTCATAGCCGAGCGCGACGTTGAAGCTGTGCTTCGACGCGGCGGGCAGGGCGATCTTGCGGAGGTCGGTGATGTCGCCATCGATCGGCACCTTTCCGGTGGCGTCGGTATAGGTGTAATTTGCCTGCACGAGCAGCCCGTCGAGCGGCGAGGGCAGGAAGCGCAGCGCCTGCTGATAGCTGAGTTCGAGGCCCCACACTTTGGCGCTGTCGCCGTTGATCGGGATCGTCGCCTCGTCATAGGCGATGCCGTTGTAGGTGCCCGGATCTTCGAGGTTGGTGTCGACGATGAAGTCCTTGATGTCCTTGTAGAAGACACCCGCCGACAGCGCGCCGCCCGCGGGCAGATAATATTCGACCCCGGCGTCGAAGTTCCACGCGCGGTAGGGTTTGAGGTCGGGATTGCCGAAATCGCCCTCACGTTCGTCGTCGTCATTCTGTTCGATGGTGAAATGCGGCGCGAGCTTCGACAGCTTGGGCCGGACGAGGCTCTTGTAGCCTGCGGCGCGGAGCACGAGATTCTGCTGCGGCTCCCAGCGGATCGTCAGGCTCGGCAGCCAGTCGCCATAGCTGCGCTGGAACTGGTTCGGCGAGACGATGATCGTGTCTTCGTCGGCAGTCGAGCCGTCGGGCAGCGTGCCGTCTTCCTCGACCGTCAGCACCGTGTTCGCGCGAATGTCGTTCTTGGTATGCTCGTAGCGCACGCCGCCGATGACGCGCAGCGTGTCGCTGTCCCAGCGCCCGAGCAGATAGCCGGCGACGACGTCTTCCTTGACCGAATAGTCGTCGAGGATCGAATCGAGCGTCGAGTCGAATGCGTTGAGCTCGAAGATATCGCGGTTGGCGTCGAAGAAGCGGCGCACCCCTTTCTTGTCGAGCACCGGCGCCATGTCGATCAGGCGATAGGTCTGGTCGCCGACGAGGTCGGCCATCGTGAGGTCGTCATTTTCCCAATAGACGGTTTCGAGATTGTAGCTCTTCTTGCGCCAGCGGCCCTTGGCGCCCGCCTGGATCGTGAAGCTGCCGCCGTCGGTCGCAAATTCGCGGCCGAGGTCGAAGCGCGCGCCCCATTCGCGATCGCGCGAATCGGAGAGCGACGTGACCTGGATGCTGTCGAGCTCATATTCCGACGGATTATAGAAATCGGCGACCACATTGGCGGGGCCGCCGACCGTGTACAGCGGCGTACGCGGATCGGTCGTATCCAGACCGATCTGCAGCCCGTCGCCCTCGAATTTCTGCTCGAAGTTCGCAGGGTCGATCGAGCCATTCTCGCGCTCGGTCGATTTGGCATAGCTCACCGAATATTTTGCGTGCCAGCCGCCGGTGTCGGTCTCGCCGCCGAGCACGAGGCTGCGGATGCGCTGACGCTCGAAGCGGTCCTTCAGCGAACGCTGGACCTTGATCTCGCCATCCTCGTCGGGATCGGGGTTGGTGTCGCTGAACAGGAGATTGTCGCTGGTGCCGGAGACCGCACCGGCATCCTCCAGCTTCAGGCTCGTCTCGCGCCGATATTCCTGATCGTCGAACTGGCTGTATACGCCGCGCGCATAGAGCCTGGTCGAGCTGCCGATGCGGACATCGAGGTTGAGATTGGCGCTGAGGCGTTTCCGTTCGACGTCATAGTCGCGGTAGTTGACCTCTTCGGGGAAGACGCGGCCGTCATCCTCGTTCCAGCCGTCGGCCTCAATATTGTCGGTCTCGAACTTGCGCTGATAATAGGAAATGCCGCCCGAGACGCCGACATTGTCGCCAAGGCGCTGCGAGAAATCCACGCTGCCCTTTGGAGTCAGCTTTTCCGACAGGTCGTTGAAGCTGCCCTCGACCTTGGCGGTCAGCAGATTCTTGCGGCGTTCGAACGCGCTCGTCGTGTTGATCTCGATCGAAGCGCCGATCGTGTCGGCATCCATGTCGGGGGTCAGCGATTTCTTGACCTCGATCGATTCGATGCTGTCGCTCGAAATCACGTCGAGCGCGACCGAGCGGATATCGCTTTCGGGGGCGGGCAGGCGGACGCCGTTGACCGAGGTCGCGTTGAGTTCGGGGTCGAGCCCGCGGACCGAGACGAAGCGGCCCTCACCCTGATCGTTGAGGATGTTGATGCCGGGCAGGCGGCGCAGCGATTCGGCGACATTCTGGTCGGGAAACTGGCCCACCGCGTCGCGGGTCAGCACGCTTTCGACGCCGTCGGCGGCCTTCTGCCGTGACAGCGCGCTCGTCATGTTCGCCGATTGGCCGAGGACGAGGATCGTGCCGTCGGTGCCGAGGATCATGGTGACCGTTGCGTTACCGCCATCGGAGACGGTGACGGTTTCGGTGCGCGGCGCGGCACCGACATACCGTGCTTCCAGCGTATAGGTGCCCGCGGGGACGTCGGCGAAGCGGAAGCTGCCGTCGCGGCCGGCTTCGGTTTCGCGATTGAGCTCCACGATGCGAACCTCGGCGCTCTGCAGCGCGCGCGTGTCGCTTGCGTCGGTGACGGTGCCGGTGATGTCGGACGCGAAGGCGGTCCCGGGCAGCGCGGCGGCGAGCGAAAGGCAGGTGCCGAGCAGGATGCGCGAACGGACGGAGCGAAGCGATTGCATATTTTCCCCCTGGAGAGTGCGGAAGATCGCCCGAGCAGATTTGCTTCCGGCGATTCGAGGGGGCGAGTGGCAGCGCGGTGTGACCGCTGTGTTACGTCAGTGTCACACGAGTGAAACAGAGGGGCGGTGATTGCTGGAACAGGCTGAAAATGGCGCGAACTTGCCGCAACATTTTTCGGGAAAGCGGCCTCAGCCGATATGCTTGAAGATCCAGCCGATGCTCGCGCCGCCCGCGGGCGCGGTGTCGGTGACGACGAGCTGTTCGGTCGGGTGCGGGCGGCCGTCGCCATCGACCCACAGGCTTTCCTCGATGGCGAGCTGACCTTCGGAAGTGCGGAACTGCCAGAGCGGTCCGCCCGAGATGCGGAGCAGCGCGCCGAGCTTGTCAGCGGTCAGGCTCGCCGAGATGGCGCGGCCGAGGTGAAAGCGCAGCGTGAAACCCTTGTCGCCCTTGCGGCGGGTGCGCGGGGCAGGGAGGAGCATGTCCTCGCCGCGCAGCTCGCGGCCGTTCGGCGACAGGATCAGCAGGCGGCGGTGGATCAGCCCGTGGCGCCGCGCATAGCCGTCGTGGCTCATCTCGACGCGGCTGCCCTGCGGCGTCTCGCGCCGGTCGAGTTCGACCTCGGTCACGCCGCGGCCGAGCGCGCCGCTGGCGAGGATCGCGGTCGAATTGGTGTCGCCGATCGTCAGCGTCGAATGCGCCGCGGTGGTGCGGAGCCCGCGCGCGAGATCGGCGGGGATCGTCGCGCCGGTCAGCGCTGCGCCGCCGCAATTGACGACGATCCGCTCGTCACCGTCGCTGAGTTCGAAGGCGAGGGTCGAGGCGCAGCCGGCTTCGGTCACGCGCGCGATCGGCGGCGGCGCCGCGTCGGCGAGCAGCACGACCTTGTTCGCGACGAGCCGCTGATAGCCCCAGTCGCGCGCCTGCTTGAGCGGGCGGGTGCGCACGCCGCTCGCCGTGACCACGGCCTGAATATGTGCGGCGTCGGTCGCGCCGCTGCCCTGCCAGCTTCCCATGCCGCCGTCGGCATGGACGAGGCCGAGCAGCGCGGGAACCGCGCGCGCGAGCAGCTCCTGCAGGAAGGGCGGTACTTCCATGCGGCGCATGTCGTAGATGCGCGCGAGCATCGACAGCGCCATGATCGCGTCGAGCTGTGCCTGCGGCGAGCGCGCGATATTGCCGCCGTCGGCGTAGAAGCTCGTCTCGATGACCTTGCGCAGGCCCGCCTCGCCGAAGACCTGCCGCGGCTCGCCCCCGGGCATCAGCAGCGCCGCGGCGACGATGCCGATCCACGCGACGAGCTGGCCGGTGCCGGGGCGCGTCTTGTCGGCGACGCGGTCGAGGTGGCGCGCCGCGCGCGCGAGATGGTTGAGCACCGCCGAGCGATAGATAAGGTCGCTCGACGACAGGATCAGCGGCGCGTGCGCGGCCCAGAAGAGGATGCGCCAGCCGCTGTTCTCGGCGCTCCACGCGGGTTCGCTCACCGTCTCGCCATGGGTGCCGAGCCAGTGGCGCACGACCGCCTCGGCGATCGGGGCGCCGTCGGCGCGGGTGCCGGTCGCGGCGAGATCGCGCAGCCAGGCGAAGCTGTGGAGATAGTCGGCGAAGGGCGGCGCGACGTCGAGCGCGGCGAAATCGAGCTCGCCGAGCGAGAGGCGAAGCCCGCGGTGCAGGAAATGGCCGGCGCGGATCGCGGTGCCCGCGCGCATGTCGCCGGGAACGGGATCGGTCGGCACGCCGAGCAGCTTCAGCGGAAACCGCCCTTTCAGGCGAAAGGCATGCAGCGGGGTGCGCCAGGTCAGCCGGGTGATGTAGTTCGCGACGCGGTCGCCGAGCGACAGGCCCTTGTCGGCAGGCAGGCGGATCAGCCTCTTGCCGGGCTCGATGCCGTCGTCGAGCGGCGGGGTGTCGTCGCCCGGATCGGGAATCGGGCTGGATGGGGCAGAGGTCAAAGGCCTACCCTCCATCGATCAGAGGCCGCGGAGGCGCCGGATATTGTCGGCGTAGGCGTCCGGCCCGCCCTTGAAGGTCGCGGTGCCCGCGACGAGCACGTCGGCACCCGCCGCGATCGCAAGCGGCGCGGTGGCGGCGTCGATGCCGCCATCGACCTCGAGGCGGATGTCGCGGCCCGATTTCTCGATCATCTTGCGCACCGCCTCGATCTTGCGAAGCTGGCTGGAGATGAAGCTCTGGCCGCCGAAGCCCGGATTGACGCTCATGACCAAGACGAGGTCGATGTCGTCGATCAGATAATCGAGCATCTTCGCCGGGGTGCCGGGGTTGAGCGACACGCCCGCCTGCTTGCCGAGCGACTTGATGTGCTGGACGCTGCGGTGGATGTGCGGCCCGGCCTCGGGATGGACGGTGATGATGTCGGCGCCCGCGGCGGCGAAGGCGTCGAGGAAATGATCGACCGGACTGATCATCAGATGGACGTCGAAGGGCAGGGTCGAATGCGGACGCAGCGCCTTCACCACCATCGGCCCGATCGTCAGGTTCGGGACATAATGGCCGTCCATGACGTCGATATGTACCCAGTCGGCGCCCGCTTCCTCGATCGCGCGTACCTCTTCACCCAGCCGCGCGAAGTCGGCGCTGAGGATCGAGGGCGAGATGCGGACGGGCGGCGGCGTAGCGGTCATGGGGACCGGCCTTAACCATCTAGCCGGTAAGGGGCAAGCGGGGGCACGGGCACTATCGGGAATTGTTGTCGTCTTGGGTCATATGGATATATTTCGAACGTCGGAAGGCGACCGATTGCGGACGCTCGATCCAGATCGGCACGGATGGCGGCAAACGACCGGAAGGGGAAGCCAAACCTATACTCCCGTTCGTGTCGAGCGAAGTCGAGACACGCGAAGGCTGGCACTTCCCAAGCGTGTCTCG
>NZ_JAYSAH010000026.1:0-21825 GCF_041916015.1 Sphingopyxis sp. | reverse complement strand
GCGTGTCTCGACTTCGCTCGACACGAACGGAAATAGAAGACGGTCTGGAATCTACCCCAATGCTGTCATTGGTGATGATCACAGATTCAGAAAGGTCCGCGAATTGCCGCTGAGGATCTTCGCCTTCTGCGCCGCCGACAGGCCGTCATGCTCGCGCACCAGCGCGCCGATGTCCTGCTCGCCGAGCGGGAAGGGATGGTCCGAGCCGAGCAGGATGCGGTCCTCGCCCATCACCTCGACGAGCAGGGTCAGCGCGCGCGGATCGAACACGGCGGAATCGACGAAGAAGCGATCGACATAGGTCGAGGGCGGATTGGGGCAGTCGACGCGGACGATATCGCGATATTTCCAGGCATTTTCGACGCGCCCGAGCAGAAAGGCGAAGCTGCCGCCGCCATGGCCGAAGCAGATGCGGAGGTTCTTCGGCAGACGCTCGAACGCGCCCGAGAGGATCAGCGACAGGATCGAAAGCTGCGTCTCGGCCGGCATCGCGACGAGCCAGGGCAGCATATATTTGGGCATCCGCTCGCGCGCCATCATGTCCCACGGGTGGACGAGCACCGCCGCGCCGACTTCGGCGCAATGGGTGAGGAAGGTCAAAATGCCTTCGTCGTCGAGGTTGCGCAGCCCCATATGGTTGCCGATCTGGACGCCAAGATGACCGCTTTCCATCGCGCGGCTGACCTCGCGGCACGACAGGTCGATGTCCTGCAGCGGCACCTGCGCCAGCGCCTTCATCCGCTCGGGCGCATGGCCGCAAAATTCGAGCGCCGCGTCGTTGAAACGCTGCGCGCATTCGAGCGCCTGCTCCGCGGGGCGGCTGTAACCGAACATGATCGGGGTCGCGCAGAGAATCTGCAGGTCGATCCCCTGTTCGTCGAGCGCCTCGACGCGCCGCGCCGGGTCCCAGAGAATGTCGTCGACCGGGCGGAACTCCTTCGCGCCCTGCATGATCAAGCCTTTGCCGCCGCCGGTATCGCGGAGCCAGGGGAGACCGTCGGCCTCCGCCCGCGTGCGATAGGCGGCATCCATCAGCGGGAAGAAATGGCTGTGCATGTCGATCACGGCCGCCTGTGTCACGCCATTGTCCGTCATGATTTTCGCCATACCCCTGTCTCGTCACGCGCCCGCCGGTCGCCGATGCGCGCGGGCCATGAGGTTGAGTAGCGAGGGTCAGCTATCAACAATAATCCCGAGACTTGCCCTAGCTATTACAAAAAGGCTATATCCGTTTGGGCTCGGCACCGGCCCGCTCCCCCACCCGGCCTCCCATAGGTTACTATCGTTGGGGAGGTCGGGTGGGGGAGCGGGCCGGTGCCGAACGCCAAGCGCCGCGGAGGGTCATCATGCCGAAGTTTCACGAGAATTTCCTGCTCGGCCGGCTGAAGCTGCGCCAGCTTCGCCTGCTCACCGCGATCGCCGACGAAGGCACGGTGCTGAAGGGATCGCAGGCGCTCAACATCGCCCAGCCCGCCGCGACGAAGAGCATCAAGGAGCTGGAAGACGCGCTCGGCGTCCAACTGTTCGAGCGCTCGTCGCGCGGCGTGACGCCGACCGATTTCGGCGCGGTGATGATCAAGCATGCGAAGCTCATCCTCGCCCAGCTCCGCCACGCGGGCGAGGAACTGCAGTCGCTCGAGGAGGGCCTGTCGGGGCGGGTCCATGTCGGAACGTTGCTCGCGGCCTCGACCTCACTCCTGCCGCGCGCGCTGGCGCGGCTGCGCGAGCGGCGCCCGGGGATCGCGGTGACCGTCGCCGAGGGGACGATCGACCGGCTGATGCCGGGGCTGCGCACGGGCGACATCGACGTCGTGCTCGGCCGCCTCCCCGAATATCGCGAACGCGAGGGGCTGAAGCAGGAGGTGCTCTATCTCGATACGGTGTCGATCATGGTGCGCGAGGGGCATCCGCTGACGACGCGCGCTTCGCTCACGCTGGCCGATCTCGTCGAACAGGCATGGGTGATGCCGCCGACGCAAACCTCGCTCCGGCGGCAGATCGACCAGGCGTTTCGCCACGAAAATCTGGAACCGCCGCTCGACGTGATCGAATCGGTGTCGATCCTGACCAACCATGCGCTGCTCGTCAGCACCGACATGCTCGCCGCGATGCCGCATCAGGTCGGGCTCAGCCAGGCGGGCCTCGTCGCGCTGCCGGTGACGCTCGAAGGCGCGGGGTCGCGGATCGGCGCGACGACGCATGCCAATGTCGAACTGTCGGCAGCGGCCGCCTATTTCATGAGCGTGGTCCACGAGGTCGCCGCCGAAATCCGCGGCGAACTGGGACAGGATCAGGACGAAATCGCCGAACCGCGCGAGGCGCGCCGCCAGACGAAATAGGCGATCACGATTCCGGCCAGCCACGGTCCGCCGGCGAATACCGCGACCTGCCAGTCGGGGTCGATCGCCATCGTGACCGTGATCGCGCCGAGCAGGACGAGCCCGAGAATCTGCGCATAGGGGAAGAAAGGCATCCGCACCGGCAGCTCGGCCGCCTGATGTTTGCGGCGGAAACGCAGATGGCTGACGAGGATCGCGCTCCACACGAGCAGCCCGCCGAACAGCACGATGCCGAACAGATAATTATAGGCGAGCGGGGTCAGGATCGACAGCGATGCCGCGGCGAGGATGCCGACGCCGGTGACGATCGTCGCGCGCATCGGCACATGCTGCGCATTGAGCTCGCCCAGTTTCCGCGGCGCATAGCCGCCGCGCGCGAGCGAGAAGAGCATGCGCGAGCCGAGATAAATGCTGGTGTTCATCGCCGACAGCGCCGCCGACGCGACGACGAAGTTCATGATCCCCGCCGCATAGGGAATGCCCGCGCTTGCGAACATCTTCACGAAGGGGCTTTCGGTGACAACCTTCGCGCCCGATTCGGTCCACGGCAGGAAAGCGACGATGATGAAGAGCGCGAGGATGTAGAAGAGGAACAGGCGGCCCGCCATCGTGCGCAGCGCCGCGGGGATCGCGGTCTTCGGGTCCTTTGCCTCGCTGGCGGTGCCGACCACGAACTCGAGCCCCATGAACGAAAAGAGCGCCATCAGCACCGCGAGCCACACGCCCGAAAAGCCGTTGGGCAGGAAACCGCCGGCGAGCCCGGTAACGTTGTGGAGGCCGACCGGATCGCCAACGACGCCGAAGATGCGGCTCAAACCTACGACGATGAAGGCGACGATCGCCGACACCTTGATCACGGTCAGCCAATATTCGACCGACCCGAAATTATGCACCGCGCGCGTGTTGACCCAGACGACGGTGATCGCGCTGCCGAGCGCCCACATCCACACCGGCGTACCGGGGAACCACCAGCCCATATAGATGCCGACCGCAACCGCCTCGCTGCCGATCAGCAGCACCTGCTGAATCCAGTAGGTGTAGCGGACGACGAAGCCCGCGAGCGGCCCGAGGTAGATTTCGGCATAGGTACCGAACGATCCCGCGGTCGGATGGACGACCGCCATTTCGGAGAGGCTGAACACCATGATCACCGCGACGAGCGCCGCGATCATGTAGCTGACGAGGACGCCGGGCCCGGCATAGCCGATCGCGATCCCCGACCCCATGAACAGGCCGGTGCCGATCGCCCCGCCGAGGCCGATCATCGTGATCTGCGCCTTGGTCAGCCCGCGTTCGAGCCCCGCCTCGCGGTCGAGATAGGCCTGTTCGTCCATGCTTGCATCCCCTCCCCTGCCGCTCATGTAACCGCGTCGCGGACCTGATGCTCGGGCAATTTCCAGATGCCGCCGTCCATGATCTGCGCGAGCCGGTCGACCGCGTCCCACACGTCGGCATAGCCGACATAGAGCGGGGTGAAGCCGAAGCGCACCGTGTCGGGGGCGCGGAAGTCGCCGATCACGCCGGCGGCGATCAGCGCGCGCATGATCGGATAGCCGTCGGCGTGCGCGAAGGAGACCTGGCTTCCCCGCGCCGCCGCGCCGCGCGGCGAGGCGAGCGCGAAGCCGTGCCCGGCGCAGCGTTCCTCGACGAGACGGATGAAGAGATCGGTGAGCGCCATCGACTTGGCGCGGATCGCGTCCATGTCGGCGGAGAGATGCACGTCGAGGCCAACCTCGAGAAGCGCCATCGACACGATCGGCTGAGTGCCGATCAGGAATTGGCGGATGTCATGCTGCGGGCGGTAGCCGGGCTCGAAAGCGAAGGGCGCTGCGTGGCCCCACCAGCCGGTGACGGGCTGGAGCGCCTGCCCCTGATGCCGCTTCGCCGCGAACAGGAAAGCGGGCGAGCCGGGGCCGCCGTTCAGATATTTATAGGTGCAGCCGACCGCGAAATCGGCATTGCAGCCGTTGAGGTCCACGGGCATCGCCCCGGCGCTGTGGCACAGATCCCAGATGGCGAGCGCCCCCGCAGCCTGCGCGCGCGCGGTGATCGCCGCCATGTCGTGGACATGGCCCGATTTATAATGGACATGGGTGATCGCGACCGCGATCGTCTCTTCGTCGATCGCGTCCGCAATCTCGTCCTTCTCGCAGAGCCGGACTTCGACGCGCCCGCCGGTCGCCGCGGCGACGCCCTGCGCGATATAATTGTTCGTGGGGAAGTTGCTGCCTTCGAGGATCAGCACGCGGCGATCGGGGCGCAGCGCGACCGCGGCCGACAGGACCTTGAACAGATTCTGGCTCGTCGAATCGCAAACGATCACCTCGCCCGCAGCGGCGCCGAGCAGCGGCGCGAGCTTGTCGCCGAGCCGCACCGGCAGGTCGAACCAGCCCGCGCTGTTCCAGCTCTTGATCAGGTCGGTGCCCCATTCGCGCGTCACGACGTCCTGCGCACGCGCCGCCGCGCCCTTCGGCATCGCGCCGAGCGAATTGCCGTCGAGATAGATCATCCCGTCGGGCAGATCGAAGCGGTCGCGGAGCGGCGCGAGCGGGTCGGCGGCGTCCATCGCCTCGCAAGCGGCGCGGTCGAGAGTATCAAGCGTCATGGAAACAAATCACCTTCGTCTGCGACATTTCGCGCGCGGCGAAGCGCACGCCCTCGCGGCCCATATTCCCCCGCCCCGCGCCGCCGAAGGGCATGGCGTCGAGGCGGTAATCGGTCGAATCGTTGATCATCACCCCCGCCGCGCGCAGCCGCCGCGCGGCGTAGCGCGCGACTTTCAGCGATTCGGTGAAGATCGCGGCGTGGATCGCATAGTCGGCACGGTTGGCAGCGTCGATGGCTTCGTCGAGTTCGGCGAAGCGGAACAGGCTGACCACCGGACCAAATGCCTCGTGACACGCAACACGCGCATCATCAGGAACGTCAGCGAGCACAGTCGGTCGCATCAGCGCACCAGCGCGCTCGCCGCCCGCGAGCAAGGTCGCGCCGCGGGCAACGGCTTCGTCGGCCCAGGCGAGGATGCGCGCCGCTTCGTCGCCGCCGATCATCGGGCCGACGTCGGTCGCGGGGTCCATCGGATCGCCGACGCGCAATCTGCCTGTGGCGGCGACCAGCGCACCCCGAAAGACATCGTAGATGGCATCGTGCACATAGAGGCGCTGGACCCCGATGCAATTCTGCCCCGCCGCGCCGAACGCGCCCGATACGCAGGCGGCTGCGGCCTTTTCGACATCGGCGTCGTCCATCACGATCACCGGGCCGTTTCCGCCGAGTTCCATCGCGACGCGCTTGACCCCCGCCGAGCGGCAGATCGCCTGGCCGACGCTGGCGCCGCCGGTGAAGCTGATCATCGCCACGTCGCCATGCCCGGTCAGTGCATCGCCGAAATCGCGCCCGCGTCCGGTGAGCAGGTTCAGCGCTTCGGCGGGCAGTCCCGCCGCGACCAGCAGCTTCGCGAGCATCACCGCGACGAGCGGCGCCTGCTCGGCGGGCTTCAGCACCACCGCATTGCCTGCCGCGAAGGCGGGGCCGAGCTTGTGGCAGACGAGGTTGAGCGGATCGTTGAACGGGGTGATCGCGGCGATCACCCCGACGGGTTCGAGGACATAATGGCCCGACCGGGCCTCGCCGCCCGGAAAGCTGTCGAAGGCGATCGTCTCGCCGGCGAGCCGCACCGCCTCCTCCGCCGACAGGCGCAGCGTGTTGACCGCGCGACCGACCTCGCGCGTCGCGGCGCGGATCGGCTTGCCGGTTTCCGCGGCGATCGCGGCGGCAAAGCGTTCGGCGTCGCCTTCAAGCGCCGTCGCGGCAGCGTGGAGGATGCGCGACCGCTCGCCGGTCGACAGATCGCGCATCGCATCGGCACCCCGCAAAGCGCTTGCCACCGCGCGCTCGACATGCCCGGCATCGGCACAGGCGACCGCGCCGAGCGCTTCGCCCGACCAGGGATTGACCACCGGCATCGTTTGTTCCGCCGCTTCCCAGCGGCCGCCGATCAGCAGCGACCGGCCGGTATCGACCGCGACATGCATCATGGCTTGTCCTTGCGCAGCACCAGCTCGTCATATTCGCGGCTGTCGAGCAGCGCCTCGACGATCACCGGGCCATCCGCCGCGAAACCCGCTTCGAGCGCGGCGCGGAATTCGGCGGGGTCGCGGGCGACGGTCACCGGCACGCCGAACAGCGACGGGCCGCCGATCGTCCCTTCGGCGCGCACCGGCGTGCCATAGATCGGGTTCTGCTTCTTTTCCTGCTTGATACGGATCAGCGCGAGGTCGTTGTCGGTGAAGATGACGATGACCAGCGGCAGTTTCTCGCGCACCGCGGTCGCGAGTTCGCCTGCGGTCATCAGGAAGCCGCCGTCACCGAGCACGCAGCAGACGGGCGTATCGGGGCGGCTGAGCTTCGCGGCAATCGCGGCGGGAAGCCCGAAGCCCATCGCCGACCAGCCGTTGGTCATGATCTGGGTGCCGGGCTGAGGCGTGCGCCAGTGCTGGCCGATCAGATGCGTATGCGCGCCGACATCGCAGGTCATGATGCCGTCGTCGGGCAGGACATCGCGCAGCACGTCGAGCGCCGCGCAGGGGCCGAAACGGCCGTCGCGTCCGGCGAGCTTCGCGAACATCGCGGCCTTGCGTGTCGCGAGCGCCGCGAGATCCCAACCCTTCGCCGCCGCGGGCAGCGCGAGCAGCGCGTCGAGTGCAGGGGCGAGCGCCCCGACGACCTCGGCGGCGACCAGATGCGCATCGCGATCGATGTCGGCAGGCGCGACGTCGATGCTGGCGAGCGCGAGCCCGTCCTTCATCCAGCTTTCGCAGTTGAACTCGATCGGGTCGTAACCGACCGCAACGACCAGATCGGCCTCGGCATGCGTCTTGCCGACCATATCGGAGAGGGCGTGGAAGAGGACGCCGGCATAGTTCGGATGATCCTCGGCAATCATGCCTTTCGCCATCGGGGTCAGCAGCACCGGCAGGCCGAAGCGCTCGGCGAGCGCGACGACGCGGTCCTGCACCCCAGCGTGGACGGCACCCAGGCCGATCGCGAGCACGGGCTTTTCGGCAGCGGAGAAGGCAGCGACCAACGCGTCGATATCGGACGCGGCAGGCGCAGGCACCGGATCGGCAGCAAGGACGCCGATCGCCGCGGCTTCGACCGCCTCCGCGCTCATCCCCTGCGGCAGCCCGACATGCACCGCGCCGGGGCGGCCCGAGAGCGCGATCCGCGCGGCCTTCGCGAGCGTATCGACCGCCGTATCGGCCTCGATCCGCATCGTCGCCTTGGTCAGCGGCGCGAACAGCGCCTGATGATCGATCGCCATCTGCACCGTCCGGCCGCGCAGCGGCGCGGGCATCTCGTCGGTCAGCGCGATCATCGGCGAGCGGTCGAGCGTCGCGCCGCCGACCCCGGTCGCAAGGTTCGTGGCGCCGGGTCCGAAGGTGCCGAAACACACGCCCGGAACCCCGGTCAGCCGCCCGCACACATCGGCCATGAAGCCCGCGCCGCCTTCGTGGCTGGTCAGCACGAAGTCGATGCCGTCGGTGGTGCGGATCGCCTCCATATAATCGACCCAGCCGCCGCTCGGCACGCCGAAGATATGGCGCACGCCCATGTCGCGGAGCGCGCCCACGACGTTGCGGGCAACATTGGTCGATTTCATGCGCGATCCTTCATGCGAGAGCGATGTGTCGCAACCGGAGTAGGCGCACTCGTCATAAACAAATAATACCGAAAGGCCGCGTTGATATACGCCAAGCGTTATACATGGGATCAGGTAAAGCGGTTCGCGGTCGTTCCGATGCCGTCGATCCCGCCCTCGACCAGATCGCCCGCGACGATAGGTCCGACGCCTGCCGGCGTTCCCGTGTAGATGAGGTCGCCGGGCTGGAGTTCGACGTAGGTCGAGAGTTCGGCGATGACGTCCGCGACCGGCCAGATCATGTCGGCGATGTCGCCGTCCTGCCGCAGCTCGCCATTGACCGACAGCCAGATGCGCGCGTGCGCCGGATGGCCGATCTCGGCGGCGGGACGGATCGGCGAGAGGATAGCGCTATGGTCGAAGCCCTTCGCCATGTCCCACGGCCGGCCGCCGGCCTTGGCGTCGGCCTGCAGATCGCGGCGCGTCAGGTCGTTGCCGACGGCATAGCCGAAGATACAGTCCGCCGCGGCATCGGACGCGATGTTCGTGCCGCCCTTCGCGAGTGCCACCACCAGCTCGATCTCATGATGCAGATTGGCGGTGCGTGGCGGCATCGCGATGTCGGCCGTCCCCGCCACCAGCGCATCGGCGGGCTTGGAGAAGAAGAAGGGCGGCTCGCGCGTGGGATCGCTCCCCATCTCGCGTGCATGGTCGGCGTAATTCTTGCCGACGCAGAAGATGCGGCGGACGGGAAAAGGCTCGCCGCTTCCGGCAATTTCGGCGGTGGGAACGGGCACATCGAAACGCATGGGCAAATCCTCAGGCTGGCGGATAGAGCGCCGCGCGGCATTTGCCGAGGTCGGCGGCGCCCAGGCCGCCTTCCCTCACCGCGTTCCACGGGCTGCCCATCTTGTCTTCGGGGCGATACCAGAAGCCATAGAGCTTGCCGTTCGCTGCGACCAGCGTTGCCGAGCCGATGCTGCCCTCGCCCTTCGAGAACCAGGCTAGGCGCATGATCCGGCCGAAGACCGTGCCGCGCAGCGTGCCGAGCCCGTTATTGTAGCAGCCGAAGATTTCGCTGCCCTGCTGGCGCAGCAGGATCGGGCCATATTCGTGACTGTAGAGACCGCTGACGTCGGCGGCCGCCGTCGCACCGCGCTGCTCGAGCGTGCCGAGAACCGCGAGGTCGGAGAGACGCGTCTGTCCCTTGCCCGCCCAATTGCTGTCGATGCGCAGCCGCAGCCAGCGCGCCGTCGCCTGCTTCGGAAGCTTGACGACGGTCTGCGCATCGGCCTTCGCCTCGCCCTCTACGAGCGTCTCATAGGGGCCCTCGGGTCCCTTGGTCGAGCCGAGCAGCACGAAGCGGCGCACCGGCGATCCCTCGGCGGTCTGCGACATCGACCCATCCTCGCGCACCACCGGCTCGAAGCGGTTGTCGAGCGTGACGGCATCGATCTTGCCGTTGCCCGCGAGTTCGAAATTCAGCGCGTGCGGCAGGGTGACGCTCTTGTCCGACAGCCAGCCATAGGCCGGGCCGCCGTCAACGAGGTTGATCGTCCAGGTCGACCAATGCCGCTTTGCTTCGCCCGCATCGGCCTCGGCAATGCCGCCCCAGCTGATGTGAAGGATATTGTCGCCCGCAGGCTCGGCTGTTTTCGCCGCAGGCTTTTCCGTGGACGTGTTCGAGCATCCGGCGAGGAGCAAGGCTCCCGCCAGCGCGATCGTGCATGCGCGCATTTCTCAATCCTCCAGTGTGTCTAGCGGCGTTCGGGCCAGATCTTTTTCGCGGGACCGAGCTTCGGCTTGCCGAGCAGCGGGCTCGACAGCGCGTAGACGCCGTTCACCGAAAAGGCCCAGATGATGTTGCGGTCATATTCGGTGTAGACCGCGAAGGTCGAATTGCCGATCGCATAACCCGGCAGTTCGCTCTCGTTCGCGAAGCGCGGGACATAATAGCCCGCGATCGTCGGCTTCGCCGGGTCCTTCACGTCGAAGATCTGGATGCCGGCATCGTAGAAGGCATAGATGGCGAGGCCCTGCCGTCCGCGTTCGGGCTGGCCGAGCCCGCCCGAACGCTTCGGCCCGAAGCTGCCGCGGCGCTGGCAGAAATCGGTGAAGGACGCGCCCGCGGGCGGCTTCGGACGCGGGAAGGTTGCCGCGACCTTGGGATGCGCGGGGTCGCGCACGTCGATCGAGTAGATGCTCTTGAACGGCTCGTAACAATTCTCGTTCATCGGATAGCCGTTCGAGAAGACGAAGCCGGTGCGGTCATACTGGCTGACATCGACATTGTCGAACTCGGTCCCGGCATAGCTCGGCGGCACGGCGAGGTGGCCGAGCGTCTTGGGCTTGGCGGGATCGCTGAGGTCGAAGGTGTAGAAGCCGAGCCCGCCCATGCCGCCGAAGCCGACGGTGCCGCCCGCCTCGACCGGCTTGGTCGTCACGATCGGGTAACGCGAGCCCATCCAGCTCGTGCGATTGCCCGCGCGCGGGTTGGCGCGGTACGCGGCTTCGCTTTCGGGGTCGCCGAGGCGCTGGCCGGGCACCGTGATCTGCGACACGAATTTCGGATCGGCGGGGTCCGACATGTCCCAGACCTGATAGCCGGGCGAATAGAGATAGTCGGGATATTCGGTCAGCGAATAGCTGTCGTCGGGCGCCGCCGAGAGGAGCATATATTTGCCGCCGAACCAGGTCACCGCATCGAGCGCGCCCGATCCCTGCTGCTCGCCGATCTTCGCATCGGGATGCTGGTAATCGGTCGTGCGCGTCGCGATCAGCTCCCATGTGTCGGGGGTGGGGCCGTTCATCGCGAAGACCTTGAAGCCTTTGAGCGAATTATAGTGACGCTGTGCCGCGACCTTGTCGGGCTCGCGCCTTTTGTCCTCCATCAGCCCGAAGCGGCCGATCTCGTAGGAAGCGATCAGCACGTTGCGCTGGAGCGTCTTGTTCCATGCGATCGTGACGCCGCCGAAATAGTCGGTGACGGCGGAGGCGTCCCAATCCTCGCTCGATCCTTTCGCGCTCCACACGCCGCCCTTCGACCAGACGATCTTCGCCTTGCGCGGATCGGTGACGTCGAGGATGCGGAGATAATCGCGGTCGTGGGTGTAGAGATAGCGCCGCCCGCCGAAATCGGCGACGTTCGCCCAGGCATGCCAGGGCGAGGTCACCGCGGGATAGAAGGCGATGACCTTCACATTCTTCGCGTAACTGTTCTGGTCCCAATGATCGAGTTGCCCCGGAAAGGACGGTGCGTCGGTGGTCAGCCGGGTCGAGGCCGGATGGCGGAAGCTGCCGTCGGGATTCATCCCGTAGTCGGTTCCGGGCACGGGGTCCTTGGGCGGATTTTCGGGCGTTGCGGCGACCCAGGCCTTCAGCCACGGGTCGCGGATATCGATCGGTGCCTCCGCGTGGCCGCCGCTCCAGTCCGCCGCCATCGGCGCGGTCGCGCCGAGCAGCGCGGCGGTTGCCAGACCTGCCCCCGCCATGATCCTGATACCGCGCTTCATGGGCAACCCCCTTCTATTCTCAGCCGCAATCCATCCGATTCCGGTTCCGCCCTAGAAGCGGAACCGGGCCGTCACGCCATAGGTGCGCGGCGGGATGTAGGTCGAATAGATCGTCCCGAACAGCTCGAGCTTGCTGGTGTAGTTGAGCTCGTTGGTCAGATTCTTCGCCCACGCCGTCAGCTCCCACTTGTCGTCGGCGCCGCGCACGCCGATGCGCGCGTTGAGCAGGATCTCGCTGTCGAACTTCAGGATCGGCGTGTTCGGATTGTCGAAGAAATTCGCACCCGTATATTGAAAGTCGCTGCCCATGACGAGCACCAGGCTGTCGCTGACCGGCTGCTCCAGATTGGCCGCGAGGTTGAAGGCATGCTTCGGCGTGCGGCGGCAGGTGTTGCCGTCGAGGTCGGTGCCTTTGTCGTCGATGATCAGCTCGCCGGTGAAGTTGCACCGCGAATAGGCGTAATTGCCCGACAGGGTGAAGGCATCGGTGATCCGCGCCTGGAAATCGAGCTCGAGGCCATAGGCGCGCGTTCCGTTCTTGGCGTTGAACACGAAATTGTCCGGCGGCAGACCGGGACCGGGAACGATGAACTGGTTGGTCTGCAGATTGTCGTAGAGCGTGTAATAGGCCGCCGCATTGATGAACAGGCGCCGGTCGGCGAGCGCGAGTTTCGCGCCGACCTCGAAGCTGTCGGCGGTTTCGGGATCGAACGACACCAAAGCCTCGGCCGGGGTGTTGGCGTCCTCGCCGGTCCAGCCACCGGGCTTGTAGCCCTTGGCATAGCGGCCATAGAGAGTGACGTCGTCGCTGGGCTCGAAACGCAGTGTCGCGCTCGGCAGCCAGGCGTCCCAGCTCCGCGTCTCGCCGACGGTGAAATTGACTCCCTGCCCCTCGAACGACACGCCCGAGCGGTCGTTCGAATAGCGCTTGTGATCATAGGCGTAGCGCAGCCCGGCCTCGAAGGTCAGCTTGTCGGTAAGACTGTAGCTGAGCTCGCCGAAGACGCCGACATTGTCGTTGCGCGACGTGGTGACCGTATGGTTCGACCCCGGCTGCGGCGTCGCGGGCGTACCGCCATAGGCCATGGCGAAGGCGAATTCCTCGATCGCGGTGAAGTCGGGGAAGAGAAAGTTCACATCCTCGGCGCGGCGGATATTCTCGTGCAGATAATAGACGCCGCCCTCGATCCGGAGCGGACCGCCATTATCCCAGCGCAGCCGCAGTTCCTGCGAGAATTGCTTCACATCCTCACCCTTGCCGCTGTCGAAATAGCTGTCGGGGACGGTGGCGAGATAGGTGCCGAGCCCGGCGAGCATCGCGGAGGTGATGTCGGGCGCGTTCGTGGCAGGGTCGATTGGGAAATCGAAGAACATCCCCGACCCGTCTTCGCGCGCCTTCAGCGAGCTGTCGCGATAGGCGGTCTGCGAGGTGATGCTGATCCCCTCGCCCGGCTGCCAGTCGATCGTGCCGCTGACCCCATACATGTCGCTGTTCTGGAAGCCGGTGAAATTATGATTGCCCGAACGATGCTTCGCGCTCTTGAACGGGGCGTTGCGGTCCGGCAGCACGAAGCCCGGCAGGCTGGCGATCGGCGGCGCATAGAAGCCGAGATAGGTGACTTCGTTGCTGTCGCGCGGATCGAGAATATCGACCCAGCGCGCGCCGTCGCGGTGACGGGTGTAGTCGGCAGCGAGGTTGATATCGAGCGTCGCGTCCGGCCGCCAGCGTAGCTGCGCGCGCACCGACTGCATATTCTGGTCTTCCTCGTCGCCGCCGCGCAGATTCTTCGCATAGCCGTCGTGCATCCGCGAGCTGGCGGTGAGCCCGAGGCTCAGCGTGTCCGAAACCGGCCCGCGAACCGACATCGCGGCGTCGAGCCGGTCGTAATTGCCATAGGTCGCCTCGAACCGCCCCTCGAACGTGTCGCCGGGCTTTTTGGTGACATAGTTGATCAGGCCGCCGACGACGCTCTTGCCGAAGCGCAGCGCCTGCGGTCCCTTGAGCACCTCGACGCGCTCGAGGTCATAGAGGTCGAGCAGCGAGCCGGTGCCGCGCGACATATAGGCGCCATCGACGAAGATGCCGACCGCCGCATCGGCGCCCGCGCCCTGAATGTCGGAGCCGATGCCGCGGATGAACAGCTCGGTATCGACCGCACGTTCGGCGCTGAGCTTGAGGCCGGGAACGCGATAGGCGACTTCGGAGAAATCCTTGATGCCCGCGCGTTCGAGCGTCGCGCTGCTGAAGGCCTGGACCGAGATCGGCACGTCCTGCAGGCTTTCCTCGCGCTTGCGCGCGGTGACGACGATCTCGTCGCCCGATGCGGCGCCGGCGGCCTCGTCGGGTGCCGACTGCGCATAGGCCACGCCGGGCGCCAGCCCCGCCGCTACAGTTGCCAGAAGCGCCCAGCGCAGGTTCCGCTTAAATCCCATTGTCCCACCTCCCGAAAGGCCGGGCGCGCCTGCTCTCGTGCGGAGCCCTGGCGACGCCAGCCTGTTGTCTTGCGAGGTCGGGATAGGGTGCGATCCTATATCGATATAATAGATTATACACGCAGCAATATTCCGAATTGGCTATATCCTGCCGCATCGCGCCGATAGAAGGGTTTCGGGGGTTTCATCAACATCATTATTCCCGACTCATTATAGCGGTCCAGCCAGACGATATTGGCGCGACACGCCCATAACGCCGACAACCGCCGCCGTAAGACGCTTTTCGATGGGAGGTTGATATGCGGAAGATGCTTCGCCGGAGCCGGGACGCCGGGCTGCTGATGGCACTGCTCGCGACGGGCGCCGTCCCGCCCGCGATCGCGGACGATCCGGCCCCCGCCAAGCGCCCGCCGCTGACCGCGTCCGAGAGCGATATTCCCGACCCCGACATTCGCGCCTGGTGGAACCTCACCTATGACCGCAAGCCCGGACTGCCGGTGCCGGGCAAGGATTATGGCATGGACGGCGCGACGGGGCGCTTCATCCACCCCAAGGCGACGCCGATCGTCCGTGAGGCACCGAACTTTCCGGGCCAGCTCGGCTATTGGGACCAGAAAAGCTACAAGAAGAATGTCGAGATACTCGGCTTCTATAATTTCATTCCCTCGACCGGCCACACCTGGCAATCGATCGCCGACTTCGGCGGCAAGCGATACCTGTACACCTATTACCGCGCCGGCATGGGGGTGTTCGACATCACCGACCCGCGCAAGGCGAAGCTCGTCTATCGCCGCGGCCAGCGCGTCGGCCCTTATGGCAAGCCCGACATCGTCAATCCCTATGCCAAGGGCGACGGCTTCGGCGCCGCGAACATCTCGTGGCACAAGGGGCTCGGCAAATATGTGATGGTCCAGTCGTTCGAGATCGCCCGCTACGGCATCATGGACGAGAAATATCGCGAGCCCGAGGGCGTCGAGACGCTGAAGCACTGGAAGGGACTCAAGGGCTTTCGCGTCTATGTGATGGACGGCCCGCTGCCCGACCAGTGGAAGCTCGTCGCCGAGCGCACCACCGACTATCGTCATCCCGATGCACCCTATGGCCAGCAGCAGGGGTCGGGCTCGCTCGACATTCCAGCGTGGACGGGCGGCAAATATATGTTCCTGTCGGCGGCGGGCGACGACCGCTTCATGCTGACCGAATTCGGCGATTATATCTACTCGCCGGGCTATCAGGCGTGGGACATGAGCGACCCCGCGAACCCGAAGTTCGTCAGCCAGTTCGCCGCGCCCGGCCAGATATTGGGCGACCCCGACCATGAGGCCGCCTATCTGATGAATCCGCGCGCGGGCAATCGCACCTCGTGGTTCGGGTCGCGGATGCCACCCTTCATGACCAGGGCGCCCGACGCGGGCGGCAAGATCGCCTTCGGCGCGATGGCGGGGCTCGGCCTCTATTCGCTCGACATCAGCGATCCGGCGAACATCCGTATCCTTGGCCATGTCAATCAGGTGCCGAAATTCGCGGGCACCGAGTTCGATAATGTCGATCTCAGCCAATATGAGCGGACGGGCTATATCTTCTCCAACGGCTATCCGATGAATGACGAATGTTACGAGCCCTACAAGGACATTCTCGTCATCGACGCGCATGATCCGGCCGACCTCAGGATCGTCGCCAAATTCCCGCGCCCGGTCCCGCCCGCCGATGCCGCCTTCACCGATTTCTGCCAGCGGCGCGGCAGCTTCGGTCCCAAGCGCTCGGGCTATCTGACCCAGCCGGGCCGCTTCCGCGACGGGCTCGTCGCCTATGCCTTCTACAATGCCGGGGTGCAGCTCTTCGACGTGAAGGACCCGACCAAACCGACGATCGCTGGCTATTTCGTCCCGCGCTTTCCGACCGAGGCCGAAACCGGCGGCCAGTCGCAGGGCAATCTGGCCTATGGCGTCTTTGCCGAATATGACCGGAATATCTTGTGGGTGTTCACCAACCACGGCTTTTACGCACTGTCGTCGCCGCTGATCGGCAAGCCCTCGTTCAAGGCGCCCGCGAAACCCTGGCCGCCGCGCGACTAGCTCCGCGGCGGCAGGTGGCGATCGACGAGCAGCATCGCCGCCGCGAGCACCAGCAGCGCGGCAGCCACCAATCCGAAGAAGAGCAGCAGCCCGTTCGGGCGCGCGAGGAGCAGTCCCGCACCGAACGCGCTGGCGATCGCGCCGAGGCGCCCGACGCTGATCGAATAGCCGATCCCCGCCGACCGGCACTCGACCGGAAAGACATGCGCCGACAGGGTGAGCAGCAGCACCTGCAAGGACAGCACGCCCGCCCCGGCGAGCGCGACGCCGAGCAGGATCGCCGCCTGCGGAACGCCCGGTGTGCGGAGCAGCACCGCCCAGACGGCGAGCGCGGCGAGGCCGGCCCCGATCGTCGCGATGATCGTCCGCCGCGACCCGATCCGCAGCATCAGCCAGGTCAGTGCGAAGGAGGTGACGACGCCCGTGAGGTTGAGGATCATCGCGCCGCGGATCGCGCTCGCCATCGCAAAACCCGCGCCGGTCAGCAGCACCGGCACCCAGCTCAGCAGGGCATAGACCGCCATCAGCGCGGCGAAGAAGGCGACGCTCATCCCGATCGTCGAGCGGCGGAGCGCTGGGGCGAAAACCTGCCCGCCCTGCGCCACGACCGGCGGCGGCGCGAATGGCCCCACCGTGGTGCCACCCGCCTGCGCGACGAGCGCGGCGATGCGCGCGTCGCTGTCGCCGCGCCGCGCCAGCAGGACCGGCGATTCGGGAAGCGCGCCAATCATCAGCGCGCCCAGCAGCAACGGCAAGGCGCCGCCCACCAGAAAGGCCGCGGGCCAGCCATAGGCGGGGATCAGCCACGATGCGAGCGCGGCGCCGACGATACCCCCGCACGGCACCCCGACCGAAATCACCGTGAGGGCATAGGGGCGCGCCCGCGCCGGCATCCACTCGGCGACCAGCGCGGTGGCGTTCGGAACCGCGGCGCCGAGCCCGAGGCCGGTAACGAAGCGCAGCACCGAAAAGCTCGCCACGTCGCGGCAGAGCGCGGTCAGCATCGCGGTCACGCCGAACCAGAAGGCCGCACCGATCAGCGCCGAACGGCGGCCGAAGCGGTCGCCGATGCGGCCGCCGACGCTCGTTCCCACCGCCATGCCGAGCAGCGACGCCGCCATCACCGGGGCGAGCGCCGCCGAGCCGATCTGCCAGTCGGCGAGGATCGCGGGCGCAGCGAAGGCGGCGAGCTGGATATCGAAGCCGTCGAGCAGGATCACTCCCGCCACCAATGCGAGGATGCGGGCATGAAAGGCCGTGAAGCCGAGCGCGTCGACGACCTGCTGGATCGGCGCGGGCGCGCCTTCGCCCGCCATCATACGAACGCCATCGGGCCGGACGTGCCGGCGGCGCGGCGCACCGAGCTGTACACCGCCGCCGCCATTTCGCTGCCCGATACGCCGCGCGCGGGTTGCCGGCGGCGGATGGAGAGGCTCGACCCGTCGCGTCCGCGCGCCTCGACGACGAGCTCGAGGTGATCAATCGCGGGATCGGCGACGAGCCGCGCGCGGCAGCGGTCGAGCCCGACCGTCGCCAGCGCGCAGGCGACCATCGCATTGACATTGTGCGGATAGCGCGCCGCAATCTCGCGGACGCTGCCGTCGAACAGCAAGGTTTCCTGCACGGCGGATGCACCCGTCAGACCCAGGCTGGCCGGCGGCTTGCGAAAGCCGATCGCGACCTCGTCCCACATGCCCTGCCACTCGGCAAGGCTGTCCAGTCCGACAAGCGCCCCGTGCGCGACGAGCAGCGACCGGCCCGACCGTGCCGCAGCGCCCTCCAGCCCGCCACTTAGCGCATCGTCGGCGAGCGCGGTCAGCGACAGCGGCATATAGTCGGCGAAAGCCAGGAAGGCCTCGCCGTGCGCCTTGCTGATTTCGGGACCCGCCATCTCGACGATCAGGTCGGGGCGGCGCTCCGGCGCTCTCGACAGGTCATCGAGGATCAGCCCGGGCGGAAGCGCCGCCAGCCGCTCGCGCGAACGGCTGTGGACGAAGACGATTTCGGCGGCGCCGTCCGCGGCGATGCGCCGGTAAAGCTCGGACCCGATAAAGCCGAACCCGATCAGCCCGATACGCATCGCCGCTCGCCCCCCGGCGACGTCAATATTTCCAGCGGAGCGTCGCGCCATAGGTGCGCGGCGCGGCGTAGGAGACGAGGACCGATCCGATCACGTCGCTCTTCCCCGATTCATACAGCTTGTTGGTCAGATTCTTCGCCCAGATACGGAACTCCCACTTGTCGTCCTCGGTCGAAATACCGAACGACCCGTTGAGCACCCCGACCGATTTCTGCAGCGTCCGCAGGCTGTTCTCGTTATCGAAGAAGAAATCGTCGGTCCAGTTGTAGTCGGCGCGGAGGAAGGCGTTGATCCGGCTGCTTACCGGCACCGTCACGTCGCCGCCGACGCTGAACGAATTTTTCGGCGAGCGGCGAAGCACATTGCCCTTGAGGTTCGTCGGCACCGGCACCGAACAGAAACAACCCGGATCATATTGGAGCTCGGTGCTGATCAGGTCGCCGGTGATCTTCGCATCCATATAAGTGTAGTTGGCGAAGAGGGTCAGTCCCTTGACCGGCACGAGCGCGGTTTCGAGCTCGATGCCTTTCACGCGTGCCTTGCCCGCGTTCGAGATGACATTGTCGGCGGGCAGGTTCGGATCGAAGATCACGAACTGCTGCGTCTGGAGATCCTTATATTCGGTCCAGAAGCCGGTGAGGTTGAAGCGCAGCCGGTTGTCGAGCCAGGTCGTCTTCGCGCCGACTTCGTAGTTCCACGCATATTCGGGATCATAGGCGACGCGCGCTTCGCCGGGGTTGGTCGCATTCTCGCCGTTCCAGCCGCCCGACTTGTAACCCTTCGACACGAGGCCGTAGAGATAGACGTCCTTTGCGGGCTGCCAGTGAAGGTTGAGGCTGGGCGTCCATGCGTCCCAGCTCTCCTTGCTCGACGCCGAGAAAACGCGCGTGAAATTGCCGTTCTCATCCTCGAACTCGGCGCCGAGGAAGTCGCCGATCGTCTCGCGATAGACCGAGAAGCGCTTGCTGTCCTTGGTGTAGCGGATGCCCGCGGTCACCCCGAACGTGTCGGTGATGTCGAAGGTGCCCTCGGCAAAGGCTGCCCAGGTGTCGCTCTTGAGCCGCGTCTCCGCGATCTCCTTCCCCTGCGCATAGAATTCGACGAAGATATAATCGGCGATCTCGGTGCGATCGACCGACTCATGCTGGTAGAAGAGTCCCGCGAGGAAGTTGAACGGCCCGTCGAGGTCGGAACGGAAGCGCAGATCCTGCGAAAAGCTCTTCGCTTTCTCCTCCTTGTCGTTGATGTAATAATCGTCGTTGAACAGCGAATGGTCGATCGCGCCGAAATCGATCCGGCCATCGGTGCCATAGATCATCTTCGTGAAATCGATGAAGCTGCCCGCGTCGTTGTTGAGCGAAGCGAACTTGCCCTCGCGGTACGCGGTCACCGAGGTAAGCGTACCGGCGCCGGTGTCGTAATTGGCGCTAAGGTGGACGCCGCCGAGGTCGGCGTCCTGCTTGCCGTCGATATTGTTCGGACCGCTACGGCGCTCGGGGTTCACGAAGGGAATATTATGATCCGACGGGGTCTGGATATCGACCCATTTGCCGCCGCCACGCCGCCGCGTCAGGTCGCCGGTGAGCAGGATGTCGAGCCGGTCATCGGGCTGGTAACGAAGCTGCGCCATCACCCCATAGGCGTCGAGATCCTCGACATCATTGCCCGTATAAGTGTTGCGGGCATAGCCGTCGTGGTGCCGCGCGCTCGCCGCGATGCTGCCCGACAGGCCTTCGCCGATCCCGCCCGACACATTCGCCTTGACGTCGAAGCTGCCGTAATTGCCGATCCCCGCCTCGGCGCCGGCGCGGAATTCGTCGGTCGGCTTGCGGGTGATGAAGTTGATCGCGCCGCCGACGACATTCTTGCCATAGAGCGTGCCCTGCGGCCCGCGCACGATCTCGACGCGCTCGAGGTCGAACAGCTCGATCGCCGTGCCCTGCGCGCGCGACAGATAGACGTCGTTGAGGAAGAAGCCGATCGCCGGGTTCGACGCCGCGCTTTCGATGTCGGTCCCGATCCCGCGCAGGAAGATATTGGGTTCGGAGATATTGTCGGGGTTGAGCGTAAAGCCCGGAACACGGCTCGCGATTTCGGAGAATTCGTCGATCCCCGATTTTGCGAGCGCGTCGCCGCTGAACGCCGCGACCGATAGCGGCGCCGACTGGAGGCTTTCCTCACGCTTGCGCGCGGTAACGACAATATCCTGCAGCCCGCCATTGTCGGTAGCCGGAGCCTCCTGCGCCAACGCCAGTTCGGGCATGGTCAGCGCCGACACCGCCCCCAGAAGGAGCAACGCCCGGCCCTTGCGCGAAAATGATCTCATGTCCCAACCCCTCTTTACGATCCCCCGATCGTGCACCGGAGCTTGCTCACGGCGATGCGATCAAGGCAGAAAATGATAGGCCGAGGTCTATAAGAATAATAATATTACCATGGCTCTCTATATCGTTTCGATATAATCTCTATCCGACGGCAGCAGCCATTCCACCCACGCTCGCGGCACAGAAATTAGCCCGCAAGCTCAAAACGATCGCACATGTCAGTATAATGCCCGGCCGCGACCAGCGCCCCAGCGTCCCGCGCGCCGCGATGATGTCGGCGTTCGCATATCATGTTCGATGAATCGTGATCGCGCCCCGGCGACCTCGGTGATTTTTCAGCAAGCCAGCGAAACGGGCGCGATCAACCGCCCTTCTTCTGTGCCCGCGCCGCCTTCACGCCCTCGATGAACTGCTTTTCATTGACCTTCACCGCCAGCCCCTTATCCGACAGGAAGAAGGCGGCGCGCGGCATGGTGATATTGCCGGCACGGGTCGCCAGCACCGCACCCTGCGGCGCCATGGCCGTGACCTTGCCGAGGATCGCGGAGCCGTCGGCGCTGCGCACCTCCGCGCCCGGCTTCAGTGCCCCGTCGACCGCCGCCGCATCCGCCTCGGCCTGCCTCAGCACCGCGACGATCTTCGCCTTGGGGGCTTTCAGCGCCGGGCCCTTCACGCCTTTCACAAAGGCGTTTTTCGGGACCACCAGCCCGTTGCCGTCGATCGATACCGCTATCCTGTCACCCGACACCCTCACGATCTTTCCGACCTCTTCGCCATTCTGATCGTAAACTTTGGTGCCGGGGGCGAGCGAGGCGGCGGGCAGCGCCTCCTGCGCTGCTGCCGCCGAGCCGGCGAGCAGCGCCGCGCCGGCGAGGCACAACGTGGCGAGCGGGCCGAAAGGCTTGGACATGCAAGGCTCCTGTCGAACGGCGAGGATCGCCCGTGTCACATCTCGCGACATTCTTCCCAACGCCATATTGTCGGGTCGTGCAACGAACGCGGCGAGCGACGCACGAAGATGATCTGTCGAAGCCACCGGAAAACCACTCGCTCGAACACCGGCTGGCTGGGGCGGCAGGTCGGCGCAGCGTTTTATAAGTATTTAATATTGCTCGGTATTGATGGGTCTAAGCTAGAAAATACCTCCAAATTCTTGCCTGATTGCATGCGCTTCGGGGAGCCATTTTGCGCTGAAATGAGAATTTGCGATCGACTGCCTCAAAAGTAGGTTGATACGAGCGGGCCTGAGGCGACGAGTCCGGATATGCGCGCCCAACGACTGTCAAACGGCGTTCAAAAGGGACCCCCGATCGGCGTCGAAGAGGGACCCCTTTTCGGATATGATGTTGGTTTGTTGAAGATGGCCTTGCGCTGCGTGCGGCGGAGGGCGGGCGTAGCCCGACCGGAGGCGCGCGCAGCGC
>NZ_JAYSAH010000025.1:0-37182 GCF_041916015.1 Sphingopyxis sp. | reverse complement strand
GAGGGGTTGCGAGCCGCAGGCTCGCGCGGCGCCAAGGCGCCGCTCACCCTCATCCAAGTCCGCCTAATCGCCTGCGGCGATAAGGCTCCCTATCCTTCTCCCCTCGAGGGAGAAGGGGTTCGTGGGGACTGCAAGGTTGACGTTTACGTAAACGCCAATTATGGCGCAGTGCACAATTTTTCGAGAGGAGCTTTTGTCTCATGAAAATCCTCGTCCCCGTGAAGCGGGTGCTTGATTACAACGTGAAGCCGCGGGTGAAGGCCGACGGCACGGGCGTTGACCTGGCGAATGTGAAGATGTCGATGAACCCGTTCGACGAGATCGGCGTCGAGGAAGCGATCCGCCTGAAGGAAAAAGGCGTCGCGACCGAGGTTGTTGCGGTGAGCGTTGGTCCGGCGAAGGCACAGGAAACGCTGCGCACCGCGCTCGCGATGGGCGCCGACCGCGCGATCCTCGTCCAGACCGACGACGAAGTCGAACCGCTGGCGCTCGCGAAGATCTTCAAGGCGATTGCCGACGCTGAAGCGCCGGGTCTGGTGATCCTCGGCAAGCAGGCGATCGACGGCGACAACAACCAGACCGGCCAGATGCTCGCCGCGCTCACCGGCTGGGCGCAGGGCACCTTCGCCAGCGCGGTCAACGTCGAAGGCGATCATGTCAGCGTCACGCGCGAAGTCGACGGCGGTCTGGAAACGGTGAAGCTGAAGCTCCCCGCGATCGTTACCACCGACCTTCGTCTGAACGAGCCGCGCTATGCCTCGCTGCCGAACATCATGAAGGCGAAGTCGAAGCCGCTCGATGTGAAGTCGCCCGCCGATTACGGCGTTGACACGACCCCGCGCGTCAAGACGGTCAAGGTGTCGGAACCGCCCGTCCGCTCGGCCGGCGTCAAGGTCGCCGATGTCGATGAACTGGTTGCCAAGCTGAAGGCGATGGGAGTGCATTCATGAAAACGCTCGTTTGGGTCGAACATGACGGCAGCGCCGTCAAGGATGCCACGCTCGCCGCGGTGACCGCCGCGTCGAAGCTCGGCGAGGTTCATCTGCTCGTCGCGGGTAGCGGCGTCGATGGCGTCGCAAAGGCTGCCGCGCAGATCGCGGGCGTGCAGAAGGTGCATGTCGCCGACAATGCCGCCTTCGGTCACAATCTGCCCGAGAATATCGCGCCGCTCGTCGCCGACCTGATGGCCAGCCACGACGCGTTCGTCGTGCCCGCGACCACCACCGGCAAGAATGTCGCGCCGCGCGTCGCCGCCTTGCTCGACGTGATGCAGATCAGCGAGATTCTGTCGGTCGAGGGTCCGAAGACCTTCACCCGTCCGATCTATGCGGGCAATGCGATCGCGACCGTCGAGAGCAGCGATCCGAAGCTGGTCCTGACCATTCGCGGCACGGCCTTCGAGAAGGCCGCCAGCACCGGCGGCTCGGGCACCGTGGAAGCCGTGAGTGCAGGCGGCGACGCCGGCATCTCGAGCTTTGTCGGCGCCGAAATCGCCAAGCAGGACCGTCCCGAGCTCACCTCGGCGAAGATCATCGTGTCGGGCGGCCGCGCGCTGGGCTCATCCGAGAAATATCAGGAAGTGATCGTCCCGCTCGCCGACAAGCTCGGCGCCGCGCTCGGTGCCAGCCGCGCCGCGGTCGACGCGGGCTATGTCCCCAACGACTATCAGGTCGGCCAGACCGGCAAGATCGTCGCGCCGGAGGTCTATTTCGCGATCGGCATCTCGGGCGCGATCCAGCATCTCGCCGGGATGAAGGACTCGAAGACGATCGTCGCAATCAACAAGGATGAGGACGCCCCGATCTTCCAGGTCGCCGACCTCGGCCTCGTCGCCGACCTCTTCAACGCCGTTCCGGAGCTCACCGGTAAGATTTGAGCCTTGGTCTTCACGACATGACAATCGAAAGGGCGGTTCTGCGGGACCGCCCTTTTTCGTTCTGGAGAAGCAGATGTCTCTTGTCCTTGTCTCGCGCGACGATGCCGTCGTCACCGTCACCCTCAATCGGCCCGAAGCGATGAACGCGCTGTCGCGGGCGCTGCGAGCGGAACTCGCCACCGCGATGCGGGCGCTCGCGGCCGATGAAAGCGTGCGCGCGATCATCCTCACCGGCGCGGGCGAACGGGCGTTCACCGCCGGGCTCGACCTCAAGGAACTCGGCGCGGATACCGGCAACCTCGGCGCCGCCAATGCCGATACGGCGGATGAAAATCCGGTGCGGGCGATCGAACTCTGCCCGCAGCCGGTGATCGGCGCGATCAACGGGGTCGCGATCACCGGCGGGTTCGAGGTTGCGCTGGCGTGCGACCTGTTGATCGCCTCGACCAATGCGCGCTTCGCCGACACCCATGCGCGCGTCGGCATCATGCCCGGCTGGGGCCTGTCGCAGAAATTGTCGCGCATCGTCGGGCTCGGCCGCGCCAAGGAATTGTCGCTGACCGGAAATTTCCTCGGCGCCGAGGCCGCGCGCGACTGGGGTCTCGTCAATCGCGTCGTCGCACCCGATGAACTGCTCCCCGCGGCGCGCGCGCTGGCGCGCGATATTGCGAGCGCAGATCCGGCCATGGTGCGAAGCTACAAGAAGCTGATAGACGACGGCTATGGACTGCCTTTCGCCGACGCGCTTGCGCTCGAACGGGAGCGCTCGAAGGCGGCGAACAGCTGCGTAAGCGCCGACGAAGTCGAAGCGCGACGCCTCGCTGTGATCGCGCGAGGCCGCGAACGCGCGGGCTGACGGAGGAATCCTGCGCTCGCTCGCCCCTGACGCGATTACGGGCTTGCGGCCTCGAAAAATACTTAGCATGATTAAGTAATGGCCGATCTCTCCACACCGCTTTCCGCCTTCATGACGCGCACCGCCGGACCGGGCGCGCTTGCCGGGCTCGTCCGCCTGTCGGGCGGCGCCAACATGGAAAGCTGGGCGTTCGACTGGGCGGGAGCAGCCTATGTCCTCCGCCGCGCGCCGTCGGCCGAGTATATGGAGGGGCGGCCCTATGGCCACCCGGTCGAGGCGGCGCTGGTCAGGGCGGCGCACGCGGGCGGAGTGAAGGCGCCCGAAGTCGTCGGCGTACTCGCCGACGCCGACGGCATCGGCACGGGTTATGTCATGCGCCGCGTGATCGCCGAGGTGAGTCCCGCGAAGATTCTCCCCGATCCGCCGCCCTCGCTCGTCGCCGATCTTGGCCGCGAGCTGGCACGCATCCATGCCTTGCCCCGCGCGGCGATTCCCGAAGGCATCCCGGTGATGGACACCGCCGAAGCCCTCGCCGAACTCAAGGCACGATTCCTGTCCTATGGCGGCGACCGGCCGGCGATCGCGCTCGCGATCGGGTGGTGCGAGGATCATCTGCCCGCACCCGCCGATCCGGTGCTCGTCCACGGCGATTATCGCATGGGCAATGTGATGGTCGACACGGACGGCCTGGCCGCGGTGCTCGACTGGGAACTCGCGCACCTCGGCGACGCGCATGAGGATCTGGCGTTCGGTTGCATGACCGTCTGGCGCTTCGGCCGGCTCGACAAGCCCGCCTTCGGTGTCGGCAACCTCGAGGATTATTTCGCCGCCTATGAAGCCGCAGGCGGGCGTTCGGTCGATCGCGACCGCTTCCGCTTCTGGCTCGTCTACCGGACGCTGTGGTGGGCGCTCGGCTGCCTGCAGATGGGGCAGGCGTGGCGGAGCGGCGCCGACACGACGGTCGAGCGCGTCGTCGTCGGGCGGCGCACCGCCGAGCAGGAACTCGACCTGATCCGGCTTCTTGAGGAAGAGGCGCCCGAGGCGGAGAGGCAACGCGCTTTGCCGCTGCCCACCGATCGCGCGCCCACACCGAAGGGCGAGCCGACCAACCGCGAAATGGTGCAGGCGGTGCGCGACTGGATCGAAGGCGCGATCAAGCCCAAGGCTGAGGGTCACGCCAAGTTCGAGGCGGTCGTCGCGATGAACGCGCTCGGCATCGTGATGCGCGATCTCGAGGCCGGAACGCGCGCCGAGGACAGGGCGCTCGCGGGCGCGTTGCTGGCGGGCGAAAAGACGCTCGCCGAACCGGGACTGCTCGCGAAACTTCGCCGCGCGGTGCTCGACAAATGCGCGATCGACAGCCCGAAATATGCCGCGCTCGCGGCGGCGCGCGCCGAGTGGCGTGGATAGATCAAGGGGAGAGAGACATGGATTTCGCGGTTCCGGCCGATCTGCAGGCCTATCTGGACGAACTCGACGCCTTCATTGCGGCCGAGATCAGGCCGCTCGAACTGGCCGACGACAATATCCGCTTCTTCGACCATCGCCGCGAGCATAGCCGCACCGACTGGGACAATCAGGGCCTGCCGCGCCACGAATGGGAAGCGCTGCTCAAACAGGCGACGCGCAAGGCCGACGCCGCGGGCCACTGGCGCTTTTCGGCGCCGAAGAAATATGGCGGCAAGGATGGGTCGAACCTGTGGATGGCGGTGATCCGCGAACATTTTGCCGCCAAGGGCCTCGGCCTCCACAATGATTTGCAGAACGAGCACAGCATCGTCGGCAACTTCCCCTTCGTCGAAATGTTCGAACAGTTCGCGACGAGCGAGGAGCAGAAGCAGGAATTCATCCTCGGCGGGTTCGAGGGCAAGCGCCGCACCGCCTTCGGTCTGACCGAGCCCGACCATGGATCGGACGCGACGCATATGGAAACGCGCGCCGTGCGCGAGAGCCGCGACGGCGTCGATGGCTGGCTGATCAACGGCGCGAAGATGTGGACGACGGGAATGCATGTCGCCTCGCATTGCGCCACCTTCTGCCGCACCAGCGGCGAAGACGGCGACGCGAAGGGCATTACCTGCCTGCTCGTTCCGAACCCGACACCGGGCCTCGTGATCGAGGAATATCTCTGGACCTTCAACATGCCGACCGACCATCCGCGCGTCAGCTTCACCGACGTCTGGGTGCCCGACAGCGCGCGGCTCGGGCCGGTCGATGGCGGGCTGTCGATCGCGCAGAGCTTCGTCCACCAGAACCGCATCCGGCAGGCGGCGTCATCGCTCGGCGCCGCGGTCTACTGCATCGAGGAAAGCGTGCGCTACGCCCGCGAGCGCAAGCCCTTCGGCGAGGCGCTGGCGAAGAATCAGGCGATCCAGTTCCCGCTCGTCGAACTCGCGACGCAGGCCGAGATGCTCCGCCTCCTCATCCGCAAGACCGCGTGGGACATGGACAACACCCCGCACAAGGAAATCGAGCGCACGCTGTCGGACAAGGTCAGCATGTGCAACTACTGGGCGAACCGCCTCTGCTGCGAAGCCGCCGACCGCGCGATGCAGGTGCATGGCGGCATCGGCTATTCGCGCCACAAGCCCTTCGAGCATATCTACCGCCACCACCGCCGCTACCGGATCACCGAAGGGGCGGAGGAGATTCAGATGCGGAAAGTGGCGGCTTACCTCTTCGGCTACATGGGGCCGCGCCGGGAGACACTGGGGAAGATCTGAGGGTTATATATAAAGGTGGTGTTCCCCCGCGAAGGCGGGGGTCCATCATCGAAAGGTGCAAACTGGAACCGACCGGAGATGGGTCCCCGCCTGCCCCGAAGGGGCAGTTTATCCTGAGCGCCGCCGCAGGCGGCGTCGAAGGGCGGGGACACACGACAAAAAAGGCACGACTCTAACGCTTGCGCACGAACTCCGTGCGCAGCACCAGCCCCTTGATCCCCTCGTAGCGGCAGTCGATCTCCTCGGGATCGGCGGTCAGCCGGATCGACTTGATGACGGTGCCGACCTTCAGCGTCTGCCCCGCGCCCTTCACCGGCAGATCCTTGATGAGGACGACCGAGTCGCCGTCGCTCAGCACATTACCGACCGCATCCTTCGCTTGCGGAAGCGCATTGGCCGCCGCCGCCCGCTCGCGCGCTTCGCTGGCGGACAGCCATTCGCCGCTCGCCTCGTCATAGACATAGTCTTCGTCGTCGTTGCTCATCGCGCCGCCCTAGCGGCTCAGCGCGGTTTGCGGAAGCGCAGCGTGAACTGGTCGGTCTTGCCGCGGATCGCGGGGTCGAAGACGTTCGCGGTGCGCGGGTCGTCGGGGCGCTTGTAAAGGTCGCTCTCCGCTTCCAGCTTGAACCCCGCCTTGGTCAGCGCGGCGACGACCGCCGCCTTGTCGATCCGGTGCAGGCTGTCGGAGAGCGTCGTGCCGCTGCCGTCGGCGGCGCTATGATCGACGACGACCAGCGTCCCGCCGGGCTTCAACGCCGCGAACAGCGCCGCGCTCGCCTTGTCGCCGGTGCCTTCGGGAAAGGGCTTCAGATAGAGGTCGTGGAAATTCTGTACGGTGATGATCGTGTCGAGCGGCACCGGAAAGGCCGGCGCCGCGAACGGCCCGGCGACCGCATCGACATTGGCGTAAGCGGCGTCGATCGCGGCCTGATCCTCGCCATATTGCGCCTTGAACTTGATGAATTCGGCGGGCTGGAAGGCATAGACCTTGCCCTTCGGCCCGACCGCGCCGGCAAGGATGCGGGTCAGGTAGCCGCCGCCCATCACATAATCGCCGACTGCCTGTCCCGGTTTAACCCCCGCGAAGGCGAGCAGTTCGGCGGGCTTGCGCGCGGCGTCGCGCTCGCGGTCGGCGGCGGGGCGCGCCGGATCGGCGAGCGCGGCCTTGTAATCGGGCGCGGGCGCTTGCTTCGCGGCGACCGGCGGAGCGGCGACGGCGAGCAGCAGGGCGAGGGTCAGCGGGCGGATCATGGCATCGACTCCCAATTGTTTGATGCGCCACCATAGCGTCTTGCGATGGTGTTCGCGCGCATATTCGCGCAGGAAGGAGGTTTCGGGGCTTTCCTACATCATCCCGCCGTGCCAGCATCTATCGGCCACTCGTCATTGCGAGCGAAGCGAAGCAATCCAGGGCAGCCTCGCGCAACTCTGGATTGCTTCGCTTCGCTCGCAATGACGATACGGAGGCCTAAAGCGACAAAGGAGACAAAAAGGATGCGCCGATACGTGTCTTTTGTCGCTTTAAGGCCTTGGCCAAAGCGCTTGGCATATCGGCAATCCATGATAGGTTTTGTCCTGAAACGAAATAATCGGGAGAGCGGACATGCATGATCTGGTGATTCGCGGCGGCACGGTCGTCGATGGTTCGGGCGGCAAGCCCTTCGTCGCGGACGTCGCGGTCGAGGGCGACCGCATCATCGCGGTCGGCCAGAACCTCGGGGCGGGGCGCGAGGAGATCGACGCCGGCGGCAGGATCGTTACTCCCGGCTTCGTCGACGTCCACACCCATTATGACGGGCAGGCGACATGGGACGCCGAAATGGCGCCGTCGAGCTGGCACGGCGTCACCACCGTCGTCATGGGCAATTGCGGCGTCGGCTTTGCCCCCGCCAAGCCCGACCGCCACGACTGGCTGATTTCGTTGATGGAGGGTGTCGAGGACATCCCCGGCACCGCGCTTGCCGAGGGCATGACGTGGGATTGGGAGACCTTCCCCGAATATATGGACGCGCTCGAAAAGCTGCCGCGCACCGTCGATGTCGCGTGCCACGTCCCGCACGGCGCGGTGCGCGCCTATGTGCTAGGCGACCGCGAAAAGCCCGGCGCGATCCCGACCGACGCCGACATCGCCGAAATGTCGCGCATCGTCGAGGAAGGCGTGCGCGCAGGCGCGCTCGGCTTCTCGACCAGCCGCACCGTGCTCCATAAATCGGTCGACGGCGAACTCGTTCCCGGCACTACCGCGACCGCCGAGGAGCTGATCGCGATCGGCCGCGCGATGGGCCGCGTCGGCTATGGCGTGTTCGAAATGGCGAGCGACATGAAGCGCGAATGGAACGAGTTTCAGTGGATGGGCGATTTGAGCCGCGAAACCGGCCTGCCGGTGACCTTCGCCGCGCTCCAGTCGATCGCCAAGGAGCTGCCGCTCGAGGAACAGATTTCGGAGATGCGCAAACAGAATGCGACCGGTGCGAACATCGTCGCGCAGATCGCGCTGCGCGGCAACGGCGTCATCATGGCGTGGCAGGGCACCATCCATCCCTTCCGCTTCAAGCCGGCGTGGGTCGAGATCGAGGCGCTGCCATGGGAGCAGCAGCTCGCGAAGCTGAAGGACCCGGCCTTCCGGGCGCGTATGACTCAGGAAGCCAACGTCTATCCCGAAAGCGACATCATCGACTTCCTGATGGCGGTCGCCGAGGGCTGGCCGGTCCATTTCGAGATGGACCCCGATTTCAACTACGAACCGCGGATGGACGAAAGCATCGCCGCGCGCGCCGCGGCGGCGGGTATGACGCCCGCCGAATATGCCTATGACCTCCTGATGAAGGACGACGGCAAGGGCTTCATCTATTTCCCGATCTTGAACTACCGCGACGGCAACCTCAATTTCCTCGAGGATCTGCAGGCCTCGGACGATACGGTGAACAGCCTGTCCGACGGCGGCGCGCATTGCGGAACGATCTGCGACGCCGCCTCGCCGACCTTCATGCTCCAGCATTGGGTGCGCGACCGCGCGGGGCACCGCATCGCGCTCGAGACGGCGATCAAGCGCCAGTGCCGCGACACCGCGATGCTCTATGGGCTGGAGGATCGCGGCGTCCTCGCGCCGGGCTATCTTGCCGACCTCAACATCATCGACATGGAGGCGCTGAAGCTCGGCAAGCCGTGGCTCGCCTTCGACCTGCCCGCGGGCGGCAAGCGGCTGCTGCAGAAGGCCGATGGCTATGTCGCGACGATCAAGTCGGGCGTCGTCACCTTCCGGGACGGCGCGATGCAGGGCCCGACCCCCGGCGGCGTGATCCGCGGCCCGCAGCGCGTCGAACTGGCGATCGCGGCGGAATAGGGCAAAAACTCAATATTTCTGGTAAATGGGACGTGTCCCCGCGAAGGCGGGGACCCATCTCCGAAGGTTTCGGACGAAAACGACGGGTGATGGGCTCCTGCCTTCGCGGGAGCACACAGTTTCAATCCGAGGTGTCAAATGCCCGGATAACGGCCTCGACATCTGCGGCCCCGTTGTAGGCGTGAAACGACAGGCGCAGCACCGTGCCGCGAAAGTCGGCGCGAAGATTGTGCCGATCAAGCGCGTCGGCGACGCGCGGCTGGTCGGCGGCGGTATCGATGCAGAGCGTTCCGCCGATGTCGCCGACCGGCCAGCGCCACCCCGGCGTCCGGGGTTCGAGCGCGGCGCGCAGCATCGCCTGCAAAGCGCGGTTGTGCGTCCGGATATTGTCCACGCCGATCGCCGAAATCTCGGCAATCCCCGCCGTCGACAGGATGAACGGCGCGACGTCGGGGGTGCCGCCCCACCAGCGCCGCGCGTCGGGGGCGTAGCGGAAGTCGGCGATGTCCATCTCGAACGGATTGTCGTGGCTCCACCAGCCGCGCTCCATCGGGTCGAGCGCGGTGCGGTCGTGCGGCGCAACCCACAGCCACGCCGCGCCGGGGCCGCCGCACAGCCATTTGACGCTGGTGCCGAGCACGGCGTCGACGCCCCATGCCGCCGGCGCGACGGGGACGACTCCGACCGACTGCGCGCAATCGGCGATGCAGCGCGCCCCTGCCGCCTTCGCTGCCGCCGCGACCGCCGCGATGTCGGTGAGCGCGCCGCTGTTCGAGCTGACGTGCATGGCGATGACGAGCGCGACATCACCGTCGAGCGCCGCCGCCCAGTTGGCGGGGCCGCGAACGTCGGCACCATCCGGTAGGTAGCGAGTCTTCCATCCCGCCGCCGCGAGCCCGCTTGCGACATAGCCGATCGTCGGAAAGGCGCTCGGCGCGAGCAGGATGGTGCGGCGGCCGGTTGCTGTCCCGAGCGCCGAGAGATAGCGCGACAGCCCCGCGCTGACGTTGGTCGCGGGGCAGAGGTCGCGCGCCTCGACCTCGATCAGTCCGCCGAGCGCCGCGCGCCATGCGTCGATGGCGTCGAGCCACTGCGGCCACGCCTCGCCGGTTTCGCGCCACGGCGTCAGCAGCCGGTCGCGCAGCGATGCCTCCGCCGCCCGTGGCTGACAGCCGACGCTATGGCTTTTCAGGTAAACGGCATCGGGGGGCAGGTGAAAGCGGTCGCGGACCGCTTCCGGCAGCAGCGCGGCGGTCACAGTCCGCTCCCGTGCCCGGCGGCCGATTGACCGCTGATGCTGGCGCGCTTCACGCCATATTCGGCGCCCCAGCGGTCGGTCATCTCGGCGCGGATATCCCAAAGCTCGGGAAAGAAGCGGTGCCGGGTCCCCGCGTTGAGCAGTTCGACCGGGCGGCCCTTCAGCGACTTCGATCCCATGCCGATCGAGCGGTGGATCAGATAGATGTGGAGCGCGCGGAAGATCTGGAACTGCTCGTCGAACTCGATTAGCGCCTCGGCGACCATATAGATCTCGTCGTGCCGGTAGCCGGTGTCGTAAACGTCGGCGATCGTGCGGCCGGCGGGTTCGAGATAGACGGCCTTGAACCGCTCCCACAAAGGTTGCGGCAGCGTCAGCAGGGTCTGGAAGCCGGGGCTTTCCTGCCCCGACCCGTTGCCGAGCTGGAGGCGGATCGATTGATAGTCGAAGGGGCTCATCGTCTCGAGCAGCGAGAGCTGCCCCGTCATCAGCTTCATGATGCGATTGACGCGGTCGAAGAGGGTGAGGACGCGCATCGACTCGCGTGCCGCCATATGCTCGTCGATCTCGCCGAGGGTGAAGGCGATCAGCTTCATCCACAATTCCTCGACCTGATGGACGATCTGGAACTGAAGCTCGTCGGCGGTGCAGAGGTCGGCAAGCGGCTTCTGGCAATCGAGCAGGCGGTCGACCGCGAGATAGACGCCATAATCCTTCATGTCGGGCGTCTCGATGCGGCGGTGCAGGTCTTTCTTGTCGAGCATGGCTTTGCTCCCTTTGGCTTGGGTACACGGATGACGGGCGGCGCGCAGGAGCACGCCGGTTCGTCAGCCGCGCGGCGCCACGCCTGCGGGAGGGCGCCGGGGCGAACCGGCCTGGCCGAGCCAGAGGAGGGCGGCGCGCGCCGTCACCGGCGGAGCAGGTCCGCCGGCAGCGTCGGTTCGCTGAGGATCTTCGCCATACGCCGCCACATCTCGTCCCGGTCGGGTTTGCCGCGTTCGATATAGCCGCGAACCATCGCCTCGCCGAGCCCGTAATTGATCACATAGCTGCGATATTGTTCGGCGAAGCGCACCGACTGGTCGGCGCGCTCGGGGGACATCAGCAGGTATTTCTGCGTCATCGCCACCGCCGTCGCCCGGTCGATCGCGCCGTCGAGATATTGCTGCGCGATCGTCAGCCGCGCGCCCTGCAGCGCCTTGATCGCATCGAGCAGCTGCCAATAGCGATCGTCGGACGGCACCGGAATCTCGGCAAGCGGCATCAGCACGTCGCGTTCGGTATCGGCGCGGCTTGCGCCGGGAAAGGCGAGGTCGATGCCGTAATTGGCGCTGCCCTCGGCGATCAGGCTTTGCGGGCTGTAGAGCGGATAGACCGCGAACTCGGTCCAGCCGCGCCCTTTGGTGAGCAGTTCCTCGAGCTTCATGTTGAGCAGATGATGTCCCGGATAGCCTTCGTGGCAGCCGAGGTCGATCGCGCGCGACAGGCGGATCGGCAGGTCGGTGTTGACCTGGATCAGGCTGTGATAGCCGCCCTGATAATAATTATAGCCGCTCCAGCTCTTGCCGGTGACGAACTCCAGACGGAAACTCTCGTCCGCGGGCATCGCGATATGCGCCGCGCTGCGGCCGCGGCAGCGCGCGATCGCCGCGTCGAAGACCTTTTGCAGCCGGTCCTTCGGGATGGTGAAACGGTCGAGAAAGGTCTCGACGCGTGTCGGGAGGGGGCCACTACCCGGGACCAGCGCCTCGACCTTTGCGAGGTCGGCATCATAGCTGGCAAGCGGTTTCAATCGGGGCCGAACACCGAACAAGCGCTCCGCTTCGTCGGCGAAGGCGAAGCGCGTACCCTGCATCATCAAAAGTCGCGTTTCGGCGGCGCGGAGCTGGGCGCGCAGAGAAATAGCGCGGCGGCGTTCCATCGGATCGGTTATGCGCCGCGCCGCGAGATCGAGGCGCGCCATGAGATCGCGCGTTGCGGCGAGCAACGCGGGCTTGTCGCGCGGCGCGGCTTCGGCGGCCGCCTTTACATCGGCGGGCCCGTAATAGGCATCGATATAGCCGTCCTCGTGCGTCCCGATTTCGAGGCTCAGCCGGACATAGTCGTTCGCGATGTCGCCGAGTGCCGGGCTCGGCGCTGCGGTGCGGCGGACGTCGAGCGTCACAACGCCGTCAGCGGTGGAAGGCGTCGGCGGCGGGTTTGCCGCGCAACCGGCGAGCGCGCAGGACAGCAGGAGAAGGAAAGCGTGTCGCATCGGACCTTCAGGCGGGTTTGGCGTCCGACGTATCGCGGACATCGCCGTCGCGCGCAATCTCCGTATCGGTCTCGCCTTCGCTCGCGTCATGCTGCGGATGCAAGGGCGCGAAACGCAGCAGCGCGAAGCCCGCGAGCGCGGCGG
Organism: Sphingopyxis sp.; assembly: GCF_041916015.1. Taxonomy (GTDB): domain Bacteria; phylum Pseudomonadota; class Alphaproteobacteria; order Sphingomonadales; family Sphingomonadaceae; genus Sphingopyxis. The sequence goes on along the minus strand of NZ_JAYSAH010000025.1, from coordinate 24,728 downwards.
CGAGCGACCCCATCAGGATACCGATTTTCGCCTCCTCGATCAGGAGCGCATCGCCCGGAAAGGCGAGGCCGCCGATGAACAGGCTCATCGTGAAGCCGATGCCGCAGAGGATCGCGACGCCATAAACCTGCAGCCAGGTCGCGCCGCGCAGCCGCCCGGCAATGCCGAGCTTCACCGCCAGCCAGACGCTGCCGAAAATGCCGATCTGCTTGCCGACGAACAGCCCCGCCGCGATGCCGAGCGGCAGGGGCGCGAGCAATTGCTCGGCGGTGATCCCGCGAATATCGACCCCGGCGTTGGCGAAACCGAACAGCGGGACGATCGCAAAGGCGACCCATGGATGAAGACCGTGCTCGAGCCGGTGGAGCGGCGAAGTCGCGCTGTCGGGCGCGCCGGGGGTGCGCTCGAGCGGGATCGTCATCGCCGCGAGCACCCCCGCGATCGTCGCATGGACGCCCGACAGGAGCATCGCGTACCAGAGGATCGCGAACAGCAGCAGATAGAGGGTGAGGCTCTTCACGCCATAGCGGTTCATCGCGCCCATGACTGCGAGCAGCACGGCCGCGGCGCCGAGCGCGGCGAGATTGATCTTCGCGGTGTAGAAAAGCGCGATGATCGCCACCGCGCCCATGTCGTCGACGATCGCGACGGTGACGAGAAACAGCTTGAGCGATGTCGGTGCGCGCTTGCCGAGGAGCGCGAGCACCCCCATCGCGAAGGCGATGTCGGTTGCCGCGGGGATCGCCCAGCCTTGTGCCAACCCTGCGGTTCCGCCCGCGAAAAGCATGTAGAGCAGCGCGGGTGCCGCCATCCCCGCCGCCGCCGCAATCATCGGCAGCAACCGGCGGTCCCAGCTTGCAAGGCGCCCGTCGACGAACTCGCGTTTGATCTCCAGCCCGACGAGCAGGAAGAAGATCGCCATCAGCCCGTCGTTGACCCACAGATGCACCGTCATCGGCCCCAGCTTGTCGCTGAGCACCGGCCCGGTCACCGCGTGGATCAGATGGTGATAGGTTTCGCCGAAGGGCGAATTCGCGACAATCATCGCCAATATGGCTGCGAAAATGAGCAGCATGCCGCCGGCGCTTTCGCTGGCGAGAAAGTCGCGCAGGGCGGAGCGGGGGGCGGAATTGCTGGACATAACGCGTATGAAAGGCCTGTTTCGACGGAAAGCAGAGCCGCGGTAGTAGCGCGGGCGCGGCCGGGCGTCACTCTTTACAAAAAATAACATCGCCTTACCCAAGATTCGATCGCGGCGGGGCCGCACAGGGGAGCGGGGCAAGCAGGTGGAGCTGTCGTCCGCATCGCAATGGCTGGTCCAGAATGCCGGCCACGAGCTGATGCTGTTCGCATCGGTCGGGATTCTGCTGATCGGAATCGACGATCTGCTGTTCGATCTTTTGTGGCTGAGCCGGCGGAATGCGGGTTGCTCCGATCCATCGAACGAAACAAGGCCACTGGCAGGACGCTTTGCGGTCTTCGTTCCGGCCTGGGACGAGGCGCGCGTCCTCGGCGCGACGCTTGCCCGGATGCTCGCGGCATGGGGCGGCGAGGACGTCCGCCTTTATGTCGGTTGTTATCCCAACGACGTCGCGACGCTCTTTTCGGTCTCGCCGCTCGTCGCGCGCGATCCGCGGTTGCGGCTGGTCATCAGCCATCGTGACGGGCCGACGACGAAGGGCGACAATCTCAACCGGCTTTGGGCGGCGCTCGGCGAGGATGAGCGCGCCGAGGAGATGCGCTTCGCCGCGGTGGTCCTTCACGATGCCGAGGATCATGTCCATGCTGAAGAGATCGGGCTCTATCGCGCGCATCTTACCGATCATGCGATGGTGCAGATTCCGGTCGTGCCGCTCGTCACCAGCGGATCGCGCTGGATCGGCGGCCATTATGGCGACGAATTTGCCGAGGCGCACGGCAAGGAACTGGCGCTGCGCTCGCGCCTCGGGGTCGCGTTGCCTTCGGCCGGGGTTGGCTGCGCGCTGACACGGAGCGCGTTGGCGTTGCTCGCGATCGAACGCGGCGGCCAGCCTTTTCGCGCCGACAGCCTGACCGAGGATTATGAGGTCGGCATGCTGATCGGTGCCTATGGCCTCCGCGCCCGTTTTGTCGATGTGGTAAGCCCCGGCGGCGAGCGGATCGTGTCGCGTGGCGCTTTCCCTGGTTCGGTTGAGAAGGCAGTGCGGCAAAAATCGCGCTGGATCGTAGGAATCGCGCTCGCCGGCTGGGATCATCTCGGCTGGTTGAGTATGCGAGGCGCGGGAGCGAATGCTCCGCGGGAGCGCTTGTGGCTCGCACGCTGGATGCTGTGGCGCGACCGTCGCTCGCCGCTCGCGGCGCTTGTCCTGCTCGCGGCCTATGGAGGCCTGATCCTGACCGGCCTCGCGTTCGCAGGCGAGACAGTGCTGGGCTGGGACCCCGCGCCGATAAGCGACGCGATGTCCCTGTTCTTCGGCCTCAACGCCATCCTGTTGCTGTGGCGGCTCGCGATGCGGTGCCTGTTCACCGCGCGCTGGTACGGCCTTCGCGAGGCGCTGCTCGCGGTCCCGCGCGCCTTTATCGCCAATGTCATCGCCATATTGGCCGCGCGCCGCGCCGTCGGCCTCTATTGGCGGATGCTGCGTTCGGGCGAGGTCCTGTGGGAAAAGACCGAGCATTGGGATGGCGGTGAGATGACGCCTGTTCGGCGGACTGCCACGCGATGATGATGACGCAATCGCCGGGGCCGAGGACCGGCCGCGACGCCGCATCGCTGCGCTTTCTTATGCTGTGCCTCGGCGGCTGGGTGCTGCTCCGCATCGGTATGACGTGGAATCCGGCGATGCCGGCGCCGCCCGAGATGATCCGGGCGCCTTGGGTCTTGCCGCCAGTCCCCGTCGCGCCCGCCTCTTGGGACAGCAGCGACGCAGCGGCTTGGCATGTCGCCGGGGACCGACAGGTCCCGTCCGTTCATTCCGGCCCGAATATTCCGCGGGGGCTCGTGGCGACCGAAAGCGTCAGAAAATGGCCGGTGAGGATTTCATCGGGAGGTGGGGGCTTCGATCCCGATCGGCATCGCCTGCGCCTCGCGCTGCTCGCGCGGCTTCTGCCCGCCGCAGCGGGCGCGCTTCCCAAGGCGTCGCCGGCGTGGCTGACGTCGTCGCTGCCGCGCACTGAGGGGCAACCGGGGCAGGGTCAGCCCTTCTGGATTCAGCGGCCGCTTGCCAAATGGTCGCTCGGCGGCTGGCTCTATCTGCGGGGCGGGCCGGCGGGCGCGCCGGACGGCATTGCCGAAGCCGGGCAACTTGGCGGGTCGCAGGCCGGCCTGCGTCTGGCTTATGGTTTCGGCGACACCGGACGCCTCCGCGCTTACGGTCGCGCGACCATGGCGGTGCGCGCGCCGGAGCAGCGCGAACTCGCGTTCGGCGCGGCTTTCGCGCCGGTTTCGCGCCTGCCGATCGACATCGCGGTCGAACAGCGCGTGGCGATCGGGCGCGAGGGGCGCACCGCGCTTGCGGTGATGGCGACTGGCGGGGTCGGCGATGTCGCGCTGCCCGCGGGTTTCCGGCTCGACGCCTATGCACAGGCGGGAATCGTCGGCGCGCGTCGGCGTGACGGTTTCGCTGACGGCGCGATCGTCATCGACCGGCGGCTCGGCGCGGACGAGCGCGCGCCGCTGCGGCTGGGCGCGCTTGCGGCGGGCGCGATCCAGCCTGGCGCGTCGCGCGTCGATGTCGGGCCGCGACTGACGATCAGGCTTCCCGATGTCGGCAAGGGCGGCCGGATCGCGCTCGACTGGCGGCAGCGCCTCGCCGGCGATGCGCGCCCCGAAAGCGGACTTGCGCTGACGTTGGCCGCCGACTTTTAGGCGGCGCCGAAATTTAGCTGCCGCAGCCGATTCCCCGGCTCCGAAAAATACTCTAGGGTCCCGGGACTCGGCGCCGTTCTGCGCCGCGAATACGCTTCGGGGCATAGGGCCAGGACCCAGTGGATCTTTACCTTCCAGTCGCCAATCTCTCGGTCAACGCGCTGGTGATCATCCTGCTCGGCGGCGGGGTCGGTTTCCTGTCGGGGATGTTCGGCGTCGGCGGCGGCTTTCTGACGACGCCGTTGCTGATCTTCTACGGCATCCCGCCCACCGTCGCCGCGGCGTCGGCGGCGACGCAGGTCACCGGGGCGAGCGTTTCGGGCGCGCTCGCGCATTTCGAGCGCGACGGGGTCGATGTCCGCATGGGCGCGGTGCTGATCGCGGGCGGCCTCATCGGATCCTTGATCGGCGCCGGACTGTTCGAACTGCTGACCGCGTGGGGCCAGATCGATACGGCAATCAACATATTATATGTGGTGCTGCTCGGTTCGGTCGGCGGGATCATGGCGCGCGAAGCGTGGGGCGCGCTGCGGCGGATGCGGGCGGGGTTGCCAGCGCCGGCGCGCAAGCGGCGGCACCATCCGATGGTTGCCAACCTGCCGCTGCGCTGGCGCTTCTATCGTTCGGGCCTCTATATCTCGCCGCTCGCGCCGCTGCTGCTGGGGATGGCGGTCGGTATCCTGACGATGCTGCTCGGCGTCGGCGGCGGCTTCATCATGGTCCCCGCGATGATCTATCTGCTCGGTATGGGGACGCAGGTCGTCGTCGGCACCTCGCTGTTCCAGATATTGTTCGTGACCATCGCGACGACGATGGTTCACGCGATGACGACGGGCGCGGTCGATCTCGTGCTCGCGGGGCTGCTGCTGCTCGGCAGCGTCACGGGGGCGCAGATCGGCGCGCGCTTCGCGCAGAGCGTGAAGCCCGAATATCTGCGGATGGCACTCGCGGTGATTGTGCTGATTGTCGCGCTGCGTATGGCGGTCGACCTCTTCATCCGCCCCGAAGAAATCTACACCGTGCAATGAGGCGGTTCGGCGCCCTGGCCTGCGTGCTGGCGCTGACTTTTGCCGCCGGGACGGCGCGCGCCGATGATCCGCGCCTGGTCCCCGATGTGTCGAGCCGCGCGATCGATATCCAGTACAGCTTCACCGGCGAGGAGTTGCTGCTGTTCGGCGCGATCCTCTATCCGGGGCAGCGCCTGCCCGACGACCGCGCCGACATTGTCGTGGTTTTGAAAGGCCCGGTGCGGCCGATCGTGCTGCGCGAGAAGCAGCGCGTCGCGGGCATCTGGGTCAATGCGAACAGCATCCGGCTCCGAACCTCCCCCGGCTTTTATGCGATCGGGTCGTCGCGGCCGATCGACAAGCTGGTCGACGAACGCACCGCGGCGATCTTCGAACTGGGGCTCGACAATCTGTCGATGTCGCCTGCGGGTTTTTCGGAAGCGAAGAAGCTCGCGCGCTTCGAGGCGGGGCTGATCGACCTCTACCGCCGGTCGGGGCTGTTCTATGAAAACCCGGGCGCGGTCGAGATCAGCGAAGGCGTGCTCTATCGCGCGCGCATTCCGGTGCCGGCGCGCGTGCCGGTCGGCACCTATCGCGCCGAAACCTATCTGATCAGCCGCGGGCGCGTGCTCGCGGTCGCCTCGCGCGACGTCCAGATCCGCAAGGCGGGTTTCGAGCGCTTCGTGGCGCTGGCGGCGCAGCGGCATGGCTTCCTCTATGGCCTCACCGCAGTCGCGCTGTCGCTGCTGCTCGGCTACGGCGCGTCGGCCCTTTTCCGCCGCCGCTGACTCTAAGTTCACCGCCTATTTACCCTCGTCTGCGATAGCGGGGCGTGGGACACAAAAGGCGGGGCTGAATATGGATATGCAGGGTGGCGGTTTTCCCGCCGGGGATTCGACGGCCGTTCAGCATGTCAGGCTGGCCGGTGGCGGTACGGCGGCTGCGGTTGCGCCGGTGGTGACGCATCACCGCGACGACCTGCTGATCGGCGAGGTCATCGATATTTCGGGTTCGGCCTCGCGCATCCTGCTCGATGCGGCGACGATCGGCCAGCTTGCGGGATCGAGCGATTCCGCTGTTGCCATGGCGGGCCAGGTCGGCGCGCAGGTCAAGATCCGCGTCGGCAATAGCTGGCTCGTCGCGAGCATCCGCGACCAGCAACTCCACGAAAAGGGCGAAGGGCTGATCGTCGCGACGATCGACTTTCTCGGCGAGGGCGACGAGGAAAAGATCACCGGACGCATTCACAATTTCCGCCGCGGCGTGACGCGCTACCCGATCCCGGGCAGCCCGGTCTTCGCTGCGGCCAGCAACGATCTCAAGCAAATCTATGCCGCCGACGAGCGCGCGCACGTCGAGATCGGCACCATCTATCCGACCCGCGACATCCGCGGCTCGCTCTATGTCGATGCGATGCTCGGCAAGCATTTCGCGCTGCTCGGCTCGACAGGTACCGGCAAGTCGACGAGCGCGGCGCTGATCCTCCACAAGATCTGCGAACTCGCGCCGCAGGGCCATATCGTGATGGTCGATCCGCACGGCGAATATTCAGCCGCTTTCAAGGGCACGGGCGCGCTGTTCGACGTCGACAATCTCGCGCTTCCCTATTGGTTGATGAACTTCGAGGAACATTGCGAGGTGTTCATCACCGCGCAGGGCCGCGAGCGTCAGGCCGACTGCGACATTCTCGCCAAATGCCTGCTGCAGGCGCGCACCAAGAACCGCCTTGCGGAGGGGATGACCAAGCTCACGGTCGACTCGCCGATCCCCTATCTGCTCTCCGACCTGCTGAGCATCCTCACGAACGAGATGGGCAAGCTCGACAAGGCGACCTCGTCGGCGCCCTTCATGCGGATCAAGGGCAAGATCGAGGAAATGCGCGCCGACCCGCGCTATAATTTCATGTTCTCAGGCATGCTCGTCGCGGACACGATGGCGGGTTTCCTCGGCAAGATCTTCCGCCTGCCGTCGGACGGCCGGCCGATCTCGATCATCGACGTGTCGGGGGTGCCCTCGGACATCACCGGCGTCGTCGTCGCGGTGCTGTCGCGCCTGACCTTCGACTATGCGATATGGTCGCGCGGCGAACCCCAGCGCCCGATCCTGCTCGTCTGCGAGGAAGCGCACCGCTACATCCCGGCGAAAGACGTCGGGCAGGGGCAGGCGGTCCGCAAGATTCTCGAACGGATCGCCAAGGAAGGCCGTAAATATGGCGTGTCGCTCGGCCTGATCACCCAGCGCCCGTCCGATCTTGCCGAAGGCGTGCTGTCGCAGTGCGGCACGATCATCTCGATGCGCCTCAACAACGAGCGCGACCAGCATTTCGTCAAGGCCGCGATGCCCGAGGGCGCGCGCGGTTTCATCGATTCGATCCCGGCGCTGCGCAATCGCGAATGCATCGTCTGCGGCGAGGGCGTGTCGATCCCGATCCGCGTGTTCCTCGATACGCTCGAAGAAGAAAAAAGGCCGGCATCGAGCGATCCGCTCTTCTCGAAACTGTGGCGCGAGACTGGCGGCGAGGCCGAAATTATCGAGCGCGTCGTCAGGCGCTGGCGCAGCCAGGGACGGTAACGAGCTGCATCATTGCTTTATTTCGCCGGAGGCTCCCACAGTTCGATCGGATTGCCCTCGGGATCGTGAATCCGCGCGAAGCGGCCGACCGTGGGGTCGTCCCATTCCGTCTTGGTGATCACTTCGTCGCCCGCCGCGCGGAACGGCGCGAGCACGGCGTCGAGGTCGTCGACGCGCAGGTTGATCATATATTGCCGGTCGGCGGGGAAATAGTCGGTGTCGGCCTTGAAAGGCGAAAAGACCAGCGGCCCGCCCGTCACCGTCCACACCCATTGATTCACCGGCTCGCTGCCGTCGGCGCTGATCCCGCCGCCGACGCCGAGCCGCTCGCGATACCAGGCGTTCAGCTTTTCGGGGTCCTTCGCCCGGAAGAAGAGCCCGCCTATGCCTTTCACATGTCCCATGTCCCATCTCCCTGCCCGTAACAAGGGCAAGACTAGGCGGCTTCGGTCAGCGAATCCACTCTCCGCTTTTCTGGAATTCTTCGCGAATCTGCCCGGACTGGTTGAGCCGCGGGTCGCTGTAGGTCGGCGCGGGGGCGACCGCGGGCGCAGTGGGCGCGACGGTGGGCGCGGCGTTCATCGTGCCGGGAAGCGGCGCGGGGCCGGTATCGGGCAGCGGCGCAGCAGGGCCACCGAGCGCGGGCACGGGTCCGGCGCCGACCGGCAGCCCCTTGCCCTTCAGGATCGCCAGTTGCTGTGCGAGCGGCAGATAGGGTCCGGGGACCGGCTCGCGACCCATATAGGGCGCGCGGAAGGCGTCGGGCATCCCCCACCGCCCGCGCCAGCGGTGAAAGATATGCGCGCCGACGATATTGGTCATCACCAGGCTCTTGCCCCAGCGCGGCCAGATCGCGGTCGTGTGATAATGGGTCGCAAGCCCGACGCCCGGGAAAACATAGCCATTGAGAGCGGCGGAAGCGACGCGGCTCGCGCGCAGCCAGTTGCGACGCTCAGGCGCGCGCGCCATTGCGCCGTCGCAGGCGAAGGTGAACTGGCAGACGCCCGCGCGCTCGGACCCCTGGAAGACGACACCGCAGATCGTGTTGGGAAAGCTTGGATGGCGCGTGCGGTTGACGATGACCTGTGCCACGCCGCGCATGCCGTCGTCGCTTTCGGACGCGGCCTCATAATAGATCGCCGAGGTCAGGCAATAATGCGCGCGCTCGCGGTCGAGCGCGGTCAGGCCGCGAAAGACATAGGGTTTGGCGGGCGGCCCGACGAAGGCTTCCTGCTGCAGCTCGGCCGGGGTTGCCGGCGCCGTCGCGGTCGCGTCGGCATAGCCGATGCTGTCGGGGTTCGGCAGCGTCGGATCGATCTTCAGCGCATCCGCATAGCTGTCGGCGTTCATCACCGCCCAGCGTGCCGGGTCATAGGGTTTGAAGGTCAGCGGCACCGACACGCTGTAGGGGCCGAACCCGCGCGGGCGGTACTGCCCGGTCGATAGCGCGAGCGCGAGGCAGGCGACGATCACGATCGCGGCCAGCATCCCCCAATATTCACGCCCCGGTCCTGCCGCCTTCTGCGGCACCGGATCACGCCACGTCGAACGGGCGGAAAGATGGAGTTCGGGTTTCATGGGTCGCGTCAAAATCTCCGCGGCCGATTCGCGCAGCCGCTCTCATCCTGCCTTATGCCCCGAAACGCCAATAAAGTGTTTCGCCGCTTATGTCCTGTACCGCAAGGGGACAGATGATAGCGATCCTAACCGATTTCGATGGTCAGATGCTCGATTTCGTGCATCGGGCGCAGCCGCTCGCAAACTGCCGCGCGGGTCGTGCCGGTGACGCTGACGATTGCTGCGTGTGCCGCGGGGCCGACGCGCCAGACGTGGAGGTCGCGAATTCGCGCGTCGCCGGGTCCTTCGACCAGCGCGCGGATTTCGGCTTCCAGCGCCTTGTCGGTCGCGTCGAGCAGCACGGCGGCGGTGTCGCGCATCAGCGTGACCGACCAGACCGCGATGACGGCCGCGCCCGCGATGCCCATCGCAGGGTCGAGCCACGCCCAGCCGAGATAGCGGCCGCCGAGCAATGCGGCGATCGCCAGCACCGAGGTCAGCGCATCGGCGATGACATGCAGGTAGGCCGAGCGCATATTGTTGTCATGCTCGTGCCCGTGCTCGCCGTGATCGTGACGATGATCATGCTCATGTCCATGGCTGTGCCCGTGCCCGAGGAGCAGCGCGCTGACGATATTCACGATCAGGCCGACGACCGCGACGATCGTCGCCTCGCCGAACGCGACCGGGCTCGGATCGAGCAGCCGCACGACCGATTCCCACGCGATCCCCAGCGCGACGATCCCCAGCACCAGCGCGGAGGCGAAACCCGCGAGGTCGCCCACCTTGCCGGTGCCGAAGCTGTAACGCCCGCTCGTCGCGTGGCGCCGGGCATAACGGTAGGCGAGCGCCGCGATGCCGAGTGCGCCCGCGTGGGTCGCCATGTGAAAGCCGTCGGCGAGCAAGGCCATCGAGTTGAAGGCGAGCCCCGCGGCAATCTCCGCGACCATCATTACCGCGGTCAACAGCACGACCCACAGGGTGCGGCGCGCATTCTCGTCGTGCCGCTTGCCCAGATAGACATGGTCGTGCGTCAGCGTGTCGATCTCGTCGTCGAAGGACATGGCCGCTGCCTATCCCATGGAAAAATTAAGGCAAGCGATCAGTGGACGATGGTGGCGTCATACCAGTCGCCGCGCGGCGACACGTCAATCGAAAGGCCGAAGAGGCTGGTCAGCGCGTCACTGGTCAGCATCTCCGCCTTGGCGCCGTCGTGAAGCACGCGCCCGCCCTGCAGCATCACGATCCGGCCGATCTCGGGCAATATCTCCTCGATATGATGGGTGACGAGGATCAAAGTCGTGCCGCCGCGCGCGACGCCGCGCAGCATGTCGAGGAAATGGTGCCGCGCGGCCGGGTCGAGCCCGGCGCATGGCTCGTCGAGCAGCAACGCGCGCGGCCGGTGCGCGAGCGCGCGAGCGATCAGGACGCGGCGTGCCTCGCCGGTCGACAGGCTCGCCATGCTGCGCCCGATCAGATGCGTGGCGCCGACCTCTTCGAGCGCGGTGCGTGAAACGTCGATCATCTCCTGCGTATAATGCTGATGCGACCAGAGCCCGCGCGAGGCGAAGAAGCCCGAGACGACGCAATCGAGCGTTTCGAGCGGCGGCTCGGCATCGAAATCGAGCTGCATCGTCGTCGAGATGATCCCCAGCAGCTTGCGCAGCTCGAAGACGTTCCAGCTATCCTGCCCGAAGATGCGGACATCGGCGCCCCACGCCGGATAAAGCTGGCGCGCGATCAGCTTGACCAGCGTCGACTTGCCCGACCCGTTGGCACCGAGGATCGCGGTACTTTCACCGTCGGCGATGGTCAGCGCGGGCAGGTCGAGGATGCACGTCTCGTCGGCGATGACGCGGACATTGGACAAGGCTAGCAGGGGAGAGTCATCAGTCATGGGCGCGCGTTGAGCATGACGCGGTATGATAGGGCAAGGGGCATGTGGCGATTGGCGACTTTGGGGTGGGGAACTGCCCCTCCTCACCTTCGTCATTCCCGCGAAAGCGGGAACCCAGTGTGGGATCAGCCGACGCACGCCCTGGGTTCCCGCTTTCGCGGGAATGACGAAGATTGAGAGATGCTGCGCGCGACTTTCAGACTCTCGTCATCCCGGATCAAGTCCGGGATGACGACGTAAGGTAGGTCCGCTTCACAGACGAACGCTGTCTTCCCATTCTCCCCTTGCCGACTCACCCGCCAAAGCCTATATGCGCCCTACTTCTTGACATGGTTAGCCAGTTGGGACGTCGGGGCCGCGGGCCGCGGCGGCTGTTCCCGCATGACTTTCCGGTCATCCGATTTGGGAAATAGATTTGGTCGATTTCGACGCCCTCAATGCGATCATCGCGCCCGAAGCCGAGGCGATGGGCCTGGCACTCGTGCGCGTCGCCTTCTTTGGCGGCGAGAGTGATCCGACGTTGCAGGTGATGGCCGAGCGGCCCGATACGCGCCAGCTGACGATCGACGATTGTGCCGATTTGTCGCGCCGCATCTCGGACCGGCTCGATGCGCTCGAAGAGGCGGGGAAGGACCCGATCGACATTGCCTACCGGCTCGAAGTTTCGTCGCCCGGCATCGACCGGCCGCTGACGCGCCGCGCCGACTTCGCCGATTGGGCGGGGCACGAGGCGAAGATCGCACTCAAGGAAAAGCTGAACGGGCGTCAGCGTTTCAACGGCATACTCGTCGGGATCGACGGCGATGTCGTCAGCATCACGGATAAGGAAGAGGTCGAGCATAAGCTGCCGTTCGACGCGATCGACACGGCGAAGCTGGTTCTCACCGACAAATTGATTGCCGCAACCGTCCCGCTTTCGATGGAAGGCGCCGACGACATGGAAGAAGAAGGACAGGACTGATGGCCACTGCCATTTCCGCCAACAAGGCCGAGCTGCTCGCGATTGCCAACAGCGTCGCCAGCGAGAAGATGATCGACAAGGGCATCGTCATCGAGGCGATCGAGGAAGCGATCCAGCGCGCCGCGCGCGCCCGCTACGGCGCCGAGAACGACATCCGCGCCAAGCTCGACCCGCAGACCGGCGACCTTCGCCTGTGGCGCGTCGTCGAGGTCGTCGAGCAGGTCGAGGATTATTTCAAGCAGGTCGATCTGGCCGCCGGCCAGAAGCTGCAGAAGGACGCCAAGCTCGGCGACTTCATCGTCGACCCGCTGCCCGCGGTCGACCTCGGCCGCATCGACGCGCAGTCGGCGAAGCAGGTCATCTTCCAGAAGGTCCGCGAAGCCGACCGCGAGCGCCAGTATGAAGAGTTCAAGGATCGCGGCAACGAGATCATCACCGGCGTCGTGAAGTCGGTCGAGTTCGGCCACATCGTCGTCAATCTTGGTCGCGCCGAGGGCGTGATCCGCCGCGACCAGCAGATCCCGCGCGAATTGATGCGCGTCGGCGACCGCGTCCGCGCGATCATCCTGTCGGTGCGCCGCGAGAACCGCGGCCCGCAGATTTTCCTCAGCCGCGCGCACCCCGAATTCATGAAGAAGCTGTTCGCGCAGGAAGTGCCCGAAATCTATGACGGCATCATCGAGATCAAGGCGGCGGCCCGTGATCCGGGCTCGCGCGCGAAGATCGGCGTGATCAGCTATGACGGCTCGATCGACCCCGTCGGCGCCTGCGTCGGCATGAAGGGCAGCCGTGTCCAGGCGGTCGTCCAGGAAATGCAGGGTGAAAAGATCGACATCATTCCCTGGTCCGAAGACACGGCGACCTTCGTCGTCAATGCGCTCCAGCCCGCGACGGTGCAGCGCGTCGTCATCGACGAGGATGACGGCCGCATCGAAGTCGTCGTTCCCGACGACCAGCTCAGCCTCGCCATCGGCCGCCGCGGCCAGAATGTCCGTCTCGCCAGCCAGCTGACCGGCAGCCAGATCGACATCATGACCGAGGCCGACGCGAGCGAGAAGCGCCAGCGCGAATTCGTCGAACGCTCGACGATGTTCCAGGAAGAACTCGACGTCGACGAGACGCTCGCGCAGCTTCTCGTTGCCGAAGGCTTCGGTGAACTCGAAGAAGTCGCTTATGTGCCGCTCGACGAGCTGGCGAGCATCGAAGGCTTCGACGATGAACTCGCCGAAGAGTTGCAGAGCCGCGCGACCGAAGCGCTCGAACGCCGCGAAGAAGCCGCGCGGCAGGAGCGCCGCGGGCTGGGCGTCGAGGACGATCTCGCCGAGCTGCCGCACCTGACCGAAGCGATGCTCGTCACGCTCGGCAAGGCGGGGATCAAGACGCTCGACGATCTCGCCGATCTTGCGACCGACGAACTGATCGCCAAGAAGCGCCAGGACAATCGCCGCGGCCCGTCGCGCGACCGCGGCGAGCGCGCCGAGGACAAGGGCGGCGTGCTCGGCGAATATGGCCTCAGCGAAGAGCAGGGCAACGAGATCATCATGGCGGCGCGTGCGCATTGGTTTGCGGACGAGCCCGAAGTCGGGGAGGCCGCCGATGCGGACCCCGCGCAATGATCAGCTGACCGAAACCGACCGCGCAAAGGGGCGCGGCCAGCATGTGCCCGAGCGGCGCTGTGTGGTGACCGGCGAAGTCGCGCCGGCCGAACGGCTCGTGCGCCTCGCGCTCGGCCCCGACGGCGGAATCGCGCCCGACGTGCTCGGCAAGGCGCCGGGGCGCGGGGCGTGGATCGGCGTGACCCGCGAAACGCTGGAGGCCGCGCAGGCGAAGGGAAAGCTCAAGGGCGGGCTCGCGCGGGCGCTGCACGAAAGCCATATCGCGATTCCCGACGATCTCGGCGAGCGGATCGAGGCGCAGCTCCGCCGTGCGACGCTCGACCGGCTCGGTCTCGAATCGCGCTCCGGAACCCTGATCTCGGGCAATGAAAAGATCGAGCAGGCAGCGCGACGCGGGCAGGTTCGCCTGTTGCTGCATGCGAGCGATGCGGGCGAGGATGGCCGCAAGAAACTGGCGCAGGCGTGGCGCGTCGGCGAGGGAGACGAAGGCTCGGGCCGCGAAGGGCTGATCTTGCCGGTAGACCGGCAGTCCCTATCTATGGCATTAGGGCGTGAAAATGCGGTGCATCTGGCTGTCGTGGACGCCCGTGCCGCAGACCGGGTGCTGGCGCATCTCTCCCGCTGGCAGTTTTTCACCGGATGGTCTAGGGACGCGGCCAACCGCGTTTCCGACACGGATTCCCGCACGGCGGGTAATGGCACGGCGTCGACCGATTCCGAGGTTTCGGGCGCGTAGAAGGAATATGAAGTTTCGATGAGTGACGAACAGGACAAGCCGACCCTTACCCGCAAGCCGCTGGGGCTGAAGCGGACGGTCGAGGCCGGCCAGGTGCAGCAGCAGTTCAGCCACGGCCGACGCAATACCGTCGTGGTTGAAGTAAAGCGCCGCCGCGTACTCGGCCGCCCCGGCGAAGCTGCCCCTGCGCCCGAGGTCGAAGAGGTCCAGGCCGCTCCGGCACCCGCCCCTGCGCCTGCGCCCACCCCGGCTCCCAAACCCGCCGCGCCGAAGCCCGCCGCCGACAGCCTGATGTCGCGTCAGGAGCGCCAGGCGCAATTGCTGCGCGAGGCCGAGGAAGCGCGCATGAACGCGCTCGAGGAAAATCGCCGCCGCGAGGAAGCCGCGCGCGCGCGCGCTGCCGAGGAAGAAAAGGCGCGTGCCGAGGAAAAGGCGAAGGAGACCGAAGCGGCTCCGGAGCCCGCCGCCGCTGCACCAGCTGCGCCCGAACCCGAGGCGCCCGCCGCCGAAGCGCCTGCGGCGAAGGAAGCGAGCGCCGAGGCTGCTCCCCGCGCCACGACCGCCAGCGCCGCTCCGGCGCCGCGCCGCTTCACGCCGGTCGAGGCGCCGAAGCGCCCCGAACCGAAGCGCCCCGAGCCCAAGGCCAACCGCGGCGCCGATAACCGCCGCCAGTCGGGCAAGCTGACCGTCACGCGCGCGCTCAACGAGGACGAGGGCGCCCGCGCGCGCAGCCTCGCGGCGCTGAAACGCGCCCGCGAGAAGGAAAAGCGCTCGCACATGGTCTCGTCGGGTCCGCGCGAGAAGCAGGTCCGCGAAGTCGTCGTTCCCGACAGCATCACGGTGCAGGAACTCGCGAACCGCATGGCCGAAAAGGGCGCCGACCTGGTGAAGGCGCTGTTCAAGATGGGCATGCCCGTCACCGTCAACCAGACGATCGATCAGGACACCGCCGAGCTGCTCGTCACCGAATTCGGGCACGAGATCAAGCGCGTGAGCGAGGCCGACGTCGATATCCGTCACGACGAGGACGTCGACGACGCCGCGCACATGAAGCCGCGCGCGCCGGTCGTCACGATCATGGGCCATGTCGATCACGGCAAGACCAGCCTGCTCGACGCGCTGCGCGGCGCGAACGTGCAGGCGGGCGAGGCCGGCGGCATCACCCAGCATATCGGCGCCTATCAGGTGAAGACTCCCGACGGGTCGCTCGTCACCTTCCTCGATACGCCGGGCCACGAGGCCTTTACCGAAATGCGCCAGCGCGGTGCGAACGTCACCGACATCGTCATCCTGGTGGTCGCCGCCGACGACGGGCTCAAGCCGCAGTCGATCGAGGCGATCAACCATGCGAAGGCGGCGGGCGTTCCGATCATCGTCGCGATCAACAAGGTCGACAAGGAAGGCGCCAACCCGCAGCGCGTCCGCGAACGCCTGCTCGAACATGAGCTGGTGGTCGAGGAAATGGGCGGCGACGTCCAGAATGTCGAAGTGTCGGCGCTGAAGAAGACCGGCCTCGACAAGCTGCTCGACGCGATCGCGCTGCAGGCCGAGATCATGGAACTGAAGGCCAACCCCGACCGCGCCGCCGAAGGCACGGTGGTCGAGGCGAAGCTCGACAAGGGCCGTGGTCCCGTGGCGACGATCCTCGTCCGCCGCGGCACGCTCAAGGTCGGCGACATCTTCGTCTGCGGCGCCGAAAGCGGCCGCGTCCGCGCGCTGGTCGACGATCAGGGCAAACAGATCAAGGAAGCCGGTCCGTCGATGCCGGTCGAGGTTCTTGGCCTCGGCGGCGTGCCGATGGCGGGCGACACGCTGACCGTCGTCGAGAATGAGGCGCGCGCCCGCGAAGTCGCCGCCTATCGTCAGAGCGAAGCGCTCAAGAAGCGGACCGCGCAGGCGCCGGTCAGCCTCGAGGGCATGTTCTCGGCGCTCGCCGACAAGGCCAAGGTCATCGAATATCCGGTGGTCATCAAGGGCGACGTGCAGGGTTCGGTCGAGGCGATCGTCAATGCGCTCAACCGCCTGTCGACCGACGAGATCCGCGTCCGCGTGCTCCAGTCGGGCGCCGGCGCGATCACCGAAAGCGACGTGACGCTGGCGGCCGCCTCGAAAGCGCCGATCATCGGCTTCAACGTTCGCCCGAACGCCAAGGCGCGCGAGATCGCGAACCGCGAAAAAGTGCGCTTCATGTATTATGACGTCATCTATCACCTGACCGAGGAAGTCGCGAAGGAGATGGCGGGCGAGTTGGGTCCGGAGCGCATCGAGAATGTCGTCGGCCGCGCCGAGGTCAAGGAGGTCTTCCCGGCCGGCAAGCGCGACAAGGCCGCGGGCCTGCTCGTGCTCGAAGGCAGCATCCGCAAGGGGCTCCACGCGCGTCTCACGCGCGAGGATGTCATCGTCTCGGCAACGACGATCGCCTCGCTCCGCCGCTTCAAGGACGATGTCGCCGAAGTGCGTGCCGGCCTCGAATGCGGTGTCGTGCTGGCGGATACCAACGACATCAAGCCGGGCGACCATCTCGAAGTCTTCGAGGTCGAACTGCGCGAACGCACGCTCTGACGGGAGGGCCGGATCATGGCTGAGAGTTTTTTCAGCCGGTTTCCGGCCCCGCCCTGCGCCGAACTGCTCGGCTGGGAACTGATCGCGGAATGGCCGGACGAAGGCCGGATCGAGATCGCCTTTCATCCGACCGCTGAGATGCTCAATCCGCGCGGGACGGTGCAGGGCGGCTTTGTCGCTGCGATGCTCGACGACACGATGGGGCCCGCGCTGGTCAGCATGACCGGCGGCGCCGAAGTCCCGGCGTCGATCGACCTCAACGTCAGTTTCCTGAAACCCGTCATGCCCGGTCGGGTGATCGGCAAGGGGCGCGTCGTCGGTCGCGGCCGATCGGTCGCCTTTCTGGAGGCCGAACTGTTCGACGAGGCCGGCGAGCTTCTCGCGCGCGCGACATCGAGTGCGCGCATCATGGAATTGAACCGCAATGCGTCATAACGAAAAGTCCGAAGGCCCCTCGGTCCGCGTCCTGCGCGTGGGCGAACAGGTGCGCCATGTGCTGAGCGAAATCCTCGCGCGCGGCGATGTCCACGACGATGTGCTCGCCAAGCACCCCGTCAGCGTCACAGAGGTGCGGATGTCGCCCGACCTGCGCCACGCGACCATCTTCGTGAAGCCGCTGCTCGGCCGCGACGAGGAGGCGGTGATCAAGGCGCTGCGCACCAACACCGCCTATCTCCAGCGCGAGGTCGCGCACCGCATCCGCATGAAATATGCAGCAAAGCTGAAGTTCCTGCCCGACGAAAGCTTCGACGAGGCGAGCCATATCGACAAATTGCTGCGCGACCCGAAAGTGGCGCGGGATTTGGGGCCTGCAGAAGGCGAATGAAGCAGGCCGCGCCGCTCGTGATTGCGACGCTCGTGGCAATTGCTATGGCCTTGTTGCCCGCCTTTATGCCGCCTCAGTTCCTGCGTCCGCCGCGTGATGAAGCCTTGGACATCATCCAAGCCGCGGCGGACTATAATCTGATGATACAGAACACCGGGGCGGGTGGCCAACTCGCGCTGCCAATGGCCGAGACCGTCAAACCATCTCATATCGAGTTCATTGAGACCAAGCCATGCGGCGCAGTCGAGGCGTCCGAAGACTGTGTGGTCCTCGACGGACAACTGGGTGAGGAAACAGGGCGGCTGCTGGAGCAGTCGTGGCACGATGCCGACGTGAATCTCGAAAGTTACGCCGATATCACGCCCGAAAATCCGTTACCAAAGACCATCGACATCAGACGCCTGCAATCTTCGAGCGCAGGCGAGATCGCACGGCTACAGATGGCTGCTTCGCGGCAGAAACTTGACGTTATCCCGGCGTCCGGGCTCGCGGTGGCCGACGTCCGGAAGCGCATATCGCTACGCAGCGATATGCCTCCGCATCACCTCTGGATTTTTTCGGCACCTTGGGTTGCAGGCGACATCGCCTTCGTAGAGGTCGGCTTCGTTTGTGGCGGCGAGTGCGGGCGCGGTGAGAATTATGCGTTACGCAAGGCACACGGGAAGTGGCGCGTCCTTGCGGTCCAGCCCAGCTGGGTCTCGTAGATGGCGCCTACTTCCCCTTCTTGATCCCCGCCGCCTGCTCTAGCTCGACCAGCGCTTCCTCCAGATAGTCGATCATCCGTTGCGCGTGCGGCACGCTGCGGCGGCAGGCGGTGATGCCGAAGTCGATATTCTTGAAGTTCGACACCTGCGTGATGTTCATCGCCATGCCGTCGACGGGGATGCTAGCCGGGTACATGCCGTCGAGGCGCGCGCCGTTCCAGTACATCTGTTCGCGCGGGCCGGGGACGTTCGAGATCGTCGCCGAATAGGCCGGGAATTTGTCGGCGGTGCGGGTGAGCGCGGTCAGCATCATCGGGAAGCTGGTGATCGCGGTGTAGAGCTGGATCTGCCCCGAGGTCATCGCACGGAGCTGCGCCTTCGCCGAATTCATCGATTCCTGGATCGCCGCCATGCGCTCGGCGGGGTCGTCGATATGCGTCGCGAGATTGGCGGTGACCGAGGCGACCGAATTGCCCGAATCGATGTCGTCCTTGGGCCGGATCGACACCGGCGCCATCGCCTTCAGCGGCTTGTCGGGCAGCTCGTTCAGCGACTGCAGATATTTGCGCATCGCCCCCGCGCACATGCCGAGCACCGCGTCGTTGATCGTCCCGTCATAGGCCTTGCCCAGCGCGCGGACGCGATCGAGCGACCAGCTTTGCGCGACGAAGCGGCGCGCGCCGGTGATGTTGCGGTTGAAACTGGTGCGCGGCACCCCGGCGAAGGGCGTGACGAGCCCGTCGCCGCCGACCCCGAACATTGCGGCGAGATACTGGTTGAGCGCCTTGGTCACCCCAACGCTGTTGCCCCATTGCTCCTTCAGGAAATCGCCGATTGCCTTGATGTCGGTGAGGTTCGGGAGCGGCGGCTTCTTCGGGGTCGGGAATTTGCGCTTGTACGCTTCATAGGCTTCGACCGAGAGCGGCGAGTAAGCGCGCCGTTCCTTGGGATCAGGGGTCAGCATCGAATTGTAGAAATGGATGCTTGCCGCGCCGTCCATCAGCGCGTGGTGAACCTTCTTGAAGGTCGCGATCTGCCGGTTGGGCAGGCCTGAGATCAGCGTGATTTCCCACAAGGGCCGCGTGCGGTCGAGCAGGCCCGAATGGAGTCGCGAGGCAAGCTCGAACATCTCGCGGTAGCGCCCGGGCTTGGGCAGCGCGGCGGCGCGGACATGATAATGCATGTCGATGTCGCGGTCGGGCTCGAGCCGGATCGGGCCGTACTGGCCGAACGGGGTCAGCTTCAGCACTTCGCTGAACGGCCGCCTCAGGCCCTCCGGCTGGCGGAGCAGCGCGAGCTGTTCGTTGAGCCAGTCGGTCTCGTCGACATCGTCGGGCAGCGTGTAGAGGTTGATGCCGCCGATATGCATCGGCATCTCGCGGCTCTCGCCCCAGAGGAACATCGCATCGCTCACCGGCATCAGCCGCATCCGCCGCTCTCCCCACTTATGTTGCGACCTTTGCTGCGCAGCATGACAGCGGCGGCGAGCGTGTCAAGCGATGGTCAGGGCGCGCAGAAGGCGATTTCGATCGTGACCGATCCCTGCCGTTCCAGATGATGCGGCATGCGGGGCGGAATTAGCATCGTGTCGCCGGCTTTCAGCAGGCGATCGCCCTCTTGCTCATCGTCCCAGTGGAAGCGGATCGACCCGGCGGTGACCGACAGCAGGCCCCAGACGCCCTCCTTGAGATCGTGGCAGCGGAGCAGGCCCGCGGGAATCGCGTCGGCGCCGAACGGCCCGATCCGGCGGTAAGGCCGCGCGTCCTCCGGCAACGGCGGGCCGCGCTCGGCGATCGGCGGCGCCATGCTCAGAAGCCCGCGGTGGCGCGGACGATGAAAAAGGTGACGCCGAGGAAGGCAAAGCCCGCGGGCACCGCAAGAATCTGCGCCGCGACGGTGCGCCTGTCCATCGGCCCGGTCCAGGTGTCGAGCACGCCGCCCATGCGGCCCAGCGGCGAATCATGCTCGCGGCCCTTCTGGGTGTTGAGCAGCTTTGCGGTGCCGAAGAACATCAGCATGTAGAGGCCCGAAATGACGAGCATCATCACCGTCGCCGCGTCGCGGCCGATCGCGGCGAAGATACCGAGGAAGAAGACCGCATAGCAGGCCAACATCGCGCGCCAGATCGAGCGGGGAAGCTGGAAGCCCGCCTGGACCCCGCTCGTTTCATAGGGATCGTTGGAGCGATAGGGCGGCGGCGGAACGGCAGGCAGGTCAGACATCGGGTAACTCCACTTTCTTCGCGAGGGGGTCCTCGCGGTCGCGGTGAACCCAGATGCCGGTGAGCAGGCTCTCGGCGATCATCCGCGCCTTGGCGCCGACATGGGCGATGGCCTCCGGGGTCGGCGCGATGTCGTGCAGCGTCTGGTAGAAGAGCTGCAGCCAGTGCTGGAAATGCTCCTGCCCGATCGTCGGGATCGCCAGATGCTTCATCATCGGATTGCCGGTGAAATTGCCCGCGCTGAGCAGGATCGACTGCCAGAAGCGGTTCATCTGGCCGAGATGCTTCGGCCAGTCGTCGATGCGCGCGTCGAAGATCGGGCCGAGCATCGCATCCTCGCGCACCGACGCATAGAAGCGGTCGACCAGCGCGGCGATGAAGGCTTCGTCGATGCCCATGGCCAGCGCTTCGGTGCGCCGTTCCTCGCGGGCGGCGATGGCGTGGGGATGGGCCTGGACCGTTTTCGTCGTCATGTGCGTTCGACTCTATATTGAGTATCTGAAATACCTCTTTAAGCGGGTTGCCGCAAAAAGCAATATCTAATATGCCACTTTTATGCGGCTCAGTCTTCACAGCGATTATGCCCTGCGCATCCTGATGGCGCTTGCTGCGGCGGGGCGGCAGATGTCGGTTGACGAGATCGCCGGCCAGTACGGCATTTCGCGCAACCACCTCGCCAAGGTCGCGCAGCGGCTCCAGGCGCTCGGCTATGTCAACGCGCAGCGCGGGCGCGGCGGCGGGCTGACGCTGGCGAAGGCGCCGCGCGATGTGATCGCCGGCACCCTCGTGCGACAGTTCGAGAAGCTCGACGGGCTCGTCGAATGCATGGACGCCGCGACCTCGACCTGTCCCGTGCGCGGCGGCTGCGGCTTGCAGGGCGCGCTTGGCGGCGCGCTCGGCGCGTTCCTGATCCATCTCGACGGCTATACGCTCGCCGACCTCGTGCCGCAGCCGGCGCGCTTCCGCGACCTGCTCGGCGTTCCCTGATTTTCGATTTGCGCCACGCCGCCAAGCCGGTATCGCTCGCGCCATGGCCAAGCTCTATTTCTATTATGCCAGCATGAACGCGGGCAAATCGACGACGCTGCTGCAGGCGGATTTCAACTATCGCGAGCGCGGGATGGAAACGATGCTGTGGACCGCTGCGCTCGACGACCGCTACGGCGCGGGACAGATCACCAGCCGCATCGGCCTGCTTGCCGAGGCGCATAAATTCGACCCCGATAGCGATCTCTGGGCGGCGGTGCAGGCCGAGCATCGCCAGCGCCCGCTCGCCTGCGTGCTCGTCGACGAAGCGCAATTCCTGTCGCGCGCGCAGGTGCTGGGTCTCGCGCGCCTCGCCGACGAGGCGAATATTCCGGTGCTCTGCTATGGCCTTCGCACCGATTTCGCGGCGGAGCTGTTTCCGGGGTCGGCGGCGCTGCTCGGCCTCGCCGACGCGCTCGTCGAGTTGAAGGCGGTGTGCGAGTGCGGACGCAAGGCGACGATGAACCTGCGCGTCGATGAGGGCGGCCGCGCGGTGGTCGCGGGCGCGCAGACCGAGATCGGCGGCAACGACCGCTATGTCGCGATGTGCCGCCGTCATTTCATGGCGAAACGCCGCGAGGCCGCGGAGGCGGCCAGAGAGGTGAGGGTCGATGCGTGATGCGCTCTATATCGAACTGGCCGACGGCGACCTCCGGCTCGTCAAGCTGGCCGAGGCGCATCGCGAAGCGCTGCGTACCGCCTGCACCGCCGATCGCGACATCTGGCCGATCTATTCGTCGAGCTTCGACCCCGAGCATTTCGATGCGTCCTTCGATGCGCTGATCGCCAATCCGGTCCGCATGCCCTATGCGGTGTTCGCCGGCGACCGGCTCGTCGGCATGACCGCCTGGCTCCGTCCCGACTGGACGGCGCAGACGGTCGAGATCGGGAGCAGCTATATCCACCCCGATGTTCGCGGCACCGGGCTCAACGGGCGATTGAAGCGACTGATGATCGACCACGCCTTCGCGGCCGGCATCCGCCGCATCGAGTTCCGCATCGACGAGCGCAACAAGCGAAGCCAGGCCGCGGTTGCGAAGCTCGGCTGCACCAAGGAGGGCGTGCTCCGGTCCGAACGCATGACCTGGACGGGTTTCGTTCGCGACACCGGGCTCTGGTCGCTGCTCGCGGCGGAGTGGCGGGGCTAGGGTCAGCGCCGGTTCAGAATCCCTATGCTATGGCCCCGCCGTCAGGGTGGATATTGTGAAAGAATCGCCCATGAAAAAGACACTCGCACTCTCCCTGGCCGCCGCCTTGCTTTCCCTTTCGGCAGTCGCGGCGGCCGACGAGCCCGCGGCCAAGGCGCCGCGCGCGCTCGGCGTCGAATCGAGCATCACCTTTCCCAACAATGCGACGATCAAGAATTGGCGCGCCGACGGCGAGGACGGCATCTGGGTCCAGGATCGCAAGGGCGACTGGTATTATGGCAAGTTCGCCACCATCTGCCGTAACGCCGATTTCGCGCTCGCGATCGGGATCGACAATCGCGGCACCTCGACGCTTGACCGGTTCGCGACGATTATTGTCGGCCGCGAGCGCTGCCCGCTGATTTCGTTCGTCACATCGGCCCCGCCGCCGACCAAGGCCGAATTGAAGGCGAAGCGCGAAGCCGATAAGGCCGCGCGCAAGGCCGACGACGTCAATTGACAAGCGTCCCGCGCGCGGGTCAAGCGCGCGGGATGAACGGCTGGATCATATTCGACAAGCCCGTGGGGCTCGGCTCGACGCAGGCGGTGGGCGCAGTGAAGCGCGTCTGCCGCGAGGCGGGGCTCGGCAAGGTCAAGGTCGGCCACGGCGGGACGCTCGACCCGCTCGCGTCGGGGGTGCTGCCGATCGCGCTCGGCGAGGCGACGAAGCTTTGCGGGCGGATGCTCGATGCGAGCAAGATCTATGACTTTACGATCCGTTTCGGGACCGAGACGGCGGGGCTCGATGCCGAGGGCGCGGTCGTGGCGACCAGCGACGTGCGGCCGACGCTGGCGGAGGTGGAGGCGGTGCTGCCGCGTTTTACGGGCGATATCGAACAGGTGCCGCCGGCCTATTCGGCGATCAAGATCGACGGGCAACGGGCATACGACCGCGCCCGTGCAGGCGAAGAGGTCGAGATGAAGGCGCGGAGCGTGGCGATCTACTCTCTTCGTCACCCCGGACTTGATCCGGGGTCCCGCTCAGCTACGATGAAAGGCGGGACCCCGGATCAAGTCCGGGGCGACGAGGTGAGGGAAGGGGATCGGCTCGAATCCCTCACTCTCACCGCCCATGTCTCGAAGGGCACTTACATCCGCTCGCTCGCGCGCGACATCGCGCGGGCGGCGGGAACTGTGGGCCATGTCACCATGCTTCGCCGCACCAAGGCGGGTCCGTTCGACCTCTCGCAAGCGATTTCGCTGGACAAATTGAACGCTTTCGGCCAAGGCGCCGCGCAATCAGACATCATTCTGCCGCTCGAGGCAGGGCTGGTCGACATCCCGGCTCTGAACCTTTCCCCGGAAGCGGCAGGGGCGGTCCGTCAGGGTCGCGTCTGGACCGGGGAAAGCACGCACGACGGGCTCTATTGGGGACGGGACAGCGAAATGCGACCCGTTGCGTTGATAGAGGCTTTGGCGGGAACGCTGAAAGTCGTGCGGGGCTTCAATCTGTAAGCACGATGTTCGAGGAATGAATCTATGTCGATTACCGCCGAGCGCAAAACCGAAGTCATCAACGACAATGCCCGCGCAAAGGGCGATACCGGTTCGCCGGAAGTGCAGGTCGCAATCCTGACCGACCGCATCAACACGCTGACCGCCCACTTCAAGGCGCATCACAAGGACAACCACAGCCGCCGCGGGCTGCTGATGATGGTCAACAAGCGTCGCAGCCTCCTCGACTACCTCCGCAAAAAGGACGAGGGCCGCTATCAGGCGCTGATCGCGAAGCTGGGTCTTCGTAAATAAGACTGCGAGGGCGGCTCCGGGTTTCGGGGCCGCTTTCATTTTGGTTCGCGGTAAAGTCGCGAGCCGCAAGGGCCGCTCCCGCATCCGGCGGGACCGCCATAGGGCAGACAGACGCCCTACACCGCCCCGGGCCGGATTGCCCGGAATCAGAGGCCCCGCCCGGCATAGGGCCCGGCGGGCGAAGGAAACCACATGTTTGACGTGAAAAAAGTATCGATCGAGTGGGGCGGTGAAACGCTGACCCTCGAAACGGGCAAGGTT
>NZ_JAYSAH010000024.1:0-37059 GCF_041916015.1 Sphingopyxis sp. | reverse complement strand
TGGGGGGTGAGGGCCATGGTGCTCTTTGTGTCTCGACTTCGCTCGACACGAACGGGAGTATAGGTTGGGCTTCCCTCTCCCGGTCGAAAGCGGCCGTTTACCGGCCTAGCACTCGTGCCAGCGAAACCCATTCCGCCACGCTGACCGTTTCGGCGCGGCGTGTCGGGTCGATGCCGAGCGCGTCCAGCGCCTCGACCGCGCCGGCCATGCCCTTCAGGCTCTGCCGCAGCATCTTGCGCCGCTGACCGAAGCCCTTTTCGGTGAGTTTCGAGAGGATTCTCGGATCGACGCCTTCGGGTTCCTCCGCGGGCGTGACGTGGACGATCGCCGACATCACCTTTGGCGGCGGGGTGAAGGCCGAACGATGGACTTTCATCGCGATCTTCGCGGTCGAGCGCCACTGCGCCAGCACCGCGAGGCGCCCGTAGGCGTTCGTGCCGACCGGGGCGACGATGCGTTCGGCGACCTCCAACTGGAACATCAGCGTCAGCGACAGCCATTGCGGAGGCCACGCCTTCGGCTCCAGCCAGCGCGTGAACAGCGCGGTCCCGACATTGTAGGGGAGGTTCGCGACGATATGATAAGGCCCGCCCGCGAGCGCATCGGCGTCGATCGCCATGGCGTCGTCGGGGATCACTGTCAGCCGCCCGTCGAAGGCTTCGCTAAGCTCGGTGAGCAAGGGCAGGCAGCGATCGTCGCGCTCGACCGCGATCACCTTCGCGCCCGCGCGCAGCAGGGCGCGCGTGAGCCCGCCCGGCCCCGGCCCGACCTCGAACACCGTCTGTCCGTCGAGATCGCCCGGCAGCGCCGCGATCCGGTCGAGCAATTGCTCGTCGAACAGGAAATTCTGGCCGAGCGCCTTGCTCGCCGACAGCCCGTGCGCGCGCACCGTCTCGCGCAGCGGAGGCAGCGGCTTGTTCGGCGCGGCGGTCACTTCGCGGGCGAAAGGCTGCTGTCGCGGGTGGCCGCCATGCGCGCCGCCATCGCGATCGCTGCGATCGTCGGGCCAGGGTCGGCCTTGCCCGTGCCCGCGATATCGAACGCGGTGCCATGGTCGGGCGAGGTGCGGATGATCGGCAGCCCCAGCGTCAGATTGACCCCGTCGTGGAAATGCAGCGCCTTGAACGGCGCCAGCGCCTGATCGTGATAGCAACAGAGGATCGCGTCATAGTGATCGCGGATGCCGGGCGCGAACAGCGCATCGGCGGCGAGCGGACCGTCGACAGCGATGCCCTCTTCGGCCAGCTGCGCGACCGCGGGCGCGATGATGCGGGTTTCCTCGTCGCCGAGCTGCCCGCTTTCGCCCGCATGCGGGTTGAGCCCGGCGATCGCGATACGCGGCGCCGCGATGCCGAAATCGCGGACGAGGCCGCGCGCGACGATCCGCGCCTTGGCGACGATCAGCTCGGCGGTCAGCCGCTCGGGCACTTCGGCGAGCGGGATGTGGACGGTCAGCGGCACGACGCGCAGGGTCGGCCCCGCGAGCATCATCACCGCATTGGTCGCGGTGACGCCGCAGCGTTCGGCGATGAATTCGGTCTGGCCGGGGTGGGTATAGCCGATGCCGTGCAGCGCATGTTTTGACACCGATCCGGTGACGAGCGCGCCGCTCGCGCCGTTGCGGGTCAGGCCGATGCCGGTTTCGAGCGCGTGGAGCGCGCAGGTCGCGCCCGCGGGCGTCGGAACGCCGGGGGTCAGCGGACCGCTGTCTTCGAGATGCCAGACGGGCAGCGCCGCATCGAAGGCGCCGACGGCCTCGCCCATGTCGCTGACACGCGCCACCGGGCCGTCCCACACGGCTTCGATCGCGGCGATGTCGCCGATCGCGACGAAAGGCGGCAGCGCATGCTCGCGCCGCGCGGCCCAGGCGCGCGCGGCGACTTCGGGGCCGACGCCGGCCGGGTCACCCATGGTGACCGCGATCGGGCGTCGATCGTCAGAAACAGGCATCAGCTATATTCGATCACCGCGTCGCGGCGCAGGTCGCGCAGATAGCGCTGGGCGCGCTTGTTGACCTTGTCCTCGAGGATTTTTTCCTCGATCTGGGCGCGGTCGGGCTCGGCGGCGGTGGCCGGCATGTCGCGGCCGCACAGCACGAGCACGCTGATGCCTTCGTTGGCGGCGCCGAACGGCTGCGTCGTCTGGCCGATCTGCATCGTCGAGAGCGTCGCCTGGAGCGGCGGCGGCAGCGCGCGCATCGCGATATTGTCGCGCGCGACGACATGCGCGCCCAGCGCGGCGGCAACGCTGTCGGCGCCGCCGCAACCCGCGATCGCGCGCGTCGCCTCGGCGAACTTGCTCGCCAGCGCCGAGGCCTGCGCTTCGCTGGTTCCCGGGGCAAAGTCGAGCGAGACCTGCTTGAGGCTCAGCACCGCGTCGCGCGGATCGGCGGTCAGCACCTGCCGCCGGTCGATCATCAGCATGATCGACACGCCGCCCGGCACCTCGATCGGTCCGACGAGCTGGCCGGGTGCCATCTGCTGCGCCGCGTCGGCCATCGATGCGGGCAGCTGGCCGCCGCGCACCCAGCCGAGATCGCCGCCGACGACGGCGGTCGAGGCTTCGGAGAACTGGCGCGCATAGGCGGCAAAGCTGCCACCCGCCTGCAGCGCCTGAATGATCTTGCGTGCGTTCTCGGCCACCGCCGCGGAGTTTTCGGGCGTCGCCGACAGATAGATTTCGCCGAGATGAAACTCGTCGAGCCCCTTGCTGTCCTGCATCTGCTTGACGATGATATCGACTTCCTCGGTCGAGACGTTGGTCGTTGACTGGATGTTGCGCGACAGCAAGCGGTCCCAGGCGAATTCGCCGCGAATCTGCTGCTTCACCGCCGCTGCCGACGATCCCTTGGACTCGAGATATTTGGCGAAATCCTCGGGCGCCTGCTTGAAGCGGGCGGCAAGGCGGGCGAATTGCTGGTCGATGAGATTTTCGTCGATCTCGATCTTCGCCGCCTTCGCTTCCTGAATCTGCAGCTTTTCGTCGATCAGATTGCTGAAGACCTGCTGGCGCAACCGCTGCAGTTCGTCGGCGGGCAGATCGACATTGCTGTTCGCGATGCGGATCAGCGCCATGCGCTGCTCGATGTCGGTCGCGGTGATGATCTCGCCATTCACCGTCGCCGAGGGGCGATAGACGTTGGGCTTGTCGTCGCCGTAAAGCTTGACGTTGCCCGGAATATTCAGGCTCGTCGTCGGCACTTCGCCGTCGGGAACGGTCTGGGCCAGCACCGGCGTCGCGCCCACGGCCGCCACGGTGATCAGCCCGATCATGGTCGAAAATTTGGTCATTGCCATCCTATTCGAGAAATAACGGCACGCTCCGTATCAGCGGATACGCCCGATGGTCCAGCGCAATCGCCCTCCGGGCCATGTTCGCGGTCTCGATAGCGCGGGAACGCTGAACGGGGGCTGAGCAAGGCAGGTCAGAAGCCGAGGTTGCGGAAAGCGATGCGGAAGGAGAAGCTGTTGCCGCGCTTGGCGTCGCCGGTGTCGATATAGTCGCGGCGCCAGGTCAGCGCGATCGACAGGCATTCGTCGTCATAGGCGATCCCCAGCCGGTGGCGAATCGGGTCGAACCCGTCGGCGATGCCCAGCGGATCGTCCTTTTTCCGCGTCAGGTCGACGGTCGCCGATCCGAAGACCGACCAGTTTCTGGCAAAGGCGACGCGGCCGCCGGCGCGCACTTCCTCGCGGTCCTGCAGATCCTCGCCGAGCAGCAATATGTCGCGGTTGAGCCGCGAATAGCCGACCATCGCATAGGTCGACCGGCTGCCGATCGTCGCGTCGATCTCGTTGCGGCGGATCGCCAGATTGTCCTTGTCGAGCCGGAAACGGTGCGTCAGCCGCAGGAAATCCTTGTAAGCGACGGTGGTGCGCCCGACGATATCGGACGTCCGGTCGGTCAGGCCGGTGCCGTCGGGGAACAGCGACGGCTTGTCCGACAGGCGATAACTCTGCCCGATCACCGAATTGATGTTGAGCCCCGGCCGGCTGAAATTCCATTCGAGGCCATAGGTGATGCGCGCGCCATCCTCGAACCGGTCATAGCCGTTGAAGCGGTTGATCGCGAAAAGATTGCTGTCTTCGAGGTCGAAAGCGCGCGAATCCTCGTTCGGAATGTCGAGATTCTTGATGCTCGGAGTCGCGACGATCTGGACGCGCGGGGTCAGCGTCTGCGTGCCGCCCAGAAACTCGCCGACGAAAGGCCAGCGCATGTCGGCCGCGATCGCGGCGATGCCGCGGCCCTGCCAGCCCGATTTGCCGCGATAGCCCGGGATCGCGGTCAGCAGATTCTCGTCGCTGTGATAGACGTCGCCGCGCACCATCGCGGTCAGCACGACTTCCTGGCCAAGCCCGGTCAGCCCGCGCAGATTCCACGTCGCGCCCGCGAAAGCGCGCTGGGTGTCCTGACCCGACGTCCGCCCGATCGCCAGCGTGTTGAGCTGCAGTTCGATCTGACCGCCGAGCAGCGGGTCGGCGAGGCGCTGGCGATAGTCGATGATCGGCAGCGCGATCGGCTGCTGCCCCTGGCTGTCGTTGACGCGCAGCGTCTGCGTCGCCCAGCCGGCGATCGACAGATAGCTCTGCCCGCCGATCCGCTCGAGCTCGAAGGTCGAGCGCAGCCGGTCGTCGCGGTTGATGTCGTAGCGCCGCAGGAAGGTGCGGTCGGTGGTGATCCGGCCCGAGAAGGACAGGCTCCAGCGCGGGTCGAACTGGAATTTGCCCGCGCTTTCCAGATAGCCGCGAAACTGGCGGTTGGGGTCGATCACCTGCCCCGATACGGGAACGACCGAGCTGTGGGTCGCGAAGCCGTTGATGCGGAACGACCCGATGTCGGTGAGCGCGCGGAACTCGCCTTCGATCATCGGGACCGAGCCCGTGTAGAGGTGCGGCGTGATCGTCAGGTCGCGGTCGGGCGCGAGGCGCAGATAATAGGGGACCGCGATTTCGAAGCCGTTGGTGCGGTCGAGCCGGATTTCGGGGACGAGCAATCCGCTGCCCGCTTCCTTGTTCGCGGGGTGGCTGAGCCCCGGCAGCGGGATCAGCGGCAGGCCGAAAATCTCGACCCGCGCACCCTTGTAGCGGACCTTGTTCTTCGCGCGGTCATAGATCACGCGGACCGCGCGAATCTGCCAGCTCGGCTTTTTGGGGCAGCCCGATTCGTCGGCGACGGGGCAGGGAGTGTAGGCGGCGTTCTCGAGCTCGATATTGCCGTTGTCGAAGCGCGTGCCCTTCACCGCGGCGAGGCGGGCGCCGTTGTCGAGCACGACCAGCATATTCTCGACCACGCCGTCGCGCAGCGTGTCGGTCAGGACGATGCGGTCGCCATAAGCGGTGTCGCCCTCGGGATTCTTGACCGCGACCCCGCCCTCGGCGACGACCTCGCCGGTCTTGCGGTTCCATGTCACCTTGTCCGCGCGCATCTGGATCGTGTCGCGGTTCATTTCGACATTGCCTTCGGCAACGACGATATCGGTCTCGTTATCGTAATTGAGGTTGTCGGCGGCAAAGCCGACCTGCTCGTCCGACTTGGGATCGGGGGCATCGACCGTCACCGCCGAGACGCCGCGATCCTGCAGGTCGGGCTGGCCCGCCTGTATCTCGGTGCGCGGCACCTCGATGCGCGGCGGCTCGACCGTCTGCTGTGCAGCGACGGGACACGCCATCAGCGCAGCGCCGCTTGCGGTCGCAAGCCAGAGCGGCTGCGTGCGTGCGGACGGATGGAACAAAGCCCAGCTCATTTGATATCTTTGTCCCACGCCTTATCTAGTGTCCACCCGGACAGGGTCATCTGCTTTGTTTTGCAACTCGCAGGCGAAACCCCTATCGGTCCGGCACGTTCCAATCAATCATCGCATGAGAAAGTTAAGGCATGGACATCCAGTTTGTCGCGCAAATCGATGCGTCTGCCGACGTCGTCGCATTTCCGGTCCGCAAGGGCGAGGCCGCCAGGCTCGGCGCGCTGCTCGGCGCGGCGGCGGCGCAGGCGCGGTTCGAGGGCGCGGCGGGCGCGATTGCCGAGACCGCGGCGCTCGACGGCGAGCAGGCGAAGCGGCTGCTGCTCGTCGGGATCGGCGACGGCACGGCGCACGACCTCGAACGCGGCGGCGCAGCGCTGACCGCGAAGCTCCAGACGAGCGGCGTCACAGCGGTCCAGGTCGATTTCGCGAGCGCGGGGCAGAGCGACGAGGATGATGTCCTCGCCTTCGCCATGGGCGCGAAGCTGCGCAACTGGCGGATCGACACCTATCGCACCCGCCTGCCGGACAATGCGAAGCCGAGCCTGGCGAAGATCGTCATCGCCTCGCCCGCGGGCGATCTGTCGGCGCGCTGGGGCCGTTATTCGGCGGTCGCCGATGGCGTCGCGCTGACCCAGACGCTCGTCGCCGAGCCACCGAACATCCTCTATCCCGAAAGCTTCGTCGAACGCTGCCAGCATCTGACCGATCTCGGCGTCGAGATCGAGGTGCTCGACGAGCGGCAGATGAAGGCGCTCGGCATGGGCGCGCTGCTCGGCGTCGCGCAGGGTTCGACGCGCCCGCCGCGGCTGCTCGCGATGCGCTGGAACGGCGGCAATCCCGGCGAGGCGCCGGTCGTCTTCATCGGCAAGGGCGTGACCTTCGACACCGGCGGTATCAGCCTGAAGCCCGGACCGGGCATGGACATGATGAAGTGGGACATGGGCGGCGCGGGCGCCGTTGCCGGGGCGATCAAGGCGATCGCCGGGCGCAAGGCGAAGGCGAACGTCGTCGGCGTCGTCGGCCTCGTCGAGAATATGCCCGACGGCAACGCGATGCGCCCCGGCGATATCGTCACCACCATGTCGGGTCAGACGGTCGAGGTGCTCAACACCGACGCCGAGGGCCGTCTCGTCCTTTGCGACGCGATCGCCTGGGCGCAGAAAGCCTATGATCCCAGGATCATCGTCGATCTTGCGACGCTGACCGGGGCGATGGTGATTTCGCTCGGCCATGAATATGCGGGGATGTTCGCGAATGATGAGACGCTTGCGGCGAATCTGCTCGAAGCCGGCGAGGCAAGCGGCAACAAGCTGTGGCGCTTCCCGCTGTCGCCTGCCTATGACAAGCTGATCGACAGCCCGATCGCCGACATGAAGAATATCGGCCCGCGCGAAGGCGGCTCGATCACCGCGGCGCAGTTCCTGAAGCGCTATGTCGAGGAAGGCGTCGCCTGGGCGCATCTCGACATCGCGGGCATGGCGTGGGCCGACAAGGACGGTCCGGTCTATGGCAAGGGCGCGACGGGTTACGGCGTGCGCTTGCTCGACCGCTATATCGCCGACAATCACGAGGGGTGATGGTCTTCACTCCGTCATTGCGAGCGAAGCGAAGCAATCCAGGGCGGTTTACGCCACTCTGGATTGCCGCGTCGCTTCGCTCCTCGCAATGACGGCGGCAGGGTATTGCTCATGCCCCGCGTCGATTTCTACCGCCTGACCCGCGACCCCGTCGAGCGCGTGCTCCCGGCGATCGCCACCCGAATCCTCGGCAACGGCGACCGTCTGCTGGTGGTCGCTGCGTCGGCGATGCAGCGGCAGGCGATCGACGAGGCGCTCTGGACGCTTCAGCCCGCAAGCTTCCTGCCGCACGGACATGCGGGCTTGCCCGACGAGGCGATCGAGCCGATCCTGCTCGCGGGCACGCTCGACCCCGCGCCGCCCAATGGCGCGACGCACATCGCGCTCGCCGATGGCGAGTGGCGCGAGGAGGCGCTCGGGTTCGCGCGCGCCTTCCTGCTGTTCGACAACAGCCGAATCGACGATGCCCGTGCGACATGGCGTGCGCTCGCGGCGCGCGAGGATGTCGACAACCGCTTCTGGAAACAGGATGATCGCGGACGCTGGTCGGAGGGGCCGTGAGCTTCCGGCTGTGACAGGCATCACCGACAGGGCGCGCGTCGCGTTGCAGACCGGCTCCAGTGATTTTGCAGGAGCCTGGATATGACGATACGGACACATCTCGCCCTCGCCGCCGCCATGGCATTGCTCGTCGCGGGCTGCGGCTCGAAATCGGAAACCGAGGTCGCGAGCGGAACCTACACCGACCCCGCCACGGGCAAGACCGCCGAATATAAGGTCAGCGGCAGCAAGGACGGCGAGGACGGCAATGTGACGGTCAAGACCGAGGATGGAGAGATGCGCTTCGGCACCGACGCCAAGCTGCCCGCGGGCCTCACCCCCTATCCGGGCTCGAAGATGACCGGCGGGTTCGCGGGAAGCTCCGATGGCAAGCAGGGCGGTGTCGCGAGCTTCGAGGTCAAGGCCAAGGCCGCGGACGTCGTCGCGCACTACCGCAGCCAGATCGAGGCGGTGGGCCTCAAGGTGAAGTCCGAGATGAAGGCGGGCGACACGATCCTCATCGGCGCCGAAAAGCCCGGCGACGCAAACACGACGATTCAGGTCACCGCGACCCAGGAAGGCGACATGGTGCAGGGCGCGGTAACATACGGTTCGGGCGCCTGACCGGCTGCACGGCGCTCCGACCTTGCGGTGCAGCAAAAGCGCGGCTAGAGGCGCGCGCATCGCAGAAAATACCAACCAGGAGCTTTCCCATGGCGGTCACCCGCACCTTTTCGATCATCAAGCCCGACGCGACGCGCCGCAACATCACCGGCGCCGTCACCAAGATGCTGGAAGACGCCGGCCTCCGCGTCGTCGCCTCGAAGCGCATCCATATGACCAAGGAACAGGCCGAAGGCTTTTACGCGGTCCACAAGGAACGTCCTTTCTTCGGCGAACTCGTCGAATTCATGACCTCGGGCCCCGTCGTCGTCCAGGTTCTCGAGGGTGAGAATGCGATGCAGCGCAACCGCGACATCATGGGCGCGACCAATCCCAAGGACGCCGCCCCCGGCACGATCCGCAAGGAACTGGCCGAGAGCATCGAGGCGAACACGGTTCACGGGTCGGACAGCGACGAAAATGCGGCGATCGAGATCGCCTATTTCTTCAAGCCCGAAGAGATCGTCGGCTAAACACCGATTGCCGCGAGGCAGAAAGGGGCCGCCGGAGCGATCCGGCGGCCCTTTTGCGTTTCAGAGCAAGGGGCTGACCGTTGCGACGAGATTCTGCCACAAGCGCCGCACGATCCCGAAGCGCGCGACGTCCTCCGCGGTCACGCGGTCCGACGCGGCGATGTAGTCCATCTGCCGCGCCCGGATTTCTGCGGCGAACGCCTTGTCGCGCAGCAGCAGATTATTCTCGAAATTGAGCTCGAAGCTCCGCCGGTCGAGGTTCGCCGATCCGATCAGCGCGACCTCGCCGTCGACGACCATCGTTTTCGCATGAAGCAGGCCGGGGCGGTATTCGTAGAGTTTCACGCCGGCATCGACGAGATCGGCATAATAGCTCCGGCTCGCCCCCGCGACGATGCGGCTGTCGTTGCGCCTGGGCAGGATCATCACCGTCTCGACCCCGCGCCGCGCGCAGTCGAGCAGCGCGAAGAGCAACTGCTCGTCGGGCACGAAATAGGGCGTCGTCACAATGAGCTCGCGCCGCGCCGAATGGATGAGCGACGTGAAGCAGGCGGTCATCGCGGCGTAGCGGACGTTCGGGCCCGTCCCGATCGCCTGTACCGCGATCCCGGGCGTCTCGACGGGATCGGGCTCGGCGCCGTCGCGGAGCAGGCCGCTGATGTCGTCGCCGTGCTCGCTTTCCCAATCGGCCGCGAAGATGAACTGGCAGTCGCGCACCACCGGCCCCTCCCAGCGCGTCATGATATCGACCCACGGCGCATATTTCGATTTCACGCGAAATTCGGGATCGGCGAGATTCTGGCTGCCGCACCAGGCGATGCGATTGTCGACGATCAGCTGCTTGCGATGGTTGCGCAGGTCGAAGCGCCCGCGGATCAGCGTCCAGACGAGGCCCCCGATCGGCAGCGCGATCCGCGCGTCGATCCCGGCATTCTGCATCTCGATCCAATAGGCTGAGCGGATGAAGCCGCGCGACCCCAGCGCATCGGCCAGCACGCGCACCTTCACCCCGCGCTTCGCGGCGCGGACCAGCGCATCCTTGATTCGAAAACCATTATTGTCGGCGAGCCAGATATAGAAGCAGAGATGGACGGTCGATGTTGCGTCGTCGATATCCTCGACCATCTCGCGGATCGCGGCGTTGCTGTCCGCCGCCAGCCGGGCGCGGTTCCCCGCGGTCGGGGGTAGCGCATTGACCGTCTCGGCGAGCGCGAAGGGCGCGGCCCAGGCGCTGCGTGCGAGCGCGCGGCGCACTTCGGCGCGCTCGTGCGGATGCGGCAGATGCGCCTCGATGGCGGCATAGCGCGCGCGTCGCTTGGCGCTGATCCGCGCTTCGCCGAGCAGCAGATAGGCGAGGATACCGACGACCGGTACCGCGATCGTCGCGATCAGCCAAGCGAGCCGCGAAGCGGGCTCGCGCTGCGGCCGCAGGATAATCCGCCCCATGATGACGATGAAAGCGGCGATATAGAGCGCCGACAGGATCAGGGCGAAATCGAACTCCATCGCGCGGATATCACCGCGCTTCGGCGCAAAAGGCCAGCGCGAAATTTGGGGGTCAGAAGTCCTCGGCGGCCGCCATCAGCCCTGACAGCTTCTTCGGCGCGATCGCAAGCCAGCTCTTGCGGAGCCATTCGCCGATCGCATCCCAATCGGTATCGCCAAGGTCGAGGCGGATGCCGATCCAGCCGTCGCCGAAATAGGCGGGCCGGTAATAGCGCGCTTCGTCGAGCTCGATCAGCTGCGACTGCTCGTCGGCGCCGCTGATCTTGACGAGCAGCGCGGTCCGGCCGTCGCCATGATGATCATGGGTGAAATAGGCGAACTTCTTGCCCTTGACGATCCCGAAGCACGGCATGCCGTGCGAGCTCACCTCGTCGGCCTCGGGCAGCGCCATCGCCAGATCGCGGACGCGGCCGAGCAGCCAGTCGGGCGAGCGTTCGCGCGACACGAAGGCGGCGAGGGTGGCAGGATAGAGCTGATGCTCGGCAAGGCGGACCCGCTCGGCGAGCGTTTCGGCGGTATCGCCCGGCACGATCGCGACTTCGGTCTGCGCGAGCACCGGGCCGCCGTCGAGCGCGGGGGTGACGACATGGACGCTGCACCCGCCATATCTGTCGCCGGCGTCGATCGCCTGCTGATGGGTGTTGAGGCCCTTATATTTGGGGAGCAGGCTCGGGTGGATGTTGAGCATCCGCCCGGCCCAGCGCGCGACGAAATCGTCGCTCAATATCCGCATATAGCCTGCGAGCGCGAGATAGTCGGCATCCGCCGCGCGAAGCTGTTCATCGACCAGCAGATCGAAGGCGTCGCGGTTCAGGCCCTTGTGCGAAAGGCTCCACGTCGCGATGCCCTCCGCCGCGGCGAGTGCCAGTCCCGGCGCATCGGGATTGTTGCTCGCGACGAGCACGAGTTCATAGGGGCAATCGGCGGCTTTGGCGGCATAGAGCAGCGCGGCCATATTGGTCCCGGCGCCGGAAATGAGGACGGCGACGCGGGCTTTCACCTCTCCCCTCCCGCTTGCGGGAGGGGTCGGGGGAGGGGGAGTCGAATGGGAGAGCGCCGAAACAGGCCCTCCCCTAACCCCTCCCGCAAGCGGGAGGGGGATTTCGGCGCCTTAGCCATTATGCGTCGCACTCCACGCGCCCATCGCGCTCCACGTTTCGGTACCACCCGACACGGTGCAACCCTTCTCGCCCTCGGCGATATGCCCGATCCGGAACACCGTCTCGCCCGCCGCTTCCAGCGCCGCCGTCACGTCGGCAACGTCGGCCTCGGCCACCACGACCGCCATGCCGATCCCGCAATTGAAGGTGCGCGCCATTTCCTCGGGCTCGATATTCCCCTGCGCCTGCAGGAAGGCCATCAGGCGCGGCTGTTCCCACGCATCGGCATCGACATGCGCGTGCAGCGTCTTCGGCAGCACGCGCGGGATATTTTCGAGCAGCCCGCCGCCGGTGATATGCGCGAGCGCGTGAATCTTGCCGGTCTTCACCAGCGGCAGCAGGCTCTTCACATAGATGCGCGTCGGCGCCATCAGCGCGTCGATCAGCAGCAGATTCTGGTCGAACAGCGCAGGGCGGTCGAGCTTCCAGCCCTTGTCCGCCGCGAGCCGCCGAACGAGCGAAAAGCCGTTCGAGTGGACGCCCGACGAGGCGAGCCCCAGAATCACGTCGCCCGCCGCCACCTTGTCGGCGGTCAGCACCTGATCGCGCTCGACCGCGCCGACGCAGAAGCCCGCGAGGTCGTAGTCGCCGTCCGCATACATGCCCGGCATCTCGGCAGTCTCGCCGCCGATCAGCGCGCAGCCGGCCTGCCTGCAACCCTCGGCGATGCTCGCGACGACGTCGGTCGCGACCGCGTTGTCGAGCTTGCCCGTCGCATAATAGTCGAGGAAGAACAAAGGCTCGGCGCCCTGCACGATCAGATCGTTGACGCACATCGCGACGAGGTCGATGCCCACGCCGTCATGTTTGCCCGAATCGATCGCGAGCTTGAGCTTGGTGCCCACCCCATCATTGGCGGCCACCAGCAGCGGGTCGTTGAACCCCGCCGCCTTCAGGTCGAAGAAACCGCCGAAGCCGCCGAGGTCCGCATCGGCGCCGGGGCGGCGCGTCGCACGGGCGAGCGGGGCAATGGCACGGACCAGCGCATTGCCGGACTCGATCGAGACGCCGGCCTCGGCATATGTGTAGGAGGCGGGTTGGTTATGCTTGGAATCCATGGCCCGCGCGACTAACGCTTCCGGCCGACAAATGCCATGATTTCCTTGTCGGGGATCGCACTTCGGGGCAAAGAATAGAGAAGATATGACTTCGGCCGCTTTCCCCCGCTTCGCTTTCCGCTTCCATCTTCCTTCGCTCGCGCTCCGCGATTGGCGCTGGGCCGCGCTTTTCGGTCTGTTTTTCGCGGTGCTGATCGCCGGGATCGTCGAGGGGCAAATCGCGCGCGGCGATCGCGGCATCACCCCGATCAACAGCAGCGGCGACTTCCTCGCGAGCGGGATCATGGTCGACGTCACCGGCGACAATGCCGAGGATGCGCGCGAAAAGGGCTGGCGCGAGGCGCAGCGCCAGGGCTGGGCGCAGCTCTACAAGCGGATCAACGGCTCCGACGGCCCCGCGCTCGGCGATTCGGTGCTCGACGGCATCGTCACCGCGATCGTCGTCGAGCATGAGCAGATCGGCCCGCGCCGCTATGTCGCGCGGCTCGGCGTCCAGTTCGACCGCGTGCGCGCGGGGCAGATTCTCGGCGTCAGCGGCCGCACACTGCGCTCGCCGCCCTTGCTCGTCATCCCGGTCTATTCGGTCGACGGCATCGAACAGGTGTTCGAA
Source organism: Sphingopyxis sp. (assembly GCF_041916015.1). Lineage (GTDB taxonomy): Bacteria > Pseudomonadota > Alphaproteobacteria > Sphingomonadales > Sphingomonadaceae > Sphingopyxis. The sequence continues at coordinate 23,729 of NZ_JAYSAH010000024.1, read as the reverse complement.
CAGCGCAGCGCCTGGCAGCGCGCCTGGGCCGAATATAATACCGGGCAGAGCGCGATCGACTATGTCCGCACCGCGGGCACCGGCGCCGACACGCTGCTGCTCAATTCGGGGCAGATCGGCCGCCGCGGCCGCGTCTGGTGGCGCGTAATCCTCGACCAATATGGCGCCGCCGACGTGCTCATCCCGATCGCGCGGGTCGAATACAGCTACCCCGGCGGGCCGATCCGGGGCATCTTCACCGCGCGCTTCGGTCCCGATAACAGGCTGATCGACAGCTTCACCATGACCGGACCGAGCCCGGCCGCGCTTCCCGACATGATGGAAAAGGCGGTCGCGCGGATGGACAGCATCTATACCGGCGCGCTCGCGGCGGGCATTCTCAAGACCGATACCTATCTCGTCCTCGAAAAGCCGGTCGAAAAGGCCGATCTGCCCGAGGAGACGGTGACGGAAGATGATGCGCTGCCGGCCGAAACCGACAGTGCGGTGCCGGTGGCGCCGACGGCAGGCGTGCAGAGCTTCACCGTCCAGTACAGCTCGCCCGACGTCGATTCGGTGTCGGCGACCGAACGCGCGGTCGGCGGCGTCGCGGGGGTCCAGTCGGCCGCGACGACCAGCCTCGCGCTCGGCGGCACCTCGGTGATGCGCGTCAGCTTCCGGGGCGACCTCGCGGCATTGAAGACGGCGCTCGCGGCGCGCGGGTTCAAGGTTCAGGAAGGCGGCGGCCAGCTCAGGATCAGCCGCTGATGCGGGCGCCCGGACAGATTGCGCTGCCGCTCGACTGGAGCGCCGGCGGCGCGGGCGACGGCCCGCTGATCGTCGGCACCAGCAACGCCGATGCGGTGCGCTACCTCCGCCACGTCGCGACCTGGCCGGTACGGACCGCGGTGCTCACCGGCCCGCGCGGCTCGGGGCGCAGCCTGATCGGACGCCTGTTCGCGCGCGAAACCGGGGGCAGGGTGATCGACGGGCCGCGCAGCGTTTCGGAAGAAGAGATTTTCCACGCGTGGAACGCCGCGCAATCCTCAGGGGCTCCGCTGCTGATCATCGCGGACGCGCCGCCCGCGGACTGGGCCATCGCGCTGCCCGATCTGCGCTCGCGGCTCGCCGCCGTCCCGGTGCTGACGATCGGCGAGCCCGACGACTGCCTCGCGCGCGACCTGATCGAGGCGCTGTTCGCGCAGCGCGGCATCGCGATCACGCCCGAGGTGCCCTCCTATATCGTGCCGCGCATGGAGCGCAGCTATGCGATGATCCACCGCATCGTCGCGGCGCTCGACGCCGCCTCGCTCGAAAAGGGGCGCGGGATCGGCATCCGTCTTATTCGTGAAACATTACTGTCACAGGGGCTGATCGATCCCGATTTGCTCGAAAGGCAGGATGCAGCACAATGTCGATAGCCGGCGGCCCCCTACGCGCAGACAATGACGCCGACACGGCGCCGCCCAGTTTCGGCCCCGAACGCTTCTTCAACCGCGAACTCTCGTGGCTCGCCTTCAACCGGCGGGTGATGGAGGAGGCGCGCAATCCCGCGCATCCCTTGCTCGAGCGGCTGCGCTTCCTGTCGATCTCGGGCAGCAACCTCGACGAATTCTTCATGGTCCGCGTCGCGGGGCTCAAGGGCCAGCAATTGCAGGGGATCGATGATCCCTCGGCCGATGGCCGTTCGCCGGGCCAGCAGCTCGCCGAGATCGAGGCCGAGGTGAACCGCCTCGTCGATCAGCAGCAGAGCGAATGGCAATTGCTGCACCGCCAGCTCGCCGAACAGGGGATCGTCGTCCACGGCGCCGGGTCGGACAAGCAGGCGCTCCGCGCCGCGCTGCGCCAATATTTCATCGACCAGATCTTCCCGATCCTGACCCCGCAGGTGCTCGACCCGGCGCATCCGTTCCCGTTCATTCCGAACCGCGGACTCGGCGTGATCTTCGATCTCCAGCGCAAGGCGACCGGCGATACGGTGCGCGAACTGGTGATGATCCCGGCGTCGCTCGCGCGCTTCGTGCCGGTGCCGGGAGAGGCTGGCGGCTTCGTGCCCATCGAATATCTGGTCGAGCTGTTCGCCGACCTGCTGTTCCCGGGCTTCACCGTGCGCTCGCTCGGCGTGTTCCGTATCATCCGCGACAGCGATATCGAAATCGAGGAAGAGGCCGAGGACCTCGTCCGCCTGTTCCGCACCGCGATCCGCCGCCGCCGCCGCGGGCGTGTCATCCTGCTCGAACTCGAAGCCGACATGTCGGCAGAGATCGCGGCGGTGCTCAACGCCGATATTCAGGGGCATGAGGCGATCGTCGCCAAGATCGGCGGCTTCATCGGCCTTGCGGCGCTGTCAGCGCTCGTCGACATCGACCGGCCCGACCTCAAATTCCCCGCTTACTCGCCGCGTTTCCCCGAGCGTATCCGCGAGCATGGCGGCGACTGCTTCGCGGCGATCCGCTCGAAGGACATCGTCGTCCATCATCCTTATGAGAGCTTCGACGTCGTGCTCTCCTTCCTGCGGCAGGCCGCCGCCGATCCCGACGTCGTCGCGATCAAGCAGACGCTCTACCGCGCCGGCAACCAGTCGCCGGTGATCCGCGCGCTGATCGAGGCGGCCGAGGCGGGCAAGTCGGTGACCGCGGTCGTCGAGCTCAAGGCGCGTTTCGACGAGGAGCAGAATCTGCTCTGGGCGAACCAGCTCGAACGCGCCGGGGTGCAGGTCGTTTACGGCTTCATCGAATGGAAGACGCACGCCAAAATCTCGATGGTCGTGCGCCGCGAAGGGCAGGGCTACCGCACCTATTGCCACTTCGGGACCGGCAACTACCACCCCGTGACCGCGCGTATCTACACCGATTTGAGCTTCTTCACCGCCGATCCTCGCGCGGGCCGCGATGCGGCGCAGCTCTTCAATTACATCACCGGCTATGTCGAGCCCGAGCGGCTCGAGATGGTGACGATGTCGCCGCTCAACATGCGCCACCACCTCAGCGAGCTGATCGATGCCGAGATCGCGGCCGCGAAGGCGGGGCGGCCGTCGGGGCTGTGGGCGAAGATGAACAGCCTCGTCGATCCCGATATCATCGACAAGCTCTACGAAGCGAGCATGGCGGGGGTGCCGATCGAACTGATCGTGCGCGGCATCTGCTGCCTGCGCCCCGGCGTTCCCGGCCTCTCCGAAACGATCCGCGTCAAGTCGGTCGTCGGACGTTTCCTCGAACATAGCCGCATCTGGGCCTTTGCCAATGGCGCGCGCCTGCCGCACAGCGGGGCGAAACTCTATATCTCCAGCGCCGACTGGATGCCGCGCAACTTCGACCGGCGCGTCGAATATATGATCCCGATCGAGAATCCGACCGTCCACGACCAGATTCTCGACCAGGTTCTCGTCGCGAACCTGATCGACAACGAGCAAAGCTGGGTGCTGCAGCCCGACGGCCTCTGCAAGCGCCTGACGCCGGGCGACAAGCCATTCAACCTGCACCATTATTTCATGAACAACCCCTCGCTCTCGGGCCGCGGCACCGCGCTCCACAAGCGCCACGACGTCCCGACGCTCGACTTCAACATGCGCGCAGATTGAGACAATAGCTTGGGTTTCCTCCGCACCTCCAGAACCGCCCTCCATCGTTCGGCGGTGATCGACATCGGGTCGAACTCGGTACGTATCGTCGTGTACGAAGGCCCGCCACGCGCCCCCGCGGTGATCTTCAACGAGAAGGTCGCGGCAGGGCTCGGGCGCGGCCTGTCGATCGACGGCCGCATCGCGCCCGAAGATGCCGAGCGCGGCCTCGTCGCGCTGCGCCGCTATGCGCTGCTCGCGAAGCATATGGACGTCAAGGATCTGCAATGCGTCGCAACCGCCGCGGTGCGCGACGCGGAAAACGGCCCCGCCTTCATCGCCGCTGCCGCCGAGGCAGGGCTCGATATCCGGCTGTTGTCGGGCGAGGAGGAGGCCGAGGCGGCAGGCTATGGCGTGCTGTCGGCGATCCCCGACGCGCGCGGGATCGCGGTCGATCTCGGCGGCGGCAGCCTCGAACTCGCCGAGGTCGCCGACGGCAAGGTCGGACGCCGCGCCTCCTTCCCGCTCGGAGTGCTGCGTCTCCCCGCGCTTCGCAAGGACGGCGAGCAGGCGTTCGAGCGCGCGATCCGCAAAATGCTGAAAACGGCGGGGTGGCCGAACGGCGGCCTGTCGGGCCTGCCGCTTTACCTTGTCGGCGGCTCGTGGCGCGCGCTGTCGCGCCTCGACCTCGAAATCACCAAGGACCCGCTGGCGGTTCTCGACCAGCACACCTTCCCGCGCACCGCGCTCCGCCGCCTGCTCCGCGCCACGAAACGCCTGAGCTTCGAGGAGTTGCGGGCGATCCCCGGCATGGCGTCGAACCGCGCCGCAGCGTTGCCCGATGCAGCGGCGCTGCTCGCCGCGCTCGTCAACATCCTCGACGTGCCCGAGATGACGGTGTCGTCGTCGGGGCTTCGCGAAGGGCTGCTCTATCAGGCGCTCGACGCCGAGACTCGCGCGCAGGACCCGCTGATCGTCGCTGCCGAGTTCGAGGGGCGGCGCCTCGCGCGCTTCGCGCCGCACGGCCGGGCGATCGCCGACTGGATCGCGCCGCTGTTCGCGGGCGAGGCGCAGGCCGACAGCCGCGTCCGCCTCGCGGCGAGCTTGCTCAGCGACGTAGCCTGGTCGGCGAATCCCGATTTCCGCGCCGAACGCGGCACCGAGATCGGGCTGCATGGCAACTGGCGCAGCATCGACATCCCGGGGCGCATCCTGCTGGCGCGCGCGCTTTATGCGGGCTTCGGCGGCGCCGATGCCGACTTCCCGGCGATGGGCGCTCTCGTGAACGAGGAGCGGCTGGCACGCGCGCGGCAATGGGGACTGGCGATCCGCCTCGCGCAGCGCCTGACCGGCGGTGTCGAGGCTCCGCTGCGAGCGAGCGGGATTGCGCTGATCGACGGCAGGCTCCGGCTCTGCCTCGATGCCGGCTGGCATCACCTCGCAGGGGAATCGGTCGAGCGGCGGCTGCGCATTCTCGCACAGGCGCTCGACGCCAAGCCAGAGCTCGTTCTGCTTTAAACCTCGCTCGCCGCCGCGGCGTCGATCTCGCTCATCACCAGCTTGCCGTTCTTGACCGCGAAGCCCATCCGGCCTTCGACCAGATCGAGCGCGGCGTGGCCGAAGACGTCGTAACGCCAGCCGCGCATCATCGGAATATCGTCGTTGCGGCCTCCGGCGGCCAGCGCTTCAAGATCGTCGCTCCGCGCGATCAGCCGCGCGGCGACATTGAGTTCGCGCGCGCGGATCTTGAGGAGCAGCTTCAGAAGGTCGGCGACCAGCGTGCCCTCCTTGCCGAGCCCCGGCCCGCGCGGCGCGCGATCGGGCATGTCGTCCTTCGCGAGCGGCTGGGCGTTCGCCAGCGCGTCCATCAGGCGGCCGCCGATGTCGTTCGACTTCCACGTCGCCGACAGGCCGCGGACGCCGCCGAGCCCTTCCTGCTGCTTCGGCGGATGCGCGGCGAGGTCGGCGAGCGTTTCGTCCTTGACGATGCGTCCGCGCGGCAGGTTCTTGTTGCGCGCCTCGCGTTCGCGCCACGCGGCAAGCGCTTTCAGCCGGCCGAGCACGTCGGGCTTGCGCGATGGCGCCTTGATCCGCTGCCACGCCTTGTCGGGGTCGAGGTTGTAGTTCGATGGATCGGCAAGCTTTTCCATCTCCTCGTCGAGCCAATGGCCGCGGCCGGTCTTGACCAGCTTCTTCAACATCATCGGGAAAATCTTCGCGAGATGCGTCACATCGCCGATCGCATAATCGATCTGGCGCTTGTCGAGCGGACGGCGGCTCCAGTCGGTGAAGCGCGCGCCCTTGTCGAGCTGCAGCCCGATCCACGCCTCGACGAGGTTCGAATAGCCGACCTGTTCGGCTTGCCCGAGCGCCATCTGGCCGATCTGGGTGTCGAAGATCGGGTGCGGCGTCTTGCCGGTCAGGTTGAAGATGATTTCGACGTCCTGGCCGCCGGCATGGAAGACCTTGAGTACGTCCTCGTTGTCCACCAGTAAATCGAGCAGCGGCTTCAAATCCATCCCGGGGGCCATCGGGTCGATCGCCGCGGCATGGTCGCTGTCGGCGACCTGGATCAGGCAGAGTTCGGGCCAGAAGGTATTTTCGCGCATGAATTCGGTATCGACCGCGACGAAATCGCTGGTCTTGATGAGGTCAACAAATTCGACGAGCGCGGCGCTGGTTTCGATAAGCGGGTGGATTTGCATATTCGGCCTATACAGCGACTTTTTCGTGACGGGCAGGAAAATTTACCTCGCATGAATTAGTCCTCAAGAGAGGGATGATTCCGCCCTCCACCCTTGACAAATGGCGCGCCGCATTGCCTTAGGCGCGGCCATATCGGCGCGTTTTCGATGCGCGCCTCTCCGGACATTTGAAAGACGAGACCATGCACGCCTATCGCACCCATAATTGCGGCCAGCTTCGCGCCGAGGATGTCGGCCAGACTGTCCGCGTCTCGGGCTGGGTGCACCGCAAGCGCGACCATGGCGGGCTGCTCTTCGTCGATCTGCGCGACCATTATGGCCTCACCCAGATCGTCGCCGACAGCAGCGACCCGGCCTTCGCGACCCTCGACGGCCTGCGCGCCGAAAGCGTCGTGACGATCACCGGCGACGTCGTCGCGCGCTCGGCCGAGACCGTGAACGCGAACCTGCCGACGGGCGCGATCGAGGTGCGCGCGCGCGATGTCTCGGTCCAGTCGGTCGCCGCCGAACTGCCGATGCCGGTCGCAGGCGATCAGGAATATCCCGAGGATATTCGCCTGAAATACCGCTTCCTCGACCTGCGCCGCGACCGCCTGCACAAGAATATCCTGCTGCGCTCGAACGTCATTGCGAGCCTGCGCCGCCGCATGGTCGATCAGGGCTTCACCGAATATCAGACCCCGATCCTGACCGCCTCGTCGCCCGAGGGCGCGCGCGACTATCTGGTGCCGAGCCGCGTTCATCCCGGCAAATTCTATGCGCTGCCGCAGGCGCCGCAGATGTTCAAGCAGCTGCTGATGGTCGCGGGCTTCGACCGCTATTTCCAGATCGCGCCCTGTTTCCGCGACGAGGATGCGCGCGCTGACCGCTCGCCCGGCGAATTCTACCAGCTCGACTTCGAGATGAGCTTCGTCACACAGGACGATGTGTTCAATGCGATCGAGCCCGTGCTCGCGGGCGTGTTCGAGGAGTATGCGAACGGCAAGTCGGTGACCCCGGCTGGCAGCTTTCCGCGCATCCCGTACCGCGAATCGATGCTGAAATACGGCAACGACAAGCCCGACCTCCGCAATCCGCTGATCATCACCGACGTTTCGTCGCACTTCACCGGCTCGGGCTTCGGCCGCTTCGCCGACATCGTCGCCGCGGGCGACGTCGTGCGCGCGATCCCGGCGCCGGGAACCGCCGAGAAGAGCCGCAAATTCTTCGACGACATGAACAGCTGGGCGCAGGGCGAAGGCTTTGCGGGCCTCGGCTATGCGACGCGCAAGGGCGGCGAATGGGGCGGACCGATCGCCAAGAACCATGGGCCGGAGAAGATGGATGCGCTCGCCGCCGAGCTCGGCATCGGTCCCGACGACGGGCTGTTCTTCGCCGCGGGCAAGGAAGCGACGGCCGCGAAGCTCGCGGGTTTCGCGCGCACCCGCGTCGCCGAACAGCTCGACCTGATCGATCCGAACAAGTTCGAGATGTGCTGGATCGTCGATTTTCCGATGTTCGAGGCCGACGAGGACACCGGCAAGATCGACTTCAGCCACAACCCCTTCTCGATGCCGCAAGGCGAACTCGAAGCACTCGAGACGAAGGACCCGCTCGACATCCTCGCCTGGCAGTACGACATCGTCTGCAACGGCGTCGAACTGTCGTCGGGCGCGATCCGGAACCATCGCCCCGACATCATGTACAAGGCTTTTGAAATCGCGGGCTATTCGCAGGCCGACGTGGACAGCAATTTCGCCGGCATGATCAACGCCTTCAAGTTCGGCGCGCCGCCGCACGGCGGCTCGGCGCCGGGGGTCGATCGCATCGTGATGCTGCTCGCCGACGAACCGAACATCCGCGAGGTCGTCGTCTTCCCGATGAACCAGAAGGCCGAGGATCTGATGATGGGCGCCCCGGCGCCGGTCAGCGACAAGCAGCTCAAGGAACTGCACATCCGCCTTATGGACGGCCCGAAGGGCTGAGGCCTCGTCGTTGAAGGCGATCCCATCCTTCGTCATTGCGAGCGGAGCGAAGCAATCCAGAGCGTGCGTAAACCGCCCTGGATTGCTTCGCTCCGCTCGCAATGACGAGCCTGTGGGAGGGGAGCCGTGACGGAACCACGCGAACACCGGCTCAAGGCGCCGGACGGCGATATCTGCTGGTTCGAATGGGGCGAGCCGGGCGAGCGGGCTTCGGTCCTGCTGCTCCACGCCACCGGCTTTCATGCCCGCCTCTGGGATCGCGTCGTCGCGGCGCTGCCGGCCGGGACGCATGTCGTCGCGCCCGATCACCGCGGACATGGCCGCAGCTTCCGGCCGGCGTCGCTGAGCGACTGGACCGGCAATGCGAAGGCGTTGCTGCCGCTGATCGACCGTTTCGCGGGGCGGCCGTTCGTGGGGTGCGGGCACAGCATGGGCGGCTATGTCCTGACCCGGCTCGCCGTCGAGCGGCCCGGCGCCTTTCGCCACCTGATCCTTATCGACCCAGTGATCATGGACCCCGCCCTTTATGACGGGCAAGCGGCGCTGCCGGTGCCCGATCCCGCCGAGCATCCGGTCGCGCGGCGGCGGAACCAATGGGCGGGCGCCGGCGAGATGCGGGCTCGCTTTGCCGATCGCGTGCCCTACAGCCGTTGGGACCCGGCGATCCTCGACGATTATTGCACCTATGGCCTGCTGCCCTCCGCTGCGGGCGAGGGGTATGAACTCGCCTGTCCGCCGGCGCTCGAAGCGTCGATGTACCAGAATGCGCTGCGCACCGATCCGCACGCCTGGCTCGGCGGTTTGGCCGCCCCGGTCACGCTGATCCGCGCGCCGCAGGGCGCGCGCGGCGATGCGATGGATTTCTCGCAAAGCCCGACCTGGACCGGCCTAGGTCTCGCGCTGGGTGCGGTCCGCGACGAACTATGGGCCGAGCATAGCCATTTCATTCCCATGGAAGCGCCTGCGCGCGTTGCGGACCTGATCACCGGCACGCTCTGACCCCATTGTGCCGTAACCGGACACATCGCCCGCTTGGTCGGGCGCCCGCGCATCGCTAGGGTGGCGTCATGACCATCCAGCTTTCCGACCATGAGACCGGCGCCAAATATGACGGCGACTATGGCAAGGACATCGCCGCGCTCGAAGACCGGCTCGAACGCTTGCAGGCGGCGCACATCACCCATGGCGCGCGCAGCGTCATCATGCTCGAAGGCTGGGACGCGGCGGGGAAGGGCGGCATCATTCAGCGGCTGACCGCGTCGCTCGATCCACGCTATTTCGAGGTATGGCCGATCGCGGCGCCGACCGAGGAAGAGAAGTCGCGCCATTTCCTCTGGCGCTTCTGGAAGCGGCTGCCCGGCAATCGCGAAATCTCGATCTTCGACCGCAGCTGGTACGGCCGCGTCCTCGTCGAGCGGGTCGAGGGCTATGCGACCGAGGCCGAATGGCGCAAGGGCTATGACGAGATCAACGAGTTCGAGGCGCAGCTGACCGGCAGTCGCACCAACCTGGTCAAGCTGTTCGTCCACATCACCCAGAAGGAACAGGACGAGCGCTTCGCCGACCGGCTGAACGACCCGTGGAAGCGCTGGAAGACCGGCGCCGACGATTATCGCAACCGCTCGAAGCGCAAGGCCTATCTCGCCGCGATGGAAGAGATGTTCCAGCAGACCGACACGCGCTGGGCGCCGTGGAAGGCGATCGACGGCAACAACAAGAAGGCGGCGCGCATCGCGGCCTTGACGCATATCGTCGAGGTGCTGGAGGCGGCGGTGCCGATGACGCCGCCGGACCTCGACCCGGCGGTCGTCAAGCTGGCGCAGAAAGCGTTCGGCTATTCGCCGAAGGATTGAGCGCTTAACGCCACAAAAGCCCCGCATGGGCGCTTCGGATTTGTGTCCTTTGTGGCTTTAGCGGGGGGGCGGCTTCGGGGCTTAAGGCGACAAAAGATACCGATCGGCGCGTCGGAACTGTCTCTTTTGTCGCTTTAGTTCTCAGAGAAATCCAAGAATCCTTCCCCCTTGATGGGGGAAGGATATGGAGCCTTATCGCGGAGCGATCAGGCGGAGTTGGATGGGAGTGAAGGAGCGTCCTCGCGCTGTCGTTTCAGGCCGAGACCGCACCCCCTCCGCTGCGACTAGGCGGCCACAGCCGCCAAGTCTCGCTACCTCCCCATAAAGGGGGAGGGTGGGACAGGGAACGAACGATTGCAAAGAGCCGAAGCGCGAGGCTGGCACGGCGAAATAATGTAGGAAAGGGCTTTTTGCGCCCTTTTTCGCGCGGCGGCGCCTAGCCAATGCGCGCCCCGCTCGCTACATGGGGACGATGAGCCGCGCCAAGAGATCCGACGACTGGGGGTTTCCCCGCTGGCGCCCCTATGGCTCGTCGCGCGAGACGCAGAAGGTGCGGCTGTGCGACCGTCACGGTTGCACCAATCCCGGCAACTGCCCCGCACCCAAGTCGCCGAACAGCCCCGAACGCTGGTATTTCTGCGAAGCGCACGCCGCCGAATATAATCGCGGCTGGGACTATTTCGCGGGCCTCAGCGCCGAAGATGCCGCGGCGCGCGCTGCCGAAGAGGCGCTGGGCGCGCGCAGCTATGCCCGCGCGCAGCATTATGCGTGGGGCGGATCGGGCGACGGCAGCCGCAGCGCCGACGAGATGCGTGCGCTCGAACTGCTGGGGCTCGACCCCGATGCGGATTTCGACGCGATGAAAAAGGCGTGGCGCGCCTATGCGAAGGAATGCCACCCCGATGTGAAGCCGGACGACGCCGAGGCCGCGAAGCGCTTCGCGGCGGGGCAGGCGGCATTTGAGGTGCTCAAGCAGGCCGAAGAGCGCAAGAGCTGGAAGCCGGCTTGACGGCGGTTTGCGACCGGGAGTTGCCGCACTCTCTCCCTTCGTCATTCCCGCGAAAGCGGGAACCCAGGGATGGGTAAGCGGACGGACGCTCTGGGTCCCCGCTTTCGCGGGGATGACGAAGTAAAGAAAGGGCAGCGTCCGCTTCCCACCCCAAAGCGGACCTTATTTATAAACGCACCCATCCAGCCCGTCGCGCCCCACAACCCCGATCCGTGCGCGGATCGAATTGCCGTAGCGGCGGGTGAATCCTGAAGGGCTGATCGCCTCGCGCTTTTTGGGGAGCGGCAGGATGGCGGCGATGCGCGCGGCTTCCTGCGGGGTCAGCTTGCTCGCGCCATGCTTGAAATAGCGCTGCGCGCCCGCCTCGACGCCGTAAGTGCCGAGGCCGGTCTCGGCGACGTTGAGGTAGACCTCCATGATCCGCCGCTTCCCCCAGATTTTCTCGATCAGGAAGGTGAACCACACCTCGGGCACCTTGCGGAGGTAGCGGGTCCAGCCGCTGCCCTGCCACAGGAAGACATTCTTCGCGGTCTGCTGGCTGATCGTCGATCCGCCGCGGATGCGCTTGCCCTTGGCGTTGCGCTCGATCGCCTGTTCGATCGCGTCGCGGTCGAAGCCGTCGTGGCTGCAATATTTGCCGTCCTCGGCGGCGATTGCGGCGCGGACCATGTTGCGGTCGATGTTCGCCAGGCTCGTCCAGTCCTTGGTGATGCCGTTGCCGTCGGTCAGCATCGTGATCGTTACCGGCGGCGGCACGACCGCGTAGAGCAGGACCCACAGGACCGAGAAGAGGATGAAGCCAAAGACGACTTTGGCCCCGGTGCCAAACAACCGTCCCATCGTGAATTTCGTGCGCCCGCTTTTCCTCGCCATGAAAGCGGCCTAGTCGAGAGGCGTTCAAAGGGAAAGATGGCAAAGGGACAGATGGAAAAGGGACAGATGGAAAAGGCCTCGATGATCCGGAAGCTCGCGGTGCTTGGCGCCTTGATCGTCGTCACGCCCGCCTTTGCGTCGGAAGGGCGCGATCTGTGCCCCGACCGTCCGGGGCTCGGCACGCCTGCCTGCACCGTCGAGCCGGGGAAGCCGGTTTTCGAGCTTGGGCTCGGCGACTGGACGCGCGAAAGCGATGGTCCGCAGCGCACCGACACGATTCTCGCAGGCGAGGCGCTTGTCCGCGTCGGCCTGACCTCGTCGCTGGAGGCGCAGCTGGGCTGGACCGCGATCGGCCATGTCCGCGAACGCGACGCGGGACTCGGCACCGTGGACAAGCGGACGCGCAGCGGCGACGTGACGCTCGCGCTGCGGCAGAATCTGCGCAATCCCGACGGGTCGGGCTTTTCGATCGCCGCGATGCCTTATGCGACCCTGCCGACCGGCGGGAATGGCGTCGGCGCGGGGGATTGGGGAGCAGGGTTTCTGGTGCCGGTCGGGATCGAGGCGGGGCCGGTGTCGATCGGCCTGACTCCACATATCGACGCGGCGGTCGATGGCGACGGCAAGGGCCGGCATCTGGCCTATGGCAGCGTCGTGGGGCTCGGTTTCAGCCTGTCCGAGGCGGTTTCGGTATCGACCGAAGTGTCGGTCACCCGCGACCGCGATCCGGCCGGGCATAGCAGTGAATGGCTCGCCGGGGTGTCGGCGGGGTGGCAGCCGGACGGCGACAGCCAGTGGGACATGGGCGTGAATATCGGGCTCAATCGCGACAGCCCCGATCTGCAACTCTATGCGGGATATGTGCGGCGCTTCTGACCGTAGGCGGAATAGAAAAACCGCGCGTCCCCGCGAAGGCGGGGACCCATCTCCTGCCGGCTCAAAATGGCACCGGTCGGAGATGGGCTCCCGCCTTCGCGGGAGCGCGGCGTCCTTATCTAAAAGGAACGCGTTCCAAATTTCATCTCAATCGACGACGACCGTGCCCGTCATCCCCATCGTCGAATGCATGAAGTGCGAGCAATGCGCCTTGTAGGTGCCGGCGCGCGGGGTCAGCGTCACGTCGCTGCTCTCGCCCTTGCCGAGCGAGACGCGGCCTTGCTTCCCGCCGACGCGGGCGCGGTTCGCGGTGTCCATCGTCGCGGCGGCGAAGAATTCCGGCGCGGTGAAATCATGCCCGCCCGACCCCGTATTGACGAAATGAATCGTCACCGGCTGACCGGCGTGGAGGTGCAGGTCGGCGGGAGTGAAGCTGAAATTCGCGAGCGTCACCGTCACTTGTCCCTGGGTTTCGGCGGCGGTGACGGGAACCGAGAGGACAAGCGCGGCAAGGGTGAGAGGCAGGATACGCATGGCATGTCTCCTCCGCCGGAAAGACCCGGCGCTATGGCCCCCGCGAATCGCTGCCTCAGGCGTTGATCAGACGGCGGTCGCCCGCGAGCTTGAGCATCGCCTTTTGCAGCTTCTCGAACGCGCGTACCTCGATCTGCCGCACGCGCTCGCGGCTGACGTCGTAAACCTGGCTCAGATCCTCGAGCGTCTTCGGATCGTCGGTCAGGCGGCGTTCGGTCAGGATATGGCGTTCGCGCTCATTGAGGGTCGCGAGCGCTTCGCTCAGCAGCGCGTGCCGCACGTCGCGTTCCTCGGCCTCGGCCACGCGCTCGTCCTGCAGCGGGCCCTCGTCGCCGAGCAGATCCTGCCACTGGCTGTCGCCATCCTCGCCCATCGGGACGTTGAGCGACGTGTCGCCGCCCATCGCCATGCGGCGGTTCATGCTGACGACTTCCTCCTCGGTGACGCCGAGGTCGGTCGCGATCTTCTTGAGGTTTTCGGGGCTGAGGTCGCCATCCTCGAACGCGTCGAGATTATTCTTCATCCGGCGGAGGTTGAAGAACAGCTTCTTCTGCGCCGCGGTGGTGCCCATCTTCACGAGGCTCCACGAGCGAAGGATGAATTCCTGGATCGAGGCGCGAATCCACCACATCGCATAGGTGGCGAGGCGGAAGCCGCGTTCGGGGTCGAACTTCTTCACGCCCTGCATCAGGCCGATATTGCCCTCGCTGATCAGCTCGCTGACCGGCAGGCCATAGCCGCGATAGCCCATCGCGATCTTCGCGACGAGGCGGAGGTGGCTGGTGACGAGCTGCGCCGCGGCTTCATTGTCGCCATGCTCCTGAAAGCGCTTCGCGAGCATATATTCCTGCTCGGGCGTCAGCAGCGGAAATTTGCGGATCTCGGCCAGATAGCGGTTCAGGCTCGCCTCACCGCCGAGCGCGGGCACCACTGCCGGAACATTGCTTTTGTTAGCCATAGCGTCTTCCCTAATTCTTCAGAGGAGAGAGTGCCGCGGTTGCATCCGGCGGTCGAGATAGATTTTCATTCGAAACTTAAACGCGCAGTTCATCGAGCAGTTCCCGCATATCCTGCGGGAGTTCGCTGTCGAGCGCGACCCGGTTACCCGTCACCGGATGAATAAAACCCAAATGGGCCGCGTGCAACGCCTGACGCGCAAAATTACGCGCTTTTAATAAGTCCGAGAGCGGCTTTTTGACCCGGCCATAGACCGGGTCGCCGACCAGCGGATGACCGATATGCGCCATATGGACGCGGACCTGATGCGTGCGGCCGGTCTCCAGCCGGCATTCGACCAGAGTCGCGCCCTTGAGCGGCTCGATCGTCCGGTAATGGGTGATCGCGTGCTTGCCGCGGCCTTCGGCAACGACTGCCATCTTCTTGCGGTTGGTGCTCGACCGGCCGAGCGCGGCGTTGACGGTGCCGTTCGCGGGCATCGGGCGCCCGGTTGCGAGCGCGAGATAGCGGCGGTCGATGCTGTGTGCCGCGAACTGTTTTGCGAGACCCTCATGAGCCTTGTCGTGTTTGGCGGCGACGATCAGCCCGCTGGTGTCCTTGTCGATGCGGTGGACGATGCCCGGCCGCGCGACCCCGCCGATCCCCGACAATTGCCCCGCGCAATGGTGGAGCAAAGCGTTGACCATCGTCCCGTCGAGATTGCCCGCGGCGGGATGGACGACCATCCCCGCGGGCTTGTCGACGACGATCAGATGCTCGTCCTCAAAAGCGATGACGAGGCCCATATCCTGCGCGGCATTATGCGCCGGGGCAGGAGCGGGCAGGCGGAGCGCGAGTGTCGCGGGCGCCGCGGCCTTCGCCGATGGGTCCCACAGAATGGTTCCGCCCGCATCGGCGACGCGGCCTCCCTTGATCAGCGTCTTTAATCGTTCGCGCGAAAGGTCGGGAAGCGCCTCGGCCAGCGCCCGGTCGAGCCGCAGCCCGGCCGCGCTGTCCAGCAGCGTCACGGTAAGTATCTCGTCGTCCCCCAACATTGGTCGCGATATGGGTTCGGGGCGCCGAAATTCAAGGGGACCGGGCGCATCGCGCTTGCCCTCAACCCCGCGCCTGGCTTAGGGAGCAGGCGCGAGCCGGAAAGGTCCGGTCTGCGGGGAGTGCATCCAATCATGTCCGACGATCGCGTCGATTTCGCGTCCATGCTGGCCTCGCGGCTGTGCCACGATCTGCTGAGCCCCGTCGGCGCCTTCGCCAACGGCCTCGAACTGCTCGCCGACGAAAAAGACCCGGAGATGCGCGCGCGTTGCATCGAACTGCTCGAACAGAGCGCGCGGACCTCGGCGAACAAGCTCAAATTCTTCCGCCTTGCCTTCGGGTCGGCGGGCGGGTTCGGCGAACTGGTTCCGGCCGACGAGGCCAAATCGGCGATCACCGGGATCATCGGCGACCGTGCGATCGACCTCAACTGGATGATCGGCCCCGATCCGCTGCCCAAGCCCGCGGTCAAGATCATCCTCAACCTGTCGCTGCTCCTCGTCGATGCGCTGGTGCGCGGCGGGCGGCTCGATATCGGCTGCGAAAATCAGGGTGGGGGCATCGAAATCGCGCTGCATGTCGAGGCCGAGCGCATCTTCCTAGACGCCGATGTCGAACGCATCCTCGCGGAGGGGGAGGGCGCCACCGCGATGACCTCGCGCACCGCGCCCGCGGTGCTGGTGCAGGCGGTGGCGAAGCAGAATGGCGGCACGGTCATGCTCGCGCGCGAAACGCCGACCTCGCTGCTGGTGGGAGCGGTTTTGAAGGGGCGCTGATCGAGTCCGGTTTCGTCCTCGACACCCTGCAAGCAAACCCTCCATTAACCATTGTCGGCCATGGTGGCGCCTCGAATTTTTGGGGCGCTTCGACACCGTTATGGACGATCTGCTGAACGATTTTCTTGCCGAGACGGCGGAAATCCTTGCCGAGGCCGGCGGGGCACTCGTCGCGTGGGAGGCTGACCCTGCCGACCGCGCACAGCTCGACGCGATCTTCCGTTCCGTTCATACGATCAAGGGCAGCTCGGGCTTCCTCTCGCTGCCGCGCGTGACCGCGCTGTCGCACGCGGCCGAGGATGCGCTCGATCAGGTGCGCCGCGGCCATCGCGCCGCCGATGCGGCGCTGGTCACCGGAGTGCTCGGGATCGTCGACCGATTGTCCACGCTTTGCAAAGCGCTCGGCAAGGAGGGCGCCGAGCCGGCGGGCGATGATTCCGATGTCATCGCCGCGCTTGCGGCCCAGGGCGCGCCCGTCGAGGATCGGCGCGGGATCGGTGAAATCCAGCTTCGCCGCGACGATGATTTCGTGACCGACCTGCAGGGCTGGCGCTCGATCCGCGTGCCGCTGCCGCTGCTCGACAGCGTGATGACGGGGGTCACCGACATCGTCCTCGCGCGCAACGAATTCGCGCGGATGCTGCGCGAATCGGGCGCCGATCCGTCGCTGATCGCGTCGTTCGACCGGCTGTCGGATTCGATCGCCGGGATGCGCCAGTCGGTCAGCCACATGCGGATGCAGCGGATCGACAAATTGTTCGCGCCGCTGCCGCGCATCGTCCGCGATCTGGCGCAGGACCTCGGCAAGAAGGTGCGTTTCGCCACCAGCGGCGGCGAAGTCGAGCTCGACCGCGAGATGATGGAGAATATCCGCGATCCGCTGATCCACATCGTCCGCAACGCGATCGACCACGGCATCGAGCCGCTCGACGCCCGCGTCACCGCCGGCAAGGACATCACCGCGACGATCCGCGTCTCGGCGCGCCAGTCGGGCAACCAGATCGAGATCGAGGTGAGCGACGACGGGCGCGGCCTGTCGCCCGACGCGCTCGTCCAGAAGGCGATCGCGGCGCGCATGTTTTCGGCCGCCGACGCGCGCGCGCTGGCCCCGCGCGAAAAGCTCGACCTGATCTTCCGCCCCGGATTCTCGACCGCTGCCCGGATCACCGCCATCTCGGGCCGCGGCGTCGGGATGGATATCGTCAAGGCGAATGTCGAAAAGATCGGCGGCGTCGTCGAACTCCGCAACGATGAGGGCCGGGGGCTCGCGGTCGTGCTGCGCGTGCCCATGACGCTGACGATCATCTCGGGCCTGATGGTCCGCGCCGCCGGGCAATATTTCGCGATCCCGCGCGGTTCGGTGCGCGAAATCCTGCTCGAAACCAGCGACAGCGTCCGCATCGAACAGGTCGGCGGCGGTGAACTCGTCACCGTGCGCGGCGAACAGTTCCCGCTGCTCCGCCTCGAAACCATTCTCGGCCGCGCGCGCGACGAGCGCGACGATGCCGACGACCGCGCGCTCGTTCTGGTCCGTCCGGGGCAGGGACAGAGCTATGCGCTCAGCGTCGCGGCGATCCACGATCATGAGGAGCTGGTGATCAAGCCCGCCGCGCCGATGATCATGGCGACCGGGCTTTATGCCGGCACCACGCTGCCCGACAACGGCCGGCCGGTGCTGCTGCTCGACGTCCAGGGCATCCTTGCCGCCGCCGCGATCGACGCATCGGAGGCGGGACGCCAGATGGACCGGGCGGTCGAGGCCGAAGCCGCTGCTGCTGCCGAACGGGGCGCCGCGCAGCTCCTGCTCTTCCGCGACACGGACGGCCGCACGCGCGGTGTCCGCCTGTCGGTCATCGAGCGGGTCGAGGAGGTTCCCGCGCTCGCGCTGTTCGAGAGCGCGGGACAGGTGCAGGTGCAGATCGGCGACGGCATCTTCCCGGTCCACGCCGCCCGCCTGCCCGAGGAGCATGGCGCGCAGAAGTTGCTTCGCCTGCACGACGGACAGATGGTGCTTTGCTATCCGATCGAGTCGGTAATCGACATCATCCGCCTGCCCGAACTGGTCCAGCCCGCCATGGCGCCGGGGCTGATCGCGGGAATCGTCATCGTCGGTGGCGAGCCCGTCGAACTGATCGATCCGTTCTGGCTGATGGAACAATATGCGCGGGCGGCCGTGGCGCCGGCCGAGCAGGCACCGCTGTGCCGCATCGCCGACGACGCGGATGGCTGGGGTGCCAATTTCCTTGCGCCGATCCTGCTGAGCGCCGGCTATCGCATCGCGCCGGAGGCCGATGAGGCCGCCGACGTGCTGCTCTGCCTGTCTGCCGATGGCGCCGCCGCTGCGAGCGACAGGTCGGTGCCGACCATCCGTTTGCGAAACTCGGTCGCTGCATCGGGGCCGGAGGACGAAACCATCTATCGCTACGATCGGGGCGCGCTGCTCGAGGCGCTGCGGCGAAGCGTCGGGGGAAGACGCCCATGATGGACAAGCTCTATCTCGTCGCACGCATCGCCGACACCCGCGTCGCGCTGCGCAGCCGCTCGATCCATTCGGTCGTGACCGTCGGCACGCCGGTCGAGGTGCCCGGCGCGCCGCCGCATGTCGCGGGGCTGTTCGCGCTGCGCAGCCGCGTCTTCACGCTGATCGATCCGCATGTCGTCGTCGGTTTGTCGCCGGTCGCTGTCGCGCCGGGACAGCGCGTCGTCGTCGTCGATGTCGCCGACCATGGCTATGCCCTGCTCGCCGACGCGGTCGAGGATGTCTGCTTCATCGATGCGCCCGAAACGCGCGTCACCGGCAAGCTGCTTCCCGGCTGGGCGCGGGTCGCCGAAGCGATGATCGAGCACGAAGGCCAATCTTTGCTCGTCGTCGATCCGTCGCATTTTATCACGCTGCCCACGCTTAAGGCCGCGTGATGGCGGCCGTATTAACAACCTGCACACCCCTTCGCCCTAGCATGGCGGCAACCCCGGGGGTCGGAGGCATCAATGTCTAAATCTTGTCTGGTCGTCGACGACAGTAAAGTGATTCGCAAGGTCGCGCGTCATATTCTTGAAAGTATGTCCTTTTCTGTAGAAGAGGCCGCCGATGGACAGGAGGCGCTGACCTTTTGCCGTGCCAACCGCCCCGACGTGATCCTGCTCGACTGGAACATGCCGGTAATGAGCGGAATGGAATTTCTCGGAGCGTTCAACGACCTCGACTATGGGCGCGAGGACCGGCCGCGCGTCGTCTTCTGCACCACCGAGAACAGCATCGACCATATTCGCGCCGCGATCGAAGCGGGCGCCGACGAATATGTGATGAAACCGTTCGACCGCGAAACGCTCGAAGGAAAGCTGCAGCTCGTCGGCGTGGCCTGAGATACGGCCGATGGCGCGCTCCGCCCTTCTCCCTTCCGATCCCGCCGGGGTCGATCTGCCCACGGGGCGCAGCGTCCGCGTGATGCTCGTCGACGACAGCCTGGTGGTCCGCAGCATCCTCGAACGCATCGTCGATCAGACCGCGGGCCTGATGGTCTGCGCGTCGGTCGCCTCGGCGCATGACGCGCTGGCGGTTCTCGCGCGCGAGCCGGTCGATGTCGTCGTGCTCGATATCGAGATGCCGGGGATGAACGGCATCGACGCGCTGCCGCATATTTTGGAGCGCGCCGCGAATGCGCGGGTGCTGATCCTCTCGTCGAACTGCGTCGAGGGCGGGCCGGCGGCGATCGAGGCGCTTGCGCTCGGCGCCAGCGACACGCTTGCGAAGCCGGGGCGCGGTAGTTTTTCGGGCCGCTTTGCCGAGGTGCTGACCGACCGCATCCTGTCGCTCGGCCAGCGCGAGGCGGTGCCGGCGGCGGCGCGTGTCGCCTTTCGCCCGCCCGCGCCGCCGGCGCCGGTTGCGATCGACGCCGGACAGCGGCTCGAATGCATCGCGGTCGCGGCATCGACCGGCGGCATCCCGGCTTTCGCGACCTTCCTTGCGAACCTCGACCCCCGCATTTCGGCGCCGATCCTGCTGACCCAGCATCTGCCCGACGCCTTCATGGAATTTTATGCGCGGCAGATCGCGACGATGACCCGGCGCAAGGTCTGCGTCGCCGAAGCCGGGATGAGGGTCGAGCCGGACCATATCTACCTCGCCCCCGGCGATGCGCATCTGATGGTCGTCGCGACCGGCGCGCGGCGCGAGATCGCGCTCGACCGGCGGCCGGTCGACAATGGCTGCTGCCCCTCGGCGGACCCGATGCTGGCGTCGGTCGCCGAAACCTATGGTGCCGGCGGGGTCGCGGTGGTGCTGAGCGGTATGGGCCGCGACGGCGCGCAGGGCGCCGAGCGGCTCAAGGCGGCGGGGGGCACGATCTTCGCACAGGCGCCCGAAAGCTGCGTCATCTGGGGGATGCCGGGTGCGGTCGCCAAGGCGGGGCTCGCCGCCGCGACGCTCAACCCCGACGCGATCGCGCTGATGCTCGGCAGCTATCTGCCCGGACGCCGTTCGTCATGATGGGCGCGAGCGCCAGCGAGTCGGCCTATCGCGTCCTGATGGGCGTGCTCGAATCGCGGACCGGGCAGACGCTGTCGCCGAACCGCATCTGGCGGATCGAAATGTCGCTGAAGCCGGTGATGCAGCACCACGGCATCGCCGATCTCGACGCGCTGGTCGCGGCGCTCGTCACCTCCAACAGCCGCCAGCTGCTCGACGATACGGTCGATGCGATGCTCAATAACGAGACATTTTTCTATCGCGAACATAGCGTCTTCGATGACATAGCGAAGACCGCGCTTGAATATCTGCACCGGATCAATCTGCGTCAGCGCCGGCTGACGATCTGGCATTGCGGGGTATCGACCGGGCAGGAAGCCTATTCGATGGCGATGCTGCTCGCCGAGCAGGACAGCAAATGGGCGGGGTGGCAGATCAATATCGTCGGCACCGATGTCAGCTATCATGCGATCGGCCGCGCGCGCGTCGGCCTCTACAGCCAGTTCGAGATTCAGCGCGGGCTGCCCGTTCAGCGCATGGTGCGCTGGTTCGACCAGACCGAAGCGGGATGGCTCGCCAAGGCCGATTTGCGCCGCCGCGTCGATTTCTCGGTCCAGAATATGCTGACCGACCGGCCGCCGCTCGCCGCGCCCGCCGACCTGATCTTCTGCCGCAACCTGCTGCTCTATTTTTCGCTGCCGATGCGGCAGAAGGCGTTCGCGCGGCTGCGCGCGATGGCGGCGGCGCAGAGCTTCCTCGTCCTCGGCGCGGGCGAAACGGTGCTGGGACAGACCGACCAGTTCGTCGCGAGCCCGCGGCTGCGCGGGCTGTACGAGCCCGCCGACCAGCAGGTACGGCGCCCCGATCCGCCGCGCTCGATCGCGGCCTGAGCTTGCAATTTGTCCGCCGCTGGCGCAGGGGAAGGACCGGGCAGGGACAGGACGGACCGCAGGACGCATGAGCGATTTTATCGAACGCTGGTCTCCCAATTTCGACGAGCGCGCGCTGCCCATTTCGATGATCGTGCTCCATTATACCGGTATGAAGACTGGCGCCGAAGCCATTGATCGGCTTGCCGATCCCGAGGCAAAAGTATCGGCGCACTATGTCGTCAGCGAGGACGGCCAGATCACGCTGATGGTGGCCGAGGACAAGCGCGCCTGGCACGCCGGCAAGTCGCACTGGCGCGGGGTCAGCGACATCAATTCGGCAAGCGTCGGGATCGAGATCGTCAATCCGGGGCACGAATGGGGCTATGTGCCCTTTCCCGACCCACAGGTCGCCTCGGTCGTCCGTCTCGTCCACCAGATCAAGGATCGCTATGCGATCACGCGCGGCAATGTTGTCGGCCATTCGGACATCGCGCCGACGCGCAAGCAGGACCCGGGCGAGCTGTTTCCATGGGAGGAACTGGCCCGCCGCCGCCTCGCGCTGCCGCGCCCGACCAAGAAGCTGACCGACCCCTTGTGGACCGATGCGGGGTTCCTGCTCGCGCTCGAGCGCTTCGGTTATGACGTGACCGACGGTTTCGCGGCGACGGTCGCGTTTCAGCGGCGGTTCCGGCCCGAACTGATCGACGGCACGATCGACGGCGAATGCCGCGCGATCCTGCTCGCGCTGCTGCTCCCGCAGCCCGAGGGCAATTGACTCGTCAAACCCGGTCGAAAGGCCTATAATGACCGCAGCCAGAGGGTCGGGCGATCGCCGCCGCGCAAGCGGGGGAGGAAAGTCCGGGCTCCACGGAAACCACGGTGCCGGATAACGTCCGGCGGCCTCCGCAAGGGGGTCAGGGAAAGTGCCACAGAGAACAGACCGCCAAAGGCTTCGGCCCGGCGAAAGGTGAAAGGGTGCGGTAAGAGCGCACCGCGCGGACGGCAACGGACGCGGCACGGCAAACCCCACCGGGAGCAAGGTCGAATAGGGATGGCAAGAGGAAACTCAGGGCTGGTTCCGGCCCCGCCGTCCGGGTTGACTGCTTGAGCGTCCGGGCAACCGGCCGCCTAGAGGAATGATCGCCCATCCCCCGTCAAAAGGGGTGGACAGAACCCGGCTTACAGACCCTCTGGCTTACTCTCCCATTCGGCAGCGCGGGAACCCCGCAGGCAAGGCCCGCGTTTCATGCGGACGGAAAGGGAGACGAGCCATGCAAGTCGTCGATGATCATGTCGAGGTGACCGAGACCGAAGCCAGCAGCGGGGTGAAGGGGCAGGGCGTCCGCTATGTCCTCGCGATTTCGCTCGCCGCGGTGATTGTCGTGCTGTCCGCGATCTGGATCGTGCCGGTGCTGCTCAGCAAATAGACGTCGCCGTCATTTGCCCTTCATCGCCATGCCGAGCGCCTCTTCGATGTCCGGCGTGTCCTCCATATAATAGGTTCGGACCGGCCGCCTGAACCGCTTGACGGCGGATTTGTCGTAATTGGCGTTTTCGCCATGGCCGACGAGCTTCATCTTCGTCGCGACGACATCGCCGGTCAGCAGATTCCAGCTCATCCCGGCGCCGTCGTGGGCATAGGTTCGGCTGTAGAGCGTTGCGTCGAGGCCGATCAGCTTCATCTTTCCCTTCTCGCCGCGATAGCGATAGGTGATCGCGGTGGCGGTGGTGCCGCCGGTCAGGTCCTTCACGACCAGCACGCCCTTGCTCACCGTCATCTCGGCGGGGCCGAGCGGAAAGGGGTCGAGTTCGACGCTGCCCGCGGGGTCGTGCGACAGGTCATATTCGCCGCGCGCCGCGAAGCTGACGTGGAGCGAGCGGCTGTCCTCGCCGCGGACGATCCACGCGGTATCGACATCGCCGTCGCCGTTCATGTCGCCATCGACGCGGCTTTCGATCTCCTCGCCGTCCTTGAGGTCGGCGCGGATTTCAGCATCGGACATCGGGGGAATTTGCGGGCGCTGCATCGCCTGCGCGGTCCCCGAAGCCAACAGCAACATTGCCAAAGTCGTCATTCGCATAGGAACCTCCGCGCTGGATCGACGCCCGTTTAGGCAATAGGGATGCCATGGTTTGTGACGTGGCTCACAGCAGAAATTGCGCTTTCCTACCGTCGCTCGCAATGACGATCGGCAAGTTTGGGGCGGAGGGAAGGCGAATGAGGGGTGGAAACCGGCTGGGCGCGCTCGTTGCGATCCTTTTTGTTTTCTGTGTT
>NZ_JAYSAH010000023.1:0-57918 GCF_041916015.1 Sphingopyxis sp. | reverse complement strand
GAGCACGCGGCCGACCACGGCGCGCAGCGCGTCCTGCACGATTTCGTCATAGGGAATCAGGCTGTCGCGGACATCGTCACTCATGCGCGGGGGATGAACGGGCGCGGCGCGGGGGTCAAGGGGGGAGAATCGCCTTGCAACGCGAAACAGACGCTCTAAGGGGTCGCCCATGCGAACCGCCACCGTCCAGCGCACGACCAAGGAAACGGATATCGCGATCGCCGTCAACCTCGACGGCACGGGCGACTATTCGGTGTCCACCGGCATCGGTTTCCTCGACCATATGGTCGAGCAATTGTCGCGCCATTCGCTGATCGACATCGCGATGACGGTGAAGGGCGACCTGCATATCGACCAGCACCACACGGTCGAGGATTCGGCGCTCGCGCTCGGTGAGGCGGTCGCGAAGGCGCTCGGCGACAAGCGCGGCATCGCCCGCTACGGCGAAGCGCATTCGCCGATGGACGAGACGCTGACCCGCTGCGCGCGCGATATTTCGGGCCGGCCCTATTGCGTCTATAAATCGGGCTTCTCGCAGCCGCGGCTCGGCGAGATGGATACCGAGCTTTTCCCGCACTGGTTCGCAAGCTTTGCGCAGACCGCCGGGATCACGCTGCATCTCGAGACGCTCTACGGCGAGAACAACCATCACATCGCCGAAAGCAGCTACAAGGCGCTCGCGCGCGCGCTGCGGCAGGCGGTCGCGATCGACCCGCGCAAGGGCGACGCGATTCCCTCGACCAAGGGGGTCCTCTAGGACCGTCCGATGAGCGCCATTGCCCTGATCGACTATGGCGCGGGCAATCTTCGCTCGGTGCACAATGCGCTCGTCGCGGCGGGCGCGGACAATGTTGCCGTCACCGCCGATCCCGATGTCGTGGCCAAAGCCGATCGCATCGTGCTGCCCGGCGTCGGTGCGTTTGCGGCCTGCATGAACGGTCTGTCGGCGATCGACGGGCTGGTCGGCGCGCTGGAGCAGCGCGTGCGCGGCGATGGTGCTCCTTTCCTCGGAATCTGCGTCGGTATGCAATTGCTCGCGGACGCGGGCGAGGAGCATGGCACGCACAAGGGGCTCGGGTGGATTTCGGGCACCGTTCGCGCCTTCGATCCGGCACCGGGCCTCCGCATCCCGCACATGGGCTGGAACGATGTCATACCCGCCTTCGCGCATCCGGTGACCGCGGCGGGCGAGGCCTATTATCTCCACGGCTATCATTTCGCCGACGCGGTCGATGTCGCCGCCACCAGCAGCCACGGCACGACCTTCACCGCTGCGGTCGCGAAGGACAATATCGTCGGCGTTCAGTATCACCCCGAAAAAAGCCAGGCATACGGCCTGG
Organism: Sphingopyxis sp.; assembly: GCF_041916015.1. Taxonomy (GTDB): domain Bacteria; phylum Pseudomonadota; class Alphaproteobacteria; order Sphingomonadales; family Sphingomonadaceae; genus Sphingopyxis. Next base: position 56,578 of record NZ_JAYSAH010000023.1, on the reverse strand, counting down.
CGACCCTGGAAAGATTCCTCGCATGGCGGCCCTGACCATCTTCCCCGCGATCGACCTCAAGGGCGGGCAGGTGGTGCGTCTTGCCGAGGGTGATATGGCGCGCGCGACCGTCTATGGCGACGATCCGGCCGCGCAGGCGCGGCTGTTCGCGGAAGCGGGTGCGAGCCACCTGCACGTCGTCGATCTTGACGGGGCGTTCGCGGGCGCGAGCGTCAACGGCGCGGCGGTGGAGAGCATCATTGCCGCCTTTCCGGGCAAGGTACAGGTCGGCGGCGGCGTCCGCGACCGTGCCGGGGTCGATCGCTGGCTCGCGCTCGGCGTCGAACGGGTGATCATCGGCACCGCGGCGCTGAAGGACCCCGATTTCGTCAAGTCTGCCGCGCGCGACCTGCCCGGCCGGATCGTTGTCGGGGTCGATGCGCGCGACGGCATGGTCGCGACCGAGGGCTGGGCCGATGTTTCCGACGTGCGCGTCGAGGATCTGGCGCGCCGCTTCGAGGATGCGGGCGTCGCGGCGCTTCTCTTCACCGACGTCGGCCGCGACGGGCTGCTCAAGGGTTGCAATGTCGAGGCGACGGTGGCGCTCGCCGAGGCGGTCGATATCCCGGTGATCGCCAGCGGCGGCGTTGCGGATATCGCCGACATTCACGCGCTCCGCCCGCACGTCGCGGACGGCATCGAAGGCGTCATCACCGGCCGGGCGCTCTACGACGGCCGCCTCGATCTCGCCGAGGCGATTGCGGCGGGCGCGGCGTGACCGTCCGCGTCCGCGTCATCCCCTGCCTCGACGTCGCCGACGGGCGCGTCGTCAAGGGCGTCAATTTCGTCGACCTGCGCGACGCGGGCGATCCGGTCGAGGCGGCGCGCGCCTATGATGCCGCAGGCGCCGACGAGCTTTGCTTCCTCGACATTTCCGCCAGCCATCAGGGGCGCGGCACCTTGCTCGACATGGTGAACCGCACCGCCGAAGTCTGCTTCATGCCGCTCACCGTCGGCGGCGGGGTGCGGAGCGCCGACGATGCGCGCGCGCTGCTGCTCGCGGGCGCCGACAAGGTCGCGGTGAACAGCGCCGCGGTGGCGCGGCCCGAACTCGTCGCCGACATCGCCGACCGCTTCGGCAGCCAGTGCGCGGTCGGCAGCATCGATGCGCGGCGGGTTGATACCAAAGATGGTGGGGACGGCCGCTGGGAAATCTTCACCCACGGCGGGCGCAAGCCAACCGGGATCGATGCGCTCGAGCATGCCATTCGCCTCGCCGACCTCGGGGCGGGCGAACTGCTCGTCACCAGCATGGACCGCGACGGCACGAAGGACGGCTATGACCTCGCGCTCGTCCGCGCGATTGCCGACGCCGTCAGCGTGCCGGTGATCGCGAGCGGCGGGGTCGGCAATCTCGACCATCTCGTCGCCGGCGTGATCGAGGGCGGCGCGAGCGCGGTCCTCGCCGCGAGCATCTTCCACTTCGGCGAGGCGACGATCGCCGAGGCGCATGCCCGGCTCGCCGCGGCCGGATTGCCCGTCCGCGCACATTAAATCTGGCGCGGGGGTGGTCACGCGGGGAGGGGGCTGCAATAGAAGGCCCATGACCTCCAAACTCCGCCTCGCCGACCGCACCAACGACATCTTCCCGATCCTCGGTTTCGTCGCGGCGCTGGCGAGCTTCGCGATGCCGCTCAATGCATGGCTCGTCGCGATCATCCTGATGGGCGCGGTGGTCGCGGCGGTCCACCATGCCGAGGTCATCGCGCACCGCGTCGGCGAGCCGTTCGGGACGCTGATCCTTGCGCTCGCGGTGACGGTGATCGAGGTCGGACTGATCCTGACCCTGATGCAGGCCGAGCCCGAAAAGGCACAGACGCTCGCGCGCGACACGGTGTTCGCAGCGGTGATGGTGATCCTCAACCTGCTGATGGGCCTCTGTCTGCTCAGCGGCGCGATCCGGCACCATGAACAGCGGTTCCAGCGTACCGGCATCGGCGCCGCGCTCGCGACCTTGACCGTGCTCACCGTCGTGACGCTGGTGCTGCCCAATTTCACATCGAGCGTGCCGGGGCCTTTCTATTCGGCGAAGCAGCTCGGCTTCGTCGCTGCGGTGTCGCTGATCCTCTATGCGACCTTCGCGCTCGTCCAGACCGTGCGCCACCGCGACTATTTCCTGCCCGACGGCGATGCCGATGGCGACGGGGAGCCCGATGCCCACGCCGCCCCGCCGAGCGCCCAGCGCACCGCCATTTCGGGCGCGCTGCTGCTCGCCAGCCTGTTCGCGGTCGTCCTGCTCGCAAAGAACCTGTCCCCCGTCATCGGCGCGCTGCTCGCCGACTGGGGCGCGCCGCCCGCGGTGCTCGGCGTGCTGATCGCGGCGCTGATTCTCGCCCCCGAAGGGCTTGCGGCGGTGCGCGCGGCGAAGGCCGACCGCCTGCAGACGAGCCTCAATCTCGCCCTGGGTTCGGCGCTCGCGACGATCGGGCTCACCATTCCGGCGGTCGCAATCCTGTCGATCGCCACCGACCTGCCGATCAGCCTCGGCCTCGACGCCAAATCGACGGTGCTGCTGTTCCTGTCGCTGATCGTCGCGTCGCAGACGCTGGCCAACGGGCGCACCACGGTGCTGCAGGGCGCGATCCACCTGATGCTGTTTGCGGTCTATCTTTTCACGACCTTCGTGCCCTGAAGGGCGTCAGGTCTTGCGGATGAACACCGTTCCCGCCGAATAGCCCGCGCCGAACGAGCAGATCAGCCCGGTGTCGCCGGCGACCATGTCCGCATGGTTCAGGTGAAAGGCGATGATCGACCCTGCGCTCGACGTATTGCCATAGGTATCGAGCACGGTCGGGCTCTCGTCCGCGCTCGCTTCGTGTCCCAGCACGCGCTGCGCGATCAGCCGGTTCATATTGGTGTTCGCCTGATGCAGCCACAAGCGGCGCATGTCGCCGCCCTCGAGGCCCAGCACCTCCATCTGTTCGACGATCATCGCCGCGACCATCGGCACCACCTCCTTGAACACCTTGCGGCCTTCCTGGACGAAAAGCTTGTCGCTTTTCGGCCCCGTCTGGTCGATCCCCCCGTGCGCGCGGTTCAGAAAACCGAAATTGTTGCGGATATTGTTCGAGAAGACGGTCTTGAGCTTGGTGCCGAGGATGTCCCAATGCCCCGCGGGCGCGATGGCCTTGTCCTCGACGAGAATCGCGGTCGCGACGTCGCCGAAGATGAAATGGCTGTCGCGGTCGCGCCAGTTCAAATGCCCCGAACAGATTTCGGGGTTCACGACGAGGACGCTCTTCGCGTGCCCCGCGCGGATATAGTCGGCGGCGGTCTGGATGCCGAAGGTCGCCGACGAGCAGGCGACGTTCATGTCGAAGCCGAAGCCGTCGATGCCGAGCGCGTCCTGAATCTCGACCGCCATCGCCGGATAGGCGCGCTGCATGTTCGACGCGGCGCAGAGCACGGCATCGACGTCCTTCGCATCGCGCCCGGCGCGCACGAGCGCGTCCTTCGCCGCCGCGACGCCGATCTCGGCCAGGATCGACAGCTCGTCGTTGCCGCGTTCGGGCAGGCGCGGCGCCATATGCGCAGGGTCCAATATGCCCGCCTTGTCGACGACATGGCGCGACCCGATCCCGCTCGCCTTCTCGATGAATTCGACGCTCGATTCGGTGAGTTCGGACATCTCACCAGCGGCGATCGCGGCGGCATTTTCCCTATTGTGCAGCGCAACATAGCGGTTAAAACCATCGACAAGTTCTTCGTTGGAGATGCGTTCGGCGGGGGTGAAGAGGCCGGTTGCGGAAATGACCGGCTGCGGTGCGTGCGACATGGCAGTCCTGCATGTTTTGTTTTCGAAGGCATGCTGATTAGGCCCGGTCGCGAAGAGGCGCAACGGCTCGCAATCACCCTGAACATGTCCCGACGCCATGGTTAACCCGCCACTAACCATTTTGGTGGCAGAGTATCTGACGCAGGCCTCCGGGGGGATGGCTCCCCGGGCGCTGTGCGGGAGCATGACCATGGTGACGCGTTCGGGACCGGCCGCAGGCGACCTGTCCATCTCGGAAATCAAGGAATTCGCGGGCTTCCCCGCGGCGACGCAGCGGTATATCCGCCGCTCGCTCGATATCGGCCTCGAACGCGACGACGCGATCGCCCGCTGGTCGCGCGACATGGTCGAGGAAACCGCGATCCGCGTGCAGGCCAAGGTCTATCAGCGGTTGATCGATATTCGCGCCCATATTCCTGACGATAGCGGGCTCGACGCGCTCGAACATTTCATGGCGCCGCTCGTGGCGGTGTCGGCGTTCGATCTCGGGCAGGACCGGCTGCCCGGCTTCGCCCCCTATCGCTTCCTTTACGAGCGTCTGCTCGGCGCGCATGCGCGGCCGTGGCTGCCGGGGGCCTTCTGCGCCGCGGCGTCACTGCCGCACCTCCACCCCGACAAGCGCAAGACGCTGCTCCAGTCGATCAGCGAAGCCGCCGCGACCGCGCCCGGCTGGTCGGCGCGCGAGCCGAGCTTCTATCCCGAATGGGTCGACAAGATCGACGAGACCAAACCGGCGAATTAAAACTCAGGCAAACAGTGCGCGGTAAAGCCCGAACGCACTCGTCGCGGTCAGCACGACGCCGACCAGCGTCAGCATCAGCTTGACCGAAAAGCGCTTCGCCATGAAGGCGCCGATCGGCGCGGCGAGTACGCCGCCGATCAGCAGGCCGAGCGTCGCGCCCGCAACGTCGGCGAAACCCAGCTTGAAGATGAAGGTCGCCGATACCGCGAGGGTCAGGAAGAATTCGACGCTGTTCACCGTGCCGACGACCTTGCGCGGCTCGGCGCCCTGGACGAGCAGGTTCGAGGTGACGACCGGCCCCCAGCCGCCGCCGCCCGCGGCATCGAGGAAGCCGCCGACGAGGCCGAGCGGCGCGATCACCGTCGGCTTCTGGACCTTGGGCGGATAGAGGATGCCGCGAACGAGCAGCCAGATACCGATCGCGACCAGATAGGCGAGCACGAAAGGCTTGACCGCATCGGCGTGAAGCGAGGTCAGCACATAGGCGCCGAGCATCCCGCCGATTACGCCCGGGATCAGCAGCTTCCAGAACAGGGGCCATTCGATGTTGCGATGGAGCAGATGGCTGATCCCCGACACCGCGGTCGTGAACACCTCGACGACATGGATGCGTGCCGAAGCGGTCGCGGGCGGCACGCCCATCACCGCGACAAGCAGCGTGTTGCAGATCACCCCGAACGCCATGCCGAGCGCGCCGTCGACGAGCTGCGCGGCGAACCCGATCAGGATGAAGGGCAAAAGGGCAGAGGGGTCCAGTGCCGCCAGATCGAACATATCTTCATCCCAACTATTTTAATTGAGAACGGGTTGCCGCTTTTCGCGGGGATTCGCCAGCCCAATTTTTCTGCTGACGATGAAGGGATTTATTTCCGCGCCCAAGCGGCCGGTCATTCCACCCGATCGGTGATGTTGGCGGGCAGATATTCACGCACATAATCGATGAAGGCGCGCAGCTTGGGCATCACCTGCTTGCGGCTGGGATAATAGAGGAAGAGGCCGCTCGTCTCGTCGGCATGGTCGGTGAGCACCAGTTCGAGCTCGCCCGTTTCGACCATCTTTTTCGCCATCGGTTCGGCGAGCATCCCCATCGCGGCGCCGGTCCGCATCGCGACCAGCGCCGCGATCCAGTCGTTGACGATGACCGGCCCCGACACGGGAACCTCGATCTCGCGATTGCCGCGCGCGAAGGTCCACGGCATCAGCGCGCCGGTCGCGAGGCGAAAGCGGATGCAGCGATGGTCCTTCAGATCCTCGGGCGTCTCGGGCCGCCCGAAGCGGTCGAGATAGGCGGGAGAGGCCGCGGCGACGAAGCGGAACGGGCCGGTGAGGCGGACCGCAATGACATCGGCATCGAGCGATTCGCCCATCCGTACCCCCGCGTCGAACCCGCCGGCGCTGAGGTCGGCGAGTGCGTCGTCGGCATAAATCTCCAACTCGATGTCGGGATAGGCGTCGATGAAGCCCGCGATGATCGGCTCGAACATCGGCTGCACCGCGCCGCGCATCAGGTTGATCCGCAGCCGTCCCGCGGGCCGGTTGCCAAGGTTGCGCGCCGCCTCATAGGCGTCGGCAAGCCCCGAATAGGCGGGCGCGGCGCGTTCGAGGAACATCTCGCCCGCCTGGGTCAGCCCGACGCTGCGCGTCGTGCGCATGAACAAGGGCGCGCCGACGCGCGCTTCGAGCGCCTTCACCGTCTGGCTGATCGCCGAGGGGGAGACGCCGAGGTCGGCGGCAGCGGCGGAAAAGCTCCGCCTTTCCGCGACGCGGAGGAAGGCTTCGATCCCGTCGAGCGCCCCATGGGGGATTGTTAAATCCTGCTTCAAGGCACTTGCAGATTATAGAGGATTATCCATAGGCGCAACTGCTCCTAAAAAGGTTGCACAACGAAACGAAAGGAAACCTCTCCCATGACCTCTCAGCTCTCCTCTTTCCGCCGCTTTCCTGCCGCCTTCGCGATCGTCGCCGCTTCGGCGCTCGCCTTCACCGGCCTGATCGCCTCGACCACTCCGGCCTATGCCCAGAGCGGCAGCGACTATCGCTGCTCGGCGCTCGCCGAACAGGCCTACACCGCTGCCAACGGCGCCGAAGGCAGCAAGCAGGCAAGCGCCAAGCGCTTCGTCGTGACCGGCAAGAAGCTGTGCGAAGCCGGTAACGAACGCGCCGCCGCCAAGCAGTTCCGCGCCGCGCTGAAACTCGCCGGCGTCGCCGAAGCCGAAACCGACGCCAAGATGGCCTCCCGTTAAAAAATGGGGCGCTAAGACAAACCGACACCAATCTCCGGTCCGCTCTCTCCCTCTCCCAGCGGACCCCGCAAACTGGGGCGGCACCTTATAAAAGGGCCGCCCCGTTTTATTTTCAGGAACAGTGCCTCCAGCCGGGGCCGCGCACGGCTCGTCCGGGCGTCGCGCCGGTATGCTCGCCATTCCGCAACACCGCGGCGCCATTCACGAACACGTCGCGCACGCCCGTCGCATAAAGCTGCGGCTTCTCGAAGGTCGCATGATCGGTGATCGTCGCCGGGTCGAACACGACGACATCGGCATAATAGCCGGGCTTCAGCGCGCCGCGGCCCTCGATGCGCAGGTTCGTCGCGGGGAGCGAGGTCAGGCGGCGCACGGCCTCTTCCAGCGGGATCAATTTCTCGTCGCGGACATAGCGGCCGAGCAGGCGCGCGACATTGCCGTAAGCCCGCGGATGCGTGCTCGATTTCAGGAAAACCCCCTCGGGCGCCTGCGATTCGGCGTCCGATCCGAAGCTCATCCACGGCAATTGCACCTGCTTGCGGACATTATCCTCGGACATCAGGAAATAGATGGTGCCGACACGCGAGCCGTCCTCGATCACGAGGTCCATCGCGGTCTCTTCGGGCGACTTACCGCGCGTCGCCGCGACCTCGGCGAGCGTCTTGCCGGTGAGCGGCTTCAGGGCCTCGCTCTTGAAGCCCGCGAGGATCATCTTGTCGGCGCCCGCGCCGATATAGAGATTTTCCCAGTCGCTGCCGGGCTTCTGCATTTCGGCGGCGACGCGGGCGCGGACCGCGGGGTCCTTCAACCGCTTGATCCATTCCTCGAGTCCGCCCGCCTGCACCCAGGTCGGCATCGCGGCGTCGAGCCCGGTCGCGCCCGCGGTATAGGTGTACATGTCGGTCGTGATCCGCAGCCCTTCGGCGCGCGCATCCTCGATCTTTTTCACCACCGCGTCATATTTGTCCCAATTGCCGCGCCCCGCCATCTTGAGATGATAGATTTCGGCGGGCGCGTTCGACCGGCGCGCGATCTCGATCAGCTCGTCGACCGCCTGCTCGATCCGGTCGCCCTCCGACCGCATATGGCTGATATACATGCCGCCGCATTTGCCCGCCTCGGTCATCAGCGCGACGAGCTCGGGCGTCTCGGCATAGGAGCCGGGGGCGTAGATCAGCGAACTGCCGACGCCGAGCGCGCCCTCGTTCATCGCCTGCCGGACGAGCAATTTCATCCGGCCGAGCTGTTCGGGGGTCGGATCGACGTCGTCCTCGCCGAGTTCGTGGACGCGCACCGTCGCGGCGCCGACGAAGCTCGCGATATTGGTCGAGATGCCGCGCTTCTCCAGATAGCCGAGATAGTCGCCGAGGCTCGTCCACGCGATCGGATATTTGATGTCGCCCTGCCGCCCGGTTTCCTGCGCCTTCATCGTCGCATTCATCGGGCCCATCGACCAGCCTTCGCCCATCACTTCCAGCGTCACGCCCTGACGGATGTCGCTCTGGCTCTTCGGGTCGGCGATCAGCGATTCGGTCGCCCAGCTCAGCATGTTGATGAAGCCCGGCGCGACCGCCATGCCCTTGGCCGCGACCTCGGTCCGGCCCTTGCCCGCGACCTTGCCGACCGCGACGATCCGGTCGTCCTTGATCGCGACATCGCCGGCGACCGGCGGCTTGCCCGACCCGTCGTAAAGCGTGCCGCCGCGGATCACGACGTCATAGGCGGGCTCCGCCGCGACCGCAGGCACCGCACAGCCGAGCAGCAGCGCAAAGACGAGGGGGCGACCGGCTATCATCTGTTTCTCCCCATATGTCGCTGAAAATCCGCGTTCCGTTTTATTTCCGCCGGTAGCGGAAATACCATACCTCGTGCCCTTGCGCACGGGCCTTGGCCTCGTAGCGCGTTTCGGGCCAGCCGCCTGGGCGGACGAGGAAGTCCTTCGCCTCCTTCGCGAGCCACTCGAACTGGTGGCGATGGCGCCGCATGACCATCAGCGCGTGCGCCAGATAGACGGGATGGTCGGTGCCGAAGCGGAATTCGCCGCCGGGCTTCAGCTTCGCGGCGATCAGATCGACCGGCCCGTCGTTCATCATCCGCCGCTTGGCATGGCGCGCCTTTGGCCACGGATCGGGATGGAGCAGATAGGCGAAGGAGAGCGCGCCGTCGGGAATCCGGCGCAGCACCTCGAGTGCGTCGCCATGATGGATGCGGACATTGGCGAGCGGCAGGCGCGCACCATGATCGCCCGCGATATGGACCAGCGCCTGCGCCACGCCGTTGACGAACGGCTCGGCGCCGATGAAGCCATGATCGGGGAGCATGTCGGCGCGCCCCGCCATATGCTCGCCGCCGCCAAAACCGATTTCAAAATGCAACGGACGTTCGTCGCCGAACAGATGCTGCGCGGCAACTTCGCCAACTTCCGGCACCGCGATCTGCGGCAGCAGATGATCGACCAGATCCTGCTGCCCCGCGCGCAGGGGCTTGCCCTTCGCGCGGCCATAGAGCCGGTTGAGCGTCGTCGGATCGCCTGATTTATAAGCCGTCATGCCGCGCGCCCTAGCCTTGGCGCCGGGCGCGGGCAAGCCGTCAAGCGGCGATGGCGGCCTTCAGTTTCTCGGTCAGGTCGGTGCGTTCCCACGGGAAGGCGTCGCCCGTCGCGGTGCGGCCGAAATGGCCGTAGGCGGCGGTCTGCTTGTAGATCGGCTTGTTGAGGCCGAGGTGGGTGCGGATGCCCTTCGGCGTCAGACGGACGAGCTGCGGAATCGCCTGCTCGATCGCGCCCTCGGTCACACCCTCGGCGGCGGTGCCGTGCAGGTCGACATAGATCGACAGCGGCTCGGCGACGCCGATCGCATAGCTCAGCTGGATCGTGCAGCGGCGGGCAAGCCCCGCGGCGACGATGTTCTTTGCAAGATAACGGGTGACATAAGCCGCCGAGCGATCGACCTTGGTGGGGTCCTTGCCGCTGAACGCGCCGCCGCCATGCGGGCTGGCGCCGCCATAGGTGTCGACGATGATCTTGCGGCCGGTCAGCCCGGCGTCGCCATCGGGGCCGCCGATCTCGAAACGGCCGGTCGGATTGATGTGATAGACGGTGTTCGCGGTCAGCAGCTCGGCCGGCAGCACGTCGGCGATCACGCCGAGCACATATTTGCGCAGCTCCTGATATTTCGCTTCGTCGCCGTCGCCGCCGTGGAAGAAATAACCCGGCGCATGCTGCGTCGACACGACGATCGCGGTCGCTTCGACCGGGCGCTCGTTGGCATAGCGCAGCGTGACCTGGCTCTTGGCGTCGGGTTCGAGGAAGGGCGCCGTGCCGGCCTTGCGGTCGGCGGCCATGCGCTCGAGGATCTTGTGGCTGTAATCGAGCGTCGCGGGCATCAGGTCGGGTGTCTCGTCCGATGCATAGCCGAACATGATGCCCTGGTCGCCCGCGCCTTCGTCCTTGTCGGCGCTCTCGTCGACGCCCTGCGCGATGTGCGCCGACTGGCCATGGAGGTTGTTTTCGAAGCGGAACTCGTTCCAGTGGAAGCCCGACTGTTCATAGCCGATATCCTTCACCGTCTTGCGGACGGTCGCCTCGATCTCGTCGAGCGCGCCGGGCGCCCATTCGCCATTCTCGAACACGCCCTTGCAGCGAATTTCGCCCGCCAGCACGACAAGCTGCGTCGTGGTCAGCGTCTCGCACGCGACGCGCGCTTCGGGGTCCTTCGACAGGAACAGATCGACGATCGAATCCGAAATCTGGTCGGCGACCTTGTCGGGATGGCCTTCGGACACGCTTTCGGAGGTGAAGAGGAAGCTGTTGCGCATGGAGGGGACCTTTTGTGGAATCGAATATAAAGGATGCTTTATGTCGGCGCCTGTTAGCGCCCGCGCCGCCGAAAGGCAATGGCGGCGGCGAGCAGCAGCAGGGCAAAACCGACCGGCAGCATATTGCCATATAGCGCGAAGAGCGTCGGGGCGTGGGGGCGCGGGATGACGGTATCGATCCGCCCTGCCGTGTGCATCGGGATCGATTCGCGGACGCGGCCGTCGGCATCGATTACCGCGCTGATCCCGGTCGGCGTTGCGCGGATCACGGGCAACCCCTCCTCGATCGCGCGCAGCCGCGCCTGCGCCAGATGCTGCGGCGGACCCCAGCCGCCGAACCAGGCGTCGTTCGACGGGTTGAAGATGAAGTCGGGGCGATGGGTGCGGTCGACGACCTGCCCCGAGAAGATGATCTCGTAGCAGATTTGCAGCCCCGCCCGACCGAAGCGCCCGAGGTCGAGCGTGTGCGGGCCGGGGCCGGGCCAGAAATCGATGTCGCCGGGCGCGAGGCGCGACAGGCCGATCGCCGACAATATCGGCCGCATCGGCAGATATTCGCCATAGGGGACGAGATGCGCCTTGTCGTAGCGCGCGCCGAGCGTGCCGTCGGAATGCACGGTCATCACCGCATTGCGCGCGCCGACCGCCTCGCCGCGTCTGTCGAACTCGAGCTTGAGTGCGCCGAGCAGCATGACGTCGCCGGGGTTCATCAGGCTGGTCAGCCGCCCGCGCGCCTCGGCGGGCGAGCGGTCGTAATAGACGGGCGGATATCCGGTTTCGAGATAGTCCGGGATCGCCGCCTCGGGCCACAGGATCAGCCGCGGCACGTCATCCTTCGGCGCGGTCAGCCGCGCCAGCTTGGCGAAATTGGCGTCGGCCTTGCTGCCCTCCCATTTGTCCTGCTGCCCGACATTGGGCTGGACGACGGTGATCGGGATGCGTGATGGGGCGTTCATGGCCTTGCCGTTGATCGCGACGGTGACGCTCGCACTCGCGATGCCGGCAATGGCAGCTGCGGTGAGCAGCCCCGGCCCCGCCGCAACGAGCGCCGCCGCTTTCCAGCGCCGCGCTGCAAGCAGCGGCAGCGCGCCCGCCACGAGCAGGATCAGCGCGCCTATTCCGTAGGTTCCGATCCAGATTGCCGCCGAAGCAAAAGGCCCGGCTGCGATCGCGCCGAGCGGATTCCACGCAAAGCCGGTGAACACCCAGCTCCGCAGCCATTCGGTGAGCGCCCATAGCGCTGCGAAAGCGAGGATATAGGATGGCTCCGTTGCGGGCCGCTGCCGGACCTGCCACGCCCCCCATGCCGCCAGCGCCGGATAGACCGCCAGATAGAGCGCCAATAGCAGCACCGCGACCCACCCCAGCCACGCCGGCATCGCCGCCTGATAGGTGAAGGCGGTCGCGATCCAGTTGAGGCCGATGGCGAAATGCCCGACCCCGAAGGCCCAGCCGATCCCGAGCGCGCGCCGCCCTTTGAAACTCCGCGCGACCAGCGCTATCCAGCCCGCGAAGGCGAGCAAGGTCAGCGGCCAGAGGTTCAACGGTGCGAACCCCGTCGCTGACACGGCACCGAGAGCCAGGGCGAGGAGCTTCGGCCAGCGGTCGGCGAAAGCGATGATGCGGGAAGAGATCGCGGTCACGCGCGCTCTTTAGCCGCGCGGCGGTGCCCCGACAATGACTTGCGCGTTTCGGGACGGCGGACCTGTCGGCCGGTTTCGACCGGAAGCGGACGCCCTGCCTCTCCTAACTTTGTCATTCCCGCGAAAGCGGGAACCCAGGGATGGGTAAGCGGACGGACGCTCTGGGTCCCCGCTTTCGCGGGGATGACGAAGTAAAGAAAGGGCAGCGTCCGCTCACCACCCCAAAGCCGCCTTCACAGCATATATTTCATCCGGATCGCCTGCCGCACCTCGCCCGCGACCGCAAAACTCGCCGCCTTGAACTTCGGCGGTCCCATTCGGATCGCCGGGTTGCGCGAGAAGCCGAAACCCTCTCTTGGCAGGAACAGCGCCATGTCCATCTTGTTGTTGCCGTTCTCATCGTGAACGACTGCGATCGCATAGGTGCCGTCGGCGGGCGCACGGACGATGAAGTCGCCTGCGTCGGCCGTCTTTACCGCCATTCGCACCGACGCCTTGTCCTTGCTGCAATCGGGAAAGGCTTTCGGATTGGTGGTCAGGCAGACGAGAAGCTGCCCCTTGGCGTTGCGCAGCCCGGTGATGCTGACCTCAACGCTCGGCGGCGGCGTGCTCGCCGCGGCCAGCAGCGGCAAAAGCGCCCAGCCCGATATCCGTGCCGCACGCCTTGTCCCAGAAACGGAAGTAAAGGCCATAATTCCCCCGATAGGCGGCGTGATGCGCTTCGTGATGCGTTGCGGTTATCAGCCATCGCCCCGCCGGTCCATGGACGAGCGCGCGCGGGAACATCTCCCACCCCATATGGTTGCCGACGCCCATGATCGTCATAATCGCCAGGACCAGCCCCAGCGCTGCGGCATGGATGGGAACGACGAACACCAGCGCCGGAATGACGATGGCGCCGCTGATCGCCTCGACGGGGTGAAAGCTCATCGCCGCCCATGCGGTCGGCGGGCGGCTCTGGTGATGGACGGCGTGCGCAAGGCGGAACAGCCGGGGGCGGTGCATCAGCCGGTGCGTCCAATAGAACCACATATCGTGGATCAGCAGATAGGCGAAGAGGCTGACCGGCAGATACCAGAGCGGAAAGGCCTGGAGATCGGTGTAGATGCGCGTCCAGCCGCGCGCCTGCCATCCCCAGGCGACGATGCCCGCGGGCACGCCATAGATGGCGGCGCTGGCTAGGCTCCAGCCGATCTCGCGCCGCATCTGCGCCTCGAGCCCGCGATAGAGGCCGGGATGCCTGAGCCGCGTCGCCAGCGCGAAGCCGCCGCTGCTGAGCAGATAGCGCCCCCCGACGATCGCCGTCATCGCGAGCGCCGACAGCGCGATGGCGGCGGCGGCATTCATCCGGGTGGCGGGCTCGCGGCACCCGCGCCGAGCGCGCGCTGCATGAAAACCGTGTCGAGCCAGCGGCCCTGCTTCCACCCGCTCGCCTCGAGCCGTCCGGCATGGGCGAAGCCGCAGCGCGCGTGGAGCGCGACCGACGCGGGCTCGGCGCCGCCGATCACCGCGATCATCGTGCGAAACCCCGCCGCCTCCGCCGTGACCAGCAGAGCATCGAGCAGCGCGCGGCCAATCCCGCGCCCCTGATGCGCCGGGCCCACATAGATGCTGTCCTCGCACGTCCAGGCATAGGCCGGGCGGTCGCGGAACTGACTGGCATAGGCATAGCCCGCGACCGCTCCGTTTTCGTCGCGCGCGATCAGGAAGGGCCAGTCCTTCGCTCGATGCTCGGAAATCAGTCCCGCAGTGGCGAGCACGCTACGCGGCTCGATGTCGTAGGTCGCGGTGCCGTGCGCGACATGATGCGCATAGATGGCGGCGACCGGCTTCGCATCGTCGGGGGTGGCGGGGGTGACGGTAAAGGTGGGCGCATCCGACATGGAGAGCGTTGTGCCGGAAGCGAATTCGCTTGTCACCTTCGCTCAGGAGAGGGTGGCGGCATAGTCTGACTTTGCCGCGCCTGCATTCTTCGTCACCCCGGACTTGATCCGGGGCCCCGCTTTCGGACGGTGCAGAGCAGGACCCCGGATCAAGTCCGGGGTGACGGGAGAGCAAGGCGGAGCCGCTTCCCCCGCTCTCCCCGCTCCGCTAAGCCTGCCGCATGGCCGTGCCCGAACCCGTTTCCTGCGACATCGCCATCGTCGGCGGCGGACTCGCGGGCGGGCTCGCGGCGCTGGCGCTCGCGCGGCGGCGGCCCGACCTCGACGTGCGGCTGATCGAGCCGGGCACGGTCGGCGGCAACCATATCTGGTCCTTCTTTGGCGCCGATGTCGCGACGCGCGACCGCTGGCTCGTCGAACCGTTGATTCGTCATCACTGGGACGGCTATGCCGTCACTTTCCCTGCCTATCGGCGCGATCTCGCGATGCCTTACAACAGCATCACCGGCGAGGCGCTCGCCGAAGCGGTCGCTGCGGTACTCCCCGCCGACCGGCGGATCGCCCAATCGGCGATCCGGCTGGAACCGCAACGGGTTCACTTCGACGACGGCACCCGGCTCGGTGCGCGGCATGTCATCGACGCGCGGGGGATTGGCGACCTCGCGGGAATCGATTGCGGCTGGCAAAAATTCGTCGGACAGGCGCTACGGATCGAGGGTGGGCACGGGCTGGCCCAGCCGACGGTGATGGACGCGACGGCCGAGCAGATCGGCGGCTACCGTTTCTTCTATGCTCTGCCGTTCGATGCCGAGACCGTTTTCGTCGAGGATACTTATTACAGCGACGATGCCGCGCTCGACATCGCGGCGGTGCGCGAGCGGATCGCCGCCTATGCCACCGCACGTGGCTGGACCATCGTCGAAATCGAGCGCGAGGAGACCGGCTGGCTCCCCGTCGTGGTGGCGGGCGATTTCGATGCGCTGTGGCCGGAAGCGGACGGCGTGGCGCGCATCGGTGTTCGCGCGGGCCGCTTCCACGCGACCACCGGCTATTCGCTACCCGACGCGGTCCGCACGGCGGCGGCGCTGCCTGCGCTCGTTGACCGGACCGACCTCGCCATGGTGCTGCGCGATCAGGCGGCGGCTTCGTGGCGGCGCCAGCGCTTCTACCGGATGCTCGGCGCGATGCTGTTCCGCGCCGCCGCGCCGAACCGGCGCTATCGCATCTTCGAACGCTTTTACCGCCTGTCGCCCGGCCTGATCGCGCGCTTCTATGCCGGGGCATCGACGGCGCGCGACAAGCTGCGTATCCTCTCGGGCAAGCCGCCCATCCCCGTCGGCAAGGCGCTGGCCGCGCTGGCGAAGCTGGATTGGCGATGAGGCGCGCCATCGTCATCGGTGCGGGTTTCGGCGGCCTGGCGCTGGCGATCCGGCTCCAGTCGGCGGGGATCGCAACGACGACCGTCGAGGCGCGCGACAAGCCCGGCGGGCGCGCCTATCACTGGACCCAGGGCGGCTTCACCTTCGACGCGGGACCGACCGTGATCACCGATCCGCCGTGCCTGCGCGAGCTGTGGGCGCTCAGCGGGCAGGACATGGCGCGCGACGTCGATCTGATCCCCGTGATGCCCTTCTACCGGCTGGACTGGCGCGATGGATCGCGCTTCGACTATGCGAACGATGAGGCCGCGCTGCGCGCCGAGATCGACCGGCTCAGCCCCGCCGACGTCGCGGGATACGAACGCTTCCTCGACTATTCGCGGGGCGTCTACGAGCAGGGCTATGTCAAGCTGGGTTCGGTCGCCTTCCTCGATTTCGCTTCGATGATCCGCGCCGCGCCCGCGCTGATGAAATATCGGGCGTGGCGCAGCGTCTATGCGGTCGTCTCTTCCTATGTAAAGGACGAAAGGCTGCGGCAGGCGCTGTCGTTCCACACTCTGCTCGTCGGCGGCAATCCGATGACGACCAGCGCTATCTATGCGCTGATCCACACCATCGAGAAGCAGGGCGGCGTCTGGTGGGCGCGCGGCGGGACCAACGCGCTGGTCGCCGGCATGGTGCGATTGTTCGAGCGGCTCGGCGGGACATTGCGCCTCGGCGACCCGGTCACCGCGATTGAGACGGCGGGCGACTGCGCAACCGGCGTCCGGACGCTCGGCGGCTGGCACGGTGACGCCGAGATGGTCGCGTGCAACGGCGATCTGATGCACAGCTACCGCGACCTGCTCGCCGGGCATCCGCGCGGGGCCAGGGTCGCGCGGAGCCTGTCGCGCAAGCGCTGGTCGCCATCGCTGTTCGTCGTTCATTTCGGGGTGAAGGGCGACTATCCCGGCATCGCGCACCACAGCATCCTGTTCGGCCCGCGTTACGCGGGGCTGCTGCGCGACATTTACGGCGGCGTCGTACCGCAGGATTTCTCGCTCTACCTCCACCACCCCAGCGCGACCGATCGCAGCATGGCGCCTGAAGGCCATGCGACCTTTTACGCGCTCGCCCCCGTCGCGCATCTCGGCAAGGCCAAGGCCGACTGGGACGGCGATTTCGGCGCGCGCTTCGCCGACGCGATATTGGAAGAGGTCGAGCGCCGCGTCCTCCCGGACCTACGCGCCCGGCTCGTCACGCGCTTCCACTATGCCCCCACCGATTTCGGCCGCGACCTGTCGGCGCATCTCGGCAGCGCTTTCAGTCTCGAACCTTTGCTCCGGCAAAGCGCGTACTTTCGCGCTCATAATCGCGACGACCGGATTTCGAACCTTTACTTCGTCGGCGCGGGGACGCATCCCGGTGCGGGGATTCCGGGAGTGGTCGGAAGCGCAAAGGCGACCGCCGCGTTGATGCTGAACATATGATTCCGTTCGCATCGAGCGAAGTCGAGATGCCCATCGGTCGTACACGCCATATGGGTGTCTCGACTTCGCCCGACACGAACGGCTAAGGGAAGATTTATGAAACGCCTTGCCGTCTATTGCGGGTCTGCGACCCCCGCCGATCCGATCTATATCGAAACCGCGCGCCACGTCGGCCGCACTCTCGCGACGCGGGGCATCGGCGTCGTCTATGGCGGCGGGCGGCTCGGGCTGATGGGCGCGGTCGCCGACAGCGCCCTGGAAGCGGGCGGCGAGGTGATCGGGGTGATCCCCGACGCGCTCGTCGGCACCGAGGTCGCGCATCGCGGCTGCACCGAACTGCACGTCGTCTCGGGAATGCACGAGCGCAAGCGAATGTTCACCGATCTGTCGGATGGTTTCCTGACCATCCCCGGCGGTGTGGGGACGATGGACGAACTTTGGGAAGCGATCAGCTGGGCGCAGCTCGGCTATCATGCCAAGCCCGTGGGCCTGCTCAATGCGGCGGGCTTCTACAACGATCTCATCGCCTTCAACCGCCGGATGATCGAGGTCGGCTTCGTCCGGCCCGCGCACGCCGGGATCATGATCGTCGATGCGGGGATCGACGAACTGCTCGACAAGATGGCGGCCTATCAGCCGCACGAGCCGATCTTCGCGATGAAGGCCGACGATCTGTAATGACGGACGCGGGGGGCTATGACGCACAGGCCCTCCACGGCTTTGCGCACGACAGCATCGTAAAGGGCTCGAAAAGCTTCGCGCTCGCGAGCCAGCTGTTCGACCGCATCACCCGCGAGCGGGTCTGGCTGCTCTACGCCTGGTGCCGCGCCGCCGACGACCTGACCGACGGGCAGGACCATGGCGGCGCGATGGTGCCGGGGCACGATGCCGCGGCGGCGATCGCGAAGATCCACGACCTGACCGACCGCGCTTATGCCGGCGACCCGACGGGCGATCCCGCCTTCGATGCGCTCGGCCTGCTGCTCACCGAGATCGCGATCCCGCGGGCGATCATCCACGATATCATCGCGGGGTTCGATCTCGACGCGAAGGACTGGCGCCCGCGCAGCGAGGCCGATCTGCTGCGCTACGGCTATCATGTTGCGGGCGCGGTCGGGGTCGCGATGGCGCTGGTGATGGGGATCGACCCGAAGGACGAGACGACGCTCGACCGCGCCTCCGATCTCGGCATCTCGTTCCAGCTCGCCAATATCGCGCGCGACATTGCCGAGGACGCCGCCGCCGACCGCTGCTACCTGCCGGTCGAATGGATGGTCGAGCTCGACATTCCGCCCGGCCAGCACATGCATCCCGCCTTTCGCCCGCGCCTGTCGGTTATGGCGAAATGGCTGTCGGAGATGGCGGCGGACTATGAGGCGTCGGCGCGCTGGGGCGCGCGCAAACTGGGTCCGCGCAGCCGTTGGGCGGTGCTCGCCGCAGCGGGCATCTATGGCGACATCGCGCGCGAGGTCAGGGCACGCGGCGACCATGCGTGGGATCATCGCGCCGCGACCTCGCTGCCCGCCAAGCTCGGCTGGGTCGCGCGCGCCGGCTGGTCGGTGCTGCGCCGCCCGCCGCAGCGCCGGATCAGCCGCGATGGCCTGTGGACGCGGCCGCGCCACGGGGGGACGGCATGAGCCAGCTCGAATGGATCGCGGCGGTTCTGGTTCTGATCAACGTCGCGCTCGTCGCGCTCAGGAGCGTCTGGAACTATCCCTTCGCGCTCGTTGCGGTCACGCTCTACGCCTTCGTCTTTTTCGAGGCGAAGCTGTATAGCGACATGCTGCTCCAGGGCTTTTTCTTCGCGCTCAACCTCTACGGCCTGTTCGCCTGGCTCCGCGCGCGCGCGGAAAGCGGCATTCCCGTGGGCTGGATGAGCGCACGGGCGCGTGCGACCTGGGGTGGTGCGACGCTCGCCGCGTGGATCGTCTGGAGCGCCGCGATGCACCGCTACACCGATGCAGCCGCGCCGTGGATCGACGGGGCGATCGCGATGGTCAGCATCACCGCCCAATGGCTGCTCGCGCGGCGGCGCGTCGAAAGCTGGTTCCTCTGGATTCTCGTCGATCTGATCGCGGTGCCGCTTTTTGCGTGGCGCGGCCTCTATGCGACGAGTGCGGTCTATGTCGTGCTGCTCGGCCTGTCGATCGACGGCTTGATCCAGTGGCGCTGCGCCGCCGCGCCGGAGGCGAGGGCGTGACGCGCCACATCTGCCTCCACGGTGCCGAAAGCACCGGCAAGTCGACGCTCGCCCCGCGCCTCGCCGCGCGCCTTGGCGGGCTGGTCGTCCCCGAATATGGCCGCCTCTATGCCGAGACGAACGGTACCGAGTTCGGCGAGGCCGACCTGCTCGCGATCTTCGACGGCCATGTCGCGGCGACGCATGCGGCGCTGGCGCAAAAACCCGAATGGCTGATATCGGACACCGATCCGCTGATGACGCAAGCGTGGGCGATCATGCTGCACGGGCGCCGCCTGCCCCGGATCGATGCGTGGACCGACACCGCCGATCTTTATCTTGTCCCAGCGATGGATCTGCCCTGGCAGGAGGACGGCACCCGTCTCTTCGGTAGCGACCTTGCGCGGCGTCAGTTCATGGACGTCGCGCTCGCCGAACTCGACCGGCGCCGATTGCCTTGGGCCTGGGTCACCGGCGACGGCAACGAGCGGCTCGAAAACGCGCTCGGGGCGGTAAAGACCGCGGGGCTTGGGTAAAGGGCGGCGGGATGTCAGCTTTGAGGAAGCGGATGTTTCCCAACCATGGCCTCGGGGTCTTCGCGCGCAAAGTTCCGCACCCGCGCGCGCCTGCGCACCACCTCCAGCTTGCTTGACCAAAAGTTTCAGTTTGCTACGGGTCTTGGGTATAAAGATACCAATAAGCTTTGGAGAGATCGCCCGATGCACCCCTCAGTCCATGCCCAGACCCACCCCGACAAGCCCGCGGTCGTCGTCGCCGAAACCGGCGAGACGATCAGCTATGGCGAACTCGACGCCGCCTCGAACCGCGCCGCGCAGCTCTTTCGCGCGCATGGGCTGGGGCATGAGGATGTCGTCGCCTTCATGCTCGACAACACGCCCTATTATTACGGGCTGACCTGGGGCGCGCAGCGCGCGGGGTTGCGTTATGTCTGCATCTCGTCGCGGCTGACGCAGGACGAGACCGACTATATCCTCGAAAATTCGGGGGCGAAGATGCTCGTCGTGTCGGCGAGCCTCGCCCCCGCGGCGCTTCAGCTCCAGACCAGGATCGAGCGCTTTTCGATGGGCGGCGCGATTCCGGGCTGGCCGGCGATCGAGGACGCGCTGATGAAGATGCCGGCGGAGCGCATCGCCGACGAGCGCGCCGGGGTCGATATGCTCTATTCCTCGGGGACGACGGGCCGGCCGAAGGGGGTGAAGGTTCCGCTGCCCGAGGAACCCGCGATCGACGCGCCGAACAGCCTCGTGACGCTCGCCGCGGCGGCGTTCGGGCTCGGTCCCGACACCGTCTATCTCTCGCCCGCCCCGCTCTATCACGCCGCGCCGCTGCGCTGGTCGATGACGATTCAGCGCCTCGGCGGCACCGTCATCCTGATGAAGAAATTCGATCCCGAAGGCGCGCTCGCGGCGATCCAGCATTATCGCTGCAATTCGGCGCAGTTCGTGCCGACCCATTTCGTGCGGATGCTCAAGCTCGCGCCCGAAATCCGCGCCCAATATGACGTGACCTCGATGAAGGGGGCGATCCACGCCGCCGCGCCGTGCCCGATCCCGGTCAAACAGGCGATGATCGACTGGTGGGGACCGGTGCTGCTCGAATATTATGCGGGGTCGGAGGGCAATGGCATGACCTTCGCGACCAGCCAGGACTGGCTGACGCACAAGGGCACCGTCGGGCGTGCGCTCAACGGCGTCGTCCATATCGTCGGCGAGGACAATGAGACCGAGGTTCCGGTCGGCGAGGAGGGCGCGGTCTTCTTTGAAAGCGACAGCCTGTTCGAATATCATGACGATCCCGAAAAGACCGCTTCCAGCCGCAATTCGAAAGGCTGGTCCACCCTTGGCGACGTCGGCAAGCTCGACGAAGACGGCTTCCTCTATCTCACCGACCGCAAGAGCTTCATGATCATCTCGGGCGGGGTGAACATCTATCCGCAGGAGATCGAGAATCATCTCGTCACCCACCCGAAGGTTGCCGATGTCGCGGTCGTCGGCGGCCCGCACGAGGAAATGGGCGAAGAAGTGATCGCGGTCGTCCAGCCTGCCGACATGGCCGACGCGACCGACGCCTTCCGCGACGAGCTCATGGTCTATGCGCGCGAGAAATTGTCGGGGGTGAAGATTCCGCGGCGGATCGATTTCCTGGAGGCGCTGCCGCGCCACGACACCGGCAAGCTCTACAAGCGCCTGCTGCGCGACCAATATTGGGAAAAGGCGAAGGCGGGGGAATGACCGCGCGCGTCGAATTCTTCTTCGACCTGTCGAGCCCGTGGACTTGCCTGGCCTTCCATAATCTGCCGGGGGTACTCGAACGCACGGGGTCCGCCGCGACATACCGTCCAATCCTCGTCGGCGGGGTGTTCAACGCGGTCAACCCCGCTGTCTACGCCGCGCGCGAGCAGACCGACAACCGTCGCATGGCGCATAGCTGGAAGATCTTGAAGGACTGGGCGCGGCTGGCGGGGGTGCCGATGAATTTTCCGTCGCAATGGCACCCGGCGAAGAGCATCCACGCGATGCGCTTCTGCTCTGCGATCGAGGACGATCAGGACGCACTCGTCCGCTTCGCGGGCGCCGCCTTCGCGAACTATTTCGACCGGCAGGAAAATCTCGACGATCCGGGCGTTCTCGAAGCTGCCGCGAACGCCGTCGGGCTCGACGGCGCCGCGATCCGCGCCGCCTCGACCACCGACGCGGTGAAGGCGCGGCTGCGCGCCAATACCGAGGAGGTGATCGCGCGCGGCGGCTATGGCTCGCCGACGATCTTCGTCGATGGCACCGACATGTATTTCGGCAACGACCAGCTTCCGCTCGTCGAAGCCGCGCTGAGAACATGAACGTCTTTGAGAAAAAAGCCGTGTGCTCCCGCGAAGGCGGGAGCCCATCTCCGGCCGGCGCCATCTGAAACCGACCGGAGATGGGTCCCCGCCTTCGCGGGGACACGCAAGAGCTTTACCGTGATCGCACAATAGAAGGGTTCGTTGATGAAAGACCGCATTTCGATCACCATGCTGGAGGACGGCATCGCCGACGTCCGGCTGATCCGCGCCGACAAGATGAACGCGCTCGACGCCGCGATGTGGTCGGCGCTCGCCGAGGCGATCGACGAATTGAAGGCGAAACAGGGCCTGCGCGCCGTCGTCCTGTCGGGCGAGGGCCGCGCCTTCTGCGCCGGGCTCGACCTCTCCAGCCTCAGCGCCGAGCGCGACCCCGGCGCGAGCAGCGCGGGCGGCACGCTCGCCGACCGCACGAGGGGCATCGCGAACAACGCCCAATATGCGGCGTGGGGCTGGCGCGAGTTGCCGGTGCCGGTGATCGCGGCGGTGCACGGCGTCGCCTTCGGCGCGGGCAGCCAGATTATGGCCGCCGCCGACATCCGCATCGTCCACCCCGACACGCGGATTGCGATCATGGAAATGCGCTGGGGCCTCGTCCCCGACGTCGCGGGGATGGCGTTGTGGCGGACGCAGGTCGCCGATGACGTGCTGCGCGAGATGATCTACACCAACCGCGAGTTCACAGGGTCGGAAGCGAAGCTGCTTGGCTTCGCGACGCATGTCTCGGACGATCCGCTCGCCAAGGCGCTGGAACTGGCGCGGGTCATCGCGGGCAAGAACCCGCACGCGATCCGCGGCGCCAAGCGGCTCTGCAACATGCTCGCCGATGCGAGCGATGCCGGGATATTGCAGGCCGAAAGCGACGAGCAGGTCAAGGTCATCCGCACCCCCAACCAGATCGAGGCGGTGATGGCGCATATGCAGAAACGGAAGCCCGACTTCGCGGATTAATCGTCGAGCAGGCTCAGGAACCGCGCCGCATTGTGCCAGTCGGCCTCGCGCCGGGCGCGCGCCTTTTGCGCTTCGCTGTCGGCGCCCCAGCGGCGCTCCTGATACAGCTCGTCGAGGCTGACCGCCTCCCACAGCGCGTCGGCGGTGAAGGCCTTTTCGGCGAGTGCGAGCCCGGCGACGAGCGACCCGCCGATCGTGACCAGCAGGGTCAGCGCGGCAAGGCGGAACGGGTCTTGGCCAAGAACGGCGGCGCGGAGCGCGGCGACCGTCGGTTCGGGCTGATCGACCGGCAGCACGCCCTGCGCCAGCGCGAATTCGATCCCGTGGTGCGCCTCGGCCCAGGCGAGCAGCGGGTTCCACGCCGCCGCCTGCTCGGCCTGCAGCGCCGCATCGCGGTCGTCGCGGTAGCAAAGGAGGTCGCTTGCCGTATAGGCGGCGATCGGCTCGGCGAAGGCGGCGGGATCGGCGCTGGCAAGGTCGATCGCGGCGTTGGCGAGGCCGGTCATCGGCATCGACGCGGGGTCGATCGTCTCGCCCTGCGCGTCCCATTCGGCGGCGATCGCTTCGGCGAGCTTGCGGCTCGGAACCGCCAGCGGCACCCGCCCCGGTGTCCGCACCGGCCGCCCGTCGAGCGCAATACCCCAGCCGCCATCTTCGGCGATGACTTCGGCCTGCTTCCAGAAGCGCTTCATAGCTCTTTGGGCGACCGCCAGCGGCGGGCGAGGATGCGCGGCATGACGGCGAAATCGAAGACACCGATCAGCACGACTGCGACCCCGATCCAACGGTCGGTCGGCTGCCCCGCGAGCGTCCACGCGCCGCGGATCAGCACGAAACCGGCCAGGATGAAGAGTGCGCCCATCAGCCGCATCGAGGACAGCGCGAAGAAGCGCCTTTTGGCGAGAGCATCACTGGCCTCTGTCATGACTTTCCCTTTCGCCGCCAAGCTGGCGCATCAAATGGGCGAGTGCGCCGTGCCCGGTCCGCTCGATCCCCGCCGCAACGCGCTCGCGCTCCCCGGCGCTCTTGTTCTGCGACAGCTTGACCGTCGGTCGCCAGGCGGTGATCCGCATCTCGAACCCGGTGATTGCGCCGGTCAGCCGGGCAAAATAATGGGTGTCCATCTTGCCCCGCGTCCAGGGCGGGCTCTCGCCGATCCGCGCCTCGTGCAACGCCGAGAGCGTGTCGAGCTGAGCGATCAGGCCGGCGTGGTCGAGCGTGCGGACCGTCCCCTCCATCTCGACCGCGACATAATTCCACGTCGGCACCGCCTTCGCCTGATCGTCATACCAGTTCGCGCTGACATAGGCGTCGGGACCCTGCACGACGGCGAGCGCCGTGGCGCCGGCCAGATGCCTGGTCAGCCCGTTGCCGTTCGCCACATGGAATTGCAGCGTCGCCGCATCCTCGCTCAGCACCACCGGAACATGGGCGACGCGCGGCCCGTCGCGCGTCGCGGCGAAGATGGCGCCGAAACCGATCTCGCGCACCAGCAGGGCGGCAAGATCGTCCTGCTTCGGACGGAAAGCCGGATTGGGGTGCATCAGCGCGGCTTTCTGGGCGACGGACGTTTTCCCGCGGGCTTGGGCGAGCCGCGCTTCGCCGGCGGTTTGCCGGCGGGCTTGGCCTTCGCCTCGGCGCGGCCGCGCCGTTCGCCACGGCGCGCCTTGCGGACCTGCTTGGCGTGCGCCTTCGCCTTCGCCTTCTGGACCGTCTTTGCCGAGGGCTTCGGCGCCTCCTCTGTCAGCACGTCGCCGAGCAGCGGATCGAACCCCAGTGCGTCGAGGCTCGCGGCGAAATGTTCGGGGACCGGCGCCGAAATATCGAGCGCGCCGCCGTCGGGATGGTCGATGCGCAGACGGCGGCTGTGGAGGTGCAGCTTGCGGCTGATCGTTCCGGTCAGGAAGGCGGTCTTGCCGCCATATTTGCCATCGCCGACGATCGGATGGCCGATCGCCGCCATATGGACGCGCAGCTGATGGGTGCGGCCGGTAAGCGGCTGGAGCTCGACCCACGCCGCGCTGTTCCCCGCCCGTTCGATGACCCGGTAGCGCGATTTGGACGGCAGGCCCTTTTCATCGACGTGCATCTTCTCGCCGCCCGATCCGGGCTGTTTCGCGAGCGGCAGGTCGATCTCGCCCTGCGCGATGTCGGGGACGCCGACGACGATCGCCCAATAGGTCTTGCGCGCGCTGCGGTTCGAGAAAGCCTTGGCGAACCACGCCGCAGCGCGCGGGGTGCGCGCGATGAGCAGCGCACCCGACGTATCCTTATCGAGCCGGTGGACGAGTTTCGGCCGCACCGGCGCCTCTCCCTGCAACGCGCCGAGCAGGCCATCGACGTGGCTCTCGGTCTTCGTGCCGCCCTGCGTCGCGAGCCCCGGCGGCTTGTCGAGGACGAGCGCGCTCGCGTCGCGGTGGATCACCATCGATTCCGCCAATGCGATGTCGGCGGGCGACAAGGGCTTTTCCTTGCGCGGCTTCGGCCCCGAGGGCGCCGCGGGCGGGACCGGCATCGCGATGACCTGTCCCGCCTCGATGCGGTCGGACACATCGGCCTTCCTGCCGTCGAGCGTCAGCTCGCCGGCGCGCGCCCAGCGCGCGATCAGCGCATGCGGCGTCCCCGGCCGATGGCGCTTGAACCAGCGGTCGAGGCGGATGCCGTGATCCTCATCGGCGACGGTGGCGTTGTCGCGGCTCATGCGGGAAGCTGCCGCATCGCGAGCATCCCGAGGCCGCAGACGGCGATGCCGGCGATCACCGACGCGAGCACATAGGCGGCGGCTTGCAGGACCTGCCCGCGTTCGAACAGCAGCCAGAATTCGAGGCTGAACGACGAGAACGTGGTGAATCCGCCGAGAATGCCGACGCCGAGGAACAGCCGCGCCGGTTCGCTGCCGCCGCTGCGCGCGAGCCAGCCGATGAGCAGGCCCATGAGCAGGCTGCCGGCGATATTGATCGACAGCGTCCACCAGGGGAAGCCGGGGCCGAGCCGTGCGAGCATGAGCTGGCCGGCCAGATGCCGCGCGCCGGCCCCGATCGCGCCGCCGACCATGACTGGGAAAAGTCCGTTCATGCCGCCTGCCCTAGCCGCAAAAGCGCGTCGCGGAAAGCTAGACGTCGGGTATGGCGATAGCGCCCGCAGGCCGCTCGTGCACGGTGCGCCAGTCGGCGGGCTGCACGAAAGCGCCCTGCCAGATGCCGCGCCGTCTGGTCTGCGCCTCCGCTTCCTCGATCCCATAGTCGTCGCCGGTTGCCACCGCCCAGCCCTGCCGCACCATTTCGGCGCCAAGATCGATACCGTCCGGGGCCGCCCCGGTCCGGCATGATGCCAAGGTGCGGCCATAGCGGTCCTTCGCCGCGAACGCGCAATACAGCGGACCGCGCCCTGCGAGACGACCGAGCGCGCGTCGCGCGTCGCGTCCGCACGGCCAACGGCTTCCATCGGCGCGAGCGCAGTCCTGCCGATATTCGACCGCATCGATTCCGGTAAGCCGAACAACCGTTTCATTCCGGTTCTGCCGAACGGTCAGGCTGTCGCCGTCGATGACATGCGCCAGCGGCAGCGGCTCGACCGGCGCCGGGGTTGCAAACCAGACGGTGAAGGCGAGCGCGGCCAGCAAGAGCAGCGCCGCGACCGATCGCAGGCGACGGCGCCAGCGGATGCGGGTGAGGGGCGACAGCGGCATGGCGATCGACTGGCGCGTCGCCCCGGCCTTGGCAAGCGTCAAGAAAGGGTTGACGGAAAGAACAAAAAGTGTCCAAAATGGATTAACTTCCGCGCAGCCGCTTCATAGCCTTCACGCGCTTGGGTCCGATCTGGCGGCAGATGGGAACGAACAAAAGGTGAATATGTCCGGAATGACGGCATAAGGACATCGGGGCGGATTGAGGGAACAGGGAGGACCTTTATGGACCAGGCGATACAGAGGCTTTCCGGGCTGCCGGCTTTTCCTGCGGGCGGCTTCTACGAAGAAGATCCGAAACCGCGACGCCATTGCGGTGGCAAGTCGTCTTTGCTGTTCGTCGGGCCTTCGATCATCGGCGACGAGCTGGAGCAGCTCGACGGGATCGATTTCTCGTCGGCCTCGATCGACGAGGCCGCTGGTCGTCTGAAGGCATGCGGCGCCGACATAGCTTGGCTGGTCCCGGCGCATGGGATCGATATTGCGACATTCTCCGCCGTCTGCGCGGCTCTTGCGCACGGAAGAACAACGCTGGTGTGCGAAACCTCGCTTGAGGCCCTGGACGGCTTGGCGGCAAGGGTGGTCGACGGGTTTCCTGTCGAATGGCTGATCGATGCGGACGCATTGGATCGCCGCGTAGCGTTCGCTGCCGCCTGCCGCCGCGCCGGCGGTCAAGTGGTGCACGAGGTGACACGCGATCCGGCGATGGAACGCATCGACCGGCTGCAAGAGGAGGTTGCACGCATCTCGCGTCTGCTCGGCGACCTTGCGGGGCAACGCGGCGGGCTCCCGGGCACGCCGGTTTCCTATGCGCCCGCGAACGAGGATTATGGCGATTATCCGGGACAGGTCCGCGCACCGGCACGCGACTTCTCGGCGATGCCGCGCAGCTTTGTTCCCGAGGAGCGTACCGCCGACCGTCAGCGCGCCAAGGCGGTGCGCCGGATGCTGCGCCAACGGCGGATGCGCGAGCAATATTTTCCTGCCGACCTGTTCGCCGACCCCGCGTGGGACATGCTGCTCGATCTCTATGCGGCGCGGCTGGAACGCCAGCCGGTATCGGTGTCGAGCCTCTGCATCGCCGCGGCGGTCCCGGCGACCACCGCGCTGCGCTGGATCAAGACGATGACCGACGCGGGTCTGTTCCTGCGCGAAGCCGACCCGCTCGATGGGCGCCGCATCTTCATCGCGCTGTCGGAGGGCGCGTTCGACGCGATGGCGCGCTATTTCGAAGCGCTGGAGGAATAGCGGGACGGCTTGCCAGCGGAAGGAAGCTGTGGCAGGGGCGCGCTTCCCAACTTTTGGGGGCGCTTAGCTCAGTTGGTAGAGCATCTCGTTTACACCGAGAGGGTCGGCGGTTCGAGCCCGTCAGCGCCCACCACCATTCCCCAAATGGATAATCAGCCCACCGTGCGTTCGAGGGCTTCGATCGCGTCCTTCGCTTCGCGGAGGCCGAGGCCGGTCCGATCGCGCAGATGCTTGATCGCCTCGATCTTCCGGCCGCGGCGGATCAGGTCGAGAAGCTCTTCGTCGCGGCTTGCGGTCGCGACGTCGATCCTTGGCAGATCGACCGGCGCAACCGGACGCGGCTGCGAAAGCGTGCGCGGCGGACCCGTGAGGTCGCGCCCGCCGCCGCGCCGCAGCGCAAGGACCAGCCCCGCGCCGCAGAGGACGCCGAGGGCGAAGAGAAGAAAACCGCTCATCGCCCCCCGATATCCGTCAGGCCGCGAGCTTGCGCAGCACGTAGTGCAAGATGCCGCCGTTCATATAATATTCGACCTCGTTCGCCGTATCGATGCGGCAGAGCGTGTCGAAGCTGAAGGTCGAGCCGTCGGGGCGGGTGACGGTCACGGTCACGGTCTGGCGCGGCTTGATCTCCGCGACCCCGGTGATGGTGAACTGGTCGTCGCCGGTCAGGCCAAGCGTCTCGCGGGTCTGCCCTTCGAGGAACTGCAGCGGCAGCACGCCCATGCCGACGAGGTTGGAGCGGTGGATGCGCTCGAAGCTCTCGACGATCACCGCGCGGACGCCGAGCAGGTTGGTGCCCTTCGCCGCCCAGTCGCGCGACGAGCCGGTGCCATATTCCTTGCCGGCGATGACCACCAAGGGCGTGCCGTCTGCCTTGTGGCGCATCGCGGCGTCATAGATCGGCATGACCTCGGCGCCGTAGCGCGACATGCCGCCCTCGATACCGGGGACCATCTCGTTCTTGATGCGGATGTTGGCAAAGGTGCCGCGCATCATCACTTCGTGGTGGCCGCGGCGCGAGCCGTAGCTGTTGAAGTCGGCCTTTGCGACCTGATGCTCCATCAGCCACTGGCCGGCGGGGCTGTCGGCCTTGATCGAGCCCGCGGGCGAGATGTGGTCGGTGGTGATGCTATCGCCGAGGATCGCGAGCGGCTTGGCGCCGACGATGTCCGACACCGGCGCCGGAGTCATCGTCATCCCCTCGAAATAGGGCGGGTTGGCGACATAGGTCGAGCCCGCGCGCCACTGATAGGTGTCGCTGCCCTCGACCTCGATCTTCTGCCAATGCACGTCGCCGGTGTAGACATGGGCGTAGCGCGCCTCGAACATGTCGCGGCTCACCGCGCCCGCGACAACGGTCGAAACCTCTTCATTGGTCGGCCAGATGTCCTTGAGGAACACGTCGCTCCCGTCCTCGGCCTGACCGATCGGGGTGGTGGTGAAATCCTCGATCACCGTGCCCTTCAGCGCATAGGCGACGACGAGCGGCGGCGAGGCGAGGAAGTTGGCGCGCACGTCAG
The DNA here is from genome assembly GCF_041916015.1 of Sphingopyxis sp. Taxonomy (GTDB): domain Bacteria; phylum Pseudomonadota; class Alphaproteobacteria; order Sphingomonadales; family Sphingomonadaceae; genus Sphingopyxis. Next base: position 27,149 of record NZ_JAYSAH010000023.1, on the reverse strand, counting down.
GCGACACGCGGCCTTCGAAGTTGCGGTTGCCCGAAATAACGGCCGCGGCGACGAGGCCGTTCTCGTTGATCGCCTTCGAAATCGGCTCGGCGAGCGGGCCCGAATTGCCGATGCAGGTCGTGCAGCCATAACCGACGAGGTTGAAGCCGATATTGTCGAGATGCTTCTGCAGCCCGGCCTTCTCCAGATAGTCGGTGACGACCTGCGACCCCGGCGCGAGGCTGGTCTTGACCCACGGCTTGGGCTTGAGGCCGAACGCGTCGGCCTTCTTCGCGACGAGCCCCGCCGCGACGAGGACGCCGGGGTTCGAGGTGTTGGTGCAACTCGTGATCGCGGCGATGGTGACGTCGCCGTCGCCGATGTCGAAATCCTTGCCCTCGACCGGCACGCGCGTCTGCGCCTTCTTGTAGGTGTTCGCCATGTCGGCGTTGAACACATCGTCGACCTCGGGAAGCGAGACGCGGTCCTGCGGGCGCTTCGGCCCCGCCAGCGACGGAACGACGGTCGAAAGGTCGAGTTCGAGCGTGTCGGTGAACACCGGGTCGGCGGCACCCTCGACGATCCACAGGCCCTGCGCCTTGGCATAGGCCTCGACCAGCGCGATATTCTCGTCCGAACGGCCGGTCAGGCGCATGTAGTCGATCGTCTTGTCATCGACGCCGAAGAAGCCGCAGGTCGCGCCATATTCGGGCGCCATATTGGCGAGCGTCGCGCGGTCGGCGAGGCTGAGCGAAGCGAGGCCGGGGCCGAAATATTCGACGAAGCGGCCGACGACGCCCTTCGCGCGCAGCATCTGCGTCGCGGTGAGCACCAGGTCGGTCGCGGTGACGCCTTCCTTCAGCTTGCCGGTGAATTTGAAGCCGACGACTTCGGGGATCAGCATGCTGACAGGCTGGCCGAGCATCGCGGCCTCGGCCTCGATGCCGCCGACGCCCCAGCCGAGGACGCCGAGGCCGTTGATCATCGTCGTGTGGCTATCGGTCCCGACGCAGGTGTCGGGATAGGCGACGGTCTCGCCCGCGCCATCGTCGCTCGACCACACCGCCTGCGCGATATGCTCGAGGTTGACCTGGTGGCAGATGCCGGTGCCCGGGGGCACCGCCTTGAAGTTCGACAGCGACTTCGACCCCCATTTCAGGAAGTCATAGCGCTCGCCGTTGCGATAATATTCGATCTCGACATTCTGCTCGAACGCTTTCGGCGTGCCGAATTCATCGACCATGACCGAGTGGTCGATGACGAGGTGGACGGGGACGAGCGGGTTGATCCTGGTCGTGTCGCCGCCGAGCTTTGCGATCGCATCGCGCATCGCGGCGAGGTCGACCACGCAGGGGACGCCGGTGAAATCCTGCAGCAGCACGCGCGCCGGGCGATACTGGATCTCGCGGTTCGAATGCGGGTCCTTCTGCCAATCCACCAGTGCCTGCACGTCGTCGGTCGAGACGGTGAAGCCGCCATCCTCGAAGCGGAGGAGATTTTCGAGCAGCACCTTCATCGAGAAGGGCAGGCGCGACACGTCGCCGAGCTTCGCCGCGGCCTTGTCGAGCGAATAATAAGCGTAAGTCTTGCCGCCGACGCTCAGCGTCGAACGGGTGCCCAGCGTGTCGTTGCCCGTGGTCGTCATAGGATTGCAGTCCCCATGTTGGCGCGGCGGGGAATGACGGCCGATGCCCGTTCGGGAGAGCGGAGCCAGCGGAGTCGCGCGCGCAGGTTTATGTTGGCGGTGCCTTACGCCGGGAGGTGGGAAATGCAAGGGGGTGGGGGAGGGTTGGTTCGCCATGTTGTTCTTAGCCGTTCGCCCTGAGCTTGTCGAAGGGCTGTCCTTTCCCTTGGCGCAGGAAAGGAGAAGGACGGTGCTTCGACAAGCTCAGCACGAACGGAATGGGATGTAGTTATTGACTACAGTGTAGTCATATACTACATACCCGCCGATGAAGCCGATCAGCTACACGCGATCCGCGATCAAGGCGCTGCAACGCATGCCCGCCAATACATCGGCGCGGATCGTCGGCAAGATCGAGGCCTATGCCGCCGATCCCGCGTCGCAGGCGAACAATGTGAAGGCGCTGAAGGGGCGCGACGGCATCCGGCTGCGCGTCGGTGACTGGCGCGTGATCATGGAGGATGGCGTCGTGCTGGCGGTGCTGGAAATCGGCCCGCGCGGCAGCGTTTATGAATGAAGGAATGATCCCATGAACAAGATGGTGACGATCCCCCGCGAAGAATATGACCGCCTGCGCGAAGCGGCCGAGGATCTGGCCGACCTCCGCGCCTATGACGGCGCCAAGGCGGCCCTTGCGGCGGGCGAGGATGAAGTGGTGCCCGCCGACTATGCCAAGCGGCTGATCGCCGGCGAAAACCCGCTGCGCGTCTGGCGCGAACTGCGCGGGCTGAGCCAGGTGAAGCTGGCGGCGGCGTCAGGGGTCAATCGGGTGCAGATCGCCGATATCGAGGCCGGGCGCGGCAAGGGGTCGGTCGAGACGGCGCGGAAGCTGGCGGATGCGCTGGGGGTTAGGGTGGATGATTTGGTTTGAGAGCAGGCGCTAATTGGAGATTGTGTACCTGTCTCCGTAATTGGATTTAAGACTAAAAAGCAGCGAGTAACCCAGATCGATATCGATCGGCTGTAGCCTCCTCATCCAATTTTAGACCGTAGTAGCTATCAAACGCTTCGACCAAGCGATCAAAAAAGTAGGCTGCCTTGGCGACAATCTCGGGGTCCATCCCAGTTTCCGCAATGGCAGAGACGCGATGTTCCATGTGAAGAGGATTACGACAAACCGCTGTATTCCAAACTGATACATGTTGCCATGTGCTGTGAACGGCTGAGCTAAATGGGGTGAACCAAAAGCGATAGAGATCACTTTCACCAATCTCCTCGCACATATTCCTTATAGACGTTCCGGCCCACGATCCGAGATTAACATCTACGAATGGCATGAGGATTTGCGAGTCAATCCAAGCCTCCTGCATCCTTGCCGCCGCTAGTAAACGTTCCTTTAGCTCGTCATCTTCAGCGGCCCGCGTACTGGCATCCAAGGCAATCCACTTGAAGGTAACGAGGCACTCGACCATTCCCCGTAGGATCATGGGTGTAATGTGCGGGGAGCGGCGATTAACGCAAAGGAATCTTTCCTCTTTCCTAATATATCCAAATAGGTTCAAATCTTCTCCGATTCATTCCAAGTGATTCGGGAGATGGAGCTATGGGGCGTAAGGTGGCGCGGGGTTCGCGGGGGAAATCGGGGGAGAAGGCGGTGGCGCCCTTGAGGAAGGACGATGCTTCGACAAGCTCAGCACGAACGGAAAAGGGCAATCCCTTCATGCCCGGCCTTCGCGTGCGGTCGGACGGGTGGACGGCGGCGCGGACGCGGGTGTTTCTGGCTACGTTGGGGCGCACGGGGTGCGTGAGTGACGCGGCGCGGGTCGCGGGGGTCAGCACGACCTCGGTCAATCGATCGCGCGCGCTGTTCGCGCCGTTCGACACGGCGTGCGGCGAGGCGATCGCGCGGGCGTTGCGCGGGCTGGAGGCGGTCGCTTACGAGCGCGCGGTCGAGGGGCGCGAGATGGTGATCGTGCGGAACGGCAAGGAGGTCGAGCGGCGGATCGTGCCGTCGGATTCGCTGCTGGGGCTGCTCATCAAGCGCGGCGACCTGAAGGGTGGGCAGAATGTCCATCTGACGGCGGAGGAGGCCGAGGCCTATGTGCTGCCGGAGGCGGTGCGGCACCGCTTTCTGTCGCGCGAGGAATATTTCAGCGGCATGGTCTTCGACAAATGGCCCGGCACGGGCAAGGTGCAGGGCGCGACGCAGGAGGAAACCGACGCGGCATTGATCGAGCGCATCCGGATGGTGGAGGGCTATCGCCGCTATCGGCGCCGCTTTCACCCGCCGTGCGCGATGTGCGGGCAGAAGGCGCCGCTCACCGACGCCGAACTCGCGGACCTCGACCGGGCGGAGGCGAACGGCGCGCTGGCGAAGCTGCCGCCGGCGGTCGCCTGATCGGCCGCGGGCGCGGATTTTCCGGCGCCCTTCGAGGTCAGGCGGTGCCCCTGACGGCGAGCCGCACCGGGACGCGCGTGCCGCTGCGCGTGAAATCCTCATCCTCGAGCGCCATCGCGACGAGCGCTTCGCCCGCGGCGTCGAGATCGGGTTCGAGCGTGGTGAGCGCCGGATCGGCCATATTGCCGGCGCGGATGCCGTCGAAGCCGATCAGCGCGACATCGTGCGGGACCCGGCGCCCGGCTTCCTTGAGGCCCTGAAGCACGCCCAAGGCGAGCATGTCCGACGCCGCGAAGATCGCGTCTACACCGGGGTGCGCGGCGAGCAGCGCATGCGCTGCGGCGACGCCCTGCGCATGGCGGTCGGCGGCGGCGGGCGGCTCGGCGAGGATCGGGGTCAGGCCGTGGCGGCCCAGCGCTTCGACGAAACCGTCGCGGCGCTCGTCGAACTGGCGCTGCGGCGAGCGCTGCGGGCCGACGAAGGCGATGCGCTGGCGCCCGCTCGCGACGAGATGCTCGGCGGCGATGCCGCCGCCGGTGCGGTTGTCGCTGCGCATCCAGTGAAAGGGATCGCCCGGGCTGCCCCAGCAGACGAAGCCGAGGCCGGTGGCTTGCGCTTCGGCGAAATAGTCCCATGCGGCGCGGTTGCTCGTCGTGCCGATGACGATCATCGCGTCGGCGAGGCCCGAGGCGACGAAATCGGCGCGGAAATTGGCCTCGCTCTCCTGAAAGGAGACGAGCAGGTTGAACCCGCGCGCCGAGGTCGCGGCGGCGATGCTGCCGAGCAGCGCGAAATAGAAGGGGTTGATCGCGCTGCGATCCTCGCCGGGGCGGCAGATGGTGACGAGGGCGAGCGTCTCGCTGCTTTTCAGGCGCAGGGAAGAGGCGTGGCGGTCGACGACATAGCCGAGCTCGCGCGCGGCGGCGGCAACGCGGGCGCGCGTCTCGGCATTGACACCGGGGCTGCTCCGGAGCGCGCGCGAGACGGTCGATTGCGAGACGCCGGCGCGCTCGGCGACGTCGAACGATGTCGGGCGTAGCGTTTTCATGTGCGGCCTCGTCTCCCTCTTGCGCCGTCTCTCGCCGTGAGGGCGGGGCTTGTCAATCGGCGAGGCCGTCGAGTGCGAGGAGAGCGAAGCTCGCGAGCCAATGTTCGCCCATATAGTCGCCGGTCACGTGCGCGAGTGCGGCGGCGAGGTGGCGCTCGGCGGTGCCTTTGGCGACCGGGGCGACGGGGTGCGCGGGGCCGAGCGCGGCTGCAATGGCGCGCCAGCACCAGGCGCGGCGGAGGTTGAGGCCGTCGAGATGGGCGATCTTGCCGTCGCTGCGGTCGGAGACAGTGGCGGGGGTGAAGAGAGTCGCGGGCTGCTGGCCGGCGGCGCGGGGGAGGAAGGCGTCGAACCAGCCGGCGAAATCGTCGCCGAGGACGGCGGCCATCAGATACGCCTCGGTGAGCGCCGGGGAGAGAAATTCGTCGCCGCCGGGCTCCCATGCCTGACAGTCGCGGTCGCCGGCGAACCAGTGGCGGGCGCTGGTGTCGATCAGGCGGATAAGGCCGGGGTCGCGGCTCCCGGCCCAATGGCGTGCGAGCAGGAGGGCGAAGGCGATGTTGAAATGGGTGCCGACGCGCAAGGGATAGGTGAGCTTGGGGAGGAAGGCGTGGAAGCGCGCGGCAAAGGCGGTGGCGAGCGGTTCGAGCGCGGCAGCCCACGGCGCGTCGTGGCGCGCGGCCTCGGCGTGGAGCGTGAGGAGCCACGCCCAGCCATAGGGGCGCTCGAAGCCGGCCGACATGGGACGCGCGAGGAAAGCGAGTTCGCCCGCGACCTTTTCGGGGACGAGCATCGCGGCGGCGCGGGCGCGAATCTCGGCGGCGACGGACAGGTCGGGGAAACGGCGCGCGAGGCGGAGGACCTGCCACCAGCCGTGGACGCAGCTGTGCCAGTCGAAGCTGCCGTGGAAGATCGGGTGATGCTCGCGCGGCGGCTTCGCATCCTCGGGACCGTTCAGGACGAGGTCCATCTTGTACGGATATTCGCGGTCGAGGTGTCCGAGGGTTGCGGTCGCGAAGCGGGCGGCGTGGTCGGGGGTCAGACGGGTCATTGGAAAGCGAACAGCCAGATGAAGAGGATGTTTGCCGCCAGCAGGGGCAGCGCGGTGCCGATCTGCGCCTTGATCACGCCATAGGGGTTTTTGAGTTCGAGCAAGGCGGCGGGGACGAGGTTGAAGTTCGCCGCCATCGGGGTCATCAGCGTGCCGCAGAAGCCCGCGAGCATGCCGATCGCCGCGACGACCGCGGGATCGCCATGATACTGCTTGATCAGCAAGGGCAGGCCGACCGCCGCCATCATCACCGGGAAGGCGGCGAAGGCGTTGCCCATCACCATGGTGAAGAAGGCCATGCCGAGCCCGAAGGCGAGCACCGCGCCGAACAGGCTGCCCTGCGGGATCGCGCCGCCGATCAGCCCGCCGACGACCTCGCCGACCCCGGCGAGCGCGAAGACCGCGCCGAGGCTGGCGAGCATCTGCGGCAGGATCGCCGCCCAGCCGACCGCGTCGAGCAGGCGGCGGCCCTGCTGCGCGGGAAGGAGCAGCGGCGGCTTGAAACGCGCCATGCCGGCCGCGAGCGCGATCAGCACGCCGATGGCAAGCGAGATAAGGGTCGCCTGCTTCGGATCGGCGAGGCCGGGGACATATTTGAACAAAAAAGTACCCGCGAGCGCGACCGCGGGGATGATCAGCGCGACGAGGAGCAGGAAATTGCCGTAGCGCGCGGCGCGCTCGGCCTGCACCTCGGCCGCGACTTCGCCGCCGGGGGCGCGGCCAATCTGCCCTGTGCCCGCGATCGCGACGAGTGCGAGGACGAGCAGGCCGTTCTGGAAATCGCTCAGATAGTCGCCGCCGAGCATCGAGAGGGCGAGCAGGCCCCAGAAGGCAGCGTTGCCGAAGCGTTTCGGGTTGGTGCGGTCGTAAAGGCCGAGGAGCGCGAAGAGCGCGAAGGTCCAGCCGGCGAGAATATAGACGAAATCGAGCGTGATCATGCGCCGGCCTCCCGCTTTCGCATTCGCCTTTCGAGGCGGCGGAGGCGGAAACCTTGGATCAGGAAGGCGGCGATCGCGGTCGGGATCGCCCAGAGCGAGAGATGGAGCGGCTCGATATTATAGCCATAGCCCTCGAGCAGGCCTTTCATCAGCAGGATCGAGCCGATCGCGAGGAAAATATCCTCGCCGAAGAAAAGGCCGATATTGTCGGTCGCGGCGGCGAAGGCCTTTACCTCCTCGCGCTGGTCTTCGGTGAGCGCGTCGTTCTTCGCCTCGGCGGCGGCTTCGGCCATCGGCGCGACGAGCGGGCGGACGGTCTGCGGATGGCCGGCGACCGAAGTGAGGCCGATCGCCGACATCGCCTGGCGCAGCAGCAGGTAAGAGGTGAGCAGGCGGCCGAGCGTCGCGCCCTTCATCCGGTCGATCAGGCTGCGCGCGTGCTGCTGGAGCCCATAGGCTTCGAGCAGGCCGATGACGGGCAGCACGATCCAGACGATGCTGACGTAGCGCGTATCGTTGAAGGCCTTGCCGAAGGCGGCGATGATCGCCGTCACGTCGAGCCCGGCGGCGAGCCCGGTCGCGAGCGCCGAGGCCATGATCACAAGCAACGGATTGAAGCGGAGCAGGAAGCCCGCGATGATGATGACGATGCCGATCAGGACGAGCATCATCGACTCCCGTTTTGGCTTGAAAAGGGTTCACGCGGAGACGCGGAGGCGCGGAGAATATGCTTCGCGCAGAGGCGCAAAGAGCGCAGAGAAAGCGATCTTGAATATCGCGTGTTCCCCCGCCTGCGCGGGGACACGGCCTTTCTTTTCTCTGCGCTCTTTGCGCCTCGACGCGAATCTTCCCTCTTCTCTTTTCTTCCTTCTCCGCGCCTCCGCGTCTCCGCGTGAACCCTTTTCATTCCGAAGCCCCCACTTCGCCATATCCGCCGCCGCCCGGCGTTTCGATCACGAAGGCGTCGCCTGACGCGAGATCGGCGCTCCCGGTCGCCGCCAGCATTTCGAGCGCGCCGTCGGAGCGCTCGACCCAGTTGCGCCCCGGCGCGCCGTCTTCTCCACCCGCAAGGCCTGCGGGAGCGATCTTGCGGCGGTTCGCGAGGATGTTCGCCGCCATCGGCTCGCGGAAGCGGATGCGGCGCCTTGCGCCGTCGCCGCCGTGCCAGCGGCCCGCGCCGCCCGAATTCTCCCGGATCGAGAACTCCTCAACGATCACCGGGAAGCGGGTCTCCATCACTTCGGGGTCGGTCATGCGGCTGTTGGTCATGTGGGTCTGGATGACGGCGGTGCCGTCAAAACCCGGCCCGGCGCCCGAGCCGCCCGCGATCGTCTCATAATATTGGCGCGCTTCATCGCCGAAGGTGAAATTGTTCATCGTCCCCTGCGCCGGGGCCATCGCGCCGAAGGCCGCGAACAGCGCGTCGGTGATGACCTGACTCGTCTCGACATTGCCCGCGACGACCGCGGCGGGATAGCTGGGGCTGAGCATCGAATCCTGCGGCACAATCAGGGTGACGGGGGCCAGGCAGCCTTCGTTCATCGGGATCGGGTCGTCGAGCATGGTGCGGAGGACATAGAGGACGGCGGCGCGGACGACGGGGAGCGGGGCGTTGAAATTGTCGGGGAGCGTCGGCGACGAGCCGGTGAAGTCGATGGTGACGTGGCGTGCCTCGCGGTCGACGCGCACCGCAACCGCGACCTCGGCGCCATTGTCCATCGCGTAGCGGAACCGGCCGTCGCTCAAACGGGCGATGAGTTGGCGGACCGCGGTCTCGGCCTGCTTCTGGCCGTGCGCCATATAGGCGGCGACGGTGGCGGCGCCGTGCGCGGCGCTGAGCTCGGCGAGCGCGCTCGCGCCGCGCTGGCAGGCGGCGACCTGTGCTTTCAGGTCGGCGATGTTGAGCGCGGGGTTGCGGGCCGGGAAGGGGCCGGCGGTGAGGTGCGCGTGAACCTGGGCATCGAGGAATTGACCGTCGTCGACGATCAGCCGGTTGTCGAAGAGCACGCCTTCCTGATCGATGCTGGTGCTGTCCGGCGGCATCGAGCCGGGGGCGATGCCGCCGAGATCGGCGTGATGGCCGCGTGCGGCGACGAAGAAGCTCGGTTCTTCGCCCCCCTCATCTTCTTTGGCCACGAACACAGGCATGATGACGGTAATGTCGGGGAGGTGGGTGCCGCCGTCATAGGGGGCGTTGAGGGCGTAGGCGTCGCCGCGCCTGATGCCGCGGCCGTCGCTGGTTCTTTGGCGCAAGATCGTGCGGACGCTTTCGCCCATCGAGCCGAGATGCACCGGCATGTGCGGCGCGTTGGCGACGAGGCGGCCTTCGCCGTCGAAGATCGCGCAGGAGAAATCGAGCCGCTCGCGGATGTTGATCGACGAGGCGCTGTGCTGAAGCGCGCCGCCCATCTCCTCGGCGATCGCCATGAACAGGCTGTTGAAGATTTCGAGGCGGATGGGGTCGGGAGGCCGAGTCAAGCCCTCCCCTTCAGGGGAGGGCAGCGAGACTTGGCTCGGCGAAGCCGGGCCGAGTAGCCGCGGGTGGGGTCCAGCGGCCTTGCGCAAGGCCGCTGGACCCCACCCCAACCCCTCCCCTGAAGGGGAGGGGCTTTTCGAGAGCCGCAGCGTTCCCTCCCGCTCGACCGTCGCGGTCCAGCCGGGTTCGACCACCGTCGTTGAGAGCGGATCGACGATGATCGCCGGTCCCGGGACGCCGCGGCCGGGGGGAAGGGCGCTGCGCTGGTGGAGCGGCATGTCGTGCCGTGTGCCGGCAAGCCAGGCGGCGACGATTTCGGGTTCGGTTTCGGCGGATGCAGCGGGCGGCGGCAGCGCGGGCGGGGCGTCGCCCGCCCCGGTCAGTTCGACCCGGATGCGGTCGATCACCAGATCGCCGTGCGGGGCGTAGCCGAAGCGCTGGCGGAAGGCGGTAGCGAAGGCCCGCGCGACCTCGGCGGGCGGTGCGAGCGGGAGTTCGATCGCATTGTCGCTGTCGGCGAGGCGGACGAAGAGCAGGGTTTCGCGGAGGGTGTCGCCGTCGGGTGCAAGATCGCTTCGGGCCGCGTCCGACAATTCGGCTTCGGCAGCGGCAAGCGTTACGGCACATTCATCGTCGAGGGGCAGCGCCAATGTGCGCTCGCGGATCGCCGACGGCCTCGCGAGCCCCATGCCATAGGCGGACAGCACCCCGGCGAGCGGGTGGAGCAAGATTTCGTCGATGCCGAGCGCGTCGGCGACAAGGCAGACATGCTGGCCCGCGGCGCCGCCGAAGCCGACGAGGTTGTAGCCTTGCGTCAGGTCGTGACCGCGCGCGATGGTGATGCGCTTGATCGCGTTCGCCATCTGCTGGACCGCGATTCCGAGAAGACCCTCGGCGAGCGCTTCGGGGGTGATGTCGCCGACTTCGGCGGCCATGGCGGCGAATTTTTCCGCGACGATGTCGCGGTCGAGCGGCCGGTTGCCGTTCGGGCCGAAGAGCTTGGGGAAATGATCGGGCTGGATCTTCCGGAGCAGGACGTTGCAGTCGGTGACCGTCAGCGGGCCGCCGCGGCCATAGGCGGCGGGGCCGGGGTTGGCGCCCGCGCTTTCGGGGCCGACGGTGAGGCGCGCGCCATCCCAGCGGCAGATCGAGCCGCCGCCCGCCGCGACGGTGTGGATGCGCAGCATCGGGGCGCGGATGCGGGTGCCCGCGACGACGGTCTCATTGTCGCGCTCCAGTCGCCCGGCATAATGGCTGACGTCGGTCGAGGTGCCGCCCATGTCGAAGCCGATCAGGCGCGTCTTGCCGAGGGGTGCGGCGCTGCCGACCATGCCGACGATGCCGCCCGCGGGGCCCGAGAGGATCGCGTCGCGGCCGTGGAAGGCGGTGGCGGAAGCGAGACCGCCCGAGCTTTTCATGAACTGCGGATCGGTGCCGCCCTCAAGCTGGGCGCAGAATTGATCGACATAGTGGCGCAGGACGGGCGAGAGATAGGCGTCGGCGAGCGTCGTGTCGCCGCGGCCGATCAGCTTGATCAGCGCGCTGACCTCGTGGCTCGTCGAGATTTGCGCGAAACCGAGTTCGCGCGCGATGGCGGCGAGGCGCGCCTCGTGCGCGGGGTGGCGATAGCCGTGCATGAGGACGATCGCGATGCTTGTCAGGCCTTGATCGCGCGCCGCCTGCATTGCGGTGCGCGCGGCGTCTTCGTCGAGCGGGGTGAGGATATGCCCTTCCGGGCTCACGCGCTCGGCGATTTCGGCGACCATCGCGTGCGGCGGCGGCGTGCGGTGCAGCGCGCGGGCGAAGAGGTCGGGGCGGTCCTGATAGCCGATCGTCAGCGCGTCGCCGAAGCCCCGCGTGATCGCGAGCAGGGTCGGCGCGCCCTTGCGTTCGAGCAGCGCATTGGTCGCGACGGTCGAGCCCATGCGGATCGCGAGCGGCGGCAGCGCGCCGCTTCCGGCGCCGGTGAGGTCGCGGATCGCGCCGACCGCGGCATCGCCCGGACGCGCCGGATCTTCGGAAAGATATTTGGCGGTAACGATCGTGCCGTCGGGACGCCGGGCGACGACGTCGGTGAAGGTGCCGCCGCGGTCGATCCAGATGTGCCAGCGATCGTCAGTCGAGGATGCCATTGTCCGGCCATCGAATGACGATGGCGAGGCTGTTGTCAACGGCGGTGCGTTGCCAACTGCCCTTGAGCTGTCTTTCGATGAGCGAGCGGATGAACTGGGTGCCGAAGCTTTCGGTGTCGATGGCGGGCGTCGACGACAGCCCGCTTTCGATCCAGCGCAGCAGGATGGCGCCCTCTTCGCGGTCCCATTCGATCGTCAGCTCGCCCTTGCCTGCCAGCGCGCCATATTTGATGCTGTTGGTCACGAATTCGTGCAGCGCGAGCGAGATCGCCTGCGCGGCGTCGTCATCGAGCCTGACCTCGGGACCCGTGACTCGCGTCAGCCGTTCGGCGGACCAGCCCGCGAGTTCGAGCTCGCGCCGGATGATCGCGCGCAACTCGACGAACCCCACGGCGCCGGTGACGAGCATCTGCTTTGCGTCGGACAAAGCGCGCAGCCGTCCGTCGAATTTCGTCTCGAACTCCTGAAGACTGCCGCACTCGCGCAAGGTGATCCGCGCCAGCGCGCCGATGCGCGCGAAGGCGTTCTTCATCCGGTGCGCCATTTCGCCGATCATCAACTCGCGGTCCTCGGCGTGGCGCGCCTGCTGCTCGGCGAGCGCCTGCGCCGCGCCGACGCGGCGCTGCTGGACGCGGTGAAGCTGGGTGGCGAGGACCGCGAGCGCGAGGCCGAAGAGGACGATGGCGAACGGCCGTCCCAGCCGTTCGAGCAGGCGGCCGTAGGAAATGCGCATCGTCCATTCGCGGTCGGCGATCCGCAGCCTTTCCTCGTGCGCGTCCCAGCCGATGGCCCCGCGGCGGAAGACGAGCGGCGCCGACGGGCCGGCGCCCGCGTGGATTTCGATGCCCTTGATCGTGTCGAGCTGCGTGCCGAACACCGCGGGTATCAGGTCGTCGATGCGGAACGGGGCATAGACGAACGCCTCGATCGCGCGCGCGCCGCCGGTGGTCGCGATGGTCGCGCCGCCGCGGGCCTCGCCGGTACGGGCGTAGACGGGCAGATAGATGAGGAAGCCGGGCTGTTTGACCGCGGCGGTGCGCTCCTGCTGGAGGTGGACGATGCCGCTCGCGGCGGGGCGCCCCGTCTGCCATGCGCGCCGCATCGCCGCGCGCCGCACCGGCTCGCTGTACATGTCGAAACCGAGCGCGGCGTGGCGGCGCGGCGTATAGGGTTCGACGAGGACGACGGGAAAGCCGACCGGCTGGTCGGTGGCGGGCCGGACCTTGATGTCCTCGCCGTAATTTTCGCGCAGCCGCGCCTCGATCGCAGCGGGAGCTCCGGCGCGCATCGCGGCGGCGATGCCGATCCCCTCCATTCCGGGCGTCCGCACTTGCGGGCTGAGCGCGGCGAGATAGGCGCGAACGCCGGGGCCGCTCGGCGCGCTGTCGGACTGGTAGAGCGCACGCACCGCTTCGAGGACGGAGAGATGGTCGCGCAGCCGCATGTTGACCTGCGCCGCGACGCGCGCCGCCTGATCGGCTTCGTCGGCCTGATTGTAGAGGAAGCTGGCGGCCGCCGCGAGCAGCGTTGCGATCAGGATGACAAGGCCGACAAAGCGGACGAGCAATGCCATCAGCCGGTCTGCCCAGAACGAAGGGCGCATGCGATAATCCTGCCTGATGGCTGCCTCGGCAGCGCCCCCCTCCGCACGGAGATGTTCCATGGCGCGCGGGCGATGGCAAGTTTATTTCATCGTGCGTCCGGCACCCCCCGAACGGATTGCAAAAAAGGACCTTTATCCTATGCTGGCGGCGGGTGCCGGGGAATGGGAAGGGGAGAGCGCGATGATCGTCTATGGGTCGGTGGTATCGCCCTTCGTGCGCAAATTGCTGGGCTATCTGGGTGAAAAGGGCCTCGATTTCGAATTGAAGGGCGTCGGAATCGGCGATCCCGATCCGGGGTTCCGGGCCGCCTCGCCGCTCGGCAAGATGCCGGCGATCGACGACGACGGCTTCCTCCTCGCCGATTCGAGCGCGATCATCCATTATCTGGAGGCGAAGCACCCCGCGCCGCCTTTGATCCCCGCCGACCCGCAGGAACGCGGGCGCGTGATCTGGTGGGACGAGTTCGGCGACACGGTGTTCGCGGCGTGCAGCGGCAAGATGTTCTTCAACCGCATCGTCTCGCCCAAATTTCTCGGCCGCGAAGGCGACCTCGCGGCGGCGGCGCAGGCCGAGGCCGAGGAACTGCCGAAGCTGCTCGCCTATCTGGAGGGCGCGATTCCCGTCTCGGGCTACCTCGTCGGCGACCGCTTAACGCTCGCCGACCTCGCGGTCGCGTCGCCGCTGATGAACATTCGTCACTGCGGCGCGGGCATCGACGGTGCGGCGCATCCGAAGATCGCCGCGTGGAGCGAAGCGGTCTTGTCGCGCCCGAGCCTCGCGCCGTGGATCGCGAAGGAGGAAAAGATGATCGCGAAGGTCATGGCGGCGTGATCGCTGAGACTTTCTTAAGGCCCACCGCATAGACCCGGGCGGGAAGGAAGCGAGCGCCTTGCGACACCAATATCCCCTGCCGCTCCACCATAGCTGGCCGCTGTACGAAGAGGCGCGCCATTTCGATCTTGGCTGGGTCCAGCGGACCAGCGTGCGTCCGCCCGACCGGAGCGCCACGGCGGCGCCCGACAGCGAAGAGGCGCTCGCGCGGCTGGGGGTCGGCGTGTGGCGTTGCGACCTCGCGGGCGACCGGCTGACCTGGTCGGAGGCGGTGTTCGACCTGTTCGGCTTTCCGCGCGATGCGGCGGTCGCGCGCGACGATGCGGTCGCGTGCTATTGCGAGGGATCGCGCGTCGCGATGGAGCGGCTTCGCGACCATGCGATCGCTCACCGCCGCGGCTTCACGCTCGATGTCGAGATCGGTCCTGCGCTGGCGCGCACGCGCTGGATTCGGCTGGTCGCGGCACCGATCTGCGAGGGCGACAGGGTCGTCGCGCTGCACGGGCTCAAATATCCGGTTCCCCAGAGCGGCGGCTGGCCGATGACGGATATTGCCGTGTCGCGTCAGCCGAGCGCGACCGCGCGGGTGATTCCGATCGCCTCCAGAAAGTCCGGATCGTGACTGACGACGAGTAAAGCGCCGTCATAGGCGGCAAGACCGGTCTCGACCGCGGCGAGCGAATCGAGGTCGAGATGGTTGCCCGGCTCGTCGAGGATCAGCAATTGCGGCGGCTCGGGCGCGCCGAGGACGCAGGCGAGGCCGGCGCGGAGCATCTGGCCGCCGCTCAAGGTGCCGACGATGCGGTCGGCGGCATCGGCGCGAAAGCGGAAGCGCGCGAGCGCGGCGCGGCACCGGTTGTTCGTCGTTCCGGGATTGAGCGCGAGGAAATTGTCGGCGATCGAGCGGGCGGGATCGAGCAGCGACACGCGCTGGTCGAGCATCGCGAAGGGCACGGCGGTGCGGATGCGCCCCGACCACGGCGCGAGTCTCCCCGCCACCAGCGCGAGCAGCGTCGATTTGCCCGATCCATTGGGGCCGGTGATCGCGATACGCTCGGGTCCGGTGACGGTCAGCGACAGATGGTCGATGACTGGCCGGTCCGGCGCATAGCCCGCGGTCACATGATCGAGTTCGAGCACGGTGCGCGACGCGGGAAGGCCGGCCGAGGCGAGCCCGGCCGAGAGCGGATCGACCACCTCGACCCGGCTGCGCGCCGCGTCCAGCGCCTGTTCGGCCTCCTCGCGCTGGCGCCCGGCGAGGCGGCTCGCTGCCGCGCGCGTTTCCTCGGCGCGGCGCTTGAGGCCGCCGATGACGATTTTCGGCATGTCGCCGCGCGCGCCCTTGCGGCGCCCGCCGGCATCGCGCCGGTCCTGCTTCTCGGTCGCCGCCTGCGCTTGTCGTAGCGCGTGATCCAGCCGCTTTTCGGCGCCCGCGAGTTCGGCTTCGGCGGCCGCCTGCTCGACGGCCTTGCGGCTCTGGTAGGCGCTCCAGCCGCCGCCGTAGCGCGCGGCGCCGAGCGTGGTCATCTCGACGATCGCGTCCATCTCTTCGAGCAATTGGCGGTCGTGGCTGACGACGATCGCGCCGCCGCGCCAGCCGCGGAGCAGGTCGCGCACCGCTGCGCGGCCGTCGCGGTCGAGATTGTTGGTGGGCTCGTCGAGGAGAAGGAAATCGGGCGCCGCGAACATCGCCCCGGCGAGCGCGGCGCGGGTGCGCTGGCCGCCCGAGAGGGTCGTCAGCCGCGTGTCGGCGGGCAGCGGCAGGCCGACGCCGGCGAGGGCTTCGTCGATCCGCGCTTCGAGCGCCCAGTCGGCCTCGCCGATCTCCTGGGCGTTGGCTTCGCCCGCTTCGGCCTTGCGGAGCAGAGCGAGGCCGCCCCGCGCGCCGAACAGGTCGGCGATCGTCTCGTGCGGCCCGACCTGCACGGTCTGGTGCAGCATCGCGATCGTGCCATCGATGGCGATCGTCCCCGAAGCGGGTGCGAGTTCGCCGGTCAGCAGGCGCAGCAGCGTCGATTTGCCGACGCCGTTGCGGCCGACGACGCCGGTGCGCTCGCGCGCGAAAATCAGGTCGAGGCCCGAAAGGATAGTGCGGTTGTCGGGGGTGGACCAACCGAGGTTGGCGAGGGTGATCGAGGGCATGGATGGAGCTTTCCTGAAGGCACGGCTTGGGGCGATGCGGTCAGTTCAGATCCATGATCCTGTCACTCCTTTGGGGTTTGGATGCGGCGAATATAGCGCGGATCTGGGTGGGGGCAAGGGGAGAGCGGGTGCCGGTTTCGGGGTGGTAAGCGGACGCTGCCCTTTCTTTACTTCGTCATCCCCGCGAAAGCGGGGACCCAGAGCGTCCGTCCGCTTACCCATCCCTGGGTTCCCGCTTTCGCGGGAATGACGAAGGGAGAGAGTGCGGCAACTCTCGGCCGAAACCTGCCGCTAAAGCTCGACGATGATCCGCACCTTGTCCTCGCCGATGCCCATCGCGAGGGCGATCTGGCGGCGGCTGCGGTCGATCAGCTCGTGGAGCTCCTCGGGCGCAGGATCGCCGAGCAGGTCGGCGGCCTGGACGCCGAGGATCTCGGCGAGCGCCGCCATGCGGGCGTGCTTGGGCCGCGCGCGGCCCTTTTCCCAGCCCGAAACCGCGGGTGCGCTGACGCCCATGCGGTCGGCGACCTCGGCCTGGTTGAGCCCGGCGCGGACGCGCAGCCGCTGCAGGCGGGCGCCGAAGGCTTCGTCGGCGGGGGTCGGCGCCTCCTCCTCATCGTGCGTCACGGCGCTGCGGAGCCGGGCGGCGCTCAAGGTGGCGGGCGAAACCGGCGCGTCGAAGCGGCATCCGAACAATCGGTCGCTGACCCAGACCACTGTGGCAGAACTGTCGCCGGCGTGCGGCAGATCGATCTCGATCCGGTCGCCCGCGAGCAGGTCGACGTCGCTTTCGAGGAGCAGCCCGGTTTCGGAGATATTGTGGATCAGCACCTTGATGCCGGTGTCGCCGTTCTGCTTGCCCTCGGCGGGAAGGCTGAGCTTGCGGCGGGCGCTGCCGCGCGCGTCGGCGCCGGGCGCCGCGGGAAAGAAATATCCGGGAATGGCCATGGGAGAGGTGTCGGGGCAAGCGGTTAAAAGAAGGTTAGCGGGGGGTGCCCTGGCCGGCGCGCCGGCAAGAGATGCGCGCAGGCGCGGCAAGTTGCAATGCATCCCCCGCGATTATACGGCGAACCGATAAATCAGGCCGATAAGTCAGAGCCAGCCGATGCTGCGGAAGCGCCAGTAGAGGAGGCCGCAGATGCCCGCCATCAGCGCGATCGCGAACGGATAGCCGAAGGTCCAGCCGAGTTCGGGCATATGCTGGAAATTCATGCCGTAGATGCCGGCGATCGCGGTCGGCACCGCGAGGATCGCGGCCCAGGCGGCGAGCTGGCGGGTGATGACGCCCTGGCGCTGCTGTTCGAGGAGCGAATTGGTATCGACAACCGAGGCGGCGACCTCGCGCAGGCCCTGCAGGCGGAATTCGGCGCGCTGGACATGGTCCCATATGTCGCGGAAATAGGGGCGGACGGCATCGTCGATCCACGGCAGGTCGGCGGTGCCGACGAGGCGGCCCGCGACGTCCTTCATCAGGCCGACGATGCGCTGGAAGCGGATGATCTCGTGCCGCTGGGCATAGAGATGGCGGATTTCCTCGGCGTCGAGCGGCGTGTCCATCACGCTTTCCTCGACGAGGAGCAGCCGGTCCTCGATCGCGTCGATCACCGGGAAATAGCCGTCGATGATGAAATCGAGGATCGCATAGAGGACATAGTCGGGGCCGTGCGCGAGCTTCTGCGGCAGGGTTTCGAGCCGCGCCCGCACCTCGGTATGCGCGCGCGCCGAGCCGTGGCGGACCGAGACCGCGAAATGGCGGCCGAGGAAGATCGCGGTCTCACCCGACTGGATCGTGTCGCCGTCGAGATTGGCGGTCGCGGCGATGACGAAAAGCTGGTCGCCATAGACCTCGACCTTCGGGAGCTGCTTCGCCTTCAGCGCATCCTCGACCGCGAGCGGATGAAGGCCGAAGCGCCTGGCGATGCCCGCGAGCTCGTCCTTGGTGGGCTCGTAAAGCCCGAGCCAGAAGAAATCGCTGTCGTCGCAATCCTCCGGAATGATGTCGTCGGGTCCGAGGTCGCGGACGAGCTTGCCCTGATGATAGTGGCGGGCGGCCATGATCGGCATCGGCGGGCTCCTGAAAAGGCGAAAGCTAGAGGGTGCGGCTGTCATAGGCCCATTGCAGCAGCGCCTGGCGCTGCCGGGGCCGGCAAAAGGGGTCGCCGGGCTCGCAATGCCTGCGGACCTGCGCGGCGTGGCGCCGGAAGGCGCGCCAGCGGGCGATCTGGCGGTCGTCCTCGCCCGGCATCCGCCGCCCCGAATAATAGCGGCAATACCATTGGAACCAGCCGCGCGGATCGTCGGGATGTATCCATCCCTTCGCGATCCAGACGCGAAGCGGCGCGCTCGCCCGGACGCCGAAATAGTTGAGCGAGCAGTCGGCGTCTCCCTTCGCGATCCGGGCGCCCTCGAACCATGCCGCGGGAAATTCGCCAGTGCAGTCGCGCATATATCTGCCGCAGAAGACCCCGAGGCGAAGCATCTCCGCGGGGGTCAGTTCGGGCTGGAAATCGGGGGCGAAGGCCTGTCCCTCCGGGGCCGTGCGCGTGTAGCGGTAGTCCTTCTGCATCCGGTCGTTCACGATCACTTCGACGGCTTCGGTCATGGGAGGAATCTAGCGGGCGCTGGCGAAGCTGCAATCCCGATTGCTGCCGGTCGCCGGTGTGTATTATCCGAATAAAACTGCTTGCCATGTTCGCGCTACAAATGTAGCACGCTACAAATGTAGCGCATTGGAGTGATTCGGAATGCTGTCGAGTCTGCCCCCGCGGGAACGCGAAATCGTCGATGTCCTTTACGAGCGCGGGGCCTCGACGGTTACCGAGATCGGCGAGGCGCTGAGCGACGAACTGTCGGGATCGGCGATCCGCGCGATGCTGAAGCGGCTCGAAGCCAAGGGCTTCGTCGCGCGCGAGGCGTCGGAGCGCGGCTTCGTCTATGCGCCGAGCGTGTCGGACAAGACCGCGCGCAAATCGGCGCTGAGCCAGGTCGTGCGGGTCTTTTTCAACGGATCGGCGACGAGTGCCGCCGCCGCGCTGCTCGGGATGCAGGACGAGATGAGCACGAACGAACTCGACGAGCTCGAAAAGATGATCGCGAAAGCGCGCGAAGGGAGAACATCATGATCACCACCGTCCTGCTGCTGGGCCTTGCCTGGAAATCGGCGCTCGTCGCGGGGCTGACGCTGGGCCTGCTGCGCCTCGCGCGGGCGCGTTCGGCGGGCGAGCGGTCGATGATCGCGCACGCCGGGATCGTCGCGCTGCTCGCCTTGCCCGCCGCGATGCTGCTGCTTCCGTCGTGGAACCCGCTTCCCGAAAGCTGGAGCGCCGCGCCTGCGCCGGTGGTTGCCGCGCCGGTTGCCGATAGCGCCGTACCGATTGCAGAGGCGGCACCGGCGACCGGGGTCGCGAGCGACGGAGCGCGTTTCACGCTGCCGGAGGTCGGCGATTTCGCGCCCTTTCTCTATGCGATCCCGCTGGCGCTGCTGTCTGGAGTGATGCTGATCGCGATCGTGCGGCTGTTCGCGATGCGCGGCCGGGCCGAGATATTGACCGAAGGCTCGTGGCTGTCGGCGCTCGCCGAGGCGCAGCGCCGCATGGGCTTCAAGCACGGCACCGCGCTGCTCGTCAGCGGTGAACTCCGCTCGCCGATCAGCTGGGGCGTGCTGCGCCCGACGATCGTGCTGAGCCCGGTCGCGGTCGAGGCGGTCGGTGAGGCCGAGGCGATCATCGCGCACGAGCTGGCGCATGTCGCGCGGCTCGACTGGGCCAAGCTGCTCGGCGCGCGCGCCGTCTGCGCGCTCTTCTGGTTCAACCCGCTGGTGTGGATGCTGGCGCGCGAGAGCCACCAACTGCGCGAGGAAGCCGCCGACGATGCGGTGCTGATGGCCGACATCGACGGTCCCGATTATGCGACCCTGCTCGTCGGCGCGGCGCGCCACGACAATCAGGGCGCGCTGATGGCGGCGCACGGCGTCGCGCCCGGCAAGGGCAGCCTCAAGCGCCGGATCACCCGCGTTCTCGACGGCAGCCTGAAGCGCGGCCCCGCCAGCGCGAGCTGGATGCTGATGAGCCTGGTGCTGCTCGCGGGGATCACCGCGCCGCTCGCCGCCTTTTCGGCGACTGCTGATCAGAAACAGGCGGCGAAGGACTCCCCGGTTCCTTTCGCCGCCGCCGTCCCGGCCGTGGCGCATCCGTCCGCCACGGCCGGGGCCTCGCCCGAGAATGAAGCGCCCGCGGCGGCGACGCACAAGCCGCTGACCGCCGAACAGCTCGTCAGCATGCGCGCGGTCGGCGTGACCCCCGAATATGTCGCGCACATGCGCGAGCAGGGCGGCTCGATGGACCCCGACGACATCATCGCCGCGAAGGCGACCGGGGTCGACGCGGCCTATGTCAACGCGATGCGCGGCATCTTTCCGGGCGCCGACATGGACGATGTGATCGGCGCGTCGGCGCTGCATATCGAGCCCGGCTATGCCCGCGAGATGAAGGCGCAATTCCCCGGCCTGTCGATCGACGACCTGCACGCGCTGCGCGCGCTGGGGGTCACCGGCGACTATGTCCGCCGGATGCGTGGGGCGGGCTATTCGGTGAAGGACGCGGACGCCGCGATCGAGCTGCGCGCGACGGGCATGGCGCCGGGGGCGAAGCGGCGCACCACGACCCGCAAGGATGAGACGCGCGTCGAGATCGGCCGCGGAGGCCTCGAAGCGCGCAGCGCCGACGGCCGCGTCGCGCGGATCGAATTTCCCGAACCGCCCGCGCCGCCTGCGCCGCCCGAGAACTGACGTTCGGACGTTCGTCCAACCTTAGCTTCCGTTGATCGAGTTACGGTTTTGAATTGCCGCCGCGGCGGCGAGCGATGGCGCTCGTCTGGTGCGCGGAGGGAGGAGTGTGCCATGAAGACCCTGATTTTTGCCACCGGCGCCGCCCTGCTGTCGGTTCTGGCCTGCGCTGCGCCGAGTACCGCCGCCGACCCGCTGGTGCTGAGCGACGTCGCCTGGCAGGCCAGCTCGGCAAACGGCAAGCCGCATTTGCGGGTCAGCCGGGCGCGGTCGAACAGCGATGTCGCGATCGACGGCTCGCGCCCCGAGCTCGCGGGCACCGAGGCGGCGCTGCGGAGCGGGGGCGGGCCGGTGTCGTTCACGATCGTGCATGATTCGGGAACACTCACCTGTTCGGGCACTCTGAAGGGCGCGTTCGACGGGGCGGGCAACTGCCGCTTCACCGCCGACCCGCGTTTCGAGGCCGCGTTGGCGTCGCGCGGCCTCGCGCCGGAGGACCGCGACGATCTGCTCGCGATGCTGCTCGTCGATGCGACGATCGAGCTGGCCGATGGGCTCACCGCCGCGGGAGTACGGCCGAAGGACGACGATGATCTGATCGCCGCCGCGGCGCTGAAGGTCACGCCCGCCTATGTCCGCGATCTCAGGTCCGAGGCGATGGTGCTGACCGACGTCGAGGACGCGATCGCGTGCAAGGCGCTGGGCGTCGACGGCGCCTATGTGCGCGGCCTTGCCGCGGCGGGATACAGGAAGCTGAGCGCCGAGGATGTCGTCGGCATGAAGGCGATGGGCGTCACGCCCGACTATGCCCGGGCGATGAACCGGGCGCGGGGGAGCAGCCGGTGAAAATCGTCATCAGTCTTGCGGCGCTATCCGCCGCGCTCGCGACCATGCCGGTAGCGGCGCAGGACGCGGCGCCGACCGGCGATACGCCGGCGGCGGCGGCGGCCGCGATTCCCGCGACGGCCAAAGGCGCGGCGCGGCAGGTCTTCACGCCCGCCGATTTCGCGCGCTACGCGCCGAAGAATGCCTATGACATGCTGGCGCAGGTTCCGGGCTTTTCGATCCGCGACAGCGAGGATCGGCGCGGGCTGGGGCAGGCGACCGGCAATGTCCTGTTCAACGGCGAGCGGCCGTCGAACAAGGCCGACGACATGTTCACCCAATTGTCGCGCATCCCCGCGGGCAATGTCGAACGGATCGAGATTATCGACGGCGCGACGCTGGATATTCCCGGCCTGTCGGGGCAGGTCGCCAATATCGTCTATCGCGCCGACAGCTTCTCGGGGCAATTTTCGTGGAAACCCGAATTCCGCGCGCATTACACCGATCCGCTGTTCACGCGCGGCGATGTGTCGATCCGCGGCCGGACGGGCGAGATCGAATATGAGGCCGGCCTCAATAATAATGACTCGGCGCGCAGCGGCGCCGGCGGTCCGACGCTGATCCATGACGGTGCCGGTGCCGGTGCCGTCATCGAGCGGCGTAGCGACATCTGGAACACGCATTACGATACGCCGAAGCTGTCGGGACGCATCACCTGGGACCCGCCGGGCGACACGGTCGCCAATCTCGGCGGCCATTATCAGCGCAAATATGACCGCTATTACGAAGACGGGGTGCGCTCCGGCCCCGGCCTTCCCGACCGGCTGCGCACCGTGCGCGAAAATGCCGACAGCTGGAATTATGAGATCGGCGGCGATTACCAGTTCGGGCTCGGCCCCGGCAAGCTCAAGCTGATCGGCCTCAGGCGATTCAGCCACGAACCCTATTCGCAGGAGATCGTCACGACCCCCGACGACGGATCGCCCGCGACCGGCGATCGCTTCGCGCAGACCGGCGACCTCGGCGAGACGATCGCGCGCGGCGAATATCAGTGGAAGATGCTAGGCGGCGACTGGCAGCTGTCGGGCGAGGCGGCCTATAATACGCTCGATAATGTCGCATCGATCGCGGTGCTGGACCCCGCGGGGGCGTGGGTCGATCAGCCGTTCGAGGGCGGCACCGGCGGGGTCAGCGAGGATCGCTACGAAGGTCTGCTGAGCTTCGGACGCAAGATCACCGACAGCTTCACTTTCCAGCTGACCGGGGGCGCCGAACATTCGACGATCACCCAGACCGGACCGAACGGGCTGACCCGGACCTTTTTCCGGCCGAAGGGGTCGCTGACGCTCGCCTGGGCGCCCTCGGCCGATTTCGATGCATCGCTGAAGATCCGGCGGCGGGTGCTCCAGCTCAGCTTCTATGATTTTCTGGCGCGCGCCTTCCTCAACGACGGCAATGCGAACGAGAGCAACAATGATCTGAGGCCGCAGCAGGACTGGAGCTATGAGCTCGAGATCAACAGGAAGCTGGGTGCGTGGGGATCGACGAAACTCTATTTCGTGTTTCGCGACGTCGAGGACCGCGTCGACGTGATCCCGGTCGGTATCGACGGCGAGGCCGTGGGCAATATCGCCAAGGCGAAGGCCGGCGCGGTCGAATGGAGTTCGACGATCAACCTCGACCCGGCCGGGCTGAAGGGCGTGAAGATCGACACGAGCGTCCTGTTCCAGAAATCCTCGCTGCGCGATCCCTTCACCGGCGAGAAACGCCAATGGAGCGGTTTTACCGACACTTCGATGAGCATCGATCTGCGCCATGACATTCCGGGCAGCGACTGGGCGTGGGGCGGCCATGCCGAATATTCGCACAATCAGCCCAATTATCGCCGCAACCAGACCGACAAGGTGTGGGAAGGCCCGGTGTGGGCGTCGGTGTTCGTCGAGCACAAGAATGTCATGGGCCTGACCGTCCGGGCGTCGATCAACAATATCTTCAACGCGCGGTCGAAGCGTGACCGGACGGTGTATCAGGGGGTGCGCGGGGCGAGCGAGATCGCCTTCGTCGAGGAACGCGACCGCCTGATCGGGCCGATCTTCGGCTTTTCGGTGCGCGGGAAATTCTAAGATCAGCTGCATCAGCTATCGTCATTGCGAGCGAAGCGAAGCAATCTCCAGTCCGCGTTCATTGGCGACGATAGCTGGAGATTGCTTCGTCGCTATGCTCCTCGCAATGACGACTCCCTTGATGTCATCGCGCTCTCCGCCAGCTAGGACGGGTGGATGATCGCGCGGCCGGCCAAAATCTATTTCGACGGCGGATGCCGGCCGAACCCCGGGCCGATGGAGATTGCGGTGGCGACCGGCGGCGCGGTCTTGATCGAACGCGATATTGGCGTCGGAAGCAGCTTCGATGCCGAATGGCTGGCGCTGATCGCAGCGCTGCGGCTGGCACGAGAGCGCGGGCTCACGGATTTCCTGTTGCTGGGCGATGCCGCGGCGGTGGTCGCGCAAGCGACCGGGAGGGTGCGGGCGCGGGGCGAGGCGGCGGCGCATCTGGCGGTGTTTCGCGCACTTGTGGGCGCCGGCCCGGCGCCGCGGGTCCGTCATATCGGACGCGCGCAGAATCTGGCGGGGATTGCGCTTGCACGGTTGCACCCGCGCTAGATCGTCATGCCGCGCGCTCCCGCGAAGGCGGGAGCCCATCTCCGGTCGGTGCCATCTTGAACCGACTGGAGATGGGTCCCCGCCTTCGCGGGGACACATTGCCTTTGAAAGCGAATCCTATATCCGTTGTCGTTCCGGCTTCAGCGGGAATGGCAATTCCAGAGATCAGGCGTAGGCGTCGATCGCGGCGAGATGTTTCGCCTTGTCGGCGTCGCTCAGGAAAGAGCCGGTGAAGCTGTTGCGCGCGAGCGTGACCAGATCGGCCTTCGACAGGTCGAGCGCGTCGGCGACGGCCTGATAATTGGCGTTCACATAGCCGCCGAAATAGCTGGGGTCGTCGCTGTTCACCGTCGCCTTCAGGCCCGCATCGAGCATGGTCTTCAGCGGATGCGCCGCCATGTCGCCGACGACGCAGAGCTTGAGGTTCGAGAGCGGGCAGACGGTGAGCGTCATGCCCTCGGCCGCGAGGCGCGCGACGAGCGCGGGATCTTCGAGGCTGCGGTTACCGTGGTCGATGCGATCGACCTTCAGGAGGTCGAGCGCCTCGCGGACATAGGCGGGCGGGCCCTCCTCGCCGGCGTGCGCGACGATCTTGAGGCCGAGCGCGCGGGCGCGTGCGAAGACGCGCTCGAACTTCGCGGGCGGGTGGCCAACCTCGGAGGAATCGAGGCCGACACCGGCGATACGATCCAGAAACGGCAGGGCTTCGTCGAGCGTCGCCTCGGCTTCGGCCTCGCTGAGGTGGCGGAGGAAGCAGAGGATCAGCTTCGAGGTCAGGCCGTGGCGCGCTTCGGCCGCGTCGAGCGCGCGGGTGATGCCCGCGACGACGGTCGCGAAGGCGATGCCCCGCTCGGTGTGCCCCTGCGGGTCGAAGAAAATCTCGACATGCCGGACATTGTCGGCATGTGCGCGGGCGACGTAGGCGGCGGTGAGGTCGTGGAAATCCTGCTCGGTCCGGAGGACGCCCATGCCCTGATAATAGATGTCGAGGAAATCCTGAAGGTTGGAGAAGGCATAGGCGGCGCGCACCTCCTCGACGCTGGCGAAGGGGATCGCGACGCCGTTGCGCTGCGCGAGTTCGAACATCAGCCCGGGTTCGAGCGAGCCTTCGATATGGAGGTGGAGCTCGGCCTTGGGGAGGCCGGCGATGAAGGTCGCGCGGTCGGCGGCCGAGGCGAAACCATCAGGCATCGGACACCCCCTCCTCGCGCAGGATGATCGCCGCCTCGGGCTTGTGGCGGCGGATTTCCTCGATGGTCAATCCGTCGATCTCGTGCGGGAAGATCAGCCAGCGGTCGGTTTCATGGACGAAATAGTCGGGGCGGAGGTCGGTGACGTTGCGGCGCGGCTTGAACCAGACGGTCGCGATGCGGATGTCGCGCGGCATATTGTGGCGGCAGCGCGCCCGAAGCTCGGCGATGAAGGCGCGGATGCTGCGCCCCGAATCGAAGACATCGTCGATGATCAGCAGCCGGTCCTCGGGATCGAGCGTGTCGATCAGATAGCCGAGCGCGAACACGCGTACCTGCGGGTCCTGATCGTCGATGCCTTTGTAGGAGGAGGTGCGGATCGCGATATGGTCGCAGTGGTGGCCGTGATAGTCGAGCAGTTCCTGCACCGCGATGCCGACCGGCGCCCCGCCGCGCCAGATGCCGACGAGATGCGTCGGCCGGAAGCCGCTGTCCACCACCTGCATCCCGAGCCGCAGCGAGTCGGCGAGGAGCTCGTTCGCGCTGATGTAGATTTTCTCGTCGCTCATGATCCGGACGTAATCCGCCGCTCGACATTTGTCATGTCCGGCATTATGTATGGTATTGTGTATGGATACAGGATGTGAGTCGATGACGACGACCGAACTCGAAGGCCGCGACAAATGGCGGTGGATTTACCGGACCGGGCTGCACGGCCTCTGCCCACAATGCGGCGAGGGCCGGATGTTCCGGCGCTGGCTGAAGGTGCAGGATCGCTGTCCGCATTGCGGGCTCGACTATGATTTCGCGGCGCCCGACGACGGTCCGGCCTTCTTCTCGCTGTGCTTCATCGCCTTCCCGCTGCTGTTCCTCGTCGTCTGGTTCGAGGTCGCGCTGAACCCGCCGTGGTGGATGCACCTGATCGTGTCGGTGCCGCTGATGGTGATTCCGTGCCTTGCGGTGCTGCAGCCGATCAAGGGCTGGCTCGTCGCGTCGCAATATGTGAACCGGGCGCAGGAAGCGGGGACCGACGCGCTGTGGGCGAAGCTCAACGCGCGCGCGAAGGGGGAAGCGGTCGAGGGCGATGGCTGACGGCTGGATTCCCGACCTCGCCCGGGCGGGCGGCGCCAAATATGTCGCGATCGCCGAAGCGATCGCCAAGGCAGTCGCAACCGGCACGCTCCGCGCGGGCGACAGATTGCCGCCGCAGCGCGATCTCGCGGCACGGCTCGGGATCGACCTTACCACCGTCACCAAAGCCTATGAGCAGGCGCGCGAGCGCGGGCTGATCGGTGCGCGCGGGCGGGCGGGGAGCTTCGTGCTGCCGCAGGATGCGATTGCCGCCGGGCCGCCGCCGCGCGACACCGGCATGAACATGCCGCCCGAGCCCGAGGGCGGAACATTGCTTGCCGCATGGGAGCGGACGGCCAGCGCCTTGCTGCGCGCGCCGGGCGCGGGCGGGCGG
>NZ_JAYSAH010000022.1:0-48235 GCF_041916015.1 Sphingopyxis sp. | reverse complement strand
GGAATTCGACGACGGTGACCTTGGCACCAAGGCGGCGCCACACGCTGCCGAGTTCGAGCCCGATCACGCCGCCACCGATCACGACCATATGGCCCGGCACCTTGGCGAGTTCGAGCGCGCCGGTCGAATCGACGATGATCTGCTTGTCGTTATCGACCGCGACGCCCGGAAGCGGGGTCACCGACGAGCCGGTCGCGATGATGATATTCTTCGCGCGAACGCTCTTGCCTGCAACTTCGACCGTATCGGCCGACGTGAACTGCGCATAGCCCTTCAGCCAGTCGACCTTGTTCTTCTTGAACAGGAATTCGATGCCGCCGGTCAGGCCCTTCACCGCATCCTTGCGCTGGCCGTGCATGGCGCCGAGGTCGAGTTCGGGCTTCACCTTGATGCCCATCGCCGCCATCGCGCCGCCCGCGGCGGCCTCGAAATATTCCGACGCGTGGAGCATCGCCTTCGACGGGATGCAGCCCACGTTGAGGCAGGTGCCGCCCAGCGTCTCGCGCCCCTCGGCGCACGCGGTCTTGAGACCCAGCTGCGCGGCGCGGATCGCCGCGACATAGCCGCCGGGGCCGGCACCGATGACAAGGACGTCGTAGTCGTAATCAGCCATTTT
Source organism: Sphingopyxis sp. (assembly GCF_041916015.1). Classification (GTDB taxonomy): domain Bacteria; phylum Pseudomonadota; class Alphaproteobacteria; order Sphingomonadales; family Sphingomonadaceae; genus Sphingopyxis. The sequence goes on along the minus strand of NZ_JAYSAH010000022.1, from coordinate 47,619 downwards.
TCTTACCTCAACTAAGCTCCATCGCGGCGTCGCCCGATGCTCAAACAGGGAGCCCCGACTTCGCGGCGCATTCCTTCATCACCGGCATCGCATCTTCGGGTTTCAACTTCATCAGGTCCGCCGGGCTATGCTTTTCGATCAGCGCGTCGGCGGTACATTTGCAGACTTCGGCGATCTTGTCCGCCGACAGCCCGCTGCCGCCCGCGCTCGACTGACAGGACTTGTTGAAATTCTCGATGAACTGGGTTTTGAACCCGTCCTCGAAGCCTTTCTGCATGCTGTTACCGGCATCGCCGCACGCCGACAGCATCGCGATGATCGCGAGGCCGAGTGCCACGCCAGTCCTGACCGTCATAGCCCTATACTCCCCTGCCAGTGAAACCGGGTGCGGAAGGCATCACAAATCGATCAGCAGCCGCGTCGGATCCTCGATCGCTTCCTTGATCGTCTTCAGGAAGGTCACCGCCTCGCGGCCGTCGACGAGCCGGTGGTCGTAGCTGAGCGCGATATACATCATCGGGCGGATGACGATCTCGCCGTTCCGCACGACCGGGCGATCCTCGATGCGGTGAAGGCCAAGCACCGCCGACTGCGGCGGGTTGATGATCGGGGTCGACATCAGGCCGCCGAACACGCCGCCGTTCGAGATGGTGAAGGTGCCGCCGGTCATGTCGTCCATCGTCAGCGTGCCGTCCTTGGCGCGCTTGCCGAGGTCGGCGATCGCCTTTTCGATCCCGGCGAAGGACAGGCTTTCGGCGTTGCGGACGATCGGCACGACGAGGCCGTTCGGCGCGCTGACCGCGATCGAGACGTCGAGATAGTCGTAATAGACGATCTCGTCGCCATCGATGCGGCCGTTGACCGCGGGAATGTCGTGCGCCGCGAGCGCGACCGCCTTGGTGAAGAAGCTCATGAAGCCGAGGCGGACGCCGTGCTTCTTTTCGAAGCTTTCGCGATATTTGTCGCGCGCCGCGATCACCGCCGACATGTCGACGTCGTTGAACGTCGTCAGCATCGCCGCGGTGTCCTGCGCCGACTTGAGGCGCTTGGCGATCGTCTGGCGCATCCGCGTCATCTTAACGCGCTCCTCGCGGCGACCCGGAGCGCCGCTCGCGGCGGGGGCAGCGGCAGGCGCCGGTGCCGGAGCGGGCGCCGCCTCGGGCGCGGCATTCGCGGCGGCGAGGACATCTTCCTTGGTCAGGCGGCCGTCCTTGCCGGTGCCCTGAATCTTCGTCGGATCGACGCCATGTTCGAGGACAAGGCGGCGGACCGCGGGCGACAGCGTCGTGACGCCATCCTCGCCCGTCGTGGCGGGCGCGGGAGCGGCGGCCTCAGCCTTGGCGGCGGGGGCAGGCGCCGCGGCGGGCGCCGGTGCAGCAGCGGCCCCGCCCGCCTCGACCGTCGCGATCACCGCGCCGACATTGACCGTGTCGCCCACGGCGGCAAGCTGCTGTCCCATCACGCCCGCGACGGGCGAGGGCACCTCGACCGCGACCTTGTCGGTTTCGAGGCTGGCAATCGGCTCGTCGAGCGCGACCGCTTCGCCGGGCTGCTTCAGCCACTCGCCGATCGTCGCTTCGGTGACGCTTTCACCCAACGTGGGGACTTTGACTTCGGTGCTCATCGCTTCTTCTCTTTCCGTGCCCCTGCGAAGGCAGGGGCCCATCATCAAACGGTGGGAGATGGGCCCCTGCCTTCGCAGGGGCGCACCCTATGATCCTAAGCCTTGTTTTTCGCGCGGCGGATTTCCGCCCGGACCGAAAGGCCGAGCGCATCGGCGACGAACGCCGCCTGCTCGGTCTGGTGGCGGCTCATCAGCCCGGTGGCGGGCGAAGCGGCGGCGCTGCGCCCGGCGTAGCGCGCGCGCATCCCCTTGTGGCCCGCCTCCTTCAGCGACTCCTCGATCAGCGGTTCGACGAAGAACCAGGCGCCGTTGTTGCGCGGCTCTTCCTGCGCCCAGACGACCTCTTCGAGATTCTTCATCCGCTTCAGGCGAACGGCCAGCGCCTCGCCGGGGAAGGGATATATCTGCTCGATGCGGATCACCGTCGTGTCGTCGAGGCCGGCGGCATCGCGCGCCTCCATCAGGTCGTAGCCGACCTTGCCCGAACAGAGGACGACGCGCTTGACCTTCGCGTCCTCGGGCGGGGTACGGTCCGACATGATGCGGCGGAAATGCGCCTCGCCGATGAAGTCCGAGCGCTGCGACACCGCGAGCTTATGGCGGAGCAGCGACTTCGGCGTCATGATGATCAGCGGCTTGCGGAACGGACGCAGCATCTGGCGGCGCAGGACGTGGAAATAGTTCGACGGGGTCGAAATATTGCACACCTGGATATTGTCGCCCGCGCAAAGCTGCAAAAAGCGTTCGAGGCGCGCCGAGCTATGCTCGGGCCCCTGCCCTTCATACCCGTGCGGCAGCAACAGCACGAGCCCGTTGGCGCGCAGCCACTTGGCCTCGCCCGCGGCGATGAACTGGTCGATCATGATCTGCGCGCCGTTGGCGAAGTCGCCGAACTGCGCTTCCCAGAGCACGAGGCTCTTCGGATCGGCCATCGCATAGCCATATTCGAAACCGAGCACGCCATATTCGCTCAAGGGACTGTCGAGCACCTCGAACCGGCCGTGCGGCACGGTCGTCAGCGGGATATATTTATGCTCGTCCTTCTGGTCGACCCAGACGGCGTGACGCTGCGAGAAGGTGCCGCGGCCCGAATCCTGGCCCGACAGGCGCACCTGATAGCCTTCGCTGAGCAAGGTGCCGAAGGCGAGCGCCTCCGACGTCGCCCAGTCGAACACCTCGGCATCGTCCTTGTTCGCGAACATCGCGGCACGCGCGTCGATGACGCGGCGGAGCGTCTTGTGGACTTCGAGGTCGGCGGGGATCGTCGTCAGCGTGCGGCCGATCGCGTCGAACAATTTGTCCGAAACGCCGGTCGCGATGTTGCGGCGCGCATTTTCGGGGTCGGCTGGGGCATGGAGCCCCGACCAGCGGCCCGCGAACCAGTCGGCCTTGTTCGGCTTGTAGCTTTTCGCGCCCTCGAATTCCTCTTCGAGATGCGCGACGAACTCGCCGCGCCGCGCGTCGGCCCAGCCGGCGTCGATCACGCCCTCGGCCTCGAGCTTCGCCGCGCAAAGCTGCGACACCGGCGGATGCTGGCGGATACGCGCATACATCAAAGGCTGGGTGAACGAAGGTTCGTCGCCCTCATTGTGGCCGAAGCGGCGATAGCACCACATGTCGATCACGACGTCGCGCTTGAAGCGCTGGCGGAAGTCGATCGCGAGCTTGCAGGCGAAGGTCACCGCCTCGGGATCGTCGCCGTTGACGTGCAGGATCGGCGCCTGGACGCCCTTGGCGACGTCCGACGGGTAGGGAGACGAGCGCGCGAACTGCGGGCTGGTCGTGAAGCCGATCTGGTTGTTGACGATGAAGTGGATACAGCCGCCGGTGTTATAGCCGCGGATGCCCGAGAAGCCGAGGCATTCCCACACGATCCCCTGCCCCGCGAAGGCCGCGTCGCCGTGGATCAGCACGGGCAGCACCTGCTCATGCTTGGCGAGGTCGTCGCGCACGACCTGCTGCGCGCGTACCTTGCCGAGTACGACCGGATCGACCGCCTCGAGGTGCGAGGGGTTGGGGACGAGCGACATATGGACCGAGATGCCGTCGAACTCCCGGTCGGTCGAGGTGCCGAGGTGATATTTGACGTCGCCCGAACCGCCGACATCATCAGGGTTCGCGCTGCCGCCCGAGAATTCGTGGAAAATCACCTTGTACGGCTTCGCCATGACGTTCGCGAGCATGTTGAGGCGCCCGCGGTGCGCCATGCCGTAGACGATTTCCTTCACGCCATACTGGCCGCCGTATTTGATGATCGATTCCATCGCGGGAATCATCGATTCGCCGCCGTCGAGGCCGAAGCGCTTGGTGCCGACATATTTGCGCGCGAGGAATTTCTCCCATTCCTCGGCCTCGATCACCTTGTTCAGGATGGCGCGTTTGCCCTCGACCGAAAATTCGATGATCTTGTCGGCGCCTTCCATCCGCTCCTGAAGGAACTGGCGCTCCTCGATGTCGGCGATGTGCATATATTCAAGGCCGACGGCGCCGCAGTAATTCGCCTGCAGGATCGCCACGATCTCGCGCACCGTCGCCTTTTCGAGGCCGAGCGTGCCGCCGAGCCACACCGGGCGATCGAGCGCAGCGCCGGAAAAGCCATGATATTCGGGCGTCAGGTCGGCCGGAATTTCCATCTTGCTGAGCCCGAGCGGGTCGAGCTTGGCGGCAAGATGCCCGCGCACGCGATAGGTACGGATCAGCATCATCGCGCGAATCGAATCGTCGGCCGCGCGCTCGACCTCGGCGTTCGACAGCGGCGCGCCCGCCTTCGCGGCGGCGGCCTTCACCGCGACCTGCATCTGCTGCGGATCGAGCGCGGCGGTCAGGTCGTCGCCGTCGATCGGCGGCCAGTTCTTCGGCGCCCAGCTCGGGCCGGCCTGCGGCTCGTCGATGTCGAAGCTTTGTCGTTCGAGGTTCATATCTCTAACCTATCCGTGCCCCTGCGAAGGCAGGGGCCTGACCTATCCGTGTTCCCCCGCGAAGGCGGGGGCCCATTGCACCCTATCGTGGGCCCCCGCCTTTGCGGGGGAACACGAACAAACTAAACCAGCGTCTCGAACAGATCAGCCCATTCCGGGTTACGTTCCTCGATGCGGTTGATCTTCCACGCCCGGTTCCATTTCTTCATTCGCGCTTCAAACTGCCGGGCGTCGTATATGCTTTCAAAGCTCTCGAACCACACCAGCAGCTTGCAGCCATATTGCTTTGTAAACCCTTCGACCACGCCTTCGCGATGTTGCCAAATCCTTTGCGGCAGATCGCTGGTCACGCCGATATAGATCGTCCCGTTCTTCCCGCTTGCCATGATGTACACATAGCCGGGTCGGACCATCCTAAACCTCCCCTCCGTGTTCCCCCGCGAAGGCGGGGGTCCAGCCACCGTCGCAATGGGTCCCCGCCTTCGCGGGGACACACGAAAAAGAGGATGGCGAATAAATCAGACGCGTTCCTTGAGCACTTCGGCGAGCGTCGTGCCGAGTTCCGACGGGCTCGCCGACACCTTGATGCCGGCGGCTTCCATCGCCGCGATCTTGCTTTCGGCGTCGCCCTTGCCGCCCGACACGATCGCGCCGGCGTGGCCCATGCGGCGCCCCGGAGGTGCGGTGCGGCCCGCGATGAAGCCGGCCATCGGCTTCTTGCGGCCACGCTTCGCCTCGTCGATCAGGAACTGCGCCGCCTGCTCCTCGGCGTCGCCGCCGATTTCGCCGATCATGATGATCGACTTGGTCGCGTCGTCCGCCAGGAAGAGTTCGAGCACGTCGATGAAGTTGGTGCCGTTGACCGGATCGCCGCCGATGCCGACCGCGGTGGTCTGACCCAGGCCGACGTTCGAGGTCTGGAACACCGCTTCATAGGTCAGCGTGCCCGAGCGCGAGACGACGCCGACGCTGCCCTTCTTGAAGATATTGCCCGGCATGATGCCGATCTTGCATTCGTCGGGGGTCAGCACGCCGGGGCAGTTCGGGCCGATCAGGCGCGACTTCGAGCCCGAAAGCGCGCGCTTCACCTTGACCATGTCGAGCACCGGAATGCCCTCGGTGATCGCGACGATCAGCTCGATCTCGGCATCGATCGCCTCGAGGATCGAGTCGGCGGCGAACGGCGGCGGAACATAGATGACCGATGCGGTCGCGCCGGTCGCGTGCTTCGCTTCCTCGACGGTGTTGAACATCGGCAGGCCGATGTGCGTCGTGCCGCCCTTGCCCGGCGTCACGCCGCCGACCATCTGCGTGCCATAGGCGAGCGCCTGTTCGGTGTGGAAAGTGCCGGTGGCACCGGTCATCCCTTGCGTGATGACCTTGGTATTCTTGTCGATGAGAATGGACATATTCTAAATCTCCCGGGGAGAGCCTGCGCCCGGCGCATAACGCCGGGCGCGGCAAAAAAATCAGGCGAGGCTGGGGTCCAGCGCCTTGCACGCGTCGAGCAGCTCCTTGACCGCATCGACCGAGACCTGAAGCCCCGCCTTGTCGGCACCGTCGAGTTCGATCTCGACGATCTTCTCGACGCCGCCCGCGCCGATTTGCACGGGAACGCCGACATAGAGGCCGTCGACGCCATATTCGCCGTCGACATAGGCGGCACAGGGCAGGATGCGCTTCTGGTCGCCGAGATAGGCCTCGGCCATCGCGATGCCGCTCGCGGCCGGGGCATAGAAGGCCGAGCCGGTGCCGAGCAGCGCGACGATCTCGCCGCCGCCGCCGCGGGTGCGCTTGACGATCGCGTCGATCTTTTCCTGCGTCGAGAGACCCATCTTGACCAGATCAGGAACGGGAATGCCGTTGATCGTCGAATAGCGGACGACGGGGACCATCGTGTCGCCGTGCCCCCCGAGCACGAAGGTGTTCACATCCTTGACCGACACGTCGAATTCGTCGGCGATGAAGTGGCTGAAGCGCGCCGAATCGAGGACGCCAGCCATGCCGACGACCTTGTTGTGCGGGAGCCCTGAGAATTCGCGCAGCGCCCACACCATCGCGTCGAGCGGGTTGGTGATGCAGATGACGAAGGCGTCGGGGGCGTTCGCCTTGATGCCTTCGCCGACGGCCTTCATGACCTTGAGGTTGATGCCGAGCAGATCGTCGCGGCTCATGCCCGGCTTGCGGGCGACGCCGGCGGTGACGATGATGACGTCGGCGCCCGCAATGTCCTTGTAATCGTTGGTGCCGGTGATCTTCGCGTCGAAGCCCGCGATCGGACCGACCTGCGACAGATCGAGCGCCTTGCCCTGCGGCACGCCTTCGACGACGTCGAACAGGACAACGTCGCCGAGTTCCTTCTGCGCGGCGAGCAGCGCCAGCGTTCCGCCGATATTCCCGGCTCCGATCAATGCGATCTTCTTGCGTCCCATGGCGCGCGGCACTCCCTTCCTGGCAAGCCCGGCAAAGGTTCACGGACCGCGGGGGCACGGGCCTGACGCCCCGCTGCGGTCCCAAGACTGGCGACGCCCCTACGCCGATTCCCTTAAGGAAACAACCGCCAAAAAGCCGAAAATCCGGCTTTCTTTGCTAATAGTTCGCAATAACAATAAAGGCCGAATCGCACCGATCGCGCTGCGATGATGCGGATTCCTTATGCCGAGAACATCACATTATAGTGGCGCGTGCGAGCCGAAGTCCTAAACTTACGACGCTCGGGGAAGCGGGGAACCTTTTCGGGGAGACGATCATGGTCAGATATAGTGTGACGACCCTCGCCATCGCGCTGTCGATCACTACCGCCGCACCCGCCGCCGCGAGCGAGAAGGGCTGGAACGACGCGGGGTCGATCGCGCGCGATGCGCTCGTCGTCGCGGCCTTCGGCGTACCCGCGGTGCAGGGCGACTGGGACGGCGTGTTGCAGGCGGGGGGCAGCATCGCCGCCTCCGCCGGGGTCACCTATGGCCTCAAGGAAGCCTTCCCCGAACGCCGCCCCGACGGCAGCGACGACAAGAGCTTTCCGTCGGGCCACACGTCGATGTCGTTCGCCGCCGCCGCGACGCTGCAGAATCGCTATGGCTGGGAAATCGGCGTGCCCGCGCAGATCGTTGCCGCCTTCGTCGGCCTGAGCCGGGTCGAAGCGAAGAAACACCATGTCCATGACGTGCTCGTCGGCGCCGCAATCGGCGAGGCGTCCGGATTCCTGATCACACGCAAGGCGGGCGACCGGGTGCAGGTCTTCCCCTGGGGCGATACCAAGGGCGGCGGCGTCGCGGTGACGATGCGCTTTTAGAGAAACCCCGGAGGATGGCCTTAACCCTCCCTTATTCCGCCGGCCGCTAGGACGGCCCGGTGACCCGCGCGATCATCAGTTTCGATACCGAGCTTTCCGCCGGACTCTACCAGCGGGGCACCGACGCGCGCGCCAATTATGAAAGCTCGATCCTCGGCCGCTGCCGCGAGGGTGATTTCGGCATCCACTTCCAGATGGACATGCTCGAACGCCACGGCCTGACCGGCGTCTGGTTCGTCGATCCGATGCCTGCGCTCGTCCATGGCCGCAGCGTCATTGACGCCATCGTCCAGCCGATCGTCGCGCGTGGGCATGAGGTGCAGCTTCATCTGCATACCGAATGGCTGGCCTTCGCGCGCTTCAATCCGGCCGGGCGACTGACCGGGCGCAATATCGGCGACTTTCCGCTGGCCGCACAGAAGAGGCTGATCGCCTTCGCGCGCGACACATTGATGGCCGCCGGCGCGCCTAGGCCCACCGCGTTCCGCGCCGGCAATTTCGGCGCGAACGACGACACGCTGCGCGCGCTCGCCAGCCTCGGCTTCCGGTTCGACAGCAGCTTCAACGGCGCCTGGGCCGGACGCGGCTGCGAGATTTCGCTCGACGCGGGCAACCTCGGAATGCGCGAGCATTGCGGAATTGTCGAAGTGCCGGTGAGCGGCCTGCTCGATCGCGCCAACCGCTTTCGTCCCGCACAGCTTTGCGCGATGTCGGAAGAGGAAATGCGCGATGCGCTCGACCATTCGGCTGCCAGCGGCGCGATCCAGTTTTCGGCGTTCAGCCACAGTTTCGAGCTGTTGAGCCGCGACCGCGCGGTTCCGAACCGGCTGGCGATCGAACGGATGGAGGCGCTCTGCCGCGCCGTCGCCGATGATCCGCGTGTGTCGAGCGGCGGTTTTGCCACCCTGCCCGCGCCGCCCGCGCGACCGGGCCGCATCGCAGCCGCCGCGCCCAAGCCGCTTCGCACGGCGCGCCGCATCGCCGAGCAGGCGGCCGGCCATCTGGCGCACGAGATACGCTATGTCCGGGACCTGGTCGCGATCACGATCAACACCTCGCGCTGGGGCAAGATATTAGGCGGCGTCTTCCTGGCCGTGGCCTAACGCCAGATAATCATCGGACTGCATTTCGGACAGGCGGCTCGCCGTCCGCTCGAACTCGAACGCGCCGTCGCCCGCGACATAGAGGTCGTCGGGCTCGGCCGCCGCGCTCGCGAGCAGCTTGACCTTATATTCGTAGAGCGCGTCGATCAGCGTGACGAAGCGCGCCGCCTCGTTGCGGTTCTCGGGTCCCATGCGCGGGATGCCGACGATGATGACGGCATGGAAATGGCGCGCGACGGCGAGATAGTCGGACGCCCCGCGCGCCTCGCCGCAGAGGCGCTTGAACGAGAAGACCCCGACGCCCTTCAAGGCCTTCGGGACATGCAGGATGCGTCCGCCGCCGATGTCGAGATCGAGCGAAGGGACATGCGCGCGGTCCTCGGGCGGATAGTCGGTCAGGCGGAAGAAGGCGGCGGAGAGCGCCGCGCTTGCCGCATCGTCGGCGGGCACGAACCAGCGCTTGCCGTCGCCGAGGCGGTGGCGGCGGTAATCGGTCGGTCCGTTGAGCCCCATCACGTCGAGCCGCGCCTCGATCAGCGCAATGAAGGGCAGGAAATGCTCGCGGTTGAGCCCGTCCTTGTAGAGATCGTGCGGCGGGCGGTTCGAGGTCGCGACCACCGTGACGCCATGGTCGATCAGCGCGGTGAACAGGCGCGACAGGATCATCGCGTCGGCGCTGTTGTTGACGACCATCTCGTCGAAGGCGAGGCAGCGGATATTCTCGACGAGCGCTGCCGCGACCTGCGGGATCGGGTCGCCGCTCTCGGTCTTCCTGACCTCGCGCATCCGCGCGTGCACTTCCTGCATGAAGGCGTGGAAGTGGACGCGCCGCTTCCGCTGGATGTGAAGCTGGTCGTAGAAGAGGTCCATCAGCATCGACTTGCCGCGCCCGACCGCGCCCCACAGATAGACGCCGCGCGGCGAGGCGGGCTTGCGCCCCGCGATGCGCCAGAGCAGGCTGCCGCGCGGCGGCGCGGCCTCCAACTCCTGCTGCAGCGCGTTCAGCCGTTCGGCGGCAGCCCGCTGTTCGGTATCGGGGCGGAGCTCGCCCGCCGCGACGAGCGCGTCATAGGCAGCGAGGACCCCGGTCACTTGCGGCTGGCCTTGCGGATCGTTCCGGCGAAGGTCAGCACGATGTGCCCGTCGCTTTCGCCCTGCACGACGAGCCCGCGCAGGAAGATCAGGCGCCCGGTCTCGCGCACCAGTTCGACAAGCGCATCCATCGGCTCGCCGACGCGCCCCGCGCCGACGAACTGGGTCGAAAGGTCGAGCGTCACCGAATGCCCTGCGTCGAGCGAGCCGAACTGGTGCGATGCGGCGAACAGCGCGACATCGACGAGCGCGAGCGTGACCGCGCCATGGACATTATCGCCGAGATTGCTGTGCCTGCGCTCCGGATGCATCCGCACGCGGGCGCGCGGGCGCCCGTCCTCGGTCGGGCTTTCGCTGCGCACCGACAGCGGCTCGATGAAGGCGTTGAAGCGGTCCTTGTCCTTGAGGTTCCAGCTGATCCAGCCGCCCGTCAATTCCTCGGCGCTGAAATTCTCGCGCCGCTTCGGCTCCTCGATCCCGTCATTCATGCCTTGCAATATCCGTCCAGTTTCCCCGAGCGCACCAGCTCGTCATAATAATCGGCCATCGCCCTGGCGCGCGCCGTGTCGTCCCCGATCCATTTCGCGGCGCCCGCCAGCCAGCCGGCCGAACAGCCCTCAAGCGCGCCAGCGCCCCGCGCGCAAGCGATAAAGTCGCCAAAGGCGCGATGCCAGATCGTGAAATCGGCGATCGGCATGATCGGGCCATGCCCCGGAACAACCTCTTCGGCACCCGAAGCCGCGACCGCATCGAGCGCCTTCAGCCAGCCTTCGGGGCAGGCGGTGTCGAGAAACGGAACCGGCACGGTCACGAGGTCGCCGACGATCGCACGCTTTTCGGCGGCGTCATAGATCCAGAGGTCGCGTGCCGTCACCGCGTTGCGCGCGACGCGCAGCGACAGCGGCCGGCCGGCGATCGTCGTATCGCGCGACTCGTCGACAACGATGTCGGGCCTGAGCTCGGTGCCGTGCCCGATCGTGGCGAGGTCGCCTTCGACATCGGGGACCGCGCTGGCGGGGATGGCGCCTTCGGCCAGCGCCTTGTGCGACGATTCGGCGCTTTTCGCCAGAAAGCCGGTGAGCGCGCCGTCGATCGCCGACGTGCCATAGACTTTGAGACCCGGAAACGCGGCCTTCAGCGCCGGATTGCCGCTGACATGGTCGAGATGCCAGTGCGTGTTGACGATCGCGACAGGCGACATGCCGATCCCGCTCAGCCCCTGCCGGATCGCGATCAGATGCTCGGCGTGCCGCCCCGTGTCGATCACGATGGCGCCCTCGGGCCCATAGAGGATCAGGCTGTTGCCGTCGGGCGACCGGCCGGGCGCAAAGGTCCCGCCGATCAGGAAGGTCGCGCCGCCGATGCCATGCGCATAGGTGCGCGGCGGCGGAACGGTTTCGACCGCGGGCTTTGCCGCGCAGCCCGCCAGCCCCAGCGCGAGCAGCGCTGGCAGCCAGCCGCGCATCAGACCTGCCGCTCGGCCTCGAGCTTCTTGATCTCGGCGATCGCGCGCGCGGGGCTGAGGCCCTTCGGGCAGGCGTTGGCGCAGTTCATGATCGTGTGGCAGCGATAGAGGCGGAAGGGGTCTTCCAGTTCGTCGAGCCGCTCGCCGGTATATTCGTCGCGGCTGTCGGCGAGCCAGCGATAGGCCTGGAGCAGGATCGCGGGGCCGAGGAACTTGTCGCTGTTCCACCAATAGCTGGGGCAACTCGTCGAGCAGCAGGCGCAGAGGATGCACTCGTAAAGCCCGTCGAGCTTTTCGCGCTCCTCGGGCGACTGCAGCCGTTCCTTGCCGCTCGGCGTCGTCGTCTTGGTCTTCAGCCACGGCTCGATCGAGGCATATTGGGCATAGAAATGGGTGAAGTCGGGGACGAGGTCCTTGATCACCTCCATATGCGGCAGCGGGGTGATCTGGATGTCGCCCTTCAAATCCTCGATCGCGGTGGTGCAGGCGAGGCCGTTCTTGCCGTTCATGTTCATCGAGCAGCTGCCGCAGATGCCCTCGCGGCACGAGCGGCGGAAGGTCAGCGTCGAATCCTGCTCGCTCTTCATCTTGATGAGCGCATCGAGCACCATCGGGCCGCATGTGTCGAGGTCGATCTCGAACGTGTCGAAATGGGGATTCTGGCCCTTGTCGGGGTCGTAGCGATAGACCTTGAACTTCTTGACGTTCGTCGCGCCCCCGGCCGTGTGGACCGTGCCGCCCTTTTCGATGCGGCTGTTCTTGGGCAGGCGGAATTCGGCCATGTCGCAATTTCCCCTATGTGCAATCGCGGTCGGCCTAGACCTGAACGACGGAGTCGGCAAGGGGGTGATCGGATTGCTGGCGCCTGAAAATTAGCACTGTCGCGCCCCTGCGAAGGCAGGGGCCCATCTCCGGTCATCGGCATTCTGCCGGGACCATCGCTCGATAAGCCGAGGTCAGGAGATGGCCCCCTGCCTTCGCAGGGGCACGAACTTTGGCTGCTTTCCTCAAGCTTCAACAACCGCTAGGGGCGCGAGCGATGAGCGAAGAGACCGCCCAGCCCGCCGTTACCAGCCGCAGCGTCGCGAAGGGACTCGGCACAACCGTGCTCGCGCGCCTCGGCGCGGTGGTCGAGATCGTCGCGCAGCCGCTCTATGTGCTGATGTTTGGGCTCGCGGGCTATGGCCTCTATGCGGTGCTCTGGGCGACGGTGAACCTGCTCGAGAATATCTTCGACATGGGGATGACGAGCGCGATGCAGCGCACCGTGCCGCAGTCGGCGAGCGATGCCGAGGCTGCCGCAGCGCTGCGCACCGCGATGATCTTCGGGGTCGGGCCGTGCCTGATCGTCGCGGCGCTGATCGCGATTTTCGCCGCCGAGCTTGCGCCTTTCCTCAACGTGGCGGAGCACGACCGGCCTCTCGTCGTGCCCGCGATCCAGCTTTTCGTCTGGGCGCTCCCCTTATGGGCCTTCGTCGAGATTTCGACCTCGGCGATGCGCGCGCGCATGGTGTTTGGCGCCGAGATTCGCCTCCGCATCGTCTGGGAACAGATCATGCGGCTGGTGTTCGCCGGACTCTTCTTCGCGGGCGGGCTCGGGCTCAAGGGGCTGTTCATCGCGCACCTCTGCTCGCTCGGCATCACCGCGATCCTCTGCGTCCGGCTGCTCACGCGCTATTATAATTTCGCCGACCTGCGGCGCGGCGGGCGCGGCAGCGCGGTCGAGCGCGACACCTTCTGGGCAGGCCTGTCGATCCTGCCGTCGAACATCATCGCGCGGCTGTTCGGCGACGCGCCGGCGCTGATCCTCAACCTGCTGCTTCCCGGCGCGGCGGGCGCGAGCGCGTCGGCGCTCTTCACCATCGCGCGCAAGCTGTCGAGCGTCGTCCAGCTCGTCCGCATCGCCTTCGTCTATGTGATGGCGCCGCTCGCGGCGAGCGCCGAGCGCGAGGACCGCGCGCAGGTCGCCGAGATATACGCCTATGCGACGCGGCTGATTTCGGCGATCGCGTTGCCGCTCGCAGCGGTGCTCGCGGCGGGGAGTTCATCGCTGCTCGGGCTGTTCGGGCATCAGGCGCATGTCGCGCAGGGGGCGGTGATCATCCTGCTCTTCGCGCGCGCGCTGGAGGCGGTGCTCGGCATCTCGCAGCCGGTGCTTCAGGTCGTCGCGGCGTTCCGCCACCAGTTGACCGCGAGCATCGTCGGGGTCGTTGTCGCGGTCGGCGCAGGCTGGCTGATCGTCGGCCAGATGAACGCACTGACCGGGGTGACGCTGGCAATGTCGATCGGGCTCGTCGTGATGGCGGGCATTCCGATGCTCCAGCTCGCGACGGCCGAGCATCTCCATCCGTTCGACCGGCAATTCCCGAAGGTCGCGCTGCGCGGGCTCGCGATCACGCTAGCCGCAGGCGGACTCGCACTGCTCGTCAGCCGCCTGCCCGACGCGGCCGCGCTGCCGCTGATCGTCGTCATTGCGGCGGGAGCGATCTGGTCGTCGCTGCGCTTCGCGCTGCCCCATGCGGACCGCGCCTCGCTGGGCAAGACGGCGCGGAAGCTGCGGCTGGTTTAGCCTCCCTCCTTTCATCATGCCGGACTTGATCCGGCATCCATAACCACGATCGTTGCATGGACCCCGGATCAAGCCTGTCCTGAGCTTGTCGAAGGGTCCGGGGTGACGAAGAAGGAACTGGTCTTATTTTGGCCGCAAAATTTGCTAGAGGGGGCGACTGATTTTTCGCCGCGAAGGGTTGATCCCGTGCGGCCAACAGGCGGAATCCTATGTATCAGCAAGAACTCGCCCGCAGCGGCAAACGCCTCTTCTTCATTCGCGGCACCTACATCTACATCACGATCGCGATCTCGGTTCTGATCGCCTGGTGCAGCAAGGACTGGGGTCCGTTCCAGACCGCCACCGGCGACTGCGCCTGGTTCTGGCTGTCGCTCGGCGTCGCGAGCGCGGGCGCGATCGTCCGCGTGTTCACCAGCGGATGGGCCGCGCTCGGCACGTCGGGCCGCGCCAAGGCCGCCGCCGAGGCAAGCGAGCTCAACACGACCGGCCCCTACAGCCTGGTGCGCAACCCGCTCTATGTCGGGCGCATCCTCAACTTCACCGGCCTCGCGATGCTGTCGGGAAGCTGGGTGTTCGGCGCGATCGTCTTCCTGCTCGCCATCCTGATCTACGAGCGCATCTCGATCTATGAGGAAGAATTCCTGCGCGAGAAATTCGGCGCGGCGCACGCCGAATGGGCAAAGCACGTCCCCGCGCTGCTTCCGCGCCTCACCGGCTGGGTGAAGCCCAAATATCCCTTCTGGTGGAAGCGGATGATCTGGCGCGAGCAGAACAAGCTGTTCCTGCTCGCGACGACCGTCTTCCTGACCTGGTTCGCGCGGCTCGACTTCGATTTCGGCGCGCTGACCCCGGCGCAGTGGAACTGGGTCTATGCCTATGCCGCGCTCGTCGTCGTCCGCTTCTTCATCGGCGGGCTGAAGATGATCGGCTTCTTCAAGGAACTGAGCTGATCCGATGGGGGAGCAGCTTGCTCCCCTGATCGCGCCCGAGGAGCGATTAGCTCCTCTAATCGCAGTGGTCGGCAGCGACGGGTCGGGCAAGTCGACCCTGTCGGCGGACCTGCTCGCGCATGTGCAAAAGACGCGCAAAGCCGAGAGCGGCTATCTCGGCCTCGGCTCGGGCGAGCAGGGTCGGCGCATCGGGCGCTGGCCGGTCATCGGCCCGCCGCTGCACCGCTTTCTCGACGGCATCGCCGACAAGCTGCGGGAGCCGGGCGAGCCGATCCCCGGCACGCTCGCGGCGCGCTATGCGCTGAACAAGTCGAACAAGCGCCGTGCAAAGTTCGAGCAGCTTATCGAGCGCCGCCGCGCCGGCATCACGATCGTCACCGACCGCTATCCGCAGCTCGAGGTGCCCGGCCTTCACGACGGCCCGATCCTCGCCGGCCGCGCCACGAGCGCGCGCCTCGCCGCGATGCAGGCCGAGGAGCGCGCGCTCTATGCCGAGATGGCGGCCTTTGTCCCGACGCTGGTGATCCGGCTGCACGTCGATGTCGACACGGTGATGGCGAGGAAGCCCGACCACGACCGCGCGCTGATAGCGCGCAAGGTCGAGACGGTGCCGCTGCTGGCGTTTAATGGCGCGCCGATCGTCGATATCGACGCGACGATTCCTTATGAGGAAGAGCTGGCGCTGGCGATCGCAGCGGTGGATCAGGCGCTGGCGTCTGCCTGACGGCTCGCCAAAATCTTCTCGATCAGCACGATGTCGGCAGGCTTGTCCGCATCGATGCAGGCTTCGCCCTCGGACATCGGCACGACCTTCGCCTTGAGCCCGAAGCGCAGTCCGGCGCGCGCGATCCCCTGCTGGATCGTGAACAGGCGCAACAGCGCACCCATCAGCAGCCACGGTCCGAAGGCGGCGATGATCTTCAGCCCCTTCTTGCGGTCGCGCTCGATCCGCCCCCAGAAGTCGAGCAGCGGCAGCACCCGCCGCCCGCGAAGGCGGAACATGTTCGCCCCCGACCACCAGCCGCCGCGAAACTTGAGCCAGGTGCGCTTCGATTCGGGATAGCGCGCGAGGAGCACCCGCCGTTCGACCATCGCGACCGCGACGTCGCTGTCCTCGGCGCCCGCGAGAAACTCGGCGATCATCGTCGGCGTGAGCAGCACATTGTCGGCGGTCGTCACCAGCACCGGCGCGTCATTATCAGGCAGCGCGGCGGCGAGCGAACTGCTGATCCCCTGCCCCGAGTCCGAAAAATGCAGATCGGCGAGGCCCGCCAGCCTCGGCTCGGCGGCCAGCTCGGCGCTGTTCTGCGCCAGGACGGTGATCGGCCCGACGAGCGGCGAGGCGCGGAGCGCGCGGACGACACGGACGAGCATCGGCGTGCCGCTGATGGGGAGCAGCGCCTTGGTCGAAGCCCCGCTGCCGGTCAGCAGCGGATCGGGGCCGGGACGGCTGCCGGCCATGACGATGGCGGGAATGGGGGCGGGAATGGGGGCGGGGATGCTCATTGCGCGGCCGCCTCAACGGGTGCGATCCGCCGGCCCGTCACGCCGCGCAGAAAGTCGGCCGCTTCGTCCAGCACCGGCCCCTTCGACCGGAAAGGCGCCGCGAGCGCCATCACGATCCCTGTATGCCCCATGCCGGGATAGAGGCGGAGCTGCGCCGACCCGCCCGCCTTCTCGATCGCGGCGGCGAGATTCCGGCTGTTGCGCGGGCGCACGGTCGCATCCTCGTCGCCGCTCGCCAGCCACAGCGGCGGCGCGTCGCCGCGCGCATAGGCGATCGGCTGCGTCTTTTCGGCGGGCTTCACCTTGCCCATCGCCTTGTCGGCGAGACCGCCCTTCTCCATCGGCAGAAAATCATAGGGACCCGCGAGCCCCGCGACGCCGCGGATCACCGACGGATCGCTCTTCGCGGCGCGCAGCCAGCTCGGGTCGAGCGCGAGCATCACCGCATTATAGGCGCCCGCCGAATGGCCCATCAGCGCGATGCGCTCGGGATCGCCCGCAAGCCCGCCGATATAGCGATGCGTCCAGGCGACCGCGGCGGCGCTGTCCTCCAGGAAATCGGGCCAATGCGCCTTGGGGGTCAGCCGGTAGTCGGGGATGACGACGACGAAGCCCTGTTGCGCCAGCGCGCGGCCCGCGAAACCATAGCTCGCGCGCTCGCCGCTGTCCCAGCCGCCGCCATAGAAGAAGACGACCACCGGCAGCGCGTCGCCCTGTTGCGCGCGTTCGGGAACCCAGATGTCGAGCGACTGGCGCGGCCCGTTGCCATAGGGCTGATCGGCGAGGAGCAGCCGCGCGCCGCCGCCCGACCCTAGCCACCGGTCGGCCAGGTCAAGCGATTTGGCGCCGCCCGCGACGACCATCTTCGTGCCGCCGCCGAAAACGAGCAGCAGGAGCACCACCACGATGATGAATTTGATCAAACGCCGTCCTTTGACTTCGCGCCCCGCCGGCTCCGCGCCCTACAGGGGCGGAAGGCGACGAACAAGCGGCAGTGACATAATCCGCAATAAAGCCAGCGTGTCCCCGCGAAGGAGCATCGGGTCGGATCGTCCCCCGGACGATCCTTGACCATGCGGGGCATGGTCAACCCGATACTCCTTCGCGGGGGAACGGTGATTTTCGGATTTAATGGGGCACCTTTGTCCATCTGACGCGTAGGAACGCCATGACCAGCGCCTTCTCCCGCCCCGCCCTCGTCTACAACAGCCAGAGCGGGAGCCACGATCCCGCCATCGAAGCCGCGATCGCCGAGGCCTGCCGGACCGCCGGCGCACCGCTTGCCGCGACCTTCGCCTTGCCCGACGACGATATTCCGGACGCCGCTGCGCTCCGTGCGAAGGAGATCGACCTGCTCCTCGTCTGGACCGGCGACGGGACGATCAACGCCGCCGCGATCAAGGCGGCGGGCTGGGACGGCGCGATCCTGCCCCTGCCCGGCGGCACGCTGAACCTGCTGTCGAAAGCGCTCCACGGCGACCGCCCGGCGCCCGACATCCTGATCGACGCGCTCGGCGGCAAGGCACGGCGGCGCCCGATCCCGACCGTGCGGTCGGACGGCGGCGAGGCCTTCATCACCGTCGTTGCAGGCCCCGCGACGCGCTGGGCCGAGGTGCGCGAAACGATGCGGCAGGACGGTATCATCGAGGCGAGCCGCGCCGCGCCCGAGGCGCTCGAGCAGATGCTGAACGCGCCGGGGGTTCGCGTCGCAGGCCATGACACGGCCTATCCCGCCGTCATTCTGACCCCGACCGCAGCGGGCGTCCGCGCCGACGGCATTTTGACCGAGGGCAGCATCGACGTGCTGCGCCACGGCCTTGCCTGGCTCGGCGGCGATTTTCGCGACGGGCCGAGCGAGGCGATCGCAACCAGCGAGACGATTGTCCTCAAAAGCGACGCACCGATCAGCCTCGAATATGACGGCGAACTGGCCGAGACGCCGTCGCCCGCGCGCTTCGCGCTGGGGATGAGCGGGGTCGATTTCGTCGCGACCGCATGATCCGGCTTTTCCATATCAGCGACCTGCATTTCGGCCTCGAAGACCCCGCCGCGCTCACCTGGTTCACCGATTGCGTGCAGCGCGAATGTCCGGCGGCGGTGCTGATCACCGGCGACCTGACGATGCGCGCGCGGAGCCATGAATTCGCCGCCGCGTGCGACTGGATCGGCGCGCTCGACGTACCGGTGACGGTCGAAGTCGGCAATCACGACCTGCCCTATTTCAACCCGCTCGCGCGTTTCTTCTGGCCCTACGAACGCATCCGCGGGATCGAGCGGCTGGTCGAACGCGAGCTCGATCTGGCGGGGGTCGCGGTCGTCCCGCTCAAGACGACCGCGCGCGCCCAGTGGCGGCTCGACTGGTCGAAGGGCTGGGTGACGAAGGCCGCGCTCGACAAGACGCTCGCGGCGATCGATGCGCTGCCGGTGGGCACGGCGGCGCTCGTCACCGCGCACCACCCGCTCGTCGAGGCGGGAACGAAAGGCCGCGCGCTGACCCGCGGCGGCGAAGCGGCGCTGGCGGCGCTCGCCGCGCGCGGGGTTGCCGCGGTGCTGACCGGCCACGTCCACGACGCCTTCGACCTGGTGAAGGAGACCGCCGGTGGCCCGATCCGGATGATCGGCGCGGGCACGCTGTCGAAGCGCATTCGCTCGACCCCGCCGAGCTTCAACGAACTGATCCTCGACGGCCAGCGGATCGCGGTGCGCGTCCGCAATCTCGCGCATGTGCCGACGGCGGACATGCAGATCGACGCCGTGCCGCCCGACGCGCTGCCGCCACGCGAACCCGGCGAGCCGGTCGCCCCCGTCGGCGCGGTGCCGCCGGTCGATCCGCCGGTGCATTGACGCAGCCCTTCTTCTCGTTAGGTTGCAAGAAAAAACGGGATGAGAGATGATGCTGACAAAAGGCGATGATTTTCCGCTGCACCAGACCAGCGAGCCGGTCGCGTTCGCGGGCACCGACCGCAATTTCTACGACCGCTATTTCTTCAACGGCTACAGCCCGGACGGCGCGGTCTTCTTCGCCGCGGCGATGGGCTTCTATCCGCAGCTCGGCATCGTCGATGCGAGCTTCTGCGTCATCGTCGACGGCGTGCAGCATAATCTCCGCGCCAGCCGCCGCTCGGGCGGCGAGCGGCTCGACCTCTCGGTCGGCCCGATCGCGATCGGTATCGACGCGCCGCTGGAGGTCGTGACGCTGCGCATCGCGCCGAACGACGGCCCGCTCACCGCCGAACTCACCTTCACCGGCCGCCATTTCCCGATCGAGGAGCCGCGCTTCATCCGCCGCAACGGCACGCGCCTGTTCATGGACTATACGCGGATGACCCAGAACGGCCGCTGGTCGGGCTGGCTGGCGGTCGATGGGCAGCGGATCGACGTCGCGAGCGACTGGACCGGCACCCGCGACCGCAGCTGGGGCGTCCGCCCGGTCGGGGCGAGCGAATCGCAACCGCCGCCGGAGGGCAATTTCACCCAATTCTTCTGGCTCTGGACGCCGTGCAATTTCGGTGACCGCTCGCTCTTCTTCCACAGCAACGACGACGGTGCGGGACACCCGTGGAACCGCCGCGCGGTGATCGTCGGCGATGGCGGCGGCGAGCAGCATTTCGACGCCGCGACCTTCGGCACCGACTGGCAGCCGGGATCGCGACGGGTCGCGAGAATGACCGCCGACCTCGGCAGCGGCCGCTCGCTGACGCTGACCCCGGCCGGCCCGGTCTTCGCGATGAGCGGGCTCGGCTATACGCATCCCCTCTGGGGCCACGGGCTCGACCATGGCGCGGAGGTCGCGGTCGCGCACGACAGCCTGGCCGAGGCCGAGCGCGGCTGGGGCAATCCGCTCGCCATGCACATCCAGGCGCTCGTCACCGCCGAACTGGCCGACGGGGGCAGCATCCATCGCGGCACCGGCGTGCTCGAACAATTGTTCGTCGGGCCGCACGCGCCCACCGGCCTCACCGGCCTGATGGACCCCGTATCTTGAGCTTTCCGACCTCGCCTCACGCCATGTCGCCCGCGTGGCTGGCCGAAAGACTGGGACAGGATGCGGCGGCGTTACGCGGCTTCACCGCAAGCGCGGTCGGCACGGGACAGATGTGCGACAGCTTCCGCCTGACGCTCGACTGGGCCGACGGCGTTGACGCGCCCGCCACCGTCATCGCCAAATGCCCGAGCCACGACGAAGCGAGCCGCCATATCGCGAAGGTCGTGGGCACCTATGTCAAGGAAGTCAGCTGGTATCGCGAGCTGGCGGCGGGGAGCGGCGTCGCCGCGCCCGTCTGTTACCATGCCGAGATCGCCGACGACGACGTCGATTTCATCCTGCTCCTCTCCGACCTCGCACCGGCGCGGCAGGGCGATCAGCTCGCGGGCCTCGGTCTCGAAGGCCTTGCGCCATGCATCGACGCTGCGGCGGCGCTGCATGCGCTGCTCTGGGAAGATCCCCGGCCCGACACGCTCCCCTGGCTCGCGCGCGACAATGGCGAGGTCATCCGCGCGCTGTTTCCGCAGCTCTACGCCGGGTTTCGCGAGCGCTATGCAAAGCGGCTCGAACCCGAGGTGCTCGATCTCGGCGCGGGAATCGTCGAACGGCTCGATGCCTATCTCGCCCGTCAGGCCGCGGCGCGGACGATCGTCCACGGCGACCTGCGCATCGACAATATCCTTTTCACGCCCGACGGCACGCGCTGCTGGCTCGTCGACTGGCAAACGCTGGGCCGCGGCAGCGGCGCAAGCGACCTTGCCTATCTGGTCGGCACCAGCATCGCCGACCCCGGCGAGCGCGCCGCCGCCGACCGTCCGGCCTTCGATCATTGGCTCGCCGCACTCCGCGCGCGCGGCATCGATCCCGACGCCGCGGCACTCTGGACCGATTATCGCGTCGGCGCGCTCAGCGGTTATTTCATGGCGGTCTTCGCCTCGATGAGCGTCGAGCGAACCGAACGCGGCGACGAGATGTTCGCGGTGATGGCCGAACGCCCCGCTCGGCAAGCGCTCGCACTCGGGAGCCTCGATCTGCTTTAGGCAGAAAAAAGGGCGGCCCGTCGCCGGACCGCCCTTTCTATTCGCGCGCTTCCGATCAGAAGTGGAAGGTCACCGTGCCGCGATAGCTCTGATACGACACGTCCTTGCGCGCGATTGTCGTCTCGGCGCCGACCGACAGATCGACATTGCCGGTCGAGACGGTCAGCCCGCCGCCGACCTCGAACCAGTCCTTGTCGGTGCCGGTCAAGCCGAAGATCGCATTCGGTCCGGGGCCGCCCACGAAGGTCGCACCGAACGAGGCGGGCGCGTCCATGAATTCATGGACATAATCGGCACGCAAATGCGGCTTGAAGCGCGCACCAGGCTTGCCCGACAGTTCGAGCCCGAGCCGGCCCTGCGCGCTGTTGAACGCATCGCGGTCGAGCCGCAGCGCGGGGCCGCCGCCATTCTCCTTGATGTCGGAGAAGCCGATGTGGCTGGCGCGCAAACCGGCACGCGGACCGAACTCGACCGCACCGAGGTCGAAGTCCTTGCCGAGCGTCACCTCGCCCGTGACCACGAGCGAGCTGTCCTTGCCGGTCAGCGTATACGGCGTTCCGACCAGGCCGGCGACGCGCGTCGACTTCGAATCGAAGGCGCCCGCGCTGACCTGCGTCGACAGCTTGACGCCGCCGCCAAGCTCGGCCTTGCCATAGAGCGTACCCTGGATCAGCTTGCCATCGACGGTCTGTCCACCCGCCGCGGTATCGCCGTCGATGTCGGTGTAGCTCAGCGACAGGCCGATCACCGCATTGTCGTCGAGCGCGGTTTCGAGACCGCCCGCGATGTAGAAGCCGTCGAACTGGTCGCGGCCGCCAAAGGGCACCGCCGACGCCATCGGCCGGCTGTCGCCGTCGATATAGCCACCCGCGAGGAAACCGCTGACATTCTCGGGCAGACGGCCTTCCTGCACCGTCACCTCGCCACCGGCATCGGTGCGCGTCTGGTCCATGCCCATCGCGTTCATGGTGAGCGCGGCGAGCTGAACCGGCCGCCCGATCATCGCGAGCTTGCCGCCCATGTCCCCGGCATCGAGGCTGGCGAGACGGTCGCGGTAGAAGCGCGACATATTGTCGGCCGCCACCGTCGCGAGCGAGCCGCGCAGCGTTTCGGTGCGCGGCGCCCAGCTGTCGAGCGTCGACTGGATCGACGCTGCGTCCTGCAGATCGAGCGCGCCATAGATGCCCGCCAGCCCCGCATTGCCGCGCGACTGATCGAGCAGCTGTGCATAGGCGTTTTGCACCGGCGAGCCCGTGTTGACGACATTGCGATAGAGGCCCGCCTGAATCTGCACCGACACGGCGTTGGTGGTGTAGGTCAGCTTCGGCGTCAGGATCGCCGACACCGAGGCCGGGTTCGCGAAGGTGCCGGTGATGCCGCCTGCCGCGGTCAGGAAGGTGTAGCTGTCACCCGCCTTGATCACATACCCCGCCGCCGGCGAGAAATTGACGGCCCCGCCGAGGTTGGCGGTGCCGGTCGATGTCCCGTTGGCGACCACCGCCAGCTTGTCCGACGTACCGTTCGGCCCGAGGTTGATGAACAGCCCGGTGCCGGACGAAAGGACGAGATTGCCGCCAATCGTCAGCGTGCCGATCGTCGTCGAGGTTCCCGGCGCGATCTGGCCGAGGACGCTGGTCAGGAAGGGTGCATTGACCCGGCCGCTGCCCATCAGTGCGCCGCCCATCAGGCTATAGTCACCGACCGACGATAGCGTGCCGTTGACCATGACCATGCCCGCGAGCTGGTTGACGTTGATCAGCGAACTCAACGATGCGCCCGAAGCGACCTGAAGTCCGGCCCCCGCCGTGGCGACAGTCAGGCGGTCGATCGTAACATCCGCGCCCGACAGGGTCGTGAGACCGTTCGCGGCGAGCGTCACGTCGAAATAGCGCGGCGGCGCACCCGTTCCGTCCGGCTCGACATTGTCGGGCACGAAGTCGCTCGCGCCGGGCAGCCCGTTGGCGAGCGTCGCGGTCGGCAGCGGCGTGGCATCGGCCTGCGCCTCCGCCCCTACCCCGCGAACCACGTCACCGCGGGTGACGGCCGTAGCGGCGGTTCCGTCGGCCGCGGCCTTGTCGGCACCGGCAGTACCGATCGGTTTCGCTTCGACCGTCTCGTCCCCCGTCGCGGTGTCATAGCAATCGCTGATCCCTCCGCTCTGGAAACAGATCTGGCCGAAGTCGCCATCGGTGCCCGTGCTCTGTTCACCCGTCTGGGTGGGAATGCCGTTCACGGGCTGTCCGCCCGACAGGACCATATACGACGGATCGAGAGTCGTTACCCAATGATTGGGGTCCGTCCACGAGCCATTGCCCGCCTTGGCCGAGACATAATGATAGGGATTGTTCGCGGCGATCCAGTTCCAATAGAGATAAAGCGGCTGATAGAAGCTGACCGCGCCATAGCCGTATGGAAGCTGGCCATTGAAGAAGCGCGAGTAACCGCCGGAGAGCACGCCGACGACGACCTGCCGCGAGAAATTCTGAAGGACCAGCGGGCCGCCCGAATCGCCGGGCGCCGTAATGCCTTCGGTCGGCGTCCCGTCCTTTTCCCGCGCGTTGTCGCGGAACCAGTTGACGTCGAAGATGCTCGCCCCCGACAGGCCGCGGCGCGGATCGTCGAAATCCATGAAATAGAGATTCTGGGTCAGGCCGTTCGGCGCCCCACCGTAAACGAAGCTTTCGAACGTCTCGAGATCAGTCAGTGCCCCGATGACATTCTCCGCCGCGCGGCGGCGGAAGTCCGACCCGTCGATCTGGCCATCCTCACCGGTGCCGATACCACCGTAACCGTAGATGCCGACGTTATATCCGGTGCCGGCCGCTCCGATCGTGCCAGGGTCCGGCAGCGGCGAGAAAAGCAGGGCCCAGGTCGGAATGTCCGCAGCGGGTGTATCGAGCGAAGCCATCGCGACGTCGCCATAGAGGAAACCCTGCGCTTCGGGTTCGAGCGAGAGCGGATTATAATTGACCCAGTTCGAGTTGTAGAAGGCCTGGGCGATATTGGTCTGGTGCGGACCGCTACCGTCGGCGCCACCAAACAACCAGTCTATCAGTTCGTCGGTTTCGCCCGGTGCGTTGGCACGGGTGTTCGTCTCGAAACCGAAACCGATCGCCTTGCCGCCTTGGGCGGCGCCGTAATCGGTGGCTGCATGTTCGTTCACGCAATGTGCGGCAAAAATCACGGTGCGCGGGTTGATGAGCGTCGCGGTGCAAAGACCGACCGTTCCGTTGACATCGACATTGTCGACGATCATCTGCCCGATGCCAGTGATATTGGCCGGGTCACGCGCCGACATAGTGGTCCCCGGATTGGCGATGACGATCTCGGGATCGGGACCGACCTTGACGCTTATCGGACCTGTTCCGGACGGGGGGCGCTGAGCCGCCGGATCGGTTACGGTCGCGACGCTGCCGCCGCTCTGCGCTTCCGGCTCAAGGCTGGCGATGACGTCGCCGCGCGTGAGCCACAATGGCTGCACATCCTGGGCCAGAGCCGGCATGGTCTGCACCAGACCCGCGGCGCATACCGACGCCAGCAGGCCTCCGCGGCGCACGCGCCGCGAAAAAGCAAAAGGATTCATATACTACCCCCGTAGTTTTGACGGCGCCTCGTCCGGGTCGTGGACTCGGCGACAGGAGGTCAGCTTAACCGCACGAAAAATTTACACAATATTCGGCCCGTCCGGATCGGGTTTTTGCGACGAGCCGAGTCGTTGGCCCGAAACACACGAAAAAGGGCGGCCCGTTTCCGGACCGCCCTTCTCTTCTCCACCCGTCGGCGGAAAAACTGTTAGCGCTTCGAGAACTGGAAGCTGCGGCGGGCTTTCGCCTTGCCGTACTTCTTACGCTCGACCGCGCGGCTGTCGCGGGTCAGGAAGCCGGCCGCCTTGACCGGGCTGCGCAGCGCGGGCTCGAAGCGGGTCAGCGCCTGCGCGATGCCGTGCAGCACGGCACCCGCCTGGCCCGACAGGCCGCCGCCCTTGACGGTGGCGATCACGTCATATTGGCCGACGCGGTCGGTCAGGCCGAAGGGCTGGTTGATGACGAGGCGCAGGGTCGGACGCGCGAAATAGACTTCCTGGTCGCGGCCGTTGACGGTGATCTTGCCCGTGCCGGGCTTGACCCACACGCGGGCGACGGCATCCTTGCGGCGGCCGGTCGCATAAGCGCGGCCCTGCTTATCGACGATCTTTTCGCGCAGCGGCGCCGCCGGAGCGGCGGGCGCGACGGTGGCGTCGACGGCGCCGGCGAGATCCTTGAGATCGGTCATGGTCTGTTCGTCAGCCATTATGCACCCACCTTGTTCTTGCGGTTCATCGACGCGACGTCGATCACTTCGGGGCTCTGCCCTTCATGCGGATGTTCGCTGCCGGCGAAGATGCGCAGGTTGCGCATCTGCTGGCGGCCGAGGGGGCCACGCGGAATCATGCGTTCGACGGCCTTTTCGAGCACGCGCTCGGGGAAGCGGCCTTCGAGCACCTTCTGCGCGGTCACTTCCTTGATGCCGCCGGCATAGCCGGTGTGCTTGTAGTAAACCTTGTCAGCCAGCTTCTTGCCGGTGAACGCCACCTTTTCCGCGTTGATGACGATGACATTGTCGCCGCAATCGACGTGCGGAGTGAAGCTCGGCTTGTGCTTGCCGCGCAGGATGTTGGCGATGATCGACGCGACGCGGCCCACAACGAGACCCTCGGCGTCGATCAGCACCCATTTCTTTTCGACCGTGCCGGCGTTCGCCGAGGCGGTCGTCTTGGTCAGCGCCTTCATGGCACGCTCCTTGACAGACAGGGACTTCAGATATGGATCGGAGCGCGAGCGCCCCGAAACAGGCGCGCCGCCTGTCCCGAACAGACGAAGCGGCGCTTCGGAGCGGGCCAATGGCGACAATCGCCGCGAAAGTCAATCAGGAAGCGGCTTTGCTGACGGGTATCATGATACCATCACCTCGGATCGCCGGCAGCGAGGTCGCGTATCCGTTCCTCCACCAGCCGCCGTTCGCTCCCGTTTTCGCCCGCCACCCATGTCGCGCGACGCTCGCCGAGGATGAGACCCGTCGCGGTATCGATCGTCCATGAGGTCGCGATCTCGATCGGCGGGCGTGCGTCCGGTCCGCCCGCGGCGGCCGGGCGTTCGATCCTGGTGATTGTGCGCCGGTTGCCGGCCTGCTCGACTTTCAGGTCCGATGCGCCATCGGCAAGCGCGGGATTCGCAGGCGCCACCAGCGCCCGGATATCGGCGGTCGCCAGCTTGTCGCGCTCGGCGGGCGGCAGGCTGGCGAGCAGTCCTGCCACCTGTTTGGCTTCGCCCTGCCCGGCGCCGGCTCCCATGGACTGGACCTTGCCGAGGACGCGCGCCCACTGCGCATCGGGATCGATCATGTCGACGCGACCGCCATCGGCCGCGACCAGATAGCTGATCGTCTGGCCGATCAGCGGGCGCAGGAGCCCCGTAAGCGCCTGCACCAGTTCGGGCCGGGCATCGGATTCGATCCGGCGCAGCGTCGCCGCGAGCTGGACGCCGCGCCCGGCGCGCTCCCATTGCAGGGCGTAGACGAGCGTATAGCTCGCCATCGAGCCATCGCGCGCCCGCCGGCGGCTGGTGACGCGATAGGTCATCGGCTCGCCGACCGGCGGCGCGAAGCGCAAGGGCGCGACGGCGAGCGAGGCGGGCGGCGGTGGTGCGGGAGGCGGCTCGAGCGCGAGCAGCAGCAGCGCTGCGCCGATCATGCAGCGGGCCGGCCCAGCCGGTGGAGCGCGGCGGCCGCGGTCGCGACGAGGATCGCTCCCGTCACCTGATGCAGCACCGCGATCCACATCGACACATCCGTGACCACCGTCAGGATGCCGAGCGTCATCTGCGCCGCGACGACGGCGACGAGCAGTCCCGCTTCGGTCCGCGCGCCGCGCCGCGCCAGCGCGCGCGCGATCAGCAGCATCGTCAGCGCCGCGGCCCACGACCACCAGCGGTGCATGAAATGGATGAGAAAGGGATCGTTGGTGAAGGCGAACCAGGCGCCGCGCGACCAGTCGATTCCCTCGGGCACGAAATGGTCGTTCATCGACGGCCAGGTGCTGGCGACATAGCCCGCGTTGAGCCCCGCGACCCACGCGCCGAGCAGCAGCTGGACGAACAGAACCGCGATCGCCGCGATCGCCGCCGCAGTGAGCCGCGCTTTAGGCGCGGCAGGATCGCGCGCCATCAGTGCAAAATCGCGCGCCGTCCAGACGAGCGCGGCGAGCAGGAACAGCGCGGTCAGCAGATGCGTCGCGAGCCGGAAATGGCTGACGTCGGTGCGATCGACGAGCCCCGAGGCGACCATCCACCATCCGATCGCGCCCTGCAGCCCGACCAGCGCCGCGAGGCCGAGCAGGCGCCAGCCATAGCCCGCGGGAATCCTGCGCCGCCACGCGAAGAAGGCGAGCGGGACAAGCAGCGCCATGCCGACGAGCCGCCCGAGAATGCGGTGCAGCCATTCCCAGAAGAAAATGCCCTTGAACGCGGCGAGCGACATGCCGGCATTGATCTCCTTATATTCGGGGATCTGCTGATATTTCGCGAACTCGGCCTGCCACGCCGCGTCGCTGAGCGGCGGCAGCACGCCCGAGACCGGCTTCCATTCGGTGATCGACAGTCCCGATTCGGTGAGGCGGGTGATGCCGCCGACCGCGACGACCGCGATCACGAGCAGCGCGACGATCCACAGCCAGCGGGACAGCAAGGCGGGTCGGGGGTTGGGGTGCGACATGGGCCGCCCTATCGGCGCTTGCCCGGCGATAGGCAAGAGGGGCGCAAAGCCGGGCCGCCCGAAAATTCACCAACCGAAAATTCATCGCCGCGACAGGCGGCGATTGTTATGCGGCGGCGATGCGGCCTCTCCTCCTTCTCGCCTCCGCCCTGCTTGGCCTTCTGTCAGCGGCGCCCGCAACGGCCGCGGCGCCGGCCGCCTCGCCCTACCCCGAACTCGCGGCGCTCGAGAGCCGGATTGCCGCGATCGGCTTTCGCCTCACCACCGCCAACGCGGCCTGGTGCCCGGCGCTGCAGCCGCAGTTCGGCTGGATCTGGGGCGACCCCCGGCTCTACGCTGCCGGGCGGCGGGCCGAAGCGCTCGCGGCCTATCATGCCGGCGACACCGACGCCCCCTATATCGCCGCCATCGCGCCGCATTCGCCAGCGGACCTGGCCGGGCTCAAGGTCGGCGAGCCGGTGCTGGCGCTGGGCGGCACGCCTCTTCCCCCCGGCGAAGGCAGCGACCCCTTCGCGCGCATCGCCGCCGCCGAGACGCTGTTCGCCGCCCTGCCGCCCGGCGCCGTCGCGCAAATTTCGGGCGCGGCGGGTCACGTCACCGCCGTCACCCCGGTTCCGGGCTGCGCGACCGACTTCCGTGTCGATGCGCGCGACCGGCCCGAGGGCGCCGCCGATGGCCGGCTCGTCGTGGTGAGCGGCGGCCTCGTCCAGTTCGCCACCAGCGACGACGAACTCGCCGCCGCAGTCGCGCACGAGCTGGCGCACAATATCCTGCGCCACCGCGTCCGCCTCGATGCCGCGGGAGTCGATCGCGGGCTGGGCAAGCAGTTCGGCCGTAGCGCCCGGCTGTTCCGCCAGACCGAGGTCGAGGCCGACCGGCTTTCTCCCTGGCTGCTCGCGGGCGCGGGGTACGACCCGCATGCCGCGATCCGCTTCTGGACCAGGTTCGGCGAACGTGAAGGACCGATATTGTTCCAGGCGGGCACCCATCCGCGCTGGCGCGCGCGGGTCGCCTCGATCGAGGCCGAAGTACGCGCGATCGATGCTGCGCGAGCCGCCGGCGAACCCCTCCAGCCGCCGTTGATCACCGATCCGCCGCCCTTGGAATAGGTCCCGCGCGACCCTATTTACCCGGCATCCTTTCCCTTGCCGAACGAGGACGATGCCATGACCCGTGAGACCGCAATCCTGGCCGGAGGCTGCTTCTGGTGCACCGAAGCCGTGTTCCAGTCGCTCGAGGGAGTCGACGGCGTCGAAAGCGGCTATATCGGCGGCACCACCGTCAATCCGACTTACAAGCAGGTATGCGGCGGCGATACCGGCCATGCCGAGGCGATCCGCATCACCTATGACCCCGCAGTCCTTTCCTATGACGATCTGCTCGACGTCTTCTTCGCGACGCACGATCCGACGCAGCTCAACCGCCAGGGGAACGACATCGGCACCCAATATCGCAGCGCGATCTTCCCCGAAGGCGAGGCGCAGACGGCGGCCGCGCGCGCCGGGATCGGGCGCGCCGGTGCCGATTGGCCGGCGCCGATCGTGACGACGATCGAACCCGCCTCGACCTGGTATCCCGCCGAGGATTATCATCAGGCCTATTGGGACGGTGAGGGCCAGCGCAATCCCTATTGCATGGCGGTAATTCCGCCCAAGCTCGCGAAATTGCGAAAGGGGTTCGCCGACCGGCTGCGCACCGGTTGACCCTCCGAAGAAGCGCCCAAGGCGTCGGCCGACTGTTGCAATATGGCCGCATGACGTCACTTTTCCTTGACTTTGCGGCGCTTTAGACTAGCGGACGCCGCCGCGTAGGGGCAAGATGACCGCCGGCGCAGTTGGGGGTCGCTGCACGGTGCTCGTTTCGCTTTTCCTGATCGGATCGTCGCTCACGACGCCCCAGATGGCGATCCAGGCCGCGAGCCAGACGATCGTCGAAGACAGTCCCGGCGGAATCGCCCAGGGCGTCAACCGCATCCTCGGCGGAATCATCAGTTACACCCGCTGGCCGTCCCCCGCGCCGCGCACGACCTGCCTCGTCGGGGCGCCGCGATTGACCGACCGCATCGCACCGGCGGCGCCGGGCGGGCGCATGATAGCGGTGCGCCGCACCTCGGTCGCAGGCGCCATGGGCGGCGACTGCGACATCATCTTCCTCGGTCATATGCCGGTCGCCGATCGCCAGCGCCTGATCGGATGGGTGCGCGGCCGCCCGGTACTGACGGTGACCGACGACGATCCGAGCTGCGGCCTGGGGGCGATGTTCTGCCTGAGCGGGCGGGCGACCAAGGTCAGCTTTTCGGTCAATCTCGACGCGATCGGCCGCAGCACGCTGCGCACCGATCCGCGCGTGCTCAAGATCGGCAGCGACGACGGAGAGGCGCGATGAGCGGCCGCCCGCCCGAGCGCCCCGGTGCCCGCACGACGCTGCAGAAGCTCTTGTCGCGCTTTCACTTCGGCATCACGCTTTTCGCCGTCGCGCTGTCGGGGATAACCATTCTGCTCGCCGGAATCACCACGCTGCGCAGCTATGCCGACCGCAATATCGAGCTGGCGGCCAAGCTCGGCGCCTATGGCGCCGAACCCGCGCTGGTGTTCAACGACCCGCAGGCGGCGCAGGAGGGGCTTGAGCCGCTGATGCACATTCCGGGCATCGCGCGGCTGCGGCTGCTCGACGATCGCGGCCGGCCGCTTTATCAATGGGCGTCGCCGTTGGGCGATCCGGCGCCGCTTCTGACCCATCTGTTCTTTCCGCGTCCGTCCGCTGCGACCGTCGAACGCAACGGATCGGTGATCGGGCGGATCGAGGTGTGGGGCGACAGCTCGACGCTGATCGACTATGTCCGCATCGGCGCGCTCGCGGGCCTCGGCTGCCTGCTGATCACCGCGTTCGGAACGATCCTGCTCGCCCGCCGCTTCGAATATGAGCTGGTCAAGCCGCTCGGCGAGATCGCGACCGTCGCGCACGACGTCCGCCTGCACCGCCGGTTCGACAAGCGGGTGCAGCCGCTCGGGATCGCCGAACTCGACCGGCTGGGCGGCGACATCAACGCGCTGCTCGACGAACTGCAGGGCTGGCAGGGAACGATGGAAAGCGAAAAGGCGGCGCTCGCGCACCGCGCGTCGCACGACATGCTGACCGCGCTGCCCAACCGCGCCGCCTTCGACGAGCAATTGCGGCAGCGCATCCTGATAGCGGAGACGAAGGGCCAGCGCTTCGCGCTGCTGTTCATCGACGCCGACAATTTCAAGGCGGCGAACGACAATCACGGCCATGCCGCGGGCGACGCCGTGCTCGTCGAGTTGTCGGAGCGCATCAAGGACACGCTGCGCAAAGGCGATTTCGCGGCGCGGATCGGCGGCGACGAATTCATCGTCCTTATCGATCCGCTCGACGAGAGCATTCGCCCCGACGGCCTTGCCGATCGCATCCGGGCGAGCGCGGCGCAGCCGATCGCGCTGCCTGGCGGCGCGGAATATCGGCTGGGCCTCAGCGTCGGCACCGCCGTCTATCCCGACGACGGTGTCGACGCGCGCGCGCTGCTGACCGCCGCCGATGCCGCCATGTACGCCGACAAGCTGAACAATCGTTCGAAATAGAATCAAGCGGAGAAGAATAGTGCCCCAGTCCCTCCTGACGATCCGCCACCTGGCGCTCATGCTGATGACCGCACTCCTCGCGGCCTGCCAGACCGTGCCGCCGCCGAAAGGCTTTAGCCCCGAACAGGTCGCCGTCCTCCAGGCCGAGGGCTTCGTCGAAACGGGCGACGACTGGGCGCTCACCATCCATGATCGATTGCTCTTCGACACGAACGAAAGCAGTCTGAAACCCGAACAGGTCGAACGGCTGGGGACGCTCGCGCGCCATCTGGTCGCGGTCGATATCATGACGGCGCGGGTCGAAGGCCATACCGATTCGACGGGATCGAGCGCTTATAACCAGACCTTGTCGGAAGCGCGCGCGCAAGCCGTCGCGGCGTCGCTGCAGGCGAACGGCATGCGCTTTGCCGCCGACCAGATCGTCGGCCGCGGCGAAACGATCCCGCTCTCGCCTAACGATACCCCCGAAGGACGGCAGGACAATCGCCGCGTCGTATTGATCGTATCGCCGCCGGCCTGATCGCGGCCGATCGCCGGGGAGAGGACCGGCGGAGCCGCGCTCCGCCGGTCCCCTTGCCTATTCGCCCTCGATATTGGGCTTGGGGAAATTGTCCGCCCCGATCGTCTTGTAGAGCCAGCCGCCGACGAGCCCGCCGGCGATCGGCGCGACCCAGAAGAGCCAGAGCTGCTGCAGCGCAAGCCCGCCGACCACGAGTGCCGGGCCGGTGCTGCGCGCCGGATTGACCGAGGTGTTGGTCACGGGGATCGAGATCAGGTGGATCAGCGTCAGCCCGAGGCCGATCGCAATCGGCGCGAAACCCGCGGGCGCGCGTCCGTCGGTCGAGCCCATGATGATCCAGAGGAAAACAGCCGTCAGCACAACCTCGATGATCAGCGCGGACCAGATGTCGTAATGGCCGGGCGACCCCGCATCGAAGCCGTTGGCGGCCAGCCCCTTGGCGATGTCGTAGGTCGGACTGCCCTGCGCGATATAATAGAGCAGAAAGGCCGCGACGATCGCGCCGATGACCTGGGCGACGACATAGAGCGGGATATCACGCGCCTCGAAACGGCCGCCGGCCCACAGGCCGACGGTCACCGCCGGATTGAGATGGCAGCCCGAAATATGGCCGATGGCATAGGCCATCGTGACGACGGTAAGGCCGAACGCAAGCGCGACCCCGAGCAGGCCGATGCCGACGTCGGGAAAAGCGGCGGCGATGACGGCGCTGCCGCAGCCGCCGAAGACAAGCCAGAACGTGCCGATGAATTCGGCCAGACCCTTTTGGATATTCGTCATGGGACCCTCCTCCCGCAGGCGGCCATGGCGCCGCCGGCGCGAGGCGGAACCTAGCACAGTCGAATCGACCGGCAAGTCCTTGTAAACCATATGTCCCGTGACGGGATTCGCATGGCTTCAGGCGGCCGCCGCCTCTTTCCGTCGCAATATCCTGTTCACGCAAGCGGGCCTATGCGAAGAGACATCCGGCGAGGAGATAGATATGCGGGTCCTGATCGTTGCGGCGCTGGCCATTCCCTTGCTCTCCGGCTGCGTGAGCACGGTGAAGTCGGTCGTCACGGCTCCCGTGAAAGCGGTCGGGCAGGTCGCCGACTGGTCGACGACGAGCCAGGACGAGGCCGACCGTAACCGCGGCCGCGCGATGCGCGCACGCGAGGAAAAGCTCGGCAAGCTCTCGCGCCAGCGCGACAAGGCGACCGAGAAATGCAACGGCGGCGACCAGGCCCAATGCCAGCGCGCCGAAGTGCTCGAGCACGAAATCGAAGCGGTGATGGCGCAGCCGATGTAAATCGGCCCGCTCCCCCAACCCGGCCTCCCAACAGCCTATTCTGAAATGGGAGGCCGGGTGGGGAAGCGGGCCGGTGCCGCTTTCACCGTTAGGCGAAGCCGATCAGCGCACCCGCCGTCCCGTCCACACGACGCGGCCGACCAGCCGCACCGCCGTCACCGGCAGATCGTCCCAGCTTCGGTAATGCGGATTGTCGCTGATCACCGAAACCCGGCCCGGCCCCGGCGAGCGCGCGATGCGCTTCACCATCAGCACATCATCCATCCTGAGCACATAGATGCCGTCGCGCAGCCGCGCCGCGGCATCGCCGCCATCGACCAATATATCGTCGCCGTCGTTCAGCGTCGGCGCCATCGAATCGCCCTCGACCCGAATGATGCTGAGCGCGCGCGGATCGGCGCCGAGGTCGCGCAGCCATTTGGGATCGAAGGCCACCTGCCCCTCGACCGGCTCGCCATCGACGCTGGCCCCCGCGCCCGCCGAGGCGCCGATCGCGAGCTTCGGCACCAGCACCATATCCCCGCCGCGCAGGCGTGCTGGCACCGCAACGCGGCGTTCGGGTCCGCCGAGCAGCGCTTCGGACACGCCGAGATAGGCGGCGATGCGCGCGCGGTCCTCCTCGGCCAGCCGCCGCGGCGTCCCGCGCTTGATATATTGCTGGATGTAAGCGGGATTGCGCCCGATGCGCGCCGAAAGCTGCGCATAGTCGATCCCCCGCTCGGTGAGCAGGCGGTCGAGCGCGGCGCGCGGGTCTAGGTCGAATTCGGTCATCGGGTCACCGGGTGGCTGGTCCTTCCACTTTCATCCATAGCGATAGGATTTTTCCTAGACAAGTAGGAAATTGCCTCTCAAATAGGAAAAATCCTATCGGGCGAGTCGCCCGGCAACTGCAAGACTGGGAGGACAATATGGAGCGCAGCCTGCTGCAACGGATCGAGGCTTTCCTGAAGGAATCGCAGATGCCGCCGAGCGTCTTCGGCCGCGCTGCGGCGCGCGATCCGCGGCTGGTAAGCGACTTGCGCGGCGGGCGCGAGCCGGGGCGCCGGATGACCTGCCGCGTAGAACATTTCATGAACAAATGGCGTGCCGACCGATATGCGGGGATCGTCGTGCCACGCGGCGATCGCCGCGTCAGCGCAGGAGGCCGGGCATGATGCGCTGGTCTCCGGCGGCCCCGGCACACCCCGGCTGTCCGCATCGCCGCCTGACCCGGCTGCTGGCCGCCGAACTCGGCGAGGATGCCGCGCTCGGACAATCGACATTGCGTCCGTGGGCCAGCGCCAATTTCGTCGGGGCGCGGCACCTGTTCGCCTGCGTGGGCAGAAGCGCACCGCTGGATTCGCTGCGCGAACGGCTGGCGACCGCCGAGTGGCGGCTGCCCGGCCATATCGTCGCCGACGTCGCGGTGGAACCGGGCGAAGGCCCGGCGTTCACGATCGAAATTTTGACCGTCGAGGATTAGCCGGCGGTCGAGCGGTTCATCCGCTGGAGCGTGCTGAGCGCGGCCTCGAGCGCGAAGTCGATCGCTTCCTCGCCTTCGGCTTCGGGCGCCGCGTCGGGCACCGGAATCGCCGAGGTCGCCACGGGGCGGCGGCGCGCGAGCCCCGCCTCGAGGCGCGCGACCATCGCGCCGAGCGAATTGTCGGCGGGGTCGGGCATCGCGGGACCGGCACGGTCGACCGGCTGCAGCCAGGGCTCGGCACCGGGCTCTTCGGTTTCGACCGGCGCGAGGTCGGCGAGGATCAACTCGTCATCCGCGGGCCAGTCGGCCGGATCGGGAACGGCGGGTTCGACGGGAGCCTTCACCGGCCCCAGACCCTGCGCGGGCAGGTCGCGCCCGGCGCGGATCGGCGGACGCGGCGGATCGTCGGGATGTACATCGGCGCGGCGGCGGCGCACCGGCGCATCATCATCCGGCTCGACCGCCCTCCGCGGCTTCAGACGGCGCCCGAGCGAGGCAAGCCCCGATTGCTCGGGCTCGGCGATCAGTAGCGCGACGAAGCCCGCGATCAGCGCGGCGATCGCCGCCATGCCGAGCGCCAGCGACAGCCGCGCGGCATTGCCCACCGGCGGCATGAAAAAGTCGGCAAGCCGGTCGAGATAGAGGTTCCAGCTGATCCCCGCGACCCACGCCATCGGCATCACCGCGGCGAACAGGAAGGTCAGCGCCGCGGCGCCGATCACCGCCGGCAGCGCAGGGCTCAGCGCGCGCAGCACGGCGCCCGTTCGGCTGGTCTTCGGCGCTTCGCTATAATCGTCCATATCGTCCAGATCTCGTCAGGCCGCCTGCGCCGCATGGGCGCGCAGCAGGCGTTGGTAAACGGGTTCGTAACGCAAAATGTTTGACGACCAGTTACGATGCGTCTCGACAAAGATACGCGCGATCCGCCGCCGTTCGTCCCACAGGCCGCGCTGCCCGAGCAACCCCGCCAGCGCCGCGGCGATCGCCGCCGGATCATCGGGCGCGAACAAGGTTCCGGTCACGCCATCCTCGATCAGCTCGCGGTGCCCGCCGACGTCCGACGCCGCGACCAGCTTGCCCTGCGCCATCGCCTCCAGCGGCTTCAGCGGCGTGACGAGATCGGTGAGCCGCATCTTCTTGCGCGGATAGGCGAGGATGTCGATCAGCGAATAATAACGCTCGACCTGCTCGTGCGGCACCCGGCCGACGAAATGGATACGCTCCGCGACCGGCGATGCGGCGGCCTGCGCGCGCAGCGCCGCCTCCATCGGCCCGCCGCCGACGAGCAGCAGCCGCGCGCCGGGTTCGGCCGCGGCAAGCACCGGCATCGCGGCGATCAGGTCGTCGATGCCTTCATAATCGTAGAAGCTGCCGATGAAGCCTATCACCGCATCGCCCGCACCGATGCCGAGGTCGGCGGCAAGCGCATCCTCGCGCGGCGGCGGATGACCGAACAGCTCAAGATCGACGCCGTTCGGCGACACCACGATCTTGGCGGGGTCGATCCCGCGCGCCACCAGGTCGCCGCGCAGCCCCTCGCAGATCACCGCGACCGCATCGGCCGCTTTGACTGCATGGGTTTCGAGCTTTTTGGTCAGCCAATAGCGCGCACTCCCTTCGCGCCCGGTGCCGTTGCCGACCGCCGCATCCTCCCAAAAAGCCCGGATTTCGTATATCACCGGCACGCCGAGCCGTTTGCCCGCGCGGAGCGCCGCAAGCCCGTCGAGCACCGGCGAATGCGCATGGAGCAGGTCGGGTTTCCACTCCTTCGCCAACGCCTCGGTCCGCGCCGCGAGCGCCGCGATCTCGCGCCATTCGCGGATCGGCGAGCGCACGGGGGTAATGGCGGGCGTGCGATAGAAGGTC
The DNA here is from genome assembly GCF_041916015.1 of Sphingopyxis sp. Taxonomy (GTDB): domain Bacteria; phylum Pseudomonadota; class Alphaproteobacteria; order Sphingomonadales; family Sphingomonadaceae; genus Sphingopyxis. Next base: position 10,596 of record NZ_JAYSAH010000022.1, on the reverse strand, counting down.
AGCCCGTCGACCGTTTCGACCTCGGGCCCGGGAACCGGATGCCGCACCCCGGTGACTCCCGCAACCTCCCACCCCTTCGCAATCTGCGCCTTCATCAGCGCGCGGGTGCGAAAGGTGTAGCCGCTGTGGGCGGGCAGGCTGTGATCGAGGACGTGCAGAATACGGGTCATCGTCTATGGTCTCTGACAGACAAGGCTTAACGCGGCGTCAACCCAGATAGCCTAGACAAGGCCCTATATGATCGACAATTTTTCCATTGCCCTGACGCATGTCTTGATGGCGATCGCGCTCTGGCGCCTGCTTCATCGCGACGATCTCGATCATGAGGTGAGCCCGCGCCAGCTCTGGCAGCAGCGCCGCGATGCCGAAGCCGCGGCCGCAAAGGACGCCCCGGCCGATGCGTGACATCGCCTTCGTCGCCTTTCTGTTCGCGTTCATCGGGCTCGGCTTCCGCAAGCCGTTCCTGTTCGTGCTGTGCTTTTGCTACATCGACATCGTCGCGCCGCAGCGGCTCAGCTATTTCCTCATCAACTCGATCCCGATCTCGCTGATCGTCTTCGGGCTCGCAATCGGCGGCTGGCTGCTCGCCGACGACAAGCGCGATACGCGCTGGTCGGGGCGGCAGTTCCTGCTGATCGCGCTGCTCTTCTATTGCTGGGCGACGACGATCAACGCCGATTTCCCGATCGAGGCGCAGGAGAAATGGAGCTGGGTGTGGAAGGCGCTCGTCTGGGCGATCTTCCTGCCGCTGACGCTCCGCACCAAGCTCCGGATCGAGGCGCTGATCCTGATCATGCTGCTTTCGGCGGGCGCGATCGCGATCGCGGGCGGGATCAAGACCGCGGGCGGCGGCGGCGGCTATGGCCAGCTCCAACTGCTCCTCAACGAAAATTACGGGCTCTACGAAGGGTCGATCATGTCGGCGGTCGGCATTTCGATCATCCCGCTGATCCTCTGGTATCGGAAACACGGGACGATCTTCCCGCCCGACTGGCGCGTCTCGCTCTTCTGCTTCGCGCTCGTCTTCGCCTGCGCGCTGCTCCCGGTCGGAACGCAGGCGCGCACCGGGCTCGTCTGCCTCGTCATCCTCGCCATCCTGTCGCTGCGCGCGGTCAGGCACCGCTTCCTCTATATCGCCGGCGCGGTCCTGCTGACGGTCGCGGTCGTTCCGTTCCTGCCGCAAAGCTTCACCGCGCGCATGGAAACGATCCGCGACCACAAGGCCGACCAGTCGGCCTCGACGCGCGTTGCGGTGTGGGCGTGGACCTGGGACTATGCCAAGGAACACCCGTTCGGCGGCGGATTCGAGGCCTATATCCAGAACCATGTCCGCGTCGAACGGGCGGCGAGCGCCTATGACCCCAACCAGCCGCAGGAATCGGCGCCGACGGTCTATGAAGAACAGTCGCGCGCCTATCATTCGAGCTATTTCGAAATGCTCGGCGAACAGGGCTATCCGGGGCTCGCGCTCTGGCTGCTGCTCAACGCGGTCAGCATCGTCCAGCTCGAACGGCTGCGCCGCCGCTATCTGAAGACCCGCCGCGCCGAGGAGCAATGGATTGCGCCGCTCGCGACCGCACTCCAGCACGGTCATGTCACCTATATGATCGGGTCGCTGTTCGTCGGCATCGCCTTCCAGCCTTTCATCTACATGATGCTTGCGCTCGAAATGGGCCTGTCGACCTATGTCCGGCGGCGCGAGCAGGAGGCGGGATGGCGCCCGCTCATCGCGCGCCCGGCGCAGGTGCCGGCGCGCCACGCCCTTCCCGCCGGACAGGGATAGGGGAACCATCCTGCGCCCCGGCGCGCTATTGCGGCATGCCCGCCGCGCGCCTCATCCATGTCGACGACAGCCTGCCGGGCATCGGCCGCGAGCGCGCCGGCGTGGGTTGGCGATATCGCGATGCCAAGGGAAAGATCATTCGCGACCGCGAGGAAATCGATCGCCTGAACGCGATCGCGCTGCCGCCCGCCTATGAGGATGCGTGGTTCTGCCCGGCCCCCAACGGCCATATCCTCGCCACCGGCTATGATGCGCGCGGACGCAAGCAATATCGCTATCACCCCGAATTTCGCCTGGCGCGCGAGGCTGACAAATATGACCGCTGCGCCGCGTTCGGTCGCACCCTGCCGCTGCTCCGCGCTCGTCTTCAAGGCGATCTCGCGCGGCGAACCCTGTGTCGGGACCGCATCGTCGCCGCGGTCGTGCGCCTGCTCGATCTCGCCGCGCTCCGCGTCGGAAACGAGGAATATACCGCGGCGAACAAGAGCTTCGGCGCGACGACGCTGCGCCAGCGCCACGCCACGCCTTCGGGCAAGACGCTGCGCCTCGCCTATCGCGCCAAGGGCGGCACGAAGCGCGAGGTGACGATCAGCGACCGCAATCTCGCAACGCTCGTCCGCCGCCTGCAGGATCTGCCGGGGCAGCATCTTTTTCAATATGAGGATGAGGACGGCCTCTGCGCGGTCGGTTCGAGCGACGTCAACGCCTATATCCGCGAAGCGATGGGCGGCGACTTCAGCGCGAAGCACTTCCGCACCTGGTCGGCGAGCGTCGAAGCCTTCGCCTTCCTCCACGCTGCGCCCGAACCGCCGACGCTGAAGGCGATGCTCGCGCATGTCGCGGACCGGCTCGGCAACACGCCCGCGGTCGCGCGCAAGGCCTATATTCACCCCGCAATGATCGCCGCGGCTCAGCGGCGCAATGATTTCGCGGCCGAAGCGGGTCCCCTGCCGCGCGCGACGCGCTATCTTTCGCGCACCGAGCGCGGTTTTCTGGCCTGGATCGAGCGCGCGCCCGATGCCGCGGCGTTGCTTCGTTCCGCCTGATCCGCCAAGAGGATTGCATGACCCTTTCGCTTCTCGCCGCGACCCCGACCGCCGCCGCCAAGCCCGCGCCCGCAAAGGCGGCCGCAGCCGACCCGATGGCCGACCTACAGCATTATTGGGACGCGAGTGTCGCCTGGGTGAACAGCCATTGGCTGCAGATCGGCATCGCGATCGGCGCGGGCCTGATCATCTATTTCCTGCTCTCGATGGCGCGCCGCTTCGCGCTCAAGCATGCGATGTCGGCCGAAGGCGAGATGACCTTCACCCACATCGCCGGGCGCGTCCTCCACAAGACCAAATCCTTCGTCCTCGCGATCGTCGCGATCCGCCTCGTCGCGGGCTATGCACAACCGCCCGCGGTGATCCTGCAGCTCGTCCAGTTCGTCTTCACCATATCGGTCGTCCTGCAGGTGGCGATCTGGGCGCGCGAAATCGTGCTCGGGCTGATTCAGCGCCGTGCCGCCGAAGGGAACAACGAGACGCTGAGCAACGCGATGGGAATCATCCGGCTGCTGATCAGCGTCGCGCTGTTCGCGATCGCGGGCATCGTCATCCTCGACAATATGGGGGTCAATGTCACCGGGCTGATCGCCGGTCTCGGCATCGGCGGCATCGCGATCGGCCTCGCCGCGCAGGGCATCTTCTCCGACCTCTTTGCCTCGCTCTCGATCATCTTCGACCGCCCCTTCCGCGTCGGCGAGACGATCAAATACGACACCAGCACCGCGACGGTCGAGCGCATCGGACTCAAGAGCACGCGGCTGCGTTCGGTGAATGGCGAATTGCTGGTCATCTCGAACACCAATTTGCTGAGCAAGGAGATCACCAATTTCGCGCACCTCCATCGCCGGCGCGTGACCTTCGCGATCGGCGTCATTTATCAGACGACGCCCGCCATGCTCCGCGCGCTTCCCGAACTGCTCGAGGAGCAGGTGAAGGCGGCTGGCCATGAGTTCATCCGGTCGAGCTTTACCGGCTTCGGTCCGTCCAGCCTCGACTTCGAACTGCTCTTCGATGTCTTCAGCGACCAGTATGACGTGGTCGCCGCCGCGCGCACCGACGTCGCGATCCGCCTCTTCGAGGCCTTGTCGGCCGCCGGTTACGATTTCGCCTACCCGACGCAAACCACCTTTACCGCCGCGCCCGACGGCACGATGATCATGCCCTATCCCGAGTCCCCGAAGCCGCGGACGAGTGCCGCGAAGCCCGCCAAGCCCGACTGACGTTACGGCGCCATAGTCAAAGCCCTTGGCTCTTGTGCAACGCGGCAAGAGAGGCCTAGAACGCCCCCGAACCAAAGATTGAGGGGATCAATATGACCACGATCACGCCGCAGGAATTGCAGGGCAAGGTCGGTGAACATCTCGGCACGTCCGACTGGGTGCTCGTCGATCAGGAGATGATCAACAAGTTCGCCGATGCGACGGGCGATCACCAGTTCATCCACATCGACGAGGTAAAGGCGAAGCTGACGCCGTTCGGCGGCACGATCGCGCACGGCTTCCTGACGCTGTCGCTGATCCCTATGCTCGGCGCGAGCCTCGACGGGCCGAAAATCGGCGGGATCAAGATGGGCGTCAACTATGGCGGCAACAAGGTCCGCTTCCTGTCCCCCGTCCGCTCGGGCAAGCGCGTGCGCAGCCATGTGAAGCTGCTCGAACTCGACGAGAAACGCCCCGGCCAGTGGCAACAGACCAACGAGATCAGCATCGAGATCGAGGGCGAGGAAAAGCCCGCGCTGATCGCCGAGTGGATCACGCAATTCTTCGTCTGAACGGAAATATCCGGCCGACCTCCCCCGAAAAGATAACCGGAACCAAGCAGAAGGACCCTTACTCATGCGTGACGCCGTCATCGTTTCCACCGCCCGCACCCCGCTGACCAAGGCGGCGCGCGGCTCGTTCAACAACACCACCTCGCCGACGCTCGGCGCCTGGTCGGTCGCCGCCGCGGTCGAACGCGCCGGGGTTTCGGGCGGCGAGATCGACGACGTCATCTTCGGCGCCGCGATGCAGCAGGGGTCGCAGACGATGAACGTCGCGCGGCTGATCGGCCTGCGCGCCGGCCTGCCCGTCACCGTCCCCGGCATGTCGATCGACCGTCAATGTTCGTCGGGCCTGATGACGATCGCGACCGCCGCGAAGCAGATCATCGTCGACCGCCAGGACATCGTCGTCGCGGGCGGCGTCGAGAGCATCTCGAAGGTAAGCGGCAGCGGCAAGACCTTCTTCGAGGCCGACCAGGAATTGCTGGCGATGCACAAGGACATCTACATGCCGATGATCGGCACGGCAGAGGTCGTCGCGAAGCGCTACAACATCAGCCGCGAAGCGCAGGACGAATATTCGCTCCAGTCGCAGCAGCGCACCGCCGCCGCGCAGGCCGCGGGCAAGTTCGCCGACGAGATCGTCCCGTGCAAGGCGACGATGGCGATCGTCGACAAGGAAACGAAGGAAGTCTCCTACAAGGAGGTCGTCGCCGACAAGGACGAGTGCAACCGCCCCGACACGACGCTCGAAGGACTCGCGAGCCTCAAGCCGGTGATGGGCGAAGGCCACACGATCACCGCGGGCAACGCCAGCCAGCTTTCGGACGGTTCGTCGGCGTGCGTCGTGATGGAGGCCAAGCTTGCCGAGAAGCGCGGCCTGACCCCGCTCGGCCGCTATGTCGGCATGGCGGTCGCGGGCACCGAGCCCGACGAGATGGGCATCGGCCCGGTCTTCGCGATTCCGAAGCTGCTCGAACGCTTCGAGCTCAAGATGGACGACATCGGCCTCTGGGAACTCAACGAGGCGTTCGCGGTGCAGGTCCTCTATTGCCGCGACAAGCTCGGCATTCCGAACGAACTGCTCAACGTCAACGGCGGCTCGATCTCGATCGGCCACCCCTTCGGCATGACCGGCGCGCGCTGCGTCGGCCACGCGCTGCTCGAAGGCAAGCGCCGCGGCGTCAAATATGCCGTCGTCACCATGTGCATCGGCGGCGGCCAGGGCGCGGCGGGCCTGTTCGAGGTCTTCTGATGATCGATCGGGCCGGCCTCATCGCCGGCCCGTTCTTTTTTGAACGAGAGGGAAGACCATGAGCGCCATCGGAGTGATCGCAACGATCCGCGTGCAGCCGGGCAAGGAAGGTGATTTCGAAGCGGCCTTCGCGGACCTCGCCGCGGCGGTGAATGCCGACGAGCCGGGCAACAGCTATTATCGCCTGTTCCGCACCGACGAGGCCGGCACCTACAAGGTGCTCGAATGCTATGACGACGCGGCGGCGGTCGAGGCGCATCGCGCATCGAGCCATTTCCGCGAGATCGGCACCCGCTTCGGCCCCTGGCTCGCCGGCGCCCCCGACATCGAACGCCTCGCCGCGGTCTGACCGCTCGCGCCTATTTCACCCGGTTGAACAGGTTCGTCCGCATCCCGGGCGTGCCGTCCCTGGTGAAAAAGACGACCGTTTCGGTCATCGTCTTGCCGTCGGGCGACACCGTATAGGTGCGCATCGATCCCGGCACGCCACCGAGCGCGAGGGCGGTGATCATCACATTCGGCTCGGGCATCCGCGTCGCGACGGTGTCGGCCTCCAGATTGCCCTCGACATGGACGGGCTTGCCGTCGGGGGCCCAGAGCGACTTCGCGCGGACCATCTTCCCGTCGGGCAGCGTCACGTCGACCAGCGTCCGCCATTGCCCGGAGCCCGCGTCGCTATAGGTGATCGTGACGCTCTTCGGCCGCGCCTCGGGCGGGATCGGCAGCTTTTCGACATCGACCGCCCAGGTGCCGATCAGCGGCGAAACGGCCGCCTCCCCGGCCAGCGCGGGGCTTGCCGACATCGCGCCGGCGAGCAACAGGACCGGAAAGAGCGTTTTCATCGAACCTCTCCAAAGCATTTCATATCGCAGCATTTTTATCCGGCGCGGCGCGCGCGTCAATCGACCTCGGCGATCTCCACCGCGCGGTCGCCGAGCAGATAGCGCGGCCCCGCGCCGCGCTGCGCCGCCTTGTCCTCGCGGTTGTAGAGCGCGCATTTCTTGAGGCTGAGGCAGCCGCAGCCGATGCAATTGCCCAGCAGTTCGCGCGTGCGTTCGAGCGCGGCGATCCGCGCATCGATCCGCGCGCGCAGCCCGGTGCTGATCCGCGCCCAGTCGGCGGCGTTGGGCGTGCGCCCCGCCGGAAGCCGCGCAAGTTCGCCCGCGATCTCCTCAAGACTGAGCCCCATCTGCTGCGCGATGAGGACGAACGACACGCGGCGGATGTCGGCGCGTAAAAAGCGCCGCTGCCCGCCCCCGGTGCGCAGCGCCTCGATCAGCCCCTTCGCTTCATAGAATCGGATCGCCGACACCGCGACGCCCGTGCGCGCCGCGAGTTCGCCGATAGCGATCAGGTCGGTGCGGTGCATGGCCCTGCTCCTGCCTTTGAGCTTCCTCTTGATCTAAACCTGACTTGAGCTTTTATAGATCTCGCGTCAATCCGAATCAGGAGTTCTTTCGTGACGCATCCCTTCATCGAACATGTAAACCTCACCGTCAGCGACCCCGATCGCACCGCGGGCATCCTGTCGGCGATTTTCGGCTGGCACGAGCGCTGGCGCGGCCCGGCGCGCGATGGCGGGCGCACGATCCATCTCGGCAGCGACGCCGCCTATATCGCGCTTTATGCCGGCCCCGACGGCGAACATGCCGGCGCCCGCTACCCGAAGGGCGAGCCGCTCAACCATGTCGGGGTGCAGGTCGGCGACCTCGACACCATCGAGATGCGGGTCAAGGCGGTCGGCCTCACGCCCTTCAACCACGGCGATTACGAACCCGGCCGGCGCTTCTACTTCTTCGATCCCGACGGCATCGAATATGAGGTCGTCAGCTATTCCGAACCGCGCCGGCGCTGAAGCACCTCAGGACGCCTCCGCCGCCGCCCGTTCGCGCGCCTCGACCGCGATGTCGATCAGTGCCGACAGCACGCGCCGCGCCGCGGCGATATCGTCGGCGCTGGCGCGCGCCGCGAGCTTCGCATCGACCGCCTCGCGCGCCTTGCCCTGCACCGCCGCGGCGTGCGCGCCGCGCTCGGTCAGGCGGAGCACCAGCCGGCGCCGGTCTTCGGGATCGACCTGTCGCTCCAGATAGCCGCGCATCACCAGCGTATCGACGAGCTGGCCGGCCGCCTGCTTGGAAATGCGGAGATCCTGGATCAGCGCGCTCAGCGGCACATCGCCGGCCCCGAGCGCGAGACCGCCAATGACGTAGAGGCCATTCGCCGGAATATCGTCGAACCCCGCGCGATCGAGCGCGCGCCGCATCGCCCCGCCATAGGTGGTGCGGGCATGGCGCAGCAGCGCGGGCATGACGATGTCGTGGTGACGGGGGGTGTCGGTATCGGCCATGATTCACCCTTATAGTCTATAACTATGATAGTCAATATATTTTACTATACGAATTGCAGACTATCATTTCCCCGTCACCCCGGACTCGGTCCGGGGTGACGTAAGAATATATGACTATAAGGACGGCGCGATCCGCCCTTCGCGAAACTCGAACCCGCCCTCGCGGTCGCGCGCGAGCAGCGCCGGCCCGTCGAGATCGACCCAGCGCGCGCGCTGCGCGAGAACGAAGGCGGGAGCGATCGCAAGGCTGGTGCAGAGCATGCAGCCGACCATGATCGACAGCCCCGCGGCATCGGCGGCGTCGGCGAGCCGCAGCGCCTCGGTCAGCCCGCCCGCCTTGTCGAGCTTGATGTTCACCCCGTCATAGAAGGGGCCGATGCGCGCGACATCGGCGGCGGTGTGACAGCTTTCATCGGCGACGAAAGGCACCGGCGCATAGATCGGGTCGAGCAGCGCGTCGGCGCCGACCGGCACCGGCTGCTCGATCATCTCGACGCCCATGTCGGATAGCGCCTCGGCCTCGCTCAAGATATCGATCTGGCCCCAGCTTTCGTTGGCATCGACGATCAGCCGCGCGTTCGGCGCGCCCTTGCGAACCCCCGCGACGCGCAGCCGGTCGCCCTCGCCGGTCAGTTTCAGCTTGAGCAGATGATAGCCGTCGGCCTCGGCGGTCGCCGCCGCCTCGGCCATCGCGCCCGGCGTGCCGAGCGAGATGGTGAAGGCGGTCGTGCGCGCGGTCGGCGCGCCGTCGCAGCCCGCGAGCTGCCAGAGCCTGAGCCCGCGCTGCCGTGCCTCCAGATCCCAGAGCGCGCAGTCGAGCGCATTGCGCGCCGCGCCCGGCCCCATGATCTCCTGGATCGCCGCGCGCGCCGCCGCAGCGTCGAGGTCGGCGACATGCGGCGCCGCGTGCAATATCTGGTCGCGGCATCCAGCAGCATCCTCGCCGAGATAATAGACCGGCGTCCCCTCGCCGCGCCCCGAGGCGCCGTCCCCTTCGACCTCGGCGACGACGACATCGACATGGGTCTTCGCGCCGCGGCTGATCACGAACTCGCCCGCGACCGGCCAGCGCTCGACGCGCGCGCTTTTCAGTTGGATAGCCATCGTCCGACCATAGGCCAAGACCGCAGCCACACAATATCGTCATTGCGAGGAGCCGAAGGCGACGAAGCAATCTCCAATTACCGATATGGCAAGGACGGCCGCTGGAGATTGCTTCGCTTCGCTCGCAATGACGGAGAAATTTTCTATGGTGCTGCGATGAGCGACAAACCCCTTTCCGCCAAATCCCTTTCCGAACGCATCGGCGATCTCGGCCACCGCCTCGCGGTCGAGGCGCACGCCGCCTGGCTCGCCGCGCGCGATCCCCGCGTACCATGGCCCGCGCGCCTGCTTGCCATTGCCGTTGCGGCCTATGCGCTCTCGCCGATCGATCTGATCCCCGATTTCATCCCGGTCTTCGGCTGGCTCGACGACCTCGTCATCGTCCCGCTCGGCCTGCTTCTCGTGCGCCGCCTGATCCCCGTTCCGCTCTGGGCCGAACTCCACGCCGCCGCCGAAGCCGCGAGCGAGCGCCCGTCGAGCCGCGCCGGCATGGTCTTCATCCTGCTGATCTGGGCGGCTTTGCTTTATATCGTCTACTGGTCGGTGCGGACGTCGCCCTGGCATTGACACGCGCAAGGAGGAGCGAACATGGCAAAGCTTGTCTTCGGAATGAACCAGTCGCTCGACGGCTATGTCGACCATGACAAAATGGCGACCGAGCCCCTGCTTTTTCGTCACTGGACCGGGCATGTCGAGGGACTCGCCGGCAGCGTCTACGGCCGCCGCATGTACCAGATCATGCGCTACTGGGACGAGGATCATCCCGAATGGGGCGCGGATCACCAAGCCTTCGCGGCGGCGTGGCGGCGCCAACCCAAATGGGTCGCCTCACGCACGCTGGCCACGGTCGGCCCCAACGCCACCCTCGTCGAGGGCGACGTCGTGGCGCTGGTACGGGATCTGAAGGCACGGCTCGACGGGGAGATCGCGGTGTCGGGACCCGATCTGGCGCAAAGCCTGACCGACGCCGACCTCATCGACGAATATCGCCTCTATCTGCATCCCGCCGTACTCGGCCGCGGCACCCCCTTCTTCGCCGGCCCGCGCCCGCCGCTCCGGCTGGTCGCGACCGATATGGTGAGCGAAGCGGTGATCCGTCTGACCTACGTTCCTGCCTGACAGCCGTCCCCGCAGCGAAGACCTCCCCAAGGCCCTGTGTCGGCATTGGGGTGGGGAGCGGACGCTGCCCTTTCTTTACTTCGTCATCCCCGCGAAAGCGGGGACCCAGAGCGTCCGTCCGCTTACCCATCCCTGGGTTCCCGCTTTCGCGGGAATGACGAAGGGAGAGTGTGCGGC
>NZ_JAYSAH010000021.1:0-18874 GCF_041916015.1 Sphingopyxis sp. | reverse complement strand
TGATCAGTGCCGCGCTGTTCCCGGCAGGAATTGTCCGCAGCGAAGGCTTCGCCGCTCCTGGCGAGAGCGAGGCAACAAGCCAGTTGCGCTTGCTGAGCTCAACGCTGACAATGACAGAAGTCTTGGGGCAGTAATCTGACGACGCGTTCTGCATGTAGCGTTCTCCGTGAGGTTTGACGGAACAACGGCATAGCCGATCCGGCCTGCATAGGATCTATTATGAGCCCGCCTATGCCGATGAGGTCGCGCTGCTGATGCGCCATGCGTTCGAGCATATGCAAAAGCCCGAGGGCAGTTCGGTCTACCTCCGCCTCTCGACGCGCGCGATTGCACAGGTCGAACGCGCGAGCGACGGCTGGCAGGCCGATGCGATCAAGGGCGGTTATTGGTTGAAGCAGCCGGGTCCGAACGCCGAAGCGGCAATCGTCTTCACGGGCGTCGTCGCACCCGAAGCGCTCGCAGCATGGGAGATGCTGGCCGAGGATATGCCGGGCGTCGGCCTGCTCAATGTCACATCGCCCGACCTGCTCCACCGCGGCTGGTCGGCGCGGCGCGCAGCGCGCTGGACCGGGCAAGCACCGGAACCGAGCCATATCGAACGCCTGCTCGGAGAGCTCGCCCCCGGCGCGGGGCTCGTGACCGTATTGGACGGCGCGCCGGGCGCGCTGTCGTGGATCGGCGGAGTGGGTGGCAACCGGGTGAGCCCGCTCGGCACCGACCGCTTCGGACAGACGGGCGATGCGCCCGACCTCTACAGCCTCTACCGCATCGACGCCGAAGCGATCGTCGATGCCGCGGCCGAACTCTTCCTGGGGAACTGACATGGCGATCGAACTGACGATGCCGGCGCTCTCGCCGACGATGGAAAAAGGCACGCTCGCCAAATGGCTCGTCAAGGAAGGCGACCGCGTGAAGGCGGGCGACCTGATCGCCGAGATCGAGACCGACAAGGCGACGATGGAGTATGAAGCGGCAGACGACGGCCGCATCGCCAGGCTGGTGATCGCCGAGGGGACCGACGACGTCGCGGTCGGATCGGTGATCGCGCTGCTCGCCAGCGACGATGAGACCGTCCCCGAGCCAGCGATGGCCGATACCGCGCCGGCAGCCGCGCTCGCAGAGGCGCCAGCCCCTGCTCCGGCCCCAGCGCCGGCGCCAACGCCAGAGGCGGCGGCAACGCCCCCGGCAGCCGAGCTTCCCCGAAAGCGCCCTTCGCCTGCGGACCGGATCAAGGTCAGCCCGCTCGCGGCGCGCATCGCCGACGCGAAGGGCATCGATCTTGGCGGTATTGCGGGAACGGGCCCGAACGGCCGCATCGTCCGCGCCGACCTTGGCATCGCGCCGCTGCTTGCCCCAGCGCCCGCCGCCATGGCCGCCGCGCCGGCCACCACCGCGATCGTCGCGCCGCCTCCTGCGGGCGTGCCGGTCGAAACGGTCAAGCTGAGCTCGATGCGCAAGACGATCGCGCGGCGCCTGACCGAGAGCAAGGCGAGCGTGCCGCACTTCTATCTCACCGCGCGCTGCAATCTCGATCCGCTGCTCGCGCTGCGCCGCCAGCTCAACGCGGCGATCGAGGGCCGCGGCGTCAAGCTGTCGGTGAACGACCTGCTGATCAAGGCCGTCGCTCTCGCGCTGCAGGAGGTGCCCGATGCCAATGTCCAGTTCGGCGGCGACGTCCTGCACCGCTTTGCCCGGGTCGACGTCTCGATGGCGGTCGCGATCGACGGCGGGCTCGTCACCCCCGTGCTGCGCGACGTCGGCGCCCTGTCGCTTTCGGCGATCGCCAGCCAAAGCAAGGCGCTCGCGGCGAAAGCCCGCGACGGCAAGCTCACGCCCGAAGACTATGACGGCGGAACGGTGTCGCTCTCCAACCTCGGCATGTTCGGCATCGACGAGATGGTCCCCGTGATCAATCCGCCGCAGGCGCTGATCCTCGGCGCGGCGGCAGGCGTCGAGCAGCCGTGGAAGGTCGACGGCAAGATCGAACTTGCAACCATCATGGCCGCGACCGCCAGCTTCGACCATCGCGCCATCGACGGCGCCGTGGCGGCCGAGTTCATGCGCGCCTTCCGCGAACTGGTCGAGACCCCGATGCGCCTCACGGTTTGACGCGCGCTGGCACCCCCGCCCCTATCCTAAAATCCGTAAACCAGCGTGAAGCGCGTCAGCGTGTCGACCGTCTCGATCCCCGGCGGCGGACGGGTGTCGATGTCCGCCGAATAGGAGAAGCGCGCCGACAGTCCGCCGATCAGCTTGGCATTGAGTGCGGTCAGCGAGCTGGTCACGGTGTTATGCTCGCCGACGATCGTCGAGGCGGTCTGGGTCAGGCGCAGGGTCGGCGACAGATTCCAGCCGAAATCGAGCCCCGCAAGCCCCGTCAGCTCGCTCTCGCTCTGCCCGCGGCCGGGCAGATAGCCGGTCTCGCGCCACGCCGGCCCGGCCTTCAGATTGAGCGTCATCGCCTTGCCGGCGATCACCTTGTACCCCATTCCCGCCGAGGCGTTCCAGCGATTGCCGAAGCCCAGCACGCGGTCGCGTTCCCATCGCCCGAGGCCATAGGCGAAGGCGCGCTCGCCAACCTTTATCTGCGGCTCATATTCGACCAGATAGCGCTCGATCGAAGTGCTGCCGTTGGTCCGCTGATAATCGGCCTGCGCGCGAAAGCGCTGGTCCCAGTCGATCCCCTTGCGATTGAGCGCGAGCCCGACGCTGAGCCCCGCCGACTTGGTATTGCCGCCGCTCTGCGAGGCGCCGATCTGTCCCTCGCCCTTCCAGTTCTGCCAGAATTTCGCGGCCGCCAGCTTCGCACGCGCGGCGTCGGCTTCCGCCTGTTTTTCCGCGGTCCGCCTCGCGCGATAGCCGGTCAGCATCGCGTCGATGTCGGCGATCCGATCGGGGTTGGTCTTTTTCGCGAGCGCGCCGACCGCCTCGACGTCGCTGTCCTTACGGCTCGCCATCGCCGCAGCGAGCATCTGCCGGATCGGGTCGGGCTCGGGCTTGCTCTCGTGCTGCGCCTGCCATGCCGCAAGGATCGCGTCGATCTCACCCACCGATTTCGGATTGGTCGCCTTGGCGAGCGACACCACGGTTTCGATATCCTTGCGCTCGCCGCTCGCCAGCGCGGCGTCGATCATCGCGCGCACCGGATCGGGCAGCGGCACCGGCAGCGGCTCGATCGGCATCGTCGCGAGCGGGATCACCAGCGACGGCAGCGATGGATCGGGCACCGCGGCAGAGGCCGGACGGATGCCGGCGGTCGTTCCGAGAGCGGGGGCCAACAGGCCAAGCGCGATGAAGCGGGGGAGAGCTGTCATCGAGAAAATCCTTCGCTGGGGCGGGGCATCGTTCGATCGGCCCGCGGGCCGGTGCCGCGCGGCGCGCCGTCCTTATAGACGCAATTTCGCTGGCAATTCCACCCCATACCCCCCATCTGCAATCCTATGTGGATCGCGATCATCGCCATTTTCTGCGCCGGGGTCGGCAATTTCGCGATGCACCGCGCCTTCATGGAAAGCGACGATCCGCTGATCCAGCAGATGGTCCGCCCGCTCGCCGACAAGGTCGGGCCGAACATCACCTATGTCTTCGAATTCCTGCTGCTCGTCGGCGCGATGGCGATCGCGACGCGCAACTGGTTTACCGGCATGCTGCTCTATGGCCTCTATACGATCTTCAACGCGATGGCGTTCAGCTGGGTGATGCACCGGCCGCGGTAAGGGGCGAAGGACGCGAGGGTTTTCGACCAATTTCTCAACGCCGTGTTAACCATAATACAACAGTGTCATCGTAATTTCACATGTGCCTCCGCTTTTCCCTTGCGGTGGGGCGGCGGCATCGCCACGTTATGATCCTAAGGGGGCCGACCTCTCCCCGGCCTGGTCCCCCGCAAGGAGATGAGACCCATGCCGTCCTTTTCGGAAAGCCTCGAAAAGACCCTGCACAACGCGCTGAAGGCCGCTTCGGAGCGTCACCATGAATATGCGACGCTCGAGCATCTGCTCTACGCGCTGATCGACGACGATCATGCCGCCGAAGTGATGCGCGCCTGCGGCGTCGCGCTCGACGACCTGCAATCGGCGGTCGTCCACTATCTCGACACCGAGCTCGACAGCCTGAAAGTCGAAGGCCACAGCGACCCCTCCCCAACCAGCGGATTCCAGCGCGTCGTCCAGCGCGCGATCCTGCACGTCCAGTCGTCGGGCAAGGATGAGGTGACGGGCGCCAACGTCCTCGTCGCGCTGTTTTCGGAGCGCGAGAGCTACGCCGTCTATTTCCTCCAGCAGCAGGATCTGACGCGGCTCGACGCGGTCTCCTACCTCAGCCACGGCGTCGGCAAGGGCGGCAAGCCCTCGCCGCAAGCCGAGCCCGAGGAAAAGGAAGAGGCGAAGGACAAGAGCGAAGGCAAGTCCAAGAAGGAAACCGCGCTCGACCAGTTCACCGTCAACCTCAACGAGAAAGCGAAGACCGGCAAGGTCGATCCGCTGATCGGCCGCAGCGCCGAGGTCGACCGCACGATCCAGATTCTCTGCCGCCGCAGCAAGAACAACCCGCTCTATGTCGGCGATCCCGGCGTCGGCAAGACCGCGATCGCCGAGGGTCTCGCGCGCAAGATCGTCGAGGGCGACGTGCCCGAGGTGCTGCTGCCCGCGGTGATCTATTCGCTCGACATGGGCGCGCTGCTCGCGGGCACCCGCTATCGCGGCGATTTCGAGGAGCGGCTGAAACAGGTCGTGACCGAGCTCGAAGGGCTGCCGCACGCGATCCTGTTCATCGACGAGATCCACACGGTGATCGGCGCCGGCGCCACCAGCGGCGGCGCGATGGACGCATCGAACCTGCTCAAGCCCGCGCTGTCGGGCGGCGTCATCCGCTGCATCGGTTCGACGACCTACAAGGAGTTCCGCAACCACTTCGAGAAGGATCGCGCGCTGCTGCGCCGGTTCCAGAAGATCGACGTGATCGAGCCGAGCATCGAGGATACGAAAAAGATCCTCGCGGGTCTGCGCGAGGCGTTCGAGAGCCACCATAATGTCAAATATACCGCCGACGCGATCAACGCGGCGGTCGAGCTGTCGTCGCGCTACATCAATGACCGCAAGCTGCCCGACAAGGCGATCGACGTGATCGACGAGGTCGGCGCGATGCAGATGCTCGTCCCCCCGTCGAAGCGCCGCAAGACGATCACCGCGAAGGAGATTGAGGCCGTCATTGCTACGATGGCGCGCATCCCGCCCAAATCGGTGTCGAGCGACGACAAGAAGGTCTTGGAAACGCTCGAGACCGACCTCAAGCGCGTCGTGTTCGGTCAGAACACCGCGATCGAGGTGCTGTCGTCGGCGATCAAGCTCTCCCGCGCGGGGCTGCGCGATCCCGAAAAGCCGATCGGCAACTATCTGTTCAGCGGCCCGACCGGCGTCGGCAAGACCGAGGTCGCCAAGCAGCTCGCGTCGATCATGGGCATCCCGCTCCAGCGCTTCGACATGAGCGAATATATGGAGCGCCATTCGGTGAGCCGCCTGATCGGCGCGCCGCCGGGCTATGTCGGTTACGATCAGGGCGGCCTGCTCACCGATGCGATCGACCAGAATCCGCATTGCGTGCTGCTGCTCGACGAGATCGAGAAGGCGCACCCCGATCTGTTCAACATCCTCTTGCAGGTGATGGACAACGGCCGGCTGACCGATCACCACGGCAAGACGGTCGACTTCCGCAACGTCATCCTGATCATGACGACCAATGCGGGCGCGAGCGACATGACGCGCGAGTCGATCGGCTTCGGCACCGTGACCCGCGAGGATGTGCAGGAGGAGGCGGTGAAGCGCATGTTCACCCCCGAATTCCGCAACCGACTCGATGCGATCGTGCCCTTCGGCTATCTGCCGCCCGAGGTCGTGGCGCGCGTCGTCGACAAGTTCATCCTGCAGCTCGAGTTGCAGCTTGCCGACCGCAACGTCCACATCCAGCTCGACGAGGCGGCGCGCGAATGGCTGACCGGCAAGGGCTATGACAAGCTCTACGGCGCGCGTCCGATGGGCCGCCTGATCCAGGAAAAGATCAAGCAGCCGCTCGCCGAGGAACTGCTGTTCGGCAAGCTCGTCCACGGCGGCGAGGTCAAGGTGAAGCTGAAAACCGGCGAGGACGCCCATGTCGGCAACCCGCTGGCGTTCGAGATCGTCTCGGCTCCCCCCAAGGCGAGCAAGGGCAAGGCGAAGGGCAAGGCCGAGAAGGCGGCGGAGTAGGAAATACCCCTCCCGTAAACGGGAGGGGTAGCGAGATTTGCGCACTTGTTCGCTAGTCGCAGCGGGGAGAGCCCTGCGACGCCACAGCCCCTCCCCAAACCCCTCCCGCAAGCGGGAGGGGCTTACTCCCTCGCTTTTTTACACTCCCGCGACTATATACCTCCCAATGTACAATTATGTCTCCGTGACCGCCGCCGAAGCCGGCGCGCCGGCCGCCGTCCGCGACGGCACGATCAAGCTGCACGACGAAGCCGGCTTTGCCGGGATGCGCCGCGCCGGGCGGCTCGCCGCCGAAATCCTCGACGCACTTGTTCCTTTCGTCCAGCCCGGCGTGACCACGGCCCAGATCGACGATCTCGTCCGCGAGATGACGCTGGCGGGCGGCGGGATTCCAGCGACGCTCGGCTATCGCGGCTACACACATAGCTGCTGCACCAGCATCAACCATGTCGTGTGCCACGGCATCCCCGACGACAAGCCGCTGCGCGACGGCGACATCATCAACGTCGATGTCACTCCGATGGTCGATGGCTGGCACGGCGATTCGAGCCGCATGTATCTGCTCGGCGACGTCAGCGTGAAGGCGCGCCGCCTCGTCGATATCACTTACGAATGCCTGATGCTCGGTATCGAACAGGCGAAGCCAGGCAACACGATGGGCGACGTCGCGCACGCGATCCAGACCCATGCCGAACGTCACCGCTATTCGGTCGTCCGCGATTTCTGCGGCCATGGCGTCGGCCAGATGTTCCACGACGCGCCCGAGGTCGTCCACGCCGGGCGCCCCGGCACCGGCCCGGAGCTGCGTCCGGGCATGTTCTTCACGATCGAGCCGATGATCAACACCGGCAAATATGCGGTGAAGATGCTCGCCGACGGCTGGACCGCCGTGACGCGCGACCGCTCGCTCTCGGCGCAGTTCGAGCACAGCATCGGAATCACCGAAACCGGCTGCGAGATTTTCACCGCGAGTCCGAAAGGGCTGAACGCGCCGCCCTGGACAAGCTGATTCGCACGGCGATTTAGTTCGTCGTCCCGGACTTGATCCGGGCTCCATGGTGTCCAGAGCAGCTTTTGCCTTCGCGGACCCCGGATCAAGTCCGGGGTGACGATAAGAGAGCCTCCTTATCATTTTCCCGCTTGCACCCCGGCCCCTTCCGGCGCAGACTTGACGTTAACGTCAAGCATAGGCGTGGGAGAGGAATATGGCAAAGAAGGTCTTTTCGGCTGCACTGCTTGGCTGCGCGGCGCTGGCACTGGCGGCGTGCAACGCCTCGAAGAACGACAGCATCTCGGGCGGATCGCTCGACGACGCCGAAAAGGCCAGCGAGGCCCTGCTCAAAACCGGCGGCAACGGTGATAACTGGGCCGGCATCGGCTACAGCTACGACGAGCAGCGCTTCAGCCCGCTGACCGACATCAACGACAAGAATGTGGGGCAGCTCGGCATCGCCTGGTTCGCCGACCTCGACGATGCGCGCGGGCAGGAAGCGACCCCGGTCGTCGTCGACGGCACCCTCTATGTCAGCCACGCCTGGTCGAAGGTCGATGCCTGGGACGCCGCGACCGGCAAGAAGGTCTGGAGCTTCGATCCCAAGGTTCCCGGCGACCGCGCGGTCGATGCCTGCTGCGACGTCGTCAACCGCGGCGTTGCGGTGTGGGGCGACAAATTGTTCGTCGGCACCCTCGACGGCCGCCTGATCGCGCTCGACAAGAAGACCGGCAAGGAGCAATGGTCGACGCAGACCTTCGACACGTCGAAGCCCTATACGATCACCGGCGCGCCGCGCGTCGTGAAGGACATGGTGCTGATCGGCAACGGCGGCGCCGAGTTCGGGGTGCGCGGCTATGTCACCGCCTATGACGCCGACACCGGCAAGGAGCGCTGGCGCTTCTACACCGCGCCCAATCCCGAAAAGAAGAAGGACGGCGCCGCGAGCGACGACATCTTCGCGAGCAAGGGCAACGCGACCTGGTCCGACAAGGGCGAGTGGAAAGTGTCGGGCGGCGGCGGCACGGTGTGGGACGCGATCGTCTACGACAAGGATCTCGACCAGATCTACCTCGGCGTCGGCAACGGCAATCCATGGAACCATGGGCTCCGCTCGAACGGCGAAGGCGACAACTGGTTCCTCTCCTCGGTCGTCGCGCTCGATGCGAACACCGGCAAATATAAATGGCATTATCAGGAGACCCCGGCCGAGAGCTGGGATTACACCGCGACCCAGCCGATCATCCTCGCCGAGCAGGCGGTGAACGGGAAGCCGACGAAGGTGCTGTACCATGCGCCGAAGAACGGCTTCTTCTTCACCATCGACCGCACGAGCGGCAAGCTGATCGATGCCAAACCCTATGTCGACGGGATCAACTGGGCGACGGGCTACGATCTCACCACCGGCCGGCCGATCGAGAACCCCGAGGCCCGCTTCTACAAGACCGGCAAGCCGTTCATCGCCATCCCCGGCGCGCTCGGCGCGCACAACTGGCACCCGATGAGCTACAACCCGGCGACGGGGCTCGTCTATATTCCGGCGCAACAGATCCCGCAGGGCTATCTCCAGGACATGGACGAGCTCGACAAGCGCAAGGTGCTGGGCTTCAACGTCGGCACCGCGCTCAACAAGACGATGCTGCCCGACGATGCCAAGGCGTTCCGCGCCGCGATCGCCGCCACGACCGGGCGGCTCGTCGCCTTCGACCCGCGCACCGGCAAGGTCGCGTGGGGGGTCGATTATCCCGCCGCGTGGAACGGCGGCACCATGACCACCGCGGGCAATCTCGTTTTTCAGGGCACCAGCACCGGACGCTTCCGCGCTTATGCCGCCGACACCGGCAAGCAGTTGCTCGACCTCGACATGCAGTCGGGGATCGTCAGCGCGCCCTCGACCTTCCGCGCCGGCGGGGTTCAATACATCGCCTTCCAGACCGGCAAGGGCGGCGCCTTCCCGCTCGTCGCCGGGGTCGCGGGCGGGGTGACGCGCAAGCTCCCGAACATCCCGCGGCTGGTGGTGCTCAAGGTCGACGGCACGGTGAAGTTCCCCGCGCCGCCCGCAACCACCGCGCTCGCCTGGAACCCGCCGCCGCAGTTCGGAACCGCCGCGCAGGTCGCGTCGGGCAAGGCGCACTTCGGGCGCTATTGCCAAGTCTGCCACGGCGACAGCGCGATCGGCAACGGCTTCACCCCCGACCTGCGCGTCTCGGGCACCCTCGCCAATGCCGATGCGTGGAAATCGGTGATCCTCGACGGCGCGCTCAAGGATCGCGGCATGGTCAGCTTCGCCCGCGTCCTCACCCCGGCCGATGCCGAATCGATCCGCGCCTATGTCATCGACCGCTCGAACTGGACCAAGGCGAACCTTCCCAACGACGCTGCACCAATCGGGCGGTAGAATAGACCCTCTCCGCCGCCGCAGGCGGTAGCGGAGAGGAAATATTGGAAACTCACACAAAGACACAAAGAGGGCGGATCGCCATCTACCTGTTGGCTCGTCGCCGTAGGCGATCATGGAGAGCGCTGCGCTCGACTACCGCGCAACCGCCCCTATGGGGCGCGCCCTCTTTGTGTCTTTGTGTGAGTCAAAACAGACGCCATCTCATCGCCCATGCCCATATTTTAGGCAGCCAAATCCCGCCCTTGCCTACCCCTTGGGCAACGGCGCGATCGCTCACCGAAAATCTTCGCGAAAGCCCGCGATTCGCCAATTGGCACGGGTCTTGATTGGTGCAAGATGACCGGGCCTCGCAGCGACTCACAGAGGTGCGAACCGGATCAGGTCCGCCTGATCCGGCTTTGCCTGCGAGCATGAGAAAGGCCCAAGGGGGATTTGACGCGTGAAGAAGATTGAAGCGATCATCAAGCCGTTCAAGCTCGACGAAGTGAAGGAGGCCCTGCACGAAGTCGGCGTCAGCGGCATCACCGTGACCGAGGCCAAGGGCTTCGGCCGCCAGAAGGGCCACACCGAACTCTATCGCGGCGCCGAATATGTCGTCGACTTCCTGCCCAAGGTGAAGCTGGAGGTCGTCGTCGACGACAATATGGCCGAGCGCGTCGTCGAGGCGATCGCCGCCGCGGCACAGACCGGGCGGATCGGCGACGGCAAGATCTTCGTCATACCGATCGAGACCGCACTGCGCATCCGCACCGGCGAGCGCAACGAGGATGCGCTCTAGACCGCGCATCACCCTCACCACCCGTTCAACCAAGCCCCGGCACACCGGGCCATTTCGCAAGAAGGAAGCTTAGACCATGGCTACGAAGCCCAAGGACATCATCGCGCGGATCAAGGACAACGACATCGAATGGGTCGATCTGCGCTTCACCGACCCCAAGGGCAAGTGGCAGCATCTGACCATGGTCGCCTCGGTCCTCGGCGAGGATGAGCTGGAGGACGGCCTGATGTTCGACGGCTCGTCGATCGAAGGCTGGAAGGCGATCAACGAGTCGGACATGATCCTGATGCCCGACCTCGAGGCGGTCTATGACGATCCCTTCTCGGCGACCCCGATGCTCGTCATCTTCTGCGACATCGTCGAGCCCTCGACCGGCGAAGGCTATGCTCGCGACCCGCGCACCACCGCGAAGCGCGCCGAGGCCTATGTCGCCTCGACCGGCATCGGCGACACCGTCTATGTCGGGCCCGAGGCCGAATTCTTCATGTTCGACGACGTCCGCTTCGAGATCGGCTACAACAAGTCGGGCTTCGAAATCGACGACATCGAACTGCCGACCAACACCGGCCGCGCCTATGAGGGCGGCAACCTTGCCCACCGGCCGCGCGCCAAGGGCGGCTATTTCCCGGTCGCGCCGGTCGACAGCGCGGTCGACATCCGCGCCGAGATGGTCTCGACGATGCTCGAAATGGGCCTGCCCTGCGACAAGCATCACCATGAGGTCGCCGCCGCGCAGCACGAACTCGGCCTGACCTTCGGCACGCTGACCCAGACCGCCGACCGCATGCAGATCTACAAATATGTCGTGCACCAGGTTGCGCACGCCTATGGCAAGACCGCGACCTTCATGCCGAAGCCGATCAAGGACGACAACGGCAGCGGCATGCACACCCACATCTCGATCTGGGAAAAGGGCAAGCCGCTCTTCGCGGGCAACGGCTATGCCGGGCTCAGCGACATGTGCCTCTATTTCATCGGCGGCGTGATCAAACACGCCAAGGCTTTGAACGCCTTCACCAACCCGACGACGAACAGCTACAAGCGCCTCGTCCCGGGCTTCGAAGCGCCGGTGCTGCTCGCTTACTCGTCGCGCAACCGTTCGGCCTCGTGCCGCATCCCCTACGGTGCGGGCGCCAAGGCGAAGCGCGTCGAATTCCGCTTCCCCGACGCGATGGCGAACCCCTATCTCTGCTATTCGGCGCTGCTGATGGCAGGCCTCGACGGCATCCAGAACAAAATCCACCCCGGCGACGCGATGGACAAGAACCTCTACGATCTGCCGCCCGAGGAACTGGCCGAAGTCCCGACCGTCTGCGCCAGCTTGCGCGAAGCCCTCGACAGCCTGCTCGCCGACCATGACTTCCTGCTCAAGGGCGACGTCTTCTCGAAGGACCAGATCGAAGCCTATGTCGAGCTGAAGTGGGACGAGGTCTATCGCTTCGAGCAGACCCCGAGCCCGGTCGAGTTCGACATGTATTACAGCGCCTGATCGGCAGCGATCAGCTTGCGCGGGGCGTCCGGTTCGGGGGAGCCGGGCGCCCCACTCGTTTTGGGCCTGCCCGTTTTCAGCCAATTTGATTTCGGCGAGGCAAAGAAGGAAGTTGAGGCCCCACAGGCTTGCGATGCCGGGCGGTCGATGGCAGACTGACCGTCGAGGGGGCTGATCGCGAAAGTGGCTTTGCCATGCGAAAGCGTCTCGCCTTCCTCCTGGTCCCCCTGGCTCTGACCTCGTGTGGAGGTGGCGGCAGCGGAGGCGGCGGAAGCAACCCGCCCGCGAACAATGCGCCGCCAAGCTTTACCTCGGCACAGACCGCGAGCGTTGCCGAGAACCAGACCGCCGCCTATCAGGCTACGGCGAGCGATCCCGACGGCAATATGCTGACCTTCACGATCGATGGCGGCGCCGACGCGGCGCTTTTTTCGATCACCTCCGCCGGCGCACTGACCTTCAAGACCGCCCCCGATTACGATCTGCCCGGCGACGCCAATGGCGACAATGTCTATGCGGTGCAGCTTCGCGTCAGCGACGGCACTGCCAGCGTCACCCAGCCGCTCAATATCACGGTCACCAACAGCCGCGAGGGCATAGCGGTTGCGCGCGTCGGCACGGGTTTCAACCAACCGCTCTATGTCGCACCCATCCCCGGAAGCAGCAGCGTCTATGTCGTCGAAAAGGGCGGCGGCGTGTATCGCCTCGATCCCGCAACGGGCAGCCGCACGCAGGTGCTCAACATCACCGACATCTCGACCGGCGGCGAACGCGGGCTGCTCGGACTCGCCGCCTATCCCGACCATGCGACGTCGCAGCGGCTGCTTGCGGTCGCGACCGCCCCCGACGGGACGGTGCAGGTACGCCGCTACACGCTCGGCCAGCCGAACAGTTCGACCACCTACGACACGGTGCTCAGCGTCCCCCATCCCGGCGCCGACAATCACAATGGTGGCTGGATCGGCTTCGGACCCGATGGCCTCGTCTATGTCGGTATCGGCGACGGCGGCGGTGGTGCCGATCCGGACAACAACGCCCAGAACACCAACGTGCGGCTCGGCAAGATATTGCGCTTTACGGTCGGGGCTAATGGCAGTTCCTATGCGGCCGCTCCGGGCAACCCGTTCCTGTCGGGCGGCGGCGACCCCTATGTCTACGCCTATGGCCTTCGCAATCCCTTCCGTGCCTCTTTCAACGGATCGACGCTGATCATCGGCGACGTCGGACAAAGCGCGGTGGAGGAGATCGACCTGCTGACGACGACGCAGCCGGGCAGCAATTTCGGCTGGCGCTTCAAGGAAGGGACGCAGACCTTCTCGGGTACGCCGCCCGGCGGCCTTATCGACCCCGTCGTCGAATATGGGCATGGCAGCGGCCCGCGGCAGGGCAATTCGATCACCGGCGGTTACGTCTATCGCGGCCCGGTCGCTTCGCTCGCCGGCCAATATGTGTTCGCCGACTTTGTGTCGGGCAACATCTGGTCGATCCCCTTTTCCAGCTTCGCGGCGGGCCAAACGCTTCCGTCGTCGCGCCTCGCGCGGCGCAACGAGGATTTCGCGCCCGACGCGGGAACGCTCAGTTCGATCGCGTCATTCGGCGAGGACAGCGCGGGCAATCTGTTCATCGTCAGCATCGGCGGCGACATCTTCATGGTGCGCCCCGGCTGACCGCTTGCGGCGGCGCGTCTCACCCGCCACAAGGGGGGCCAGAGGAGTCCCCCATGAAATCATTGCCTTTCGTCGCCCTCGCCGCCCTTCAACTCGCCTTTGCGCCAGCCGCGGAGGCGAAACTGAGCGCTGCCGATGCCAAAATGGCGAAGACGGTAGAGGCGGAGCAGAGCCGCACCCTCGCGCTGCTCGAAAAGCTGGTCAATCAGAACAGCGGCTCGCAAAATCTGGAGGGCGTCGAAAAGGTCGGGGCGATGATGCGCGCCGAACTCGAGCCGCTCGGCTTCACGGTCGAATGGAAACCGATGCGCGACACCGGCCGCGCCGGCCATCTGATCGCGACGCACGCTGGCAAGCCCGACGGCAAGCGCCTGCTGCTGATCGCGCATCTCGACACGGTGTTCGAGCCCGACTCGCCCTTCCAGACCTTCACCCGCAAGGGCGATATGGGCGAAGGACCGGGGGCCGGCGACGACAAGGGCGGGATGGTCGTCGTCGTCGCGGCGCTGCGCGCGATGCAGGCGGCGGGGACGCTGAAGGACGCGAACATCGAATTTCACATGACCGGCGACGAGGAGGATTCGGGCACGCCGATCGAAAAGGCGCGCGCCGATCTGATTGCCGCGGGCAAGCGCAGCGACGTCGCTCTCGATTTCGAGGGGCTGGTCCGCGATGAGGGCGCCGACATGGGATCGATCGCGCGGCGGTCGTCGGATAGCTGGACCGTCACCGCAACCGGCAAGAGTGCGCACAGCTCGGGCATCTTCAGCGCCGCGGCGGGCGACGGCGCGATCTACGAACTGACGCGGATCATCCACCGCTTCCGCACCGAGCTGCCGGAGCCGAACCTGACCTTCAACGTCGGGTTGATCGCGGGCGGGCAGCAGGCCGAACTCGACGCGGGCGGCATCCGCGCGACCGCGAACGGCAAGACCAACATCATCCCGGCGATCGCGATCGCGCGCGGCGACCTCCGCGCGTTGTCCCCCGAGCAGATCGAGCGCGTGAAGGCGAAGATGACCGCGATCGTCGCCGACCATGCCCCTGGCACCGGCGCGACGATCAGCTTCGATCCGGGCGGCTATCCGCCGATGGCGCCGACCGAGGGCAACAAGGCGCTGCTGATGAAGCTCAACGGCGTGAACCGCGACCTCGGCCTCGCCGAAATGGCGGCGCTCGATCCGCTGAAGCGCGGCGCGGGCGACATCAGCTTCGTCGCTGCCGATGTCGATGGGCTGGCCGGACTCGGGCCGTACAGCACCGGCGACCACGCACCCGGCGAGGCGGTCGACATCCCCAGCATTTCGCGGCAAGCGACGCGCGCTGCCATATTGATGTCACGCTTGTCGGCTGAAAAACGCTGACCCGCCGGTTTTCGCAGTTGGCCGCGCTTGATTCATTCGCCACAGCGACTAGGTAGCAATCCGATACGCAATTTCGCGCCGATGGGAGACAGATGATGAGCGATACCGAAACGCACCTGAAACAAAATTACATCGGCGGCAAATGGGTCGACAGCAAGGGCGGCAAGCTCCACGACGTCATCAATCCCGCGACCGAGGAAGCGGCCTCGACCGTCGTGCTCGGCACCGCGGCCGACGTCGACGACGCGGTCGCTGCGGCGAAGGAAGCTTTCAAGACCTTCTCGCAGACGACGCGCGAAGAACGTCTCGCGCTGCTGAACCGCATCGTCGAGGAATATAAGAAGCGCGTTCCCGATCTCGCCAAGTCGATGGCATCGGAAATGGGCGCGCCGGTCAGCTTCGCCAGCACCGCGCAGGTCGGCGCCGGCATCGGCGGCTTCCTCGGCACGATCGCGGCGCTTCAGGATTTCAGCTTCACCGAAAAATATGCCGCGGGCATGATCGCCTATGAGCCGATCGGCGTCGTCGGCATGATCACGCCGTGGAACTGGCCGCTCAACCAGATCGCGCTCAAGGTCGCGCCCGCGCTCGCCGCGGGCAACACGATGGTGCTGAAGCCGTCGGAAGAATGCCCCGGCAATGCGGTGATCTTCGCCGAAATCCTCGACGCCGCGGGCGTCCCGGCGGGCGTGTTCAATCTCGTGCAGGGCGACGGCCCGACCGTCGGCAACGCGATCAGCGCGCATCCCGGCATCGAGATGGTGAGCTTCACCGGATCGACCCGCGCCGGCATCCTCGTCGCCAAGGCGGCGGCCGACACGGTCAAGCGCGTCCATCAGGAACTTGGCGGCAAGTCGCCCAACATCGTCCTGCCCGACGCCGACCTTGAAACCGTGCTGCCCCCGACGGTGCAGGGCGTGCTGGTCAACACCGGCCAGAGCTGCATCGCGCCGACGCGCATCCTCGTCCAGAAGGACCGCGAAGCCGAGGCCATCGGCGTCATCAAGGCAATGTTCGACGGCACACAGGTCGGCGATCCGCAGGCCGAGGGCGGCCATATCGGCCCCGTCGTCAACAAGGCGCAGTTCGACAAGATCCAGGGCCTGATCCAGTCGGCGATCGACGAAGGCGCGACGCTCGAAACCGGCGGCACCGGCCTGCCCTCGAACGTCAACCGCGGCTATTATATCAAGCCGACGGTCTTCTCGGGCGTCACGCGCGACATGCGGATCGCGAACGAGGAAATCTTTGGCCCCGTCGCGACGATCATGGCCTATGGCGACCTCGACGAGGCCGTCGATATCGCCAACGACACCGAATATGGTTTGTCGGCCGTCGTCTCCGGCGACCCCGCCAAGGCGGCCGAGGTCGCACCGAAGCTGCGCGCCGGCATGGTCGCGGTCAACGCCTGGGGCCCCGGCCCGGGCGCGGCGTTCGGCGGCTACAAGGCGTCGGGCAACGGCCGCGAAGGCGGCGTCTTCGGGCTCAAGGACTTCATGGAAGTGAAGTCGATCAGCGGCATTCCGGCGTGACCTGTTATCCCCTCCCCTTCAGGGGAGGGGCAGCGAGACTTGCGGCCCTTGTCCGCTAGTCGCAGCGGGGTGGGCATAGCGGTCTCGTGCAAGGCCGATGGCCCCACCCCAACCCCTCCCCTGAAGGGGAGGGGCTTTTGATTCTGTCGCCCAGTCGCTATGCGCCCTCCTATGACCACGCGCTCCCCGCTCGCCCCCGCCGCCTTCCCCCCCCACCCCGAGATCGCCGGGGTCACGCGCCGCGTCGCACGCGCGCACTACAAGAATTGGGACCGCTGCGACCTCACCTATGTCGAGCTCGCGCCCGGCACGACCGTCGCGGGCGTCTTCACGCGCAATGTCTGCTGCTCGTCTGAAGTCGAGCTTGGCCGCGAGCAGGTGAAGGGCGGCACCGGCCGCGCACTGATCGTCAACGCCGGCAACAGCAACGCCTTCACCGGCTATCGCGGGCGCGAGGCGGTCGAGCAGATCATGGCGCAGGTCGCGGACCATCTCGGCTGCGATGCCGGCGAAGTGTTCGTCAGCTCGACCGGCGTCATCGGCGTCCCGCTGCCGAAGGACAAGGCGCGCGCCGGGGTCGAGACCGCGCTGACCGCCGAGCCCTGCTCGTGGGAAGCCGCCGCCGAAACCATCTGCACCACCGACACCTTCGCCAAGGGATCGACCGCGAGCGCGGTCGTCGGCGGCACGGCCGTTCAGGTCGCGGGGATCGTCAAGGGGTCGGGGATGATCGCCCCCGACATGGCGACCATGCTCGGCTACATCTTCACTAACGCCGCGGTCGCGCCCGTACTCCTGCAGGAGATGCTGAGCGAAGCGACGGGCGGCAGCTTCAACAGCATCACTGTCGATAGCGACACCTCGACCAGCGACACGGTTTTGCTCTTCGCGACCGGGCAGGCAGGCAATCCGGTGCTCACCACGCGCGACGATCCGGGCGCCGACGCGCTGTACGCCGCGATCCGTCAGGTCGCGCTCGACCTCGCGCAACAGGTGGTGCGCGACGGCGAGGGCGCGTCGAAATTCATCGAGGTGCAGGTGAGCGGCGCGGTCAGCGACGACAGCGCCAAGCGCGTCGCGCTCGCCATCGCGAACTCGCCCTTGGTCAAGACCGCAATCGCAGGCGAGGACGCCAACTGGGGCCGCGTCGTGATGGCGGTGGGCAAGGCGGGCGAACCCGCCGACCGCGACCGGCTCGCGATCCGCTTCGGCGATCATTGGGTCGCGAAGGACGGCCTGCCCGTCGATGGCTACGACGAGGCGCCGGTTGCGGCGCATCTCAAAGGGCTGGACATCCGGGTCGGCGCCGACCTTGGGCTCGGCGAAGGCCGCGCGACCGTATGGACGTGCGACCTCACCCACGGCTACATCAGCATCAACGCCGATTATCGGAGTTAATCCTCACTTCGTCATTGCGAGCGAAGCGAAGCAATCCAGAGCGAGTATGCGCACACTCTGGATTGCCGCGTCGCCTTCGGCTCCTCGCAATGACGGGGTTGGGTGTTTACAACGCCCCTTCGAGCCAGCCCTTGAGCGCGCTCTTCGGCGCCGCGCCGACCTTGGTGTCGGCGATCTGGCCGTTCTTGAACAGGATCATCGTCGGGATGCCGCGCACGCCATATTTGCTCGGCGCGTCGGGGTGATCGTCGATGTTGAGCTTGGCGATGACGACCTTGCCCGCGAGTTCGTCCGAAATTTCCTCGAGCGAGGGGCCGATCATCTTGCACGGGCCGCACCATTCGGCCCAGAAATCGACGAGCACGGGGGTGTCGCTGTCGAGGACATCGGCCTGAAAGCTGGCGTCGGTGATGGCTTTGGTGCTCATGAGAGTCTCCTGAAAAATCCGTTGCCCTCAAGCTAGGGCGTCGGCGCGTCCTGCTCAAGGGTCGAACCCGGCAAATTCGCCTTGGTTGCCGCCAAGCCGGGCTTGTGCGCGTCGAGCAATGCGCCATCGAGCATGATCAGCCGCGGCGCCGCGGTGTAGAGCAGCGCCGCCTCGACGCGCCGCCCTGGAAAGATCACGCCAAGCGCATCGCGGTACGCCGCCATCTGGCGGAGATAGGCGGGCGCGACATCCGCAGCGCTCGCGGGCACCCGCCGTCCGGTCTTGTAGTCGATCACCGTCACCGCGGCCTCGGTGACGAGCAGCCGGTCGGCGATCCCCGCGACGACCGCGCCGCCGTCAACAACCGCCGAGAGCGGCACCTCGGCGAGGCTCCCGGGACCGAACAGCGCTGCGTGCGCGGGGTCGCCCAGCACCGCGAGCACCTCATCGACCATCGCCGCGCGCTCCGCCTCGCCCAGCATCGGCGCCTGCGCCGCAAGCCAGCGCAGCGCCGCGTTGCGCCGCTTTTCCGCCGCCACGGGCGGCAAGCGCTCGAACAGCGCGTGCAGCAGCAGCCCGCGCTCGACC
>NZ_JAYSAH010000020.1:0-9212 GCF_041916015.1 Sphingopyxis sp. | reverse complement strand
TTTGACGGCCCCTTCGTCTAGCGGTCTAGGACGTCGCCCTTTCACGGCGAAAACACGGGTTCGAGTCCCGTAGGGGTCACCAAATCGCCGGAAAGGCGCAGAAGTCTCGGTTTTCTGTTCGTTAGTGACTCGGTGGGTACACCAAATGAGTACACAAAGGACGAACGATCATGAATCCGAAGGGACTCTGGCGCGATCCACGCAGCGGCATTTTTTATCTTCGCCGCCGTATCCCGCTGCCGTTGCAAAGCGCCTTCGCTTGCGGCCAACTTTACAAGGTAAGCCTCGGCACCGCCGATCAGCGCCATGCCGAACGCAAGCTGGCGATTGCCAATGGTGAATATGAGCAGAAGTGCGAACAATTTCGCGACGCGCTCGCAAACGACGCTCCAAGATCCTTCACTTCCGACGAGGCGCGTGTCTTGGTTGACCGCCTCCTCACCGCCAGGTCCACTACCGGGTTTGCGAGCGGCGGTATGGATGTCGCCTTCTTGCTCAAGGAGCTCGACGACGCCGTCGCGGACCAATCGGGAGACCATCGGGCCACCGCACAAGACATGAGTCCAACCGAATGGATCGCTTATCGCAAGAGGTTGGCGGGAAGCGACGCCGACGATGAGTTTTCTCCCGAAACACTCGCTCGGATCGAGGCTCACCATGCTTCGGTCCATCGCGACCTTGGCGATCTGTGGTTCAGTTTTCAGAAACGGGTACCGCACCGCCGTTGGCGCCCCCTGCTCAGCTTCGCCGTCGCGAAAATAAAGCGTGAACTAAAACTACCCGAGGAGGCGAATCGCGGGATCGACGAACCGCTCGCCGATGCACTGGCCGATGCGCTGGGTTCGCCGCAAGTCCGCGAACAAGTTCCCGTACTCCCCTCGGCCCGGCGCCGCGCAAATTCGAGCCGGCTCCAACCGGACATGAAGCTCGACGCCCTCGAGGCGAAATGGATCGCGGCGCGCAAGCCGACGCCGAAGGCGCAGGCCGCGACGAAAACGGCCGTACGCTATTTCAAAAGCTATATCGGCGATGTCGGCATCGGCGAAATCACGCCCAACGATCTGTTCGAATTTCGTGACGCGATAGCGGTGCTGCCAAAAAGTATGCCGCGAGTGCATCGCATGATGGAGTTTGTCGACATTCATGCGCTCTATGCGGACAGATCGGGCGTAGACCGCATATCCCCGCAATCGATCAAAAAATATCTCGGCGCGGTCCAAGCCCTCCTCGGGTTCGCTTTCCAGGAGCGCTTCATCCCTGCGAACACCGGCGCCGGTATCAAAGTCGAAGGATACACAAAAAAGAGCACGCGGCGCCCATTTACCAAGGACGAACTCGCTCAGCTATTTGCGGCCAAGCTGTTCACCGCGCCTTGGTCTCACCCTCTGAGCAAGTCAAAGGTCTCCGATTCGACCCTGCGCTGGTTGTTCCTGCTCGGGCTTTGCACGGGCGCTCGAATCGAGGAACTTGGTCAGATATTGCTCGCGGACATCAAATCCGAGCAAGGGATACCCTATATCGACGTCACGGACTACGTCATGGACGAGATTGACGAGCGCAAACGGGTGAAGACTGACGGTTCGATTCGCGTGATACCGCTCCATCCAAAACTGATAGCGCTCGGGTTTCTCGACTACGTTCAACGGATGCGGTCAAGCGGAGCAGTCCGGCTTTTTCCTGACCTTGAGGCCGATTCACTGGGCGTAAAGACCAAGGAGGCGAGCCGCCGCGCCAATCGCCTGATCGACAATGCCGTCGGTGATGACCCCCGCCTCGTGTTTTATAGTTTCCGACACAGCTTCAAGGATCTCTGCCGCGACGCCAATATTCCTAAGGACGTGCACGACCAGCTTATGGGGCATTCGCCCGCAGATGTTGGCGGAGGCTACGGTTTGGGACGGGCGATCGGCAATCTTGCAGCCCACCTAAAGCGAGTTCGGTTCCTTTTCATCGATTGGGATCCGATTAATGTTGCTGCCAAATAAGCGAACCGCTGTCCGGCTGCTATTCGGCTCGAGCTGGCCGATTACGGTCAGGCAACTTTTGGTTCGAAATCTGGAGAAGCAGACACTCGAACCAAAAGCGCTGCGAACAAGATTTTAAGGCGCAGGCACGCGGCTCGCGATAGCCGCTTCGATCAGGCCCTGCATCTCCTGTTCCAGTTCGGTGCCCTTACGATCTCCGCCGCTCGAAATCTCGGTCGCGATCAGGCCGTAATAGCCGGTTCCGCGATCGATCCAGCCCGTCCATCCATAAGCGCCCGGCGCCGAATTGATCATCGACGTCGCGCAGGCCGAGGGGGTGTCGCATTCGACGAAGGAGCCCAGCGCATATTCCCAGTTCGAGGCTCCCGAGGGTACGAAGACGCGCGGCAGGCCGGTCGTGCGCGGCTGAGTAAAGGCGGTCATGTCGGTCACAAAGGCGCCGCCGAGGAGCGCACGCAGCAGCTTGGCATAGTCGCGCGGGGTCGAATAGGCGCCCCCCGCCACCCACGGATTCGTCGGTGCGCTGCCCGCCGGATCATACCATGTCGTGCTCGTCATCCCGAGCGGCGTCGTGACATGCTGGGCGAAAAGTTCGTGGAAGGTGCGCTGGCGCGCCGGCGTCGTTCCGGGCTGGATGCTCACATCCTTCGCCTCGAGATAGGCGGCGGCGACCTGCATCCCGTGCGGGCCATAGCTATATTGCGCACCCGGCGCGTTGCCGGGACGCAGGATGTCGTATCGCAGGTCGTGGATATTTTTCGCGCAATTGTACAGGATCAGCGCCGGTGTCAGCTGGCACCCTCCGACCAGCGGGCTGCCGTTGAACCCCGACGTCATCGACAGCGCATGCTTCAGCTTGACGTCCTTCTTTGTCCCGGTCGTCGTCCAGAAGGCGAGCGGCGGCCGCATCGGGTCGTCCAGCGTGACAATCCCCGCCTGCGCCATCCGCATGGCGAGCGTTCCTGCGAACCATTTGGTGGCCGAGGCGAGTGGCGTCACCCGATCGATTCCGAAGCTGCCCTTCTCATATGCAAACAGATAGTCGGGGTCGGTGGCGTTACCGACGATGAAATAGCCGTTCGCGACTTCGGCGTCGGCATCGATGGCCGCCTGCAGCGCGGTCCAGTCGTAGGTATAGCCGCCCACTGTCGTGGTCAGGCTGGCAGGCGACAACGCCGTCGGGGCCGACGCCGCGGAGCTGGCCGGGACGACCGCTGCCGGGGGCAGTTGCACCATCGGACGCGCATCCCCCCTGCCGCGGTCCCCCGCGCCGCTTTGCGCGAAGGCACCCGCGCCGACGACGACCGCACCGGCGGCGAGCCACGCCCATGTCTTTCGTTCAACCATATCGTCTCTCCCATCCTCTTCGTTGCACGTTTCGAAAGGAGGCGCCGCTGAACGCGGCGCGGCGGCCGCCGGATCAGAAGGAGATACGTCCTTCGACCCCGATCACTCGCGGCTGGCTGTAGCGGTTGATCGTCGGCGCCTGCGCGACATAGTAGACCTTGTCGAAGAGGTTGTGCGCGAAGGCGCTGATGCTCACCTTCCCGAACTCGACCCCGACGCGCAGGTTGACGAGCACATAGTCGTCGAGGTCGACCGAGGTCGCGGTCAGTTCCTGCTTCCCGCCCCATTGGCCGCTGACCAGGATGTTGCCGGTCAGCGAAACATTTTTCGCGACCGGGGCGCGCAGGTTGAGGTTCGCCGAAGCGAGCCAGTCGGGCACCTGCGCGAGGTCGAGCCCGTCGTAACGCCCGCTCTTCACCTTGCCGCCCTGCCGCGACCCGCTCAGCGCCAGACGCCCGCTGCCTTGGCCAAGGTCGAAGCCCTGGCTGTATTCGGCTTCGACGCCCCAGCTCTTCGCATCGCCCGCGTTGGTGAGATAGCTCACCGCCGCGACCGGGCAGGTGGGGTTGGTCAGCGCGCAGCCGTCGTCGACCTGCGCGATCAGATCGTCGAGCTGGGTATAATAGCCCGCGACCGCAAAATAGCCGCGCCGCATCGGGCTACCCTTGAAACCGACCTCGTAGCTGGTGCTGTTTTCGTTGCCGAACAACACCTGCACCGGGCTCGGCGCGCGCGGGTCGGACAAGCGCGTGTTGAAGCCGCCAGCGCGATAGCTGCTCCCGACCTTGGCATAAGCGAGGATGTCGGGTGCCAGCTTGTACGACAGCGTCGCATTGTAGGAGAGATTGTCGGCGGTGATGCTGTCGTCGATGATCCGCGAGGGCCCGCCGGTCGGGAGCCCGGTGCCGAGATCATAGAGCCGCGCGCTGATGCTGCGGCTGTCGTGCGTATAGCGCAATTCGCCGGTGATATTGAGGCTGTCGGTCAGGTCGAAGCCGAGCGAACCATAGGCGGCATAGCTTTCGAAATGGAGCCGCGCGGGCGCGATATTGCCCGGCGACGGGTTGGCGAGCGTCGGCGTGCGCGTCGTCGTCACCGAAAAATCGCTGTCGAGGAGGAGCATTTCCGCCCCCACCAGCCAGGTCAGCCGGTCGTTCGATCCGCTGACATGGATATCCTGCGAGAAATTGTCGGTCGTATCGACCACATAGGACGCGCTGCCCGGGTCGAGCGGGGTCAGCGGCCCGACTTCGCCCGCGGCGCGCGCACGCGCCAGTTCGGCGGGGCTGACCGCATCATTGTCGAGATCATATTCGCTGTGTCGCTTGCGGAAGGAGGTCGTCGAGGTGAGGTCGGCTCCGCCAAGATCGACACGCACGATCGCCTGCAACCCGTCGACGTCCTGCGACGCCCGCGGCGCGGTGCTCCACGGATAACGGAAACGGTCCTGGATATAGCCGCCCGGAAAGCCCGGCGTGCCGGCCGGAATGAAGATCTGATAATGGATCGACGGCGTCGTCAGCCGCTGCGTCTCGGCCATGATCACCGCGTCGACCGGTCCGCGCTTCAGGCGGATCTGCCCGCGCAGGCCATGCCCCTTCTGCCGGTCGAAATAGACGTCGTTGTCGGGGTTGTAGAAAAAGCCCTTGTCCTGTTCGACCAGATCGCCGCTGATCCGCGCCGCGATCCCGTCGCCCAGCGGCACATTCACCGCGCCCTGCAATTGCAGGCTGTTGTTCTCGAACCCGTATCGCACGCTGGCCCAACCCGACAGGTCGAATTCGGGCTCGGCCGATATGATGTTGATCGCGCCGCCGACCGCGTTGCGGCCGTAGAGCGCACCCTGCGTCCCGCGCAGCACCTCGACGCGGCCGATGTCGAGCATATCGAGGCGCGTGAAGTTGCGCCCGCCGACCGGACCGCCCGCGATATAGGCGCCGTTGCGATAGAGGCCGACGCTCGGGTCACCGTTGGTCGCGCGCGCCGTCGACGACGCGCGGATCGAAATTTCGGACGTGATCGACGAGCTGAGATTGTTGAAGCGCACGCTCGGCTGGTCGGCGAGGAGTTCGCCGCTTCCCGTCGCCCCGCCGCGATCGTTGAGCGCCGTCGCGTCGATCACCGATGCCGCGGTCGGCACATCGGACAGGCGTTCCTCGCGGCGCCGCGCGGTGACGAGGATCGCGCCGTCATCGCCCGCTTCCGCCGCCGTATCGGCCGGAAGAGCCTCGGGAGCCCGATCTTGGGCGGAAGCGGGCGCGGCCGCCGCCACCCAGAGCGCGGCCGTACCGAAAAGAAGCTGCGCCTTGCGTCCCATAAATCCCTCCCATGTCGTTATTGCAATTATTATCGATAATTTTGTTCATATGGCGACGCGAGTCAAGCCGGAAACATCGCCCTCGCGGCGACGCCGGTCAGCGGCGGACGGGAATGATGGCGGTGAGGAAGTCGCGAACCGCTTGCGCCGTAGCGGCAAGCGGCGCGGGCGCGACGACCGAAAGATTGTCGGTCGGCGCGTGATGATGGCGGTGCGCGCCGAAAATTCCGGCATGATGCGGATAGCCGGCCTTGACCACTTCGGAGAGTTCGCCCGCGACCCCTTCGGTCGAGGGATAAGCCATCTCCAGTCCCGGCAACCCCCTGAAATCCGACCGGGCGCGATCGACAAAGGCGGCCGAGGTCATCAGGAAGCGGAAGGGATCGGCGCTCGGCAACGGCAACAGGCGCCCGGGCATGTCCTGATAGTCGCGCGTCGCGACATTGGCGCCGAGATGCAGCCAGAGATCGGTGTCGGCAGGCGGCGGCCCGACCTTTTCGACGATATGGCTGGCACCCAGATTTTCATATTCATGCCCGCTGTTGCAGACGAAGAGCAGGCTATGATCGGGGAAGGCGCGCGGCATCCATTCGGCGAGCGCGAGCCAGATCGCGAAACCCGGCCCGCGTTCGCCCGCGCAATCGGTCCAGCCCGAGCGCGGGGTCGAGACCACGAGCCAGCGGCGCCCCTTGCGCACGCGCCGCGCCACGACATTCTCCGCGACGCGCGAACCGCCCTTCCCGCGCAGCACCAGCATCGCCGGCTGCCCCTGCCGCGCCGCTTCGATGACGGGCGCCGCAAGGCGCGGCGCCAGCAGCGCCAACGGATTGTCCGACAGCGGCGCATCGGCCGGCGCATTGAGGAGCAGCGCCTCGCCGGTGGGCCCTGTGGTCACAAGGATGACCGCGGCCGCGCCCCGCGCCAGCGCATCGGCCAGCGGATCGCGCACCGCCCGGTCGAGCAGGCTCGACCAGCGGCGATACGGCAGCCGCACCACCGCGATCGCGCCATCGAGCCGATCGCTGACCTCCGCAAGCCGCAGCGGCGCCCCGATCCCGCCAACGCCCGTCGGCACGGCGAGCGGCTGCGCCATCAGGGGGATTTTCCGATCGCCGAGCGCCAATTCGCATGTCGCCGCTTCGAACCAGGGCACGTCGAACGACTGGCGCTCGACCGCAAAGCCCGCCGCAGCAAGCCGCCGCGCAGCCCAGTCGGCGGCCCAGCGATCGCCCGCCCCGCCCGACTGCTTATTGCCCGCTTCGGCGTAGGCCTTCACATCGGCGAAAAGCCGTTCGGCCGCGAATATGGCATCATCGCCCCCAGCGGCGAAGGCGGGAGCAGCCTGAAAAGCGATCGGCGCCGCAAGCCCTGCCTTCAGCAGGCTCCGCCGGCCGGCATAACCCCGCGTCACGACGCGCGGGCGCGGCGACGGCCAGGCTTTGCCTTGGTCCGCCGTGCCTTATATTCCGCCAGCGCCTCGGCGAAATTCTGTTGCGATGTGGCAATCAGGTCGCGCGCGACGCGGTCGGCGTCGTCGGGTTCGCGCGCGACGATATGCCGGCAAAGCTGCTCATAGAGCACCGCCGACCGGCGGCCGACCTCGCCCTCGCCGTGCGTCGCGACAAACTCGTCGGTGTAGACATTGTGCTGCCAGCGCGCGAGCAGCGCCAGCCGGTCGAGCAACTCGAGCGCCATCGGCGCATTCGATCGCTTGGCGATGAATCGCCCGATCCGGTTCGAGACCCTGAGATGCTCGGCGGAATTGGTGGTTCGTTCGGTCACATCCTTATATTCGATCAGCCGGTGCATCAGCTCGCGCCCGTCGCGGTCGCTCATCGCCGTGCACGCGAGGCGGCAAACGACCCCGAAGAGCGCTTTCCACAGCTCGTAGATCTCATCCGCCCCATGGTCGTCGACGTCGATCGCATAAGCGCCGCGCCAGGGCACGACCTTGACCAGCCCGATGCTCGCGAGATGCCGAAAGGCTTCGCGAACGGGTGCGTGACTGACTCCAAAGCGGGCCGCAATCTCACGCTCGCGCAGCCACGATCCCGGCGGAATCCGCCATTCGACGATGTCGTCGGTCAGCAACCGTGCGATAACCCGGTCCTGTGTCGGCGCCTGCTCGTCGTCGGTCTTCGTCGCGGCCATTTCCACCCGTTCGGCTCCCTGTCTGCCGGTGCCATCCTAGATCGGGAAAACACGGGAGCAAACGATCATTGAAGTTCGGAATATTATCGATAATAATGATAAAAACAAGCATCGGAATCAGGAGCCGGATTTGAAACGCATTGCCCCCCTTCTCCTGCTCGCGGGCTGCGCAGCAGCCCCGGCGGTGCAGGCCGCCCCCGCTCCCGGCTGTGCCGCGGCGCTGGCCTATTCGTCGGCGCATCAAGGCGTCGCCGTGCTCGTCCTCGAGGACGGGAAGGTCCGCTGCTCCTCCGATGGCGTCTCGACACCGCAGGAACTCTGGTCGGGGACCAAGAGCCTGGTGGGCCTGATGGCGGCAGCGGCGGTCCAGGACAGGCTGCTCACGCTCGACGAACCTGCGTCGGCCACGCTCGCCGAATGGCGCGAGGACCCAAAAAAGGCCGCGATCACGATCCGGCAATTGCTGGCGATGACCAGTGGACAGGCGTCGACCGTCGGTCGGCCACGGGGTTATCTCGACTCGGTGAACGCCCCGCTCGCCGCCGATCCCGGCACGAAATTCCAATATGGCCCCGCGCCGATGCAGATAATCGGCGAGATTATACGCCGCAAGCTGGCCGCCGCAAGCCTTGATGCCGATCCGCGCCGCTATCTCGAGCGCCGCATCCTGACCCCGGTCGGAGTGACGATCGGCGATTGGCGCAATGGACCGGATGGCGCGCCTCTGATGCCGCAGGGGCTGGTACTCGCCGCAGAGCAATGGGCAAAAGTCGGCGAATTCGTGCGCCGCGGCGGCACGCAGGACGGCAAGGCGCTTGTCGATCCCGCGGCCTTGGCCGAGTTGTTCAAAGGAAGCGATGCCAACCCCGCCTATGGCCTGACCTGGTGGCTTCCGCGAGCGAGTCCCTCCGACGATCCTGTGACGCGCTCGACCGACATCGTTGCGCATGCGCCAACGCTCCCGGCCGACCTGGTCGTCGCGGCAGGCGCAGGCGACCAGCGCCTCTACGTCATCCCGTCACGGCGCCTGACGATCGTGCGGCAGGCGAGACTGGATATCGCAGCGCTTGCCGCCGGGAAAAAGAGTGGCTGGTCCGATACACATTTCCTGTCTTTCTTCCTCTCTCCGACCGGCGAATAATGGCCGTCGCACGAACATGACGTAATCGCGGGTGCGCCGGCGATGGTCCAGAAGCACGAGATTGCTGGAAGGTTGGTTGCCCCCCGATAAGATGAAGTACGGGCTCACGATTGTTGACCGGGCCCAGCAACCAAGGAGGACAACCGTGGCTCAGTATATAGGACTCGACGTTTCCTTAAAAGACACTTCGATATCGATTCGTCAGGATGGCAAGCGCATCTGGCGCGGCAAGTGTGCATCCGATCCAAAGCTGCTCGCAGAAGTGATCCGC